>NZ_CP083951.1:3745656-4425041 GCF_006440675.2 Mesorhizobium sp. B2-8-5
GAGGACAGTGTCGCGCGCGAAGAGGCAAATCGGGGGCAGGCCGATCCTGCCACGCTCGTTGCCGAAATCACCGCGATGCTGACCACCATCGCCCAACCCGATGCGCAGGAGGCGACGCCATGAGCACGACCTTGCCTGCCCGTGCGTCGGCGTTACGCGCTCGTCTGAGCCGCCTTCATGAGATGAGTTCCAACGTGGCTGAAGCCGCCGACCTGGAAGGCCTACGGGGCCAACTTGCCCGGCACGTCGAGAAATTTTCGGGCTCAGCCGAGAAGAGGCGCCTACTCACCAAGGCCGGCATCACCATTGTCGACCCCCCGAGCGGCGCTGTGGTCCGCAAAAAGGCGACTACCGTGCTCGAGCGCTTTGCAGTGACACCAAAGTCCGCAACACTCAAAAGGGGCCAGGCATGGCCGACAATGCTCGAGGAGATCGACTCGGCAGCACGCGATCTCCAGGCGGCGGTCACCGCCGCCTGGAAGGCCGAGCGGACCAGCCTGTTCAGCGGCGATACGCCTGCAGCGATCGAGTCCAAGCTGGCCAAGACGAAGCCGAACCAGGAAGCACTCAAAGTCTATCAGGGCCTCTATAGCCAGTTTAAAGCACTCTTCGACAGCCTGCCTCCCGATCAGGCGACAATCGAGCGAGCACGAACACTGGGCAGCCAACTCGAAGGCGTTGCGAAGGCGTTCGATTTCCATGTCGCGCCCGAGGTGAAGGCGTTTCTCGAGGCGGTACAGTCCGTTCTTGGTGCTCCGATCAGCCTGTTGACTGACGAGGTGCTCGCGTGGCTGCGCGAAAATGAGAGTCTCGACGCCTATCGCGTCAAATCATCGGATCGCGCATGAACGGCGATGAAAAACTCCTCCTCACCAGCCTGGATCGGATAGAACAGCGCGAAGCACGGCTGCTCACCTGGGGCCTCGTTGATGGATTTCTGACGCTTGGGGAACTCGGCGAACTCATTGACCCCCTGCTTGACGACACCGCTTATGCCGACGGTCTGACCTTCGTCAGTGTCGCCGAAGTCGTGGCAGCGCTTCGCGATCGCGCGCTGCTGTTCGACATCGGCGACGGCGAAACCAGCCGCTTTCGCTCGCGGATGGCGGAAGCGGTCCGACTATTTTTTCGGCTCAGGCAGTTGTTTCCGCAGCATCGGGGCCTGATTGGCTGGCAATCCGCGCCGACGCTCGTCGCGGACTTCCGCTTCATCTGGCGCCGACGGCGTTATCCGCGCCGGCAAATCTCGGCCGAGCAAGCGCGCATTCAGGTTCAGGCGGCAACGTCCGACGCCTCTGCGCGCGATGCTCTGTCGACCCTAATCAACAGCTACGGCCCCGATTTCGGCCTAGCCAGCTTCCAGGTCGATGCCGCCGCTCGCATCTTGGCCGGTTTCGAGCAGTCTAACTCGATCGCGACGCTGGTCAGCGCCGGGACCGGAAGCGGAAAAACCCTCGCGTTCTATCTACCTTCACTCGCTCGGATTGCATCGCACATCCGGCGCGATTCCTCCGCCAGTCGCTGGGTCAAGGTGCTCGCGCTCTACCCGCGCAACGAATTGCTCAAAGACCAGTTCGCCGAGGTCTACAGTCAGGCACGGCGGCTCGACGCCAGCCTGTTGCAACAGGGCTGTCGCAAGATCCTCATCGGCACCTATTTCGGCCCGACGCCGAAGGACGCCGCCGACGCTGAGGCCCGCACCGGTTGGCGTCGCCACGCGGACGGCTTGATCTGCGACTATCTGCGCTGCCCGACCGATGGCTGTGACGGCGATATGCTGTGGCATAACCTGGATCGCAGGGCCGGGGCCGAACGCCTGGTCTGCCAGACCTGCGCCGCCTCAATCGAAAGCGACGAGATTATCCTTACGCGTCAACGGCTCGAGCGCGAGAGCCCAGACATCCTGTTCACTACGACCGAGATGCTGAACCAGCGGATGGGCGATGACCGTGTCCGCCACCTGTTCGGCCTAGGTGATCGCTGTGAACGCCCTGTCGAACTCATGCTGCTCGACGAAGTCCATACCTATGCCGGTACATCGGGCGCGCAGGTCGCGTTCCTGCTACGCCGATGGCGCCGACTACTGCGCCGGTCGGTCAGTTTCGTCGGCCTCTCGGCGACGCTCGCCGACGGGGCGCGCTTCTTTGCGCGATTGACCGGACTGCACGAACAGGCCTCTCTTGAGATCGCCCCCCGGACCCGCGATATGATCGCAGAGGGCGCGGAGTATCTGCTGGCGCTTCGCGGCGACCCCGTTTCCCGTACCGCGCTTCTGTCGACCACGATCCAGTCGGCCATGTTGCTCTCCCGAATGCTCGATGCACCTGACCTGCGCCGGAGCCAAGGCGTCTTTGGCGAACGGCTGTTCCTATTCGCCGACAATCTCGATGTCATCAACCGCATGTTCTTCGCCATGCTTGATGCCGAGGGACGGCAAAGCAGCGGCCGGATCGACATGAACCGTCACCCCAATGGTGGGCTTGCCTCCTTGCGCACGCCGATGGCGAGCGAACATCGCAAGCTTCATGGCCAAGATTGGCAGGCCGCTGTCGACATCGGTCACACTCTGCAATCCAACGATCGCAAGACCGTCGGCCGCGTCATGTCTATGGACCCGGGTGTCGGCAGTCATCTCGATATCATCGTTGCGACCGCGTCGCTCGAGGTCGGCTATAATGACCCGCTCGTCGGCGCCGTCATCCAGCACAAGTCTCCCAACGACGTCGCCCAATTTCTCCAGCGTAAAGGCCGGGCTGGGCGTTCGGGACGCATGCGCCCTTGGACGGTCGTGATCTTGTCCGACTATGGCCGCGATCGGCTCGCCTATCAGGGTTATGACCTGCTGTTCGACCCTGAGATCGCTGCCCGATCGCTGCCAATCAGCAATCGCTATGTCGAACGTATCCAGGCGGTTTACGCGACGCTCGATTACCTCAGCCTGGTGATCGGCACAAACCCGCGCGGCAGCGTGTGGATCAACATGTACGGACCCGCTGGCACGCCCAACCAGCGCGCACGCCAGACGAAACTGGCCGACCTCATCCGCGGCATTCTCACCACCGAAGCCGACCTCGAACGCTATGCAGACTATCTCGGACAGGCTCTCAAGCTTGACCGCGACGAGATCGAAGCCCTGCTTTGGGACCATCCGCGCCCGCTCCTGGTCGAGGTGCTACCGACCGCGTTGCGCCGGCTAGAATCGCGCTGGTCAGCTTATGGCGAGGCAGGCGCCGACTATCATGTCGGCAACTCGCCCTTGCCCGAGTTCGCTCCGGCCAACCTGTTCAGTGATCTCAACCTGCCCGAAGTCGAGATCGTGCTCGGCCAGTCGGGTCGAGCAACGCCCGAGCGTGTCGTCATGCCGATCTCGCAGGCGATGAAGGAATATGCGGCCGGCCGCGTCTCGCGGCGCTACGGCATCAGCCATGCTCTTGAACGGCACTGGATTTGTCCGCAACTCGACCAGAATGTCGCGCAAAGCGTCGATCTCGCGCCCTACGTGCGGGCCGACCTCATCGGTGAATGGCGGGTTCGGACGACCAATGGGGACGTCCTGCCGCTACCGGTCTATCGGCCGCGCGAATTTCTGGTCCAGCAACCCGCCAGTACGGTGGTCGACACCTCGAACGCGCGGTTGCGCTGGCGTTCGCAGATCGTAGCCCGCGAAGTCGGTCTGGTCCTGGCGTCGCCGATAGGCAGCCCATGGGCTCCCTTCATTGCCGATGCCCGCTTCTACACCCATCAGAACCTCAGTGCGGCAGAAGCGCGGCGTATGGCGATCGGGAGCGACGCTAGCATCCGCTATCGCGACGGGACGTCACAAAACAAGAAATTCAGCTACGAGATGGACGGAGGCGCCGCTGCGCTTGGCTTCAGCTTCGGGGTCGACGCATTCTGTCTGCGCCTCCGTTTCCCACAGGACCTTTGGTCGAGCCTCGGCACCGACTCGGATCCGCCCTACCGAGCGATCCGCACCGCGCGTTTCCACAACCAAGCAATCGACGGATCCTATCTCGACGCCGTCGACAATCGCTTCGCCCGGGAGTGGCTCGCCCACCTCCTTCTCGCGGCGATCAGCAACGAGGCGATCGCCAAGGCGATCGGGCTGGAAGAAGCCGCTGACAATCTGGCGCACGATCGGGCGGAACTGAGTCTAGGCCAGACGCTCGACATCCTGTTCCAGTCGCCAATCGTCGATGATCCCACCGGCCAGGGCAACCTTCAGGATAAGCTCCGCCAGGATCTGGCCCTGCACATCGCCAACCCGCAGATCCGAACCAGGTTGTTTAGCCTTGCGGAGATCCTGTGGCAACCGATCGTCGCCAATTGGGAGCCTTGGCTGCGCGAGCGCTTCGCGGCGACAACCGCGGCAGCCGCCCTCAACGCTATATTGAGCCTTTGTCCGGAGATCGACGCAGACGGCCTCGTCGTCGATATCGACCCCGGTCCGCGTGAGTCCGACGACGTTCTCACCGATCAACCGGCCGCCGAAATCTGGATCAGCGAGACCGCCCCTGGCGGCAACGGTCAGATCGAGGAGGCGCTGCGCCAATACGCCGAGGACCCGCGCCGCTTTTATAGTCTTATGACGGCGGCGTTGCGCGACAATGATTTCGCACTCAGCGATTATCAATTGCAGCGCTTTCTCAGTTTGGTCGTCGAGGGAGACCCCGACGGCGATCTGGCGGCGGCGACGAACGGCTTCCGTGATGCTTATGGGGTGTCCGAGAGCCACCGGGCTTTTTCGGTCGTGCGCGAAACGTTAGCGGCGGAGGGATTCGTGACCTTCCACGCTTTCATGGTCGCGCTCGCTAACCGTGTCCTTCGCCCCGGCTCGACTCGCGAAAGCGACACCTTCTTTCTCGGTGCTATCCGCCACTGGTCGGCCGAGGAAGAGCGGCTTGGAGTTGAACTGGATGCGCGTGTCGTCGCATACAGGCTGTCACGACGCGACGACATCGATACTGCGCTCAGCTTCGCCGGCATCGACACGCCCACGATCAATCCCGCCCAATGGCGCTTCGGTGTAATCTATGGCTTGCTGTGGCCGCGCGGGCCGCAGATCCGCCAGGCCGGATTGCACCTCTATTCCCAATTTGCTGACCTGCCAGCACCCGAACCCTTGCTGTTGATGTCGTTCCTCGCACATGAAAATGCGTTTATCGATCTTGAGGATGACAAATGGCCCGGCGAATGCCTGACACGTCTAGCCGATGCCGGATCCGCAACGCTCATCTGTCCGATGAACCAGGCCGGTCGCCTCGCGGACGCCTTCAATTTCCTCGCCACTAACCCGGTGCAGACGGGTTACCTGTCGGTCTTTGCCCGCGTGCAGGCGGTCCGGCGCTCGGGCAGCGCCTATCATGTCGATGTCGATATCGCGGAGGCCGTGCAATGACCTTCGAGACACGTCGAATTTTCAAGAGCGCGGTCACAAGCCAGAATCTAATCCGTGAACTGCTGCAACTGATGCTCCTCGGCGAACTTCTCGCTCCGGGCGGCGAACGGGCCTGGCTGGTCAGCCCATGGATCAGCAATATCTTGCTGTTCGACAATCGCGCGGGTGGCTTCGGGTCGGTCAATCCTGAATGGGGCAGCCGCGAAGTTCGTCTCGTGGAAGTTACGATCAACCTGATGGCGCGCGGCACGTCGCTCGGCATCGCAACCAGTTTCGACACGCATAATGATGCCTTCATCGCGACCGTCAGCGAGGCAGCCGAAGAGGCAGGACTTTCCGATCGGCTGCTGATCGTCCAGCGCCAGCACCTTCATACCAAGGGGGTGCTTCTCAAGCGCGGTCTGCTCACAGGGTCAATGAACCTGACCTATAACGGCCTCGAGTTGAACGACGAGATGGTCGTCTATGACACCAATGCAAAGACGCTCGCCGAAGCGCGCCTAAATTTCGAATCCTATATCGAGGTCGACAAGTGATCGCCGATCTCGCACCGTCCGAGGTCGCTTGGCTGCAGGTCTTCTTCAGCGCGCCCAATGGTCTCAACTGGCACAGTATCGAGCAGCGCACGGCGCCGCAGGGGCTCATCGATCATATACTTCCCTGGCTACACCTAGTCGGCAGCGGTCCCCCGCAAACGCCGATCATGCTGCCCTTTGTGCGCTCCGGCGAGATTGTCGGCTGGTACGCGACCACGCGCGGACCGGCTGGCGCTTTCGAACTCAAGAAGGAACTGATGGGCTGGCTCGGGCCAACCTATCTCGACCAGATCGAGGCCATGTCCGGGGACAGTCCCGATCCAATGGCAATGGCGATGCGGCAACGCTACGACGGGATCGTTTACCGCTTTTCTGGTACGGTCGGCGCGACGACCGCGCGGATGGCCGATCGTTTGACCGCCTTTGCCAATCTTGCCCAGCGCCGCCCGCTGACCAACCGCATGCCCGTGCGACCGGTTGGGGCCATCCGCTCGGACTTCGAGCGTGCGCTACTAGTCCAGGACGCCGAGCGGGCTGAGGCCTTGATTGCCGAGTTGCGCGAGACGGGGCGCCTGAACGAGGAGAACCTCAAGTATCTCGATGTGCGGCTGAAGGCCGGTCTCGGTCTTTGGCCGCAGATCGCCCGCGATCACTGGCTGATCAAGACGCTCTCCGATCTGCCGATGCCGGTGCAGATTCTCGCCGACATCATCGAGGCACTCTACAGGACGTATCTCGACGATCTGGAGAAGATCGGCGATGCCCCGGCGCTACTCGACGCATTCAAGCAGCATCTGGGAACACCCTATCCGCGTCTTTTCGCGACCCGACGCGGTATCCGCACGCCGCGGGTGATCAAGGCCTTCCTGCTGTTCGAGCGCGTGCTCGACCGGCCAAACGATGCGCTCCTCACTGATCTGGCCTCCCTGTTACCGACCGATGATCCTGGTCACATGTTGTTCGCAGGGCTTGCCGCGCCTGTTTCTGCACCGGCGCCATCGCCGGTCCTGGAAGGACCAGTTTCGGCCTCGGACGAGGACGAGGCTGAACAGGCATTTGACGACGGCCAATATGACCGTGCCTTCGCGCTTTATCGCGACCTGCCGCTGAGCAAGCGTTCGGTGCAGCGCCTGCTCGCCTGCGTGCTTTTCATCGATGCTAACGACACGTGTCAAAGTCTGCTTGCCAGGATCGACGAGGCCGATCCGGCATTCGTCGCGACCCTGGCCGACCCCGTTCGTAAAAGGATCGACGACCTGCGGGGCGCGCCACAGCGGGATGCGCGTGACGAAGCGCCGATAACCGCAGTCGATAGCTGGTTTGCCTGGGCTGAAGGCCTCGCCGCTGGCCGCGACATTAGCGCTCTTGCCCAGTCACTCGACAACGCTCTCACATGGGACGTCGCCCAGATTACCAGGGATGACGCTGCATCGAGCCGATTTGCGGGACTGCTGGGCGGGCTCTCCGGCGAGGCGGCTCAGGCTGCACGTCGCGCGGTGCCCGCGATCTTCAACGCTGTCTTTGTAGATGGCACGCCTGTGCATGAAAGCGGGAGGCCGATCGCGATCCTACTCTTCGACCTGCTAGCCCTTGACGATACCTTGACCCCGACTGATCTCGAACTTCTCCAATTGCTCCTCGGACAACTGCTGACGATCGGCCTGTCTCCGTCCGATTATCGCAATCTCGTCAGCGGCCTCGAAGACGTCCAACTCCGGGTAGGCTCCTACGCGCATCTCACGTGGAGCCTTGATATTTGCGAGGCGCTTGCCATCGCACCTGCGCCGGGGGAAGCGGCGCGCGCAGCCCGGCGGCAATTCTTTCTCCTGTTGGTGGGGCAGGCACAACTCTTCGCGCATCGCCTTGAGCGCCAGGATGTTCTGCCTTTCATATTGCTATGCCGAGACTATGGGCTCGATTCGGAGGTGCTTGGTGCGATCACGCTTCCCGAGCAGGCGGAAGCGGATATCGAAACGCACGACCTGTCCGGCAAGATGATTGCGATCTACACACTGGCGGAGGCAGCTGCGCGCCGCGCCAGGGCAGCGCTTCTTGAGATGTTTCCCGGCGTTCGCGTCGAAACCAATGCAGACACGGTGGCGACGGCGCGCCTTACCAGTCTCGCCAAGGCCGCAGACATTTTTGTCTTCGCATGGAAGAGCAGCAGCCATCAGGCCTATTATTGTGTGAAGGATGCGATGGGAACGCGCGAACCGGTAATGGTGGCGGGCAAGGGGACGGCTAGTCTACTTCGTGCCGTTCTCGACAGTCTGAGCTGATTCAGCCCATGCGACGCCCCTGATCAGCTCCCCAACGTGTTGTCGAATCATGAACACGCTAAAGGTCGGCAGATCGGCACGACAACAATTCCATTTTCGACCCGATCTGCAAAAGGGGCGTGTGGACATCGCCGGCATGGTGGTGAGGGTTGCGCGAAAGTCGGCCATCATTCTATTTAACACGATCGCCCCCAAGTATCTGTTGCCATTTGGAAATTTAGTTGGTGGGGCAGGGATTGAATCTGCGCCGGTCGCGCGAAGCCCGGCGCCTCGGCAGTACTGAACGAGGCACTCATTCGTCGTCTATTCTTCTGCAGGGTCGGTCGTTTGCAAACTCACGCCCTGGACCCAGCGGGTACCGCCCTTTTTGCGCTCGTATATCGCCAAGAACAGTGATCGTCCGTTGCTCAGCAGGGCGAGTGCGTCGCTCGTAAAGTTCGGTGGGACATAAAGCCATGCCGTCCAGCGTGGCTCGCCGCGGATCTTCTTGATGAGCCCCATGCCTGAGGGTGGATTGTAAATCGGGATCTGCCTACCGCGATATGAACGATATTGCGGCAAACCGTGTTCGTCACGCGCCTGCACGTCCTTCACCGTTGCACTAAGGCGCCGTGTGTCCGAATTGGAGCCATAGATTGCTAATTCATAGGCATCGCCCGCCCGTCCTTCTGGATAAGTCGCCATGCCTACCACTGTCAGTTGCGTTGTGAACTGATACAGCGGATCGCCATCATCCAAATCCCAAGCATACTCAGGTGCGTAAACATCGTGATTGATGCGAGCTTTGACGCTCACCTCGCAGCTCTCCACTCTAATGGCGATGTGCGTGTGTTCTTCTTCCGGTCCGTTCTGGCGCTTTGTTCTGCCGGGCATTGGATCATCCGCCTGCCTGATCGATTCAGTTCATCGGCATAACGGCCGGTGGGGCGTAAGCCGACCGTAGGCATTGTGCCAGAAGCCCTGCTTCCATAGCTATCAGCGGACGCCTGAAAGGCACCCGCTGCAAACGCGCCGCTAGCTAGTACGCGTAAGTCGTGAGGCTGTCCGTACGCACTGCCAAGTTCCTTCGGCGATCCACGTGCAAAATGCAGTCCTGCGGGGCGGCGTTTAGAATATGGGACGAGTGACTTGCAATGACGATCTGTGCAGGCAAGGAGTTTAAGAGCGCAACCAGCCGTTTCTGCAAGGTGGGATGCAAATAGACTTCAGGTTCATCAAGCATGATTGTGCTCGCATCTCTGGCGCTATAGAGATGCCACAACAATTGTATAAATATCTGCAAGCCATCGCCCGACCATGACAGTTCCTTTGGTATCCGGCTTCCCGGTTCGCGATAGAAGACGGAAATCCGATTGCCAACCATGTCGAGGTCGACGTCCTCTAGGCGCATTTCCGGTAGCCAGTCCTCGCAAAACCCTCGGAAGTCGTCCCACGAGGACGTTTTGCTCAACCGCCAGAGATGATTGCGAAAGTGCCTGCTAGCCAGGCGGCCATTGGAGTGCTTCGCGATGTACTTGGTGTCCTTGACCTGCTCCACGCGATCAAGTGGTGTGATGACCGGTATCGGAACAATCGGCAAAAACAGGCTGCGGACCTTGGCAGGGGTAGAAATGGCCCGCCCATTCTCGTCATGCAGCACGAAGAACGGCGCCTGATCATATGTAGCGTCCGGCCACACGATCTCTATCGTTGCGCCGCTTTCCCACCGAGCTTTAATCCTCGTCTCGTCGTTCCGGAACTCATGACGAACAGGGTCGTCCTCGTCCTCCGACGAACTCGGGACCCTATAGGCGGGAAACAATACTCCGCCCCACGACATCTGCATGTGATGATTTTGTCGCTTGGCGAGGCGCACGCAGCCTTCCGCCAATGCAATTGCCTCGATGATCGTGCTCTTGCCGGCACTGTTTGCTCCTGACACGAAGGCATGAGGGGCGAGGGCAGCCTCGACACGTTCGAAACCGCGAAAGCTGCGCAACTCAACCTTGATGATCATCCGACGGGCCCCCCTGTGCGGATCACCTTAGGCTGGCGACGTCGACCTTCCAACCCCGGCAAGGCAGTTCATTTCGGGCCTCTTATCGGGACCACAAATCTCAAATCATATTCAAGTCATTGAAAAGACTGGTACGCCCAAGGGGAATCGAACCCCTGTTACCGCCGTGAAAGGGCGGTGTCCTAACCGCTAGACGATGGGCGCGCTCAGACGAAGCGGCTTATAATTGCGTTGTTGCCAACCGGCAACCCATCCGCAGCCACATGCGACAACTTTTTTCACGGCGCCGTGAAACGCGTGGCTTTAGACGAAAAAAGCGCCGGACGTGCACGAACGGCGGGCAGGCTCAGCCGTCCTCGCCACCACCGCTGCGGCGACGGCAGCGCCAGTTCCAGTCGCGCTCGGGGCCGACGTCGACATGGACGGATTCGGTGTGGCAGTAGGTGCCGACGCCGCCGCGGCCCGGCATCGTGCGGACGTAGTTCGCCAGCTCCCACTTCGAGACGCCCGGCACCTGGATGTCGGCGGCGGCGCAGTACATGTGCAGCGAGTTCTTGGCGCCGTTGGCGCGGCGGTTGCGCGAGGGATCGCGATAGCCGGAGGTGACGATCATCTTGCGGCCGAAATGGCCCTCGATCGTCTTCAGCACCCGCACCAGCGAAGGCTTGAGGCAGGCGACGTCGACGCTTTCATTCTGCTTCAAAAGACCATTTGGCGCGAGTCTCGCCATGCCGGCGGCCGACGCCACCTGGTAGGAACCGCCGCCCTCGTCCTCATTGAGGTCGACGTCGCTCTCGTCGTCGATGCCGGACTTGCGCTTGATCTCGAACAGCGCCGTCTGGCGCACGCCGGGGAGAGCGTCGGCGCCGGTGATGTGATTGGCCGGGTCGTCGAGCGAGGCCAGTTGCACCGGCTTCTCGGCCGGGGTCGCCGAGGCCAGCGTCACGATCGGCTTGGCCGGCGGCGGCGTGGTCTTGGCCTGCGCCGCCGGCTGGTCGCCGGAGCGCGCGTTGTTGATCAGGGGGGTGGGCGCGGCCGCAGCCGGCGTGGTGCTGAACAGCGAGGCGAACAGGCTCTTCTTCGGCGCGGCGATCTGCGGCTGCGCCGGCTCGCCGGCGGTCACATAGACGCCGTTGCTCATGGCTTGCGTGGTCGCCTGCGCCTTCGACGCTACAGCGGCGGCATCGCCGGCGGCGACCTGCTGGGCGACGGCTTGCGTCTGTTGCGCCGTTTGCGCCTGCTGAACCAGCGGTTGCGGCGTGCTTCCGGCAATGGCCTGGGCGCCGGCAGGGATGGCGATGGGGAAGGTGCCGTCCGGCCGCGTCTCCGGCACATAGGCGACCTTCTCGGGCAGGGGCGTATCGCTCTCGCTCATCACGGTCGATGCCGCCTCGGCGGGCGCCGATGCCTGCAACGACGAATCGGCCGAAGCCGCGGTCTTGGCGCTGGATGACGCGCTCATTTCGGTCGCGGTCGAATTGTAGGCGGGCGAAACGACCGACATCGTCGGGTCGCCGGTGGATGTGCAGGAGGTCAGAAGCACGGAGAAAAGCGCCGCCGCAATGCTGCGGCTTTCCCCTCGTGCAAGACGCCAACCTGCTGATTTCAAAATAAATTCCCCTTCGGTATCCGGTCGGTTCGTTATCGCCGCGCCACTCCATAACGGCGCCGCGATAACCCTCCTGTTCCCAACCGGAACGGGACATGTGTCGAATCTGCAAGCCTCGGAATTATTCTGCGTCGAACGCTGATTTGAGGCCGCCGAACGATTGACGCCACCATTTCGCCCTGTTTGGGCGGGGCGTCAACTCACCAGACATTACAGTCTGTTACACGCGCACCTTGACATAGGTGCCCGGCGCATCCCCCAAGGTTTTCATACGCTTGCCCGGTTTTCGGGCGGGTACGCGGATGTCGTCCTGGTTCTCGATCCAGTGTTGCCAGTGCGTCCACCAGGACCCGGGATGCTCGTGCGCCGCGGCGAGCCACGCGTCGAAGTCACCCACCGGCTTGCCGCCGGTCCAGTACTGATATTTCCTGGCGGCGGGCGGGTTGACGACGCCAGCGATGTGGCCGGAGCCCGCCATCACATACTCGACGTCGCCGCCGAAAAACTGCGATCCCAGAAACACCGAAAGCGCCGGCGCGATGTGGTCTTCCTTCGTGGCCAGGTTGTAGACCGGAATCGTGATGTCGGCCAGCGAGACCATGCGCCCGGCAAGCTCCATCACGCCGCGCGAGAGATTGTTCTCGAGATAGCAATTGCGCAGATAAAACGAGTGGTTGGCCGCCGCCATGCGCGTGGAATCGGAATTCCAGTAGAGCAGGTCGAACGGCAGGGGCTCCTTGCCGCGCATGTAGTTGTTGACGACGTAGGGCCAGATCAGGTCGCCCGAGCGCAGCATGTTGAAGGCGGTCGCCATCTTGGTGCCTTCCAGATAGCCCTTTTCGCTCATCGAGCGCTCGACGGCTGCGACCTGGTCCTCGTCGACGAACACCTTGAGGTCGCCGGCATGGGTGAAGTCGACCTGCGTGGTGAAGAAGGTGGCCGATTTGATGCGGTGATCGCCCTCCTGCGCCAACAGGGCAAGCGCGGCGCCAAGCAGCGTGCCGCCGACGCAGTAGCCGATGGCGTTGACCTCTTTTTCGCCGGTCGCCTTCTCCACCATGTCGAGGCCGAATTGCAGGCCTTCGCGGATATAGGCCTCCCAGCCCTTGGTCCCGTGGCGTTCGTCGGGATTGATCCAGGAGATGACGAAGACGGTGTGGCCCTGCTCGATCGCCCAGCGGATGAAGGATTTCTGCGGGTTGAGATCGAGGATATAGAATTTGTTGATCCATGGCGGGCAGATCAGCAGCGGCCGTTTCAGCACGGTCTCCGTCACCGGGTCGTATTGGATGATCTCGGCGACGTCGCTGCGGCCGATGACCTTGCCGGGCGTCGTGGCGATGTTCTTGCCGATTTCGAAGGGCGTGTAATCCGCCTGGCGCAGCCTCAGGTCGCCCCGGCCGGCGGCGATGTCCTCGGCCAGCATCTTCATGCCGCGCACGAGGTTCTCGCCGTTCGAGGCGACGGTCTCGCGGAACAGCTCCGGATTGGTCAAGATGAAGTTCGACGGCGCGATCGCGTTCGACACCTGCTTGACGTAGAAGCTCGCCTTGTGGCGGGTGTGCTCGTCCAGGCCCTCGGCATGCTCGACAAGCTCGTTCGCCCAGTGCGAGGTGACGAGATAGGCCTGCTTGAGGAAATCGAAGAAGGCGTTGCGGCCCCATTCCGGGTCCTGGAAGCGCTTGTCGCCGCGTTCGGGCTGAACCGCGTCCCGCGGCGCCTCGGCGTTGGGGTTGACTTTCTGGATGGCGTTCGCCCAGACGGTCATATAGCCGGCGAAGAGTCGCGTCTGCGCTTCGAGCGCGCGTTGCGGATCGCCCAGCCAGTATTCCGAGAGCTTGGAGAAGGTCTTGACCATGTCGACGACCGGTTCGGCGACATGGTCGCGCACTTCACCCTTCTCGCGCGGTTCGGCCCAGGCGGAAGCCGCCTTGCCGGCCTGCTCGATCATGCGCGCCATGTTCAGGGCGAAGCGCTCGGGATCCTTCACCAGATATTGCTCGATGGCCGAAGGTCCGCCATTTTCCGCTTTGTCCGAATCATCAGGTTTGGACATGGTTCGCGGGGTTCCTCCCGGAGCGTTTTCTTGACATATTACCATGGGACATCTGACCGGGTCCAATTTGCTGTAACCCGGCTGCCAGGAAAACAATATGACGATTAATGTTGGCCGGACTTTTTTTCTCGACGCGGGTTCGATTTGCCGCATGGCGGCCGTGGCGGGGCTGGTCGGCGTGCTGCTGCCCGCCGGCGGCTGCACGAGCACTAGCACGAACAATGCGCCGACGGCCTTGACCGAAGGCCCGAAGGACACCGGCACCTATCCGAACCTCAATGTCCCGCCGCCGGTCGCCGCCAAGCAACTCACCAAGGAAGAGACCGCCGCGAACCTCGCCCAGCTCAAGGCCAAGGAGCAGGCGCAGATCGCCAAGGGCAGCGGCGTCAAGGCACCGGCGAATGCGGCGGCACTCAGCACCTTGGCCAAGACGCATGGCGACGACACGCTGAAGCAGATCGAGGGCAAATGCGACCCTGCTCTCGACCCTAGTTGCAATTAGGTTTATATCGCGCGCCGAAAGCGCCCCCTTTGATCGTCTGGAACCGAAATGGAAGAATTTCACAAGGTACGCCGGCTTCCGCCCTACGTGTTCGAGCAGGTCAATCGGCTGAAGGCCAGCGCCCGTTCGCGCGGCGCCGACATCATCGACCTTGGCATGGGCAATCCGGATCTGCCGACGCCGAAAGCCATCGTCGACAAATTGTGCGAAGTGGTGCGCGACCCGCGCACGCATCGCTATTCGTCGTCGCGCGGCATTCCCGGCCTGCGCCGCGCCCAGGCGAGTTATTATCAGCGCCGCTTCGGCGTGAAGCTCAACCCCGACACGCAAGTGGTGGCGACGCTCGGCTCGAAAGAGGGCTTCGCCAACATGGCACAGGCGATCACCGCGCCCGGCGACGTCATCCTGTGCCCCAATCCGACCTATCCGATCCATGCCTTCGGCTTCATCATGTCGGGCGGGGTGATCCGCTCGCTGCAGGTCGAGCCCGATGACGGCTTCATCCCGGCGGTCGAGCGCGGCATCCGCCATTCGATCCCGAAGCCGCTGGCGCTGATCCTCAACTATCCGTCGAACCCGACGGCGCTTGTCGCCTCGCTCGACTTCTACAAGGACGTGGTCGCCTTCGCGAAGAAGAACGACATCATCATCTTGTCGGATCTCGCCTATTCGGAAATCTATTTCGACGGCAATCCGCCGCCGTCGGTGCTGCAGGTGCCGGGCGCGATGGATGTCTGCGTCGAGTTCACCTCGATGTCGAAGACCTTTTCCATGCCTGGGTGGCGCATGGGTTTCGCGGTCGGCAACGAGCGGCTGATTTCGGCGCTGACGCGGGTGAAGTCCTATCTCGACTATGGCGCGTTCACACCGATCCAGGTTGCGGCGGCGCATGCGCTGAACGGCGACGGTGCCGACATCGAGGAGGTGCGCGAGGTCTACCACAAGCGGCGCGACGTGATGGTCGATTCCTTCGGCCGCGCCGGCTGGACCATTCCCGCGCCCGCGGCCTCGATGTTCGCCTGGGCGCCGATCCCGGAGCCGTTCCGCCATCTCGGCTCGCTCGAATTCTCCAAGCTACTCATCGAGCATGCGGATGTCGCGGTGGCGCCGGGTGTCGGCTTCGGCGAGCATGGCGACGACTATGTGCGCGTGGCGCTGGTCGAGAACGAGCACCGGATCCGCCAGGCCGCTCGCAACATCAAGAAGTTCCTCGCGACCACCGCCAAGCAGCCCAACAATGTGGTGCCTTTAGCCGCTCGTCGTTGAGTTGCCTGACATTTTTTGCACCTGACATTTTTTGCAAGTTTGAGGGGCGTCGCCGGACATGGCTGAAGCGTTGCGCGTTGGAATTGCCGGTCTCGGCACGGTAGGCGCCTCGGTGGCGCGCGTGCTGCGCGACAAGGCGGCCGAGCTTACCCGGCAGTGCGGCCGCGACATCGTCGTGACCGCCGTTTCGGCCCGCGATCCGAAACGCGACCGCGGCATCGATCTCAGCGCCGCGAAATGGTTCGACGATCCGGTCAAGATGGCCGAGCGGGCCGATATCGACGTCTTCGTCGAACTGATCGGCGGCGACGAGGGGCCGGCGCGGCTGTCGGTGAAGGCGGGGCTCGAGGCCGGGCGCCATGTCGTGACCGCCAACAAGGCGCTGCTTGCCAAGCATGGCGTGGCGCTTGCCGAGGTCGCCGAGAAGAAAGGCGTGCTGCTCAACTACGAGGCAGCGGTGGCCGGCGGCATCCCGGTCATCAAGACGATGCGAGAGGCGATGGCGGGCAACGCGGTGACCCGCGTCTTCGGCATCCTCAACGGCACGTGCAACTACATCCTGACCCGCATGGAGGCGGAAGGCATTTCCTTCGACGGCTGCCTGAAGGACGCGCAGCGGCTGGGTTACGCCGAGGCCGATCCGACCTTCGATATCGAAGGCCATGACACGGCACACAAATTGTCGATCCTGACCAGCCTTGCCTTCGGCACCAGGATCGCCGCCGGCGACATCTATATGGAAGGCATCTCCAACATCACCCAGGCCGATATCCGCGCGGCGGGCGATCTTGGCTACCGCATCAAGCTGCTCGGCGTTGCGCAGCGCACCGACAGCGGCATCGAACAGCGCGTGCACCCGACCATGGTGCCGACGGCTTCGGTCATCGCGCAGGTGCATGGCGTCACCAACGCGGTGGCGATCGAGACCGATATCCTGGGCGAGCTCCTGCTCTCGGGTCCGGGCGCGGGCGGCAATGCCACCGCTTCGGCGGTCGTCGGCGACATCGCCGACATCGCCAAGAGCCGGCCGGGCTTCCAGCACGGCCCGGTCTTCGGCTGGCCGGCGAAGGAACTGAAGCCCTACAAGAAGGCGCGGATGCGCAGCCATGCCGGCGGCTATTTCATCCGGCTGACCGTGCATGACCGCACCGGCGTCTTCGCGGCCATCGCCAAACGCATGGCCGACAACGACATCTCGCTGGAATCGATCGTCCAGCAGGCGGCCGGCCCGGAAACGCAGGCGCAGAAGACCGTCATCCTCGTTACCCACGAGACGACGGAAGCGGCGGTGCGCAAGGCCGTCGAAGGCATTACCAAGGACGGTCATCTGACCGACAAGCCGCAGGTGATCCGCATCGAGCGGGCGGAATAGCCAAGTCCGATTTCATCTTCAATCGATTGATTTTGCTGTCGTTTCAAAAATTGAGGGGGCAAGTCTTGCCGTTGTCATGGAGCTTTGCCAGAAGAAGCGCGCCTCTGGCGGGAGGCTGAGTTTCACGAGGAATGCCCGTTCATGAATATAGCCCAGAACATCGCCGCCGGCCTCGACCGGATCCTTACCATGGAAGTCGTGCGCGTCACCGAGCGGGCGGCGGTCGCGGCGGCAAGGCTGCGCGGGCGCGGTGACGAGAAGGCAGCTGACCAGGTGGCGGTCGACGCCATGCGCCAGGAGCTCAACCGGCTGGCCATCAAGGGCACGGTGGTGATCGGCGAAGGCGAGCGCGACGAGGCGCCGATGCTCTATATCGGCGAGGAGGTCGGCACCGGCAAAGGTCCGGCCGTCGACATCGCGCTCGATCCGCTCGAAGGTACGACGATTTGCGCCAAGAACCTGCCCAACGCTCTGGCCGTCATCGCCATTGCCGAGAAGGGCAGCCTGCTGTTCGCGCCGGACGTCTACATGGACAAGATCGCCATCGGTCCCGGCTATCCGGAAGGCCTGATCGACATCGACGCCTCGCCAGCCGAGAACCTCGCCAATCTGGCCAGGGCCAAGGGCGTGGCCGTTTCCGACATCACCGCCTGCATCCTCGACCGGCCGCGTCACGCCAAGCTGATCGACGCCGTGCGCGCCACGGGTGCGGCGATCCGGCTGATCGGCGACGGCGATGTCGCCGGCGTCATCCACACCACCGATCCGGACGAGACCGGCATCGACATCTATCTCGGCACCGGCGGCGCGCCGGAAGGCGTGCTGGCGGCGGCCGCACTTCGCTGCACCGGCGGACAGATGCAGGGCCGGCTGATCCTCGACACGCCGGAAAAGGTGGCGCGGGCGCAGAAGATGGGCATTTCCGACCCGAAGCGGATCTACCGCGCCCAGGACATGGCGCGCGGCGACGTGCTGTTCGCGGCGACCGGCGTCACCGACGGCAACCTGCTCGACGGGGTGAAATTCGGCCGCACCTTCATCACCACCCACACCATCGTGCTGCGCTCGTCCTCGCGCACGGTGCGCGAGATCAAGGCCAGGCACCAGGATCTGGATAAGTTCTGATTTCGCTTAGCCCGAGCGCTTTTGCCGCAATCCGGGGAAAACGTTCCACACCTTTCCCCGGATTGCTCGCTTCCCCGCAATTGCTCTGGACGTCGCATGTTGATATCTGCGCAGCAATGATGTGCAGACGGCGCGTCGCATGACCGGCGAGAAACGGTTCTTCCTCGATGTCAGGCAGTCGGCGACCGGTGTTTCCTGGGAACACCGGCTGACCGAGCGGCAGGACATGGCCGCGCTCGCGATCGCGCAAGGCCGTGGCGTGCCGGATATCGTGGCGCGGGTGCTTGCCGGGCGCGGCGTCAGCGTGGAGCAGACCGAGCGTTTCCTTGATCCGACCATTCGCGAGCTTCTGCCGAACCCGGCATCGCTGACCGATATGGAGAAAGCGGCGGCGAGGCTGGCCGATGCGATCGTCGCCCGCGAGAAAGTGGCCATCTTCGGCGACTATGACGTCGACGGCGCGGCATCGTCGGCGCTCATCAAGCGCTTTCTCACGCATTTTTCAGTGCCGTCGGAAATCTACATCCCGGACCGCATCTTCGAGGGCTACGGACCCAATCCGGAAGCGATGCGGGAGCTGATCTCGCGCGGCGCGAAGCTGATCGTCACCGTCGACTGCGGCACCAACAGCGCGACCTCGATCGACGCGGCCAGAGAGGCCGGCGCCGATGTCGTGGTGCTCGACCATCACCAGGTCGGCGGCCCGTTGCCGGCCGCGGACGCCGTGGTCAACCCCAATCGCGAGGACGACCTGTCGGGGCAGGGGCATCTGTGCGCCGCAGGCGTCGTCTTCCTGTGTCTTGTCCAGACGGCGAAGGTGCTGCGCGCGAGGCTACCGGACGCCGCGCCGGTCGACCTGCTTTCAATGCTCGACCTGGTGGCGCTGGCGACGGTCTGCGACGTGGTGCCGCTCACCGGGGTCAACCGGGCCTTCGTGGTCAAGGGGCTGCAAGTGGCGCGCCAGCAGAAGAACGAGGGGCTGGCGGCGCTGGCGCGGGTTTCACGCATCGGCGAACCGATCAACACTTTCCATCTGTCCTTCCTGATCGGCCCGCGCATCAATGCCGGCGGCCGCATCGGCGATGCCGCGCTCGGCAGCCGGCTTTTGGCCACCGACGATCCCGTCGAGGCGACAGGGATTGCCGAGACGCTGGACCGGCTGAACCAGGAACGGCAGCAGATGGAGCAGGAGATGCTGGCGCAGGCGCGCGCCGAGGCCGATGCGGAGCTTGCCGGCGGCAACGGCCCGGCGGTCATCGTCACCGCCAGCAACACCTGGCATCCGGGGATCGTCGGGCTGATTGCTTCGCGGCTCAAGGATTATGCGCGCCGGCCTGCCTTTGCCATCGCGTTCAATTCGACCGGCATCGGCACGGGCTCCGGCCGTTCGGTGACCGGCTTCGATCTCGGCCGGCTGGTCCGCGAGGCGGCCGAGGCCGGGCTGATCGTCAAGGGCGGCGGGCACGCAATGGCGGCGGGCATCACCGTCGAGCGCGCCAAGCTAGGCGAACTGCGCGCCTTCTTCGAGGAGCGCGCCGCGGCCGACGTGTTCCGGCTGCAGAACGAGGAGAGCCTGGCGATCGATGGCGCCTTGGCCGCCGAGGGCGCCACGATCGCGCTGCTCGACGCGCTGGAGAAAGCCGGGCCGTTCGGCGCCGGACACATCGCACCGGTGTTCGTGCTGCCGCGCCATCGGCTGGCCGACGCGCGCGCGATCGGCACCAACCACATCCGCGTTGACCTGCAGTCGCAAAGCGGCGGCAAAATCCAGGCCATGGCGTTCCGTGCCGTCGACACCGCGCTCGGTGAATTCCTGTTCAAAAACAGGGGCAGGACCGTGCATATCGCCGGTTCGCTCTCGGGCAATTACTGGAACGGCAACCGCACGGTGCAGTTTCGCATCAGCGATGCGGCGCTGGCTTGAAGCGCGTCGCGCTGAAGCGGATTCAGGCGACGCGCTTTAAGCCTTTGTTTTCATGCATGTCGCGCAAAACCGCTGCACACTTTTGCGCGACATGCATTAACGATGCAATAGGGGGGAATTCAGACCAGAACGGTCTGCAGCCGGGTCAGTTCGTTGATCTGGGACTTCGTCGCCTGGTAACCGAGGCTGATCGCCTCGTCGGCGCGATGGAATTCCGTCAGGCCGATATGGCTGAGCTTGGGCTGCAGCGACATATCCGGCGGATCGCCGGCGAGCCTGGCGCGCGAAATCCGGTCCTGGATGATGTTGAAGGCCTCGACCATGACGCCGGTGATACCAAGGCGTGTCTGATGTGATTGGGGATTGACCTGGCCGGGGCGCGGCGCGTCGTTCTCGACAAGCAGTTCGCCGGCGCTGTGCTTGATGACGGCGGCGCGGCCGAACAGGTCGTAATGCAGGTTGACGGCCACGACGAGCGGCTGCTCATAGGCGCGGCAGACCGAGACCGGCACCGGATTGACCAGCGCGCCGTCGACCAGCATACGGCCGTTGCAGGCCACCGGCTCGAAGACGCCCGGCAGCGCATAGGAGGCGCGCATGGCGGTGACGAGCGAGCCGCTCGACAGCCATATCTCATGGCCGGTGCGGATTTCAGACGCGACGGCGACGAAAGGTTTCGACAAGTCCTCGAAACGGGCGCCGGCGAGGTGCTCGCGCAGGCGCTGATCGAGCCTCATGCCGCCGAACAGGCCGCTGCCGCGAAGATTGAGATCGAGAAGGCCGAAAATGCGCCGCTTGGTCAGGCTTCTGGCGAATTCTTCCAGTTCGTCGAGCTTGCCGGCAAGGTAGCAGCCGCCTACCAGCGCGCCGATCGAGGTGCCGGCGATCATCGATACTTCGATGCCGGCCTCGTCAAGCGCGCGCAGCACGCCGATATGGGCCCAGCCGCGGGCGCATCCGCCGCCGAGCGCCAGCGAGATACCGGCTTTCCTGTCTGGCTTCGGGTCAGACGCGCCGCCGGACGAT
Organism: Mesorhizobium sp. B2-8-5; assembly: GCF_006440675.2. NCBI lineage: Bacteria > Pseudomonadati > Pseudomonadota > Alphaproteobacteria > Hyphomicrobiales > Phyllobacteriaceae > Mesorhizobium > Mesorhizobium sp. B2-8-5. Next base: position 3,766,746 of record NZ_CP083951.1, read on the forward strand.
GCGGGGCCGTTGGCCTCCCGAACGTCAGATCTGCTGCGCAATGACGCCCATTCGAGCATCACGATCTCCCTTGTCCCATATCCCTTCTACCGCAAGGATATTTGAGAATAGTGAATATGAGTGGTTTGTGAATATTGAATGGTTCACACCGGCTTCCGATACGTATGGTCCGCATCGAACAGCGGTCTGCTGCCGTCGTCGACAAGCGTCGTCTTGCCGTCGTTCAGCCCCACCGTCCGATAAAAGCAGGAACGTCTGCCGGTGTGACAGGTTGCGTCGTGGCCCAACACTTTGACACGCAACCATATCGCGTCCTGGTCACAATCCGTGCGCATCTCGACGACGTGCTGGAAATTGCCCGAGGTCTCGCCCTTCTTCCACAGCGCGTTGCGTGAGCGCGACCAGTAGTGGGCGACCCCGGTCTCGAGCGTCAGCGCCAGCGCTTCGGCGTTCATATGCGCGACCATCAAGAGCATGCCGTCGCCGGCATCGGTGACGACGACGGTGACGAGGCCCGCGGCATCGAAGCGCGGAGAAAGAACGGTGCCTTCCTCCAGCGCTTTCTTGTCTGATGGAGCTTTTGGGAATTCGACTGCCGACATCGCCGGTCCTTGTATGTTCGGGCCGGCGAGGGCCGGCAAATCAGCCGGCGCGCACCATGGTGACGAAGCGGACCTGCTCCTCGGGCGTGTCCTTGAAGACGCCGGTGAAGGTCGAGGTCAGCGTGGTCGAGCCCTGCTTGCGGATGCCGCGCATGGCCATGCACATATGCTCGGCCTCGAGCATGACGGCGACGCCGCGCGGGTTGAGAACGTCCTGGATGACGCCGGCGATCTGCGCCGTCATCGCCTCCTGGGTCTGCAGGCGATGCGCGAAGATGTCGACGACACGCGCGATCTTCGACAGGCCGACGACCTTGCCGTCCGGCAGATAGCCGACATGCGCCTTGCCGATGATCGGCACCATGTGGTGCTCGCAATGCGAATGGAACTTTATGTCCCTGACGATGACGAGATCGTCATAGCCGGCGACTTCCTCGAAGGTGCGGCCAAGCTCGTCGGCCGGGCACATGTCATAGCCGTTGAACATTTCACGGAAGGCTTTGGTGACACGCTTGGGCGTGTCGATCAGGCCTTCGCGGTCCGGATTGTCGCCGGTCCAACGCAAAAGCGTACGCACGGCGGCTTCGACCTCAGCCTCGCTCGGACGATCGGTGACAGGCTTGTCCAGATATTCGGACGGGGGCATGATTTTCTTGATGACGGCATCCATAAAGGCGTCTCCCGTAGTCCCACTCAAAGGTGGGACGAGTTGAACGGACCACGACCTTTTGGGTGAAAATCGCCCATTTCCATCCCGCAAGCGGCGTGAACATATGGGCAGGGACAACGGCTTGTCGTCGCCTTGTCGATGCCCGACTGCGATTATTATATATGGTTCTGGCGGCGCGAAAGGAAGACGCGAGAACGGCAAAGCCTGTTCGCTCGGCGGCGACGGATTGGAAAAATATGATCGACGACGTCTACAATGCGAAAATTCTCGGTTTCGCCGGGAACATAGGGCGGATCGGCCGGCTCGACGATGCCGACGCGACGGCCAGGGCGCATTCCAAATTGTGCGGCTCGACCGTCACCGTCGACCTCAAGATGGATGGCGACGTGGTGACCGATTTCGCCCATGACGTGAAGGCCTGCGCGCTCGGCCAGGCCTCGTCGTCTATCATGGCCCAGCATGTGGTCGGCGCCCGCGCCGACGAATTGCGCGCCGTGCGCGAAACCATGCTGAAGATGCTCAAGGAGAACGGCGCACCGCCCGATGGCCGTTTCGCCGACCTCAAATATCTGGAGCCGGTGCGCGACTACAAGGCGCGCCATGCCTCGACCATGCTGACCTTCGACGCGGTGGTCGATGCGATCGGCCAGATCGAGAAGAAGCGCGCCGGACAGGCGGCTTGAAGGTAGCGGTCAGGCCGCTCCCCTGGTCACGGCGAATTCGTTTCGGATCCAGTCGGCGAAGGCCTTGGCGGGCTCCGGCAGATTCCGCAGGCTCCTGGCCACCAGCCAGTAGGCGCCGGAAGCGACATCGATACCGAACGGCTTGATCAAAGTGCCTGACGCGAGTTCTTCCCCGACCTGGAGGAGATCGCCGAGCGCCACGCCATGGCCGAGCAGCGCAGCCTGTTTCGAAAGCGAGATGTCGGCCAGCATAGGGCCACGAGCGGGTACCGCATCGGCGGGCACGCCGGCTGCCTGGAACCAGCGCGCCCAACCCTGGCGGTTTTCCTCATGCAGCAGCGTGTAGTGGCGAAGGTCGATCGGCTTCTCCAAGGGAGGGCCGGATGCCAACAACCCCGGCGACAGAACCGGTGAATCGACGGTCGAGACCAGGCGCTCGGCCTCGCTGCGCGGCCATGACGTGGCGTGCGCGCTGAAACGCAAGGCGAGTTCGGGCTGATCGCTGCGGAACTCGATCGGCCGTGGATCGACTTCGAGGGACACATCGATATCGGGCCGTAATTGGCGGAAGCGATTGAGCCGCGGCACCAGCCATACGGCGGCAAGCGACGGTTCGACGCTTACACGGACGACGGCTTGCGCCGGCGAGGCCGTAAGCTCCGAAAGCACCCGGTCGATGTCATCGAAGCTCCTGACCAATCGGTCGAGCAGCCTTTGTCCCGCATCGGTCAGTTCGACGCGGCGATGGAGGCGCAGAAACAGCGGTCTTCCAAGGAAGGTCTCGAGCTCGCGGATCTGACGGCTGATCGCGGCCTGCGAGACATAAAGCTCCTCGGCCGCCCGGCTGAAGCTCAAATGCCGGCCGGCCGTTTCAAAACTCCTGAGTGCCGTCAGCGGCAGCCGTCCTCGCTTCATTCGCATAACCTCAAGTTATTCAAAGCGGAAATTATACTCGTTTGAGCAGGAAGACCAGCAGCAGTCTAATCCGTTTCAAAGGAGACCTGCCATGAACGAGTTCCTGGCCATTTTCAGTGATGTGATACGGATAGCGACCTTCCAATGGCACGGCGAAGTCGTGCGCGGCGGCCACCATAACTGTCGCGATCTTCCCTCTCACCATCGCCCATGGACCGGCAGCCATCCCGTCCGGCGCTCCAGGCCATGAGGGCATTGCGTTTCAGCGCCGGAGCCCACATCTATCGCGCAGTGAAACAGGCTGCGGAGAAATGGGCGACCATTCCGGGCATACCCATGGCGTCCGGCCGGTGCAGAGCGGGCGCAACTGGCCGGGGCCATGGCGCAAGACGCCTGGGCGCATCCTGGGCACGTCGCTCGTGCGCCTCTATCAACTGACGCTCTCGGGCTTCGTCGGCAACAGCTGCCGGCACCTGCCGACCTGCTCCGAATATGCGCATGAGGCGATAGCTCGCCATGGCCTTTGGGCCGGTGGCTGGATGGGCCTGTTCCGGGTCCTGCGCTGCGGTCCGCTCGGAACGCACGGCATCGACCGCGTGCCGGAGACGCTTGCCCAGCGCTATGTCTGGTTCATGCCCTGGCGCTACTGGCGGATCGGTAAGAAACGCGGCGAAGCCAATAGCTGAGGCTTGTCCCGAAACGGGTGGCGGCACCCGCTGGCCGAAGCGACACTGGAGCCCTCCAAGATGCGAGGTTTCCCCATGATGTCGTTGTTCCTGGCCATTCACGCCCATGCCGCCAAGCGGGGCGATGGGCTGCGGCCTGAATTCCTCGGACTGATGCCGCAGCCACGCGATATGCCGAAAGCTGTGAATGAAAATCCGGCCGGCCCTGCCGCTGAGCCAAATGGCGCTTTGAAGGCCGACCCGCAGCCGGGCAAGACAGTTCGCAGGCCTGTCATCGTCTAAGCTTTGTTTACCGCCCGGTAGGGTTAACGCGAAGCTGCACGAACACTGCGAATTTGAGACAAAATCGAGACAAGTCGCCTCGCTAAGCCGCTCCCGCAATCTCATTCCGGAGTGACTTCGCCATGCGCCAGATGGACCGCTATCCTTTCATTTTCGCCATCGTCCTCTTCCTTCTGGCCTGGATGCTGGGCTTGCCGGTGCGGGCGCAATCGGCGCCGCTCGACGATATCCGCTGCACGCTGATCCAGGATTCACGGAGCGGCGAAACGCTTTACCAGGACGGCGTCTGCGACCACCGCGTCAGTCCGGCCTCGACGTTCAAGGTGCCGCTCGCGCTGATCGGCTACGATTCCGGCATTCTGAGCGATCAGCACACGCCGAGCTGGGACTACAAGCCGGAATTCAAGGCGGCGAAGCGTGACCAGAAGACCGTCGATCCGACGATCTGGGAGCGCGACTCCATCGTCTGGTACTCGCGCGAGATCACGCGGCGTCTCGGCGCCGAGAAGTTCGCCTTCTATCTGTCGAAATTCGGTTATGGCAACGAGGACGTCTCGGGCGATGCGGGCAAGGACAACGGGCTCACGCAATCCTGGATAAATTCCTCGCTCGAGATATCGCCGGTCGAGCAGACGGCGTTCCTGCGCCAGCTGCTCGCAGGCAAGATGCCGGTGTCGGCGAAGGCGCATGAGATGACCAGGGCGATCCTGCCGACCTTCGCGGCAGGAGACTGGACCGTGCAAGGCAAGACCGGCAGCACAAGGCTCGGCCAGGACGGCAAGCGCTCGCTCGGCTGGTTCGTCGGCTGGGCGGAGAAGAATGGCCGCCGCATCGTATTTGCAAGGCTGGTCGTCGATGCCAAAAGGACCGATAAGCCGAAAGGCCTCGCGACGCGGGCGGCGTTCCTGAAGGATTTGCCCGACCTTATCAAATAGAACGGCTTGCGGCTTTACGGCGGCGGAAACTCCTCATAAAAGACTGCCGCTGCCGGACGCCTCCGGCTAACCCTCTGCATGCCGCAACGCATCCTGCGGCATGCATTTCACCACCCGCGCTCGTTTGCGGGACTGGATAGGAGAACCCTGATGCCGAATTCCGTTTCTCTGACATTTCCCGATGGTTCCGTCCGCGAGTACGATGCGGCGCTGACCGGCGCGGGTCTTGCCGAATCGATCTCCAAGTCGCTGGCCAAGAAGGCTGTCGCCTACAGTCTCGACGGCACCGTTCGCGATCTTTCCGATCCGCTCGGCACGTCCGGCAAGGTCGAGATCATCACCCGCGAGGATCCGCGCGCGCTGGAACTCATCCGTCACGACACGGCGCATGTGCTGGCAGAGGCCGTGCAGGAGCTGTGGCCGGGAACGCAGGTGACGATCGGGCCGGTGATCGAGAACGGGTTCTATTACGACTTCGCGCGCAACGAGCCGTTCACGCCGGACGATTTCCCGGTGATCGAGAAGAAGATGCGCGAGATCATCGCGCGCAACAAGCCGTTCACCAAGCAAGTGTGGTCGCGCGAGAAGGCGAAGAAGGTCTTCGCCGACAAGGGCGAGCGCTACAAGCTCGAGCTGATCGACGCCATTCCGGAAGACCAGGACCTCAAGATCTACGCCCAGGGCGACTGGTTCGACTTGTGCCGCGGTCCGCACATGGCCTCGACCGGGCAGATCGGCAATGCCTTCAAGCTGATGAAGGTGGCGGGCGCCTATTGGCGCGGTGACTCGAACAATCCGATGCTGACGCGCATCTACGGCACAGCCTTTGCCGACCAGGCGCAGCTCGAGGCCTACCAGACGCTGCTGGAAGAGGCGGAGAAGCGCGATCATCGCAAGCTCGGCCGCGAGATGGACCTGTTCCATTTCCAGGAAGAGGGGCCGGGCGTCGTCTTCTGGCACGCCAAGGGCTGGAAGATGGTGCAGAACCTGATCAACTACATGCGCCGCCGCCTCGACGAGCACGGCTATCAGGAGGTCAACGCGCCGCAAGTGCTGGACAAGAGCCTGTGGGAGACGTCGGGCCACTGGGGCTGGTATCGCGATGCGATGTTCAAGGTGACTGTCGCCGGCGACGACACCGACGACGACCGCGTCTTCGCGCTGAAGCCGATGAACTGTCCCGGTCACGTGCAGATCTTCAAGCATGGGTTGAAGTCTTACCGCGAACTGCCCGTCAAGCTTGCGGAGTTCGGCAATGTGCATCGCTACGAGCCGTCGGGCGCGCTGCACGGGCTGATGCGCGTACGCGGCTTCACCCAGGACGACGCGCATATCTTCTGCACCGAGGAGCAGCTCGCGGCCGAATGCCTGCGCATCAACGACCTGATCCTGTCGACCTATGCCGATTTCGGCTTCGACGAGGTCAGCGTGAAGCTGTCGACCCGGCCGGACAAGCGCGTCGGCACCGACGAGGCCTGGGACCACGCCGAGGCGATCATGAGCAACGTGCTGGAGACGATCCGCGCGCGCTCCGGCAACCGCATCAAGACCTCGATCAATCCGGGCGAGGGCGCGTTCTACGGGCCGAAGTTCGAATATGTGCTGAAGGACGCCATCGGCCGTGAATGGCAATGCGGCACCACGCAGGTCGACTTCAACCTGCCGGAGCGCTTCGGCGCCTTCTATATCGGCTCGGACTCGGAGAAGAAGCAGCCGGTGATGGTGCATCGCGCGGTCTGCGGCTCGATGGAGCGGTTCCTCGGCATCCTGATCGAGAACTATTCCGGCCATTTCCCGCTGTGGTTCGCGCCGCTGCAGGTGGTGGTGGCGACGATCACCTCGGATGCGGACCAATACGCCACCAAGGTCGTCGAGCGGCTGAAGGCGGCGGGGCTGTTGGCCGAGACCGACCTGCGCAACGAGAAGATCAACTACAAGGTGCGCGAGCATTCCCTGGCCAAGGTCCCTGTCATCCTCGTCTGCGGCAGGCGCGAGGCGGAAGAGGAAACCGTCAACGTCCGCCGGCTGGGCTCCCGCGACCAGGAATCGCTGAAGCTCGACGAAGCGGTGAAGCAGCTTTCCGACGAGGCGGTCTCGCCCGACCGCAAGCGTCGCGCAGCCTGATCTACCAGCACTTCCTAGAATGGCGGTGGCGTCTCCACCGCCATTTTCATATGCCTGTCACGCCAGCCTTGTAACGAGCCGCCATGCTCAAGTTGAAACTGCGGGAAAGACGATTTCCCGAGCTTTCCTACGCCAACCCGCATCAACCGGTGCTGACGCGCTGGTTCATCCATTCGGTCGAGGGCCTATCGGGTCGCGACCGCTTTGCCGTGCTCTACGACTTCTGGCGCCGCCAGGTGGTTCCCACCGGCGACCGGGTGTTCACCCGCATGCTGGAGTTGATCGACGTCAAGGTCCGCAACGCCGTGCAATGGCCGCCGGCGGCGCTGCCCGATACGCCGCTGGTCATCGTCGCCAACCACCCCTTCGGCATCGGCGACGGCATTGCCGTGCTTTCGCTTGTCGAGCAGTTGGGCCGCCCGTTCCGGGTCATGATCCATAAGGACCTGCTCAGGATCCGCGAGATGGAGCCCTATTCGCTGCCGATCGATTTTTCCGAGACAAAGGAAGCGCTGAAGAACAATATGGCGGTGCGCCATGAGGCCGTGAGGCTGTTGAAGAACGGTGTTACCATCGTGATCTTCCCTGCTGGCGGTGTCGCCACGGCGCCCAAGGTCTTCGGCCGCGCCATCGACCTGCCATGGAAGATGTTTCCGGCCAAGTTGGTTCAGGAGGCCAAGGCCTCGGTCATCCCGATGCACTTTTCCGGCCAAAACGGGCGTCTGTTCCACCTCGTCAGCGGTCCGATGAACATGGCCGAGCGCGACAACCGCGTGGCCAAGTTCATCGGCAAGGCATCGTTGACGCTGCGCCTTTCCCTGCTCATCCGCGAATTCGCCCGCCTGTCAGGCAGGACAATCGAGGTGCGGGTAGGCGACGTGCTGAGATGGAACGACCTCGAACCGCTGCGCGAGCGCAAGGCGCTGCTCGACCGACTCTACCGCGCGGTCTTCGACCTGGCGATCCCGGCTGCGCAACGCGGACGTGTGCCGTTCCTGCCGAAGCGGATGCGCAAGGCCGCCTGACGGACAAGCTCCGTCTTGGCGACATAGTCACCCTTGATAGCCATATTTTAGCTGTTGCTTTAGTAATTTATAGATATTCATACTGTGGCTTAATAGCCGCAGTCACAAGTTGCGCGATTTGCTATCAAAGGCTGGGTGGGGAGCTGAGCCGATGAATATCGCCAACACTATTGTATTGACGGGACTGGTCCTGGGTGCCGCAGGAGTTGGCATCAACTCCGCAATGGCCGGCGATGCGGCCCCCTCTTGGAGTGGCGCCTATATCGGCGCCAATATCGGCTATGGCTGGGATTCGGGCGACTTGGGTTTATTGTTGAAACCAGGGCCTGAACACGCACCGCCTGATTTTCCTATTGAAGACATTCAGGCGATTGTAGACGCTCTTAACGAGGCCGGTGCGTTTCCAACGTCGATGTCACCCTCCGCGCGCGGCGTCGTTGGCGGGGGCCAGGTTGGCTATAACTGGCAGCTGCCTTCCAACTGGGTCGTCGGCATCGAGGCGGATATTCAGGCGTCGGGGATAAAGGGCTCGGAGACGCAACTAAGGAGCCCCCAGTCTTTTGACCAGACAGATACGACCGTCAGCAAGAAAGTTGACTGGTATGGCACCGTGCGCGCCCGCGCCGGCTATCTCGTCGATCCGCAATGGCTGGTCTACGCGACTGGCGGTTTGGCCTACGGCAAGACCAATATTGTCTTCAGCACGGTCAATTTGCCTTCCATACCCGCGCAGAATCCCTGCTCCGAAGTTGATATTTGCGTAAACAGTTCGTCCGACAGCACCCGGTTGGGCTGGGCGTTGGGAGCGGGCGTCGAGACGATGCTGGCGCCCAACTGGAGCGTCAAAGCCGAGTACCTCTATGTTGATCTCGGGCGTCGGTCTTTTACAGCTCCCGCGACTGCTCCGGTGGATTTCAAAGTGTCGGCCAAGTTCCACGAGCAGACCGTTCGCATCGGCCTGAACTACCACTTCAACTGAGAGCCGGACCCGGTCAGTCCGCGCCTTCCTCCGGATCGATGGCGGACTGCTCATTGGCCACCACCTCGATTTCCTGGTTCTGGCCGGCAACGACCGTGAAGTCCTTCTGGTAGATGCGGTCGCGGTTCTTGGCGATGATGGTGTACTGTCCTTCGGCCAGCACCATCGAGGCGAAGGCGCCGACCGCTTCCTTGATCGGATCGCCGCTTTCGTTGAGCAGCGACCAGGACGTGTCGGCGATGGCTTCGCCGCCGGGCTCACGCACCAGCTTCATCGTCATCTCGGCGGCGCGGTGCTCGACGGTCGCCTCCGTCAGCTTGCCGGCCTCGACGCGGATATCGGAGCGGATCACGGCGTTGACCGCGCCATAGGTTGAGACGACATGGTAGGTGCCGGCATTCAGCCGCACCACGGTGTTCGGCGCGACGTCGGGGGCGATCAGCGCCCGGTCGCCATTGGCCGCGGCCGCGCCTTCATAGATCGAAAAGCGCAGTTTCTTCGACGGGATGGGCGCGCCGCCCGATGTCACCGCGTCGAGCTTCAAGCCGCCGGCATCGAGCACAAGGCTTTCGCGCCGGGCCTCCTTGCCGACGGTGATGCGCTTGGTGGCGCCGGCGCGTCCGTAGGAGGCATGGACGAGATAGCTGCCTGGGTCGAGCTGGAACACGGCCGTGCCGCCATGCGCGGACGCCACCATCGGCAGCTTGCCGTCGCTGGCGGGTTCCGGCTTGAAGACCCGCCAGACGATGCCGCGAGTGATGTCGGCGCCCTTGTCGGTCAACTGCGCCGACAGGGTGATGGCGCCGCCATTGCCGAGCGCCAGCGGCGCCCCGGCCTTTGGCGTCGCATAGCTCGAAATGCCTGGAAGTTTGATGTCGCCGACATCATTGGCGTTCTGGGCGAGCGCGAAGGAAACCGGCACCGCGAACAACGCAGCGACCAGTGCGATCACGAAAAGGCGCAGGTACCCCTCAAACATGCTTGCGTTGAAGCCCAAGGCGGTGGCAATTTCAAGGCCTAGAGCCGGATGATTTCAGGTCGAATTGACCTGAAATCTGAATCCGGCTCTAAGTCAAAGAAGTAGAGCATGATGTCGTCCGAAAACCGCTTCACACTTTTCGGCATCATGCTCTAGAAGCGCGTCGCCCGGCGCGGCAGCTTCTTATCCGGCGCAAAACGCCACCGCCCGAGCCGCCCGACCTCCCGATGGCGTGCTTCAGCTCCAAATTGAATGCTATTGAATGCTTAGGAGACTTGCGCCCATGGCGTCGCCGATCATCGACTTCCTGCTCACCCGTAATTCCGCGCCGATACCCGACCTCAAGGAGCCGGCGCCGAGCGATGCCGAGATCGCGACGATGATCGCGGCGGCCTCGCGCGTGCCCGACCATGGCAGGCTCGAGCCCTGGCGTTTCATCCTCTATCGCGGCGAGGCGCGGGTCGAGATCGGCCGGAAGCTGGCGGCGCTTGCCGAGCAGCGCGAGGGGCCATTGCCGGAAGGCCGGCGCAACCAGGAACTGGCGCGCTTCTCGCGCGCGCCTCTGGTGATCGGCGTCGTGTCGGTGCCGAAGGAGAATCCGAAGATCCCGCAATGGGAGATGTTCCTGTCGGGCGGCATGGCGGCCATGAACCTGATGATCGCGGCCAACGCGCTGGGCTATGGCACCAACATGATCAGCAACTGGTATTCCGATGTGGTCGAGGGCAGGGCGATCCTCGGGCTGTCGCCGCAGGAGCGCGTCATCGGCTTCGTCCATATCGGGTCGTATCAGGGGCCTGCGCCGGAGCGGCCACGGCCCGATCCGGCGAAGCTCTATGCCGATTACGCCGGTCCCTGGGCCGGTTAGGACCTTTTGGGATTTTCGCAGAACGGCTCGGCGGGCGGCCAATAGTGGCGGGGGACGTCACGGAAGGTTGGTCATGATCTCGAGATTGGTTCTCCAGACATTCGTATGGTTCGGCCTCATGGGGGCCTTGCTCTTCGTGTCGGCCGGTACGCTGCACTGGACCGGAGCCTGGGTGTACATAGTCGTGATGGTCGGACTGAGCCTGACCATGGGCGTGGCGCTCGCCCGGCGCGATCCAGGCCTGATGAACGAGCGCCTCCGCCCGCCGATCCAGAAGACCCAGACCGCGGCCGACAAGATCGTGCTGAGCATATTGCTTATCGGCATTTTCGCCTGGCTGGTCCTGATGGGGCTCGACTTCCGCTTCCGCTGGTCGCCAGTTCCCGTCTGGGTGCAAGTGATCGGTGCGCTGGTCCTGCTTGTCGGGATATGGGTCTGCTATCTGACGATGCTGGAAAACAGCTTTGCGGCGCCTGTCGTGAAGATCCAGGACGAGCGCGGGCAGAAGGTGATCACCACCGGTCCATACGGCTATGTCCGCCACCCCATGTATGCCGGCGCCATACTCTATTTCGCCGGCACGGCGCTGCTGCTTGGTTCCTGGTGGGGGTTGGCATCGGTCCCCGCCTTCATCGTCCTGCTCGCCATCCGCACCTTCATCGAGGAAAAGACCTTGCGGACCGGCCTGCGGGGCTATGACGATTACGCCGCGCGCGTTCGCTACAAACTGATCCCGATGGTCTGGTAGCGGTCAGGCGGAGCTGCCTGCCGCCCTAGAGCATTTCACCGTTTCCGTGAAACGGTGAAATGCTCTATCTCCTTGTTTTTACGCAATTCCGGACAGAAAACCGCTCACACTTTTCCTGGAATTGCTCTAGCGCGAGCCAGCAAACGTTCGGCCAGGCGCAGATGCGGCCGGTCGTACATCTTGCCGTCGATGCCGACGACGCCCGGGTTTCCCGCCGCCGCGAAGGCGTCGACGATCGCCTGCGACCGCTCGACCGCTTCGGCGGATGGCGTGAAGGCGGCGTTGATGACCGGCACCTGCGCCGGATGGATCGCCATCTTGCCGGTGAAGCCGTCGCGCTCGGCCTCGCGGCATTCCTTCTCGAAGGCGGCCATGTCGCGGAAATCCGGAAAGACGGTGTCGACAGCGGCGACTTCGGCCGCGCCGGCCGCCAGAATGGTCATGGTGCGCGCCAGGCGAAACAGGTCGGTGTAACGGCCGCCCTCGTCGCGGGTCGAGCGCGCGCCGATCGCGGCCGACAAGTCCTCGGCGCCCCAGGTCAGGCCGGCGAGCCGCGCGCTCGTTCCGGCATAGCTGGCCGCCGCCAACACGCCCGCCGCGGTCTCGGTGATGATCGGCAGGATTCTTATGGCGCCGTCCGGCAGCCCGTTTTCGGCCTCATGCACCCGGAGCTTCGCCGCCAGCTGCTGGACGTCCCGTCCGCTGTTCGACTTGGGCAGCATGATGCCGTCGGGCTTAGCAGGGACGAGTGCCGCGAGATCGGCGTCGGTGAGGCCGGTCGACAGGTCGTTGACCCGCACATAGATGGCGGAACCCGTCCGGTGTCTTTGGCTCGAAATGAACCCGGCCGCGGTCGTGCGTGCCGTTCCCTTGTTCGCGGCGGCGACGGAATCCTCAAGATCGACGATGACCACGTCGGCACCGGCTTCAAAACCTTTTTCCAGCTTCCGCTCGGAGTCGCCGGGTACGAAAAGCAGCGAGCGCATCAGGCCGCCTTCTTCAGCATCATCGCCTGCCTTGTGCATTTGGCGACGAGAACGGCATTTTGATTGTAGGCGCGATGCTCGAACTCGACGATGCCGCGGTCGGGTTTCGACTTGGACTCGCGCACGGAGACGACCGTCGTCTCGACCCGGATGGTGTCGCCGTGAAAGACGGGATGCGGGAACACCGTCTCCTTCATGCCGAGATTGGCGACAGTGGTGCCGACGGTGATGTCGTTCACCGAAATGCCGATCATCAGGCCGAGCGTGAACAGCGAATTCACCAGCGGCTTGCCCCATTCGGTCTTTGCGGCGAAGTCGAAATCGATGTGCAGGGGCTGCGGGTTCAGCGTCATCACCGAAAACAGCATGTTGTCGCTCTCGGTCACTGTCTTGCGCAGCGTGTGATGGAAAACGTGGCCGACGACAAACTCTTCCAGATAAAGCCCGGCCATGGTTCGATCTCCTCCAATGCACCTGCTTGATAGGCGTTGGCCGCGCCTCCATCAAGCCGGTTAAGAAACATGGTGAACCGTTCGTAAACCATTTCCAGCCTACCGTTGACAACGGGGCCGGGAACATCCCGGCGAGGGCGTAGCTGGTCGGCATGGTTGTTTCGCACTTTCTAAAATGGATTGATACGGCACGGGTTTCCGAGCGTGCCGCCGCCGCGAGCGCGCTGGCGCGTGCCTATATCAATTCCGATCTGCCGTTCGAGGATCGCTGCGCCGCCGAGGCGGCGCTCACGCTGCTTCTGGACGACGCTTCCTCCAAGGTGCGCCAGGCGCTCGCCGAGGCGCTGTCGATGAGCCATCACGCGCCGCCGCAGGTGATCAGCGCGTTGGCCGCCGACCAGCCGGAAGTCGCGGCGCTGGTTCTGGCGCGTTCGCCGCTGCTTACCGATGCCGATCTGGTCGAGCGCGTCGCCTGCGGCCAGAAGGCGACGCAGAAGCTGATCGCCAACCGTCCGGTCGTCTCGATGTCGCTGGCGGCGGCGATCGCCGAGATCGGCGAACCGGAGGCCTGCGCCGCGCTGGTCGGCAACAGCGGCGCCGAGATTGCTTCGCTGAGCTTCCGCCGCATGGCCGAGCGGCACGGCCACCTGCCGCTGGTGCGCGAGGCGCTGATCGCCGATCGGCGCTTGCCGGCCGACTGCCGGCACATGCTCCTGGTCAAGCTCGGCGAGACCCTGAAAGGTTCACCCCTGGTGCTGGCGATGATGGGTGCGGCGCGCGCCGATCGCGTGATGCGCGACGCCTGCGTGAAAGCCTCGGTCACGCTGATCGAGGGAACGCGCCTGGAAGAACATGCCGCGTTGATCGAGCATCTGAGGCTGCGCGGCGACCTCACGGCAAGCTTCATCATCCGCACCATCGCGCATGGCAAGGTGGACTTCTTCGGCTCGACGCTGGTGGCTTTGGCCCAACAGTCCGAGCAGCGGGTGACGGCACTTCTCGCTGGCGGGCACGACGTTGCGCTGCAGGCGCTGTTCCGCAGCGCCGGACTTGCGCCGGCCACGCATGCCATCATCCTGCGCGCGCTCAAGATCTGGCGCGAGGTCGCCAACGGCCGGCGTGTCGCCGGCGTGCAGGAAGTGAGCTGGCTGATGTTGAAGGAACTCGGCGGCCAATCCGCCGAGGGCGATCTTGCCGGGCTGGTGAAGTCTATCCACCTCGATGCCTTGCGGGAAAACGCGCGCGGGCACGCGCTGGCCATCGCCGCTGCCTAGGGCATATTCAAGTCTCAGCCGAGTTCCTGGGCGAGGCCGATGAGAAGCCCTTCAGGCCCGCGAATGTAGCAAAGCCGATACGCGTCCTTATACTGGACCACTTCGCCGACGAGCTCGGTGCCGCGCTTGCGGAGTCTCTCAAGCGTCTCGTCGACGTCGTCCACGGCGAACATGACGCGGAGATAGCCCAGGGCGTTCACCGGAGCGTTGCGGTGATCCGCGACGACAGGCGGTGTGATGAAGCGGGACAGCTCGAGCCGGCTATGACCGTCCGGCGTGCGCATCATCGCAGTCTCGACGTGCTGATCGCCGAGCCCGGTGACACGTCCGGCCCATTCTCCTTCGATCGTGGCTCGCCCTTCGAGTTCAAGACCGAGCTCGCGGAAGAATTCAATCGTCTCGTCGAGGTCCTCGACGACGATTCCTATGTTGTCCATCCGTTTGAGCGCCATGTGTCCAACCTAGAATGTCTCGACCAGCCTAACAAGAACCATTCCCGAACCGGTCTCACCTGAAACGGGGCTCCGAATTGTTCAGGCGCGACCCTTCGCAAAGAAATCCGGATAATCTTCCATCGCCGCGGCGATGACGCGCAGCGAGGCGGCGATCTGCAGCATTTCGAGCCGATCGCTGCGTTGGGCGATGCTGGCCGCATATTGCCTCGCCACCGCGACGGTCGCGGTCTGCGGCTCGCCCGGCCGTCTAAACAGCAATTCGCGCGCCAGGCCGCGCAGGAAATTGCCGATGGACTCGACTGTTTCGTGCGGGACGGCGGAGTTCAGTTGCGCGTGGCGCAGCCGCAGCACCTCCAGCCCGACGGTGACGGCCGAAATGCTTCCGCCAAGAATGGGATCGCCCTTGCGGCCCGTTTGCTGCACCTGCGGCATCAACTGGTTGATCCGGTCATAGGCGAGGCTTTCGAAGGCCGAGCGCCGGGGTATGCGCTCATGCAGGCAAAGCCGCGCCAGATCCTCGCGCATCGCCTGCGAGATACGCTCCACGGTGACCCAGGGGTCGGCGGGCAGCACGACGATGAAGACGCCGACGGCAATCAGGATGCCGACCAGGATCGACGCCGAGCCGGCGAAGAATGGCCCGGGATCGTAGATCATCTGCTGATGCGGGCTGAGGAAGGCGAGGAAGTTGATGGCGAAGGCGGTGGCGACG
Organism: Mesorhizobium sp. B2-8-5; assembly: GCF_006440675.2. NCBI lineage: Bacteria > Pseudomonadati > Pseudomonadota > Alphaproteobacteria > Hyphomicrobiales > Phyllobacteriaceae > Mesorhizobium > Mesorhizobium sp. B2-8-5. The sequence continues at coordinate 3,782,121 of NZ_CP083951.1, forward strand.
CCGACATGGCGGGGATTTGCCATGCCGAGCGCCGCGGGCACCAGGATCGGCACCACGAAGAGCGTGAACCAGCCGAAGCCCGGCAGCGCCGGCAGCGCGACCTGGCCGACCAGAAAGGCAAAAGGCAGCGCGATCAGCGTTCCGGTGAAGAAACCCCAGGCGGACTGCACCGGATCCGGGCGCGCCGCGAACAGGCTGGAGACGACGGCGACGAGGATGACGGTGCCGGCGGCTTCCGACCATTTGGTCGTCAGCCAGAAGATCGCCACGAGCAACGTCGCGAGCGCGGCGCGCACGGCGTTGCGCCACGCGGCCTGGTAGTCGCGGTGGACGACCAGCGCCGGCTGGCCTCGCTCGCTCGACTTCCGCGAGACGGGCGAGCGAAGCGCGTCAAGGCCGCGCATCACCTGCTTCAGCGCCTCGGCGAAATCGCCGGCAATGGTCAGGCGGGTGATGGTGCCGACCTTGTCTTCGGCGGTATCGCTGGAGCCGTCATCGTTGGGCAGGTCGGGCATCTCCCTGGCCTTGCTTGCGATCGCATCGAGCCGCGCCACCCAGGGGCCGGTGTCGTCGAGCGCGCCGGGTGTCGCCGCAAGTTCGCCGACGAAGGCCTTCAATTCGCTGCGCACGGGAATGAGCGCCGCGTTCTTCGGCCTGCGGTGGCTGTGCAGTGCGCGCGCCGCCGAAAGCGCCCACAGAAGCTGACCGATCGTGCGCCGCACCGGGTGGGCGCGGGTGGCGAAGCTCGGCGCTTCCAGGCGCGCATAGGTGCGCATCTCGGCAAGCGTCTGGGCATCGGTGATCAGCTTGCGCTGGAGTGCGGAGAGGCTTGCCGGATCGCCGTTGGAAAAGGCGCCGCCGGCATATTCGGCGAGGTCGAGGATGCTGCGTTTCAACCTGGAAATAATGGCGTCGGCCGCGAGCTTCGGCAGGATCAGCCGGCTGGTGACGCCGGCGCAGACGATGCCGAGCGCGATCTCCGCGCAACGGGCGACGGCGAGGTCGACGACAATATGCGGTTGTCCGAGGGCCGGCAGGCTGATGATCATCGCGGTATAGCCGGCAAGCGCGGCGCCATAGGCTTCCGGGTTGCGCAATAGCGACGAGACCAGCGTGCAGACGCCGATCCAGAGCGCCAGCACGCTCACCAACAGCCAGGGATTGGCGCCGAACAGCGATGTGATGCCGACGGCCGCCAGGCCGCCGGCCAGCGTGCCGAGCAGCCGGTAGAAGCCCTTTGCCAGCACCATGCCGGCGACCGGCTGCGCGACGATGAACACCGTCATCATCGCCCATTGCGGATGGTCGAGCTTCAGCGCGTAGGCGACAAGCAGCGCGATCAGTCCGGCCGAAACCGTGCGCAGGGCAAAAATCCAGTCCGAACGGGTCGGCTGCGTCAAACCGCTTAAGGGCGTCTCGACAAGCTCTTTCAACCGCGTCCAGGTCACATCGGTTCTCCGTGCCGGAGACTGTTATGGACCGGCAGGCGATCAGATATCCAGCACGTCCGCCTCTGCGAATTCGGCGCGCTCCTGGATGAAGCGGAAACGCGCCTCGGGCTTGGTGCCCATCAGCGCGTCGACGGCATCCTTGGTGGCCTGCTCGGCGTCGATCACGTCGACCCTTAGAAGCGTGCGCTTCCTCGGATCCATCGTGGTCTCCTTGAGCTGCGCCGCCATCATCTCGCCGAGGCCCTTGAAGCGGCCGATCTCGACCTTGCCGCGGCCGGTGAATTCGGTGCGCAGCAGTTCGTCCTTGTGCGCGTCGTCGCGAGCGTAGCCGACCTTGCCGCCCTGCCGGATCGAATAGAGCGGCGGCACGGCCATATAGAGATGGCCGCCGCGGATCAGGTTCGGCATCTCCTGATAGAAGAAGGTGATCAACAGCGAAGCGATGTGCGCGCCGTCGACGTCGGCGTCGGTCATGATGATCACGCGGTCGTAGCGCAGATCCTCGTCGCGGTATTTCGAGCGCGTGCCGCAGCCGAGCGCCTGGATCAGGTCGGAAATCTGCTGGTTGGCGGCGAGCTTGTCGTTGCCGGCGGAGGCGACGTTGAGGATCTTGCCGCGCAGCGGCAGCACCGCCTGGCTGGCGCGGTCGCGCGCCTGCTTGGCCGAGCCGCCGGCCGAGTCGCCCTCGACGATGAAGATCTCGGCGCCGGCGGCGGCGTTCTGCGTGCAGTCGGCGAGCTTGCCCGGAAGGCGCAGCTTGCGCACCGCGCTCTTGCGCGAGACTTCCTTTTCCTGGCGGCGCCGCACGCGTTCGTCGGCGCGCGCGATGACCCACTCCAGAAGCTTCGAGGCTTCCTGCGGATTGTCGGCCAGCCAGTGGTCGAACGGGTCGCGAAGGGCGTTCTCGACGATGCGCATCGCCTCGATCGTCGCCAGCCTGTCCTTGGTCTGGCCGACGAATTCAGGCTCGCGGATGAACACCGACAGCATGCCGGCGGCCGAGATCATCACGTCGTCGGTGGTGATGATCGAGGCGCGCTTGTTGCCGATGAGGTCGGCGTAAGCGCGCAGTCCGCGCGTCAGCACGTTGCGGAATCCGGCCTCATGCGTGCCGCCTTCGGGGGTCGGAATGGTGTTGCAATAGGAGTTGAGGAAACCGTCGCCGCCGAACCAGGTCACCGCCCATTCGAGCGAAGCATGGCCGCCCTGCTTGTCGCTCTTGCCGGCGAAGACCTCGCGCGTGACCTGGAATTCGTCGCCGAGCGTCGCCTTGAGATAGTCCTTCAGGCCGCCGGGGAAATGGAACTCGGCCTTGGCCGGCGTCTGGTCCTTTTCCTTGATCAGCGACGGATCGCAGGTCCAGCGGATCTCGACGCCGCCGAACAGATAGGCCTTCGAGCGCGTCATGCGGTAAAGCCGCGCCGGTTCGAAGGCGGCGCCCTTGCCGAAAATCTGCTCGTCGGGATGGAAGCGGGTCCTGGTGCCGCGGCGGTTGTGGACCTCGCCGAGATGCTCAAGACCGCTGACCGGGACGCCGCGCGAAAAACGCTGGCGGTAGAGCTGACGTCCCCGCGCGACCTCGACCTCGAGATGGTCGGACAACGCGTTGACGACCGAAACGCCGACGCCATGCAGGCCGCCGGAGGTCTCGTAGACCTTGGAGTCGAACTTGCCGCCCGAATGCAGCGTGGTCATGATGACTTCGAGCGCTGGCTTCTTGAATTTCGGATGCGGATCGACCGGGATGCCGCGGCCGTTGTCGGTGACGGTCAGGAAGCCGTCGGCGGAAAGCTCGACGTCGATGAAGGTGGCGTGACCGGCCACCGCTTCGTCCATCGAATTGTCGATGACCTCGGCGAACAGGTGATGCATCGCCTTGTCGTCGGTGCCGCCGATATACATGCCCGGACGGCGGCGCACCGGTTCCAGCCCTTCCAGCACCTCGATGTCGGCGGCGCTGTAGCCCTCGCTGCCGTCGCGGGCGGGGGCCGAACGCTTCGCGGCCTGCATGAGCGGATCGGCCGGGCGCGACGGCGCGCGCACCGGCTGTGCCGGCTTTTCCATCTTGCCGAAGAGGTCGTTGCTGTCGTCCATGCTGGGCCTAGCGTCCGGTAAAGCGAATCACGTCTCGATACTGCCACGCTTTTGGCGGGCGAACGAGTTCCTGTTCCGTTCAGGGATCAAACTGTCTCTTATTCTAAAACCATTCGATAACCAAGCCGGCCGAAATAGGGCGGTCGGCGTGCCCCGGTATTCCCGATTCTTTAACATTAACGCCTAGCGTGAGGCCCAACCAACAAAAGACCACGGGCGTCAGGGGTTTCGTTGTGAGGGGCAGGGCCATTACCATGATCGGCATCGCCGCCGTGTTCGGCGCGATCTCGATCTTTGCGGCGGATTTCTGGGTCAAGAGCCAGGCAAAGGCTCAGCCCGAGGTCAAGGTCGTCTCCGTCATGGCGCCGCAGCAGCCCAAAGTCGAGTTCAAGACCATCGTGGTGGCGCAAGCGCCACTGCGTTACGGCATGGAGCTCGGACGGCCGCAGCTCGCCGAGATTCCGTGGCCGCAGGATTCCCTGCCGCAAGGTGCTTTCCCGACGATCGACAAGCTGCTTGCGGACGGCAGCCGGGTCGTGCTGTCGCCGATCGAGGTCAACGAACCGGTGCTGCTCACCAAGCTGTCGGGGCCGAATGGCCGCGCCACCCTTTCCAACATGCTGTCGCCGGGAATGCGGGCCGTCACCATCCGCACCGATGAGATCGCCGGGGTCGGCGGCTTCATCACGCCGGGAGACCGCGTGGACGTCGTGCTGACGCGCGACGCTGGTGATATCCAGGAAGTGTCCAAGAATGCGCAGGGCGCCGCCGGATCGACCGTCACGTCCGAGATCGTCGTCTCCGATGCCAAGGTGCTTTCGGTTGGACAGGGCGCCGACGAGCGCAAGACCGAGCCGCAAATCGCCAATTCCGTGACCCTCGAAGTGACCAACGAAGGGGCGCAGAAAGTGGCGCTTGCCCGCACCGTCGGCACGCTGTCGTTGTCGCTGCGGTCGGCCGCCGACGCAACCGCCAGCAATGGCGGGCTTACGACCATCTCGTCCTTCGGCGGCTCGGTTGCCGCAAACGCGCAGGCGAGCGCCGCCTCGCTCGTCAATGCGATGACGAAGGACCAGGGCGAGCCGAAACTAAAGACGGTGATCGTGACGCGTGGCGACAAGGTCGAGGAATACAAGGTTCCTTCACGGGAACCGCCGCAGGAACTGCAGCAATAGCCGGTGGGGACCGGCGGGGACGGGGCAAGATGTTCGGGTTTGATGCATTTCGGACGACCGGGGGATGGCGTCTTCTCGGCGCGATAGCGCTGGCGGCGGCAATGCTTGGCGTCGCCGCGCCGGCAAGGGCTGGCAATGACGTCGTCTATGTATCGGCGAACAAGAACGCCTCGATCAAGGTGGCCAAGGGCAAGCCGAAGACGATCATGACAAGCGCCGCCTTCTACCAGATCGTCATCGGCGATCCGGAGATCGCCAACGTCAATCCGCTGACCGACAAGTCCTTCTACGTGCTCGGCAACAATCTGGGCACCACCGGTATCGCCCTGTTCGACCAGAACAAGCAGCTTGTCGGCACCATCGATATCGAGGTGACGCTGGATACAGACCAACTGGCCAGCACCATCCGCGCCAGCGTTCCCGACGCCAAGATCAAGGTCGGTTCGGCGAACGGCCGCGTCGTGCTGTCGGGCGAGGCCGACGATGCGGTCGCCGCCGACAAGGCCAGCAAGATCGCGTCGCGCTTTTCCGGCAACGAGGAAATCATCAACTCGGTCAACATCTCGTCCTCGCAGCAGGTGCAGCTCAACGTCCGCTTCGTCGAGATCAATCGCCAGGCCGGTCAGGATCTCGGCGCCAAATACGCCGCCAATTTCGCCTATGGCATCGGCAACCGCAAAGTCGTGCTGAGCCCGGATGGGGGAAACCTGACGGCTGCCGGAACAGGCGAGATCATCGGCAGCCTGCTGTCGAACGGCGTTTCGATCGACATCGCCATCAAGGCGCTGGAGGAACGCGGCCTGGCGCGGCGGCTGGCGGAGCCGAACCTGATTGCGCGTTCGGGCCAGACGGCGAGCTTCCTTGCCGGCGGCGAGTTCCCGATCCCGGTTTCCGAAGACAATGGCAAGATCAGCGTCACCTACAAGAAGTACGGCGTCGGCCTGGATTTCACGCCGACGGTGCTGAAGGACGGGCTGGTAAGCCTCGACATCGCGCCGGAAGTGTCCTCGATCGACCCGTCCGCTTCCATCCAGGTCAGCAGCGGCATTTCCATTCCGGCCTTCATCGTGCGCCGCGCCAGGACATCGGTCGACCTCAAGAACGGCCAGAGCTTCATGATCGCCGGCCTCCTGCAGTCGCAGAACGACATCACGACATCGCGGGTGCCGGGGATCGGCAGGCTGCCGGTGCTCGGTCCGCTGTTTTCGTCGAAATCCTATCAGCGGCGCGAGACCGACCTGGTCATCATCGTCACGCCTTACCTGGTCAAGCCGGTCGATCCCTCGAAGAAGATGGTCGAGCCGACCGACGGCACCCAGCCGGCAAGTCCCGCCGACTATTTCCTGAACAACACAGAGGAAGTGGACGCCTCGGCGTCGAAGCGTCCGGTGACGCTGGCGGACGGCAGCGCCGCCCGCCCGATAGCTGCCGCCACGTCCGGCCACTTCCTCGATCTGCCAAAGGACTAAGGCCATGCGCATCCCCGTTTGCATCGCTCTGCTCCTGGCCGGTTTCGCCGGCGGCTGCACCAGCGACGACTATGTCCGCACCGAAGGGGTGACGCTCGGAGTCGGCAACGCACAGGCGTCCAACACCGCCATGCAGATGGTCGATCCGTGGAAGTACGGCGTGCAGAACACCCGGCTTCTCGTGCCGGCCCAGCGTCCGGGTTCCGAGAGCACCGCCGTCGGTGCGAAGGCCGGCTCGGGGTCGGCGCCGACGACATCATCATCAACGACATCGGACTGATGGGCTGACGACGATGGCATCTGGTAGCAAGACCAAGAAGATCCTGCTCGTTTCGACGGACACGACGTTCTTGCAAGACACACGGACAGCTTTCGCGGCCTCCGAGGTCATCGAGCTTTTGACGCTGGAAAAGAGTGTCAACGAGCTGCGCGGCGAGATCCTCGAGACGGACTTCGGCACGGTCATCGTCGACATGGATGCAGCCAAGCTCGAGGAAATCGAGTCGCTGCAGCGCGTCATGCGACGGCTGGAAGGCAGCATTCCGGTGATCGTCGTGACCCAGGAATTCAACGCGGCGGCGGTGCGTATCCTGGTGCAGCTCAAGGTCGCCGATTTCCTGGTCAAGCCGATCACCACGGCCGACCTCGTGCGTTCCGTCATCCGTGCGCTGCAAGGGCCGGGGCGGGAAGAGAACACCGAATCGCACATCTACACGTTCATGCCGGCCGCCGGCGGCGTCGGCACCACCACGCTCGCCTTGCAGACGGCGTTCCAACTGCATCATTCGGTGACGCGCGGCGCCTCGACATGCGTCGTCGACCTCAATTTCCAGCAAGGCGCCTGCGCCGAATATCTCGATCTCGAACCGCGCTTCGACATTACGGAAATCGAGAACCAGCCGGAGCGCCTCGACCGGCAATTGCTTGACGTGATGCTGTCCAAGCATGCGAGCGGGCTGTGCGTGCTAGCCGCTCCCACGCGCCCGTCGGACATGCGCTCGTTCAAGACCGATGTCGTGGTGCGCATGCTCGACCTCGTGGCGGCCTATTTCGACAATGTCGTCATCGACATGCCGCGTACATGGTTTCCCTGGACCGAGACGGTGCTGCTCGGCTCGAACAAGCTCTATATCGTCGCCGAGATGACGGTGCCCTGCCTGCGCCATACGCAGCGTCTCATCCAGGCCGTCTATGAGACCGCCGGCAAGGAAGTGAAGCCCAACGTCATCGTCAACCGTTTCGAGCAGAAGATGTTCGATAGCGGCATCAAGCAGGCTGACGTCCAGGAGATTCTCGGCGAGCATTTCGTTGGCGGCATCTCCAACAATTACCGGCTGGTGCGCGAGGCGGTCGACCGCGGCGTGCCGCTGCACGCCATCGACCCCAACGCCAATGTCGTCAACGACCTGAAGAAGATCATCCTGCCGGAGGAGGCCGTCCAGATGATGGCCAAGTCGAAGTCGCTGTTCGGCCTGGGCAAGGGCTTGCTGAAGAGGAAGGCAGGATGAACAGCCGCTTTTCCAACCTGCAGAGCCGCGACGTTCGTCCGCAGCGGGCGCTCGAATCCGCGCCGGTGACGCACAATGCCGTGATCATCCCGACGACCCGCAAGCCGGCGCCGCCGAAGCCTGAAGCAGCGCCTGCAAAGAGCGCCAACAAGGTGCTCGATGCGCGTGTGCGTATCCATCGCATGCTGCTCGAGGAGATCAACCTCGTGGCGCTAGAGCGGCTGCCCCGGGATGAAATGCGCCGGCAGGTGCATGAATTCGTCTCGGAAAAGACGCGCAATGAGCGGATGGCGATCAACAACGCCGAACTCGACGCCCTGGTCGACGACATCGTCGACGAGATGGTGGGCCTCGGCCCGCTGGAGCCGCTGCTCAAGGACCCCGAGATCAACGATATCCTGATCAACGGCCACCAGAACTGCTTCGTCGAAAAGCGCGGCAAGCTGCAGCAGGTCAACATCCCGTTCAAGGATGAGGCACATCTACTTCGAATCATTAATAAAATCGTCGCGGCGGTCGGCCGCCGCGTCGATGAATCGCAGCCGATGGTCGACGCCCGCATGCTCGACGGCTCGCGCTTCAACGCGGCGATCCGCCCGGTCGGCGTCGACGGGCCGCTGGTGTCGATCCGCAAATTCTCCAAGAACAAGCTCGGCCTGCACAAACTGGTCGAATTCGGCGCCATCACCCAGAACATGGCCGAGGTGCTGGCGGCGGCGGTGCATGCCCGCAAGACCACGATCATCTCCGGCGGCACCGGCACGGGCAAGACGACGATGCTCAATGCCTTGTCGGCCTTCATTCCGGAAGACGAGCGCTTGATCACCATCGAGGACGCGGCCGAGCTGCAATTGCAGCAGCCGCATGTCGCGCGCATGGAAACGCGCCCGGCCAATATCGAGGGCCACGGCGAATTGAAGCAGCGCGACCTGGTCAAGAACGCGCTGCGCATGCGCCCCGATCGCGTCATCCTCGGCGAGTGCCGCGGCGAGGAGGCCTTCGACATGCTGCAGGCGATGAACACCGGTCATGAAGGCTCGATGGCCACCATCCATGCCAACACGCCGCGCGATGCCATCTCGCGTCTGGAACAGATGCTCGGCATGACCGGCATGCCGATGACCGTGCAGTCGATCCGCAGCCAGATCTCCAGCGCCATCGACATCATTGTCCAGCTGACGCGCCTGTCCGACGGCAAGCGCAAGGTGACCAGCGTCGCCGAAGTGACCGGCATGGAAGGCGACGTCATCCAGATGCAGGAGATCTTCCGCTTCGTGCGCACCGGCATGGAGGCGGACGGAAAGATCCTCGGCCACTTCGAAGCGACCGGTATCCGGCCACGCTTCCTCGAGGACCTGCGCAACATGGGTATCGAATTCCCGGGCAAGTATTTCGAACCCGGCCGGCCGCAGGACTAGGCCGGTGTTCGAGGGATTCAGCCCGGTCTACGTCGTCTACGCCGCGGCGGCGCTCACCGGCATCATGATCGCCGAGGGCCTTTATTTGCTCTATGCCGGGCGCAGCGACAAGCGCACGGCCATCAACCGCCGCATGAAGCTCGCGGAGAATAAGATCAGCCAGGAGCAGGTGCTGATCCAGCTGCGCAAGGAACGCGGGATCGACGGCGGCGGCTCCATCTTTTCCCTCGACCGCTTCCGCGCCCTGCGCACGCAGTCCGGCATGACCACGCCGCTGCCGAAGTTCCTGACGATCACCTCGGGCGTGGCCGCGGCGCTGGCGCTTGTCGGCATCTGGAAGGGCCTGCCGCTCCTGTTCGGCCTCATCCTGTTTGTCTTGCTGTTGCCGGTGCTGCCGGTAATGGCCATGCGCTTCCTGCGCAAGCGCCGGCACAAGCGGTTCGGCATGCAACTGCCCGAGGCGCTGGAGCTGATCACGCGCGGCCTGAAGGCCGGCCATCCGGTGCCGGTGGCGATTGCCATGGTGTCGCGCGAAATGGCCGATCCGATCGGCACCGAGTTCGGCGTCGTCGCCGACGAGGTGACCTATGGCTCCGACCTGGTCTCGGCGCTGAACAACCTTTTCGACCGGGTGGGGCATGAGGACCTGCCGCTGTTCGTCACGGCGGTGTCGATCCAGAGCAGTTCGGGCGGCAATCTGCGCGAGATCCTCGACGGCCTGTCGGCGACGATCCGCGACCGCGGCAAGCTGCGCCGCAAGGTGCGCGCCATTTCGACGGAAGGGCGCATGTCGGCTTACATCCTGACCGCGGTCCCCGTGCTTCTGTTCACCGCCATCATGGTGCTGATGCCGCAATTCTACCAGGATGTCTGGGACGTGCCGAAGACCTGGTACATGCTGAGCGGCTCCGTGATCTGGCTGCTGCTCGGCAACGCCATCATGTTCAAGATGTCGAATTTCAGGTTCTGAAATGGAAGACGTCATCCGCTTCCTCGCTTCGCTCGCGCCGACCTCGCCGATGCCGGTCGCCGTGCTGCTCCTTGTGCTGGGCGGCGGCGCCGTCGCCTGGCCGCTGGTGCTCGCCAAGGGCGATCGCGGCGACGTCAAGCGCCGGCTGAAGGTGGAGATTTTGCAGCCGGCCGAGCAGGCGGAGCCGGCGCCCAAGAAGAGCACCAACGCCGTGCGCGAGAAGGCGGTGAAACGGGCGCAGGAGTTCTATGCCAAGAGCGATCCGGAAAATGTCGCGCGGCTGCGCCTGAAGCTCATCCAGGCCGGCTACATGGAGCCGCGCGCCGTCGGCATGTTCTTCCTGATCCGTTTCGCCGCGCTGGTCGGCGCGGCGTTCGGCGCATTCCTGGTCAACCACTGGGCGGCCAGCGCCGAGTCGACCATGACCAGCCGCTGGACCTTCATTATCCTGTCGGCTGCAGGCGGCTATTTCCTGCCTGGCCTGGTGCTGACGCAGAAGGTTCGGGAAAAGATGCGCGAATACCGCAACGGCTTTCCCGATTTCATGGATTTGATGATCGTCTGCTCCGATGCCGGCATGAGCATGGAAGCCGGCATCGAGCGGGTCTCCAGGGAGCTTGCCAGGACCTATCCGTCGCTCAGCCAGAACCTGATCCTGGTGTCGCTGGAGTTGCGGGCCGGGCGCAGCCTCGACGACGCGCTGAAGGCGCTTGCCGACCGCCTCAGCCTCGACGAGGTTCGCTCCTTCGCGACGCTGCTGCAGCAATCCAAGGAACTTGGCACCAGCCTGTCGGGCTCGCTGCGCGTCTTTTCCGACGAAATGCGGCACAAGCGCATGTCGCTGGCCGAGGAGAAGGCGCATGCCCTGCCGGCCAAGATGTCAGTCCCGGTGACGGTCTGCATCCTGCCGGTGGTGCTGATGATCGCCATCATACCGATCATCGTGAAGCTGACCGCGCACTAAAGATTCAGGCGAGGCCGGTCTGCAAATGGCGGCCTCCTGCGCTTCCGGCCTCGCCGGCCGAAGCGCTCGTGAGTGTCTCCGCTCTATGAAGTACGGCCGGCGTAGGCCGGTTCTCGGAACCCGTCGCTTTCGGCTCGGCCTGACCTGAATCCGGGCAACCGTGGTTAACGCATCCTCTGCGGGCAACCAAAATTTAGCTGCATTTCGGCACCGAAGCTTAATCGCTCTTCTGTATGGTTTTTCCTGAAGAACGACCCGGACAAATCGGGCGATGGGGCAGGGGCATGCGTCAGAGACTTCCCAGGGCAGCGGCAGCGTTGGCGGCCGTGTTGATGATTACCGGCTGCACGACGAACAACAACGTCGACACGACCAAGACCACGGCGATCCAGCCGGTGGCCAAGGATGTCAGCGCCAACGACCTCGTTGAAGGCAAGGCGCAGTTCCGCGAGGCGAATTTCGGCCTTGCCGAACAGCATTTCCGCAAGGCGGTAGAACTCAAATCCGACAATGCCGAGGCCTGGATGGGGCTTGCCGCATCTTATGACGAGCTTGGCCGCTTCGACTTCGCCGATCGCGCCTATATGCAGCTGTTGAAGGTCGCCGGGCGCAAGCCGCAGATCGTCAACAATATGGGTTATTCGCAGCTTCTGCGCGGCAACAAGAAGAAGGCGCGCGCGCTGCTGCTCGAAGCCAAGGCCGGCATGGCCGACCAGACGGTGGTCAACGCCAATCTGGCGCTGCTCGACAAGGGCTGATCCGTCTGCGGGTTCTCGTTTCCCGTGTATCCTCACGGGATTTCGCCTCACATATCGACGCTTTGTAAACCCTGTGTCGAGGTAGCGTTGGGCATCGTCCGAAAACGGTTTGCGCCAGCCGCAGTCAGCCTACATTGGAGGACGGGCACCGGTTAGACGCTAGAGGCAGTTCTTCACGGATGTTGGATTTCAGTTCGCTCCTGCTCGCGGCGGCGCTGTCGGGCACATGCCTCAGCATCACCATGTTTGCAATCTGGCTCACCACGCCGCGGGCGCGCTTCGTGCTCACGGTTGCCTGCGGCACCCTGGTGCTCGTCGCCCATGTCGTCGCGTTCTGGCGCTATGCCAAGGATGCCGGTCCCTGGCTGTGCCAGGTCGTGCTGGCGCTGTTGACCCTGGGTTTCCTGATCATCTGCCTGTCGGCCATGCAGTATCTCGGCTTTCGCGACTACCGCCGCGCCATCGTGCCGGCGCTGGCCGCGATGGCGGCCTGCGCTCTGGTCACCTATCTCGGCTTCGACGGCATCGGCTTCCAGATCACCTATGCGGCCGTGACGGCGCTGCTCGCGGCGATCGGGGCGATGTTCTGGATGAAGGGGGATCACGACCGGCGGATCCTTCTGGTCGTCTCCTTCCTCAGCGGAGCCTGCGGTCTGTCCTTCGCGCTGTGCGGCGCGGTGTTGCTCGTCCAGGGGCAATGGGTCCTCGGCGCCGCACCCGACAATTGGGCGGAACGGCTGAACTCCGTCGTCGCGGTCGCCTGCATGACCGGCCTCGGCGCGCTGACGCTTTCGCTGCACCACCTGCAGGCGCAGATCGAGCTCAAGGCCGAGACGATGACCGATCCGCTGACCGGCCTGATGAACCGCAGGGCGCTCACCGAGCTTTACGGCGATCGCAGCTTCGGTCCGTTCATGGCGATCGCGATGTTCGATCTCGACCATTTCAAGATGACCAACGACGTCTTCGGCCACCCCGTCGGCGATCAGGTGCTTTGCCGCTTCGCGGCGGTGATCAAGAAATACGGCAGGGCAGGTGTCGACGCATTCCGGCTGGGCGGCGAGGAATTCGCGCTCGTCATGACGCGCGTGACGCCGGAAAAGGCGCATGACATGGCAAGCCGGATCGGCGTCGCTTTCGGCACCGAGATCGTTGCGACCCATCGCGGCCCGCTGCGCAGCAGCGTCAGCGGCGGCGTGGGATTCGGCTCGACCGCCGGCCGCCCCCTCGACGAGGTGCTGGCGCAAGCGGACGCCGCGCTTTATGCGGCCAAGCGTGCAGGACGCAATCGCGTCATCGCTCAGACCGAATTGGGCCAGCCCGATGTGCCGGCCCTGAAAACCGCCTGAGCAAAATCTGGGCTGCTACTCCGCGGCGCCGAGATATTCTGACAGCGGCGGGCACGAGCAGACCAGGTTGCGGTCGCCAGCGACATTGTCGATGCGCGAGACCGGCGGCCAGTATTTCGCCGCCAGATCCGCGTCGCCCGCCGGATAGGCCGCCTCCAGCCGCGAGTAGGGATGCTTCCACTCACCGGCAAGCGCCTCCGCCGCGGTGTGCGGGGCGTTGACCAGCGGGTTGTCGCTGGACGGCCACTCGCCCTTCGCCACTTTCGCCGCCTCGCTGGCGATGGCGATCATCGCCTCGCAAAAACGGTCGAGCTCGCGCTTGGGCTCGGACTCGGTCGGCTCGACCATCAGCGTGCCGGCAACCGGGAACGACATGGTCGGCGCATGGAAGCCGTAGTCGATCAGGCGCTTGGCGATGTCGTCGACGCTGATGCCGGCGCTTTCCTTGAGCACGCGCGTGTCGAGGATGCATTCATGCGCGATGCGATCGCTCCTGCCCTTGTAGAGCAGCGGGTAGTGCGGCGCGAGCCGCGTCGCCACGTAGTTGGCGGAAACGATCGCCGTCTCGGTCGCCTGCTTCAGGCCGGAGCCGCCCATCATGCGGATGTACATCCACGTGATCGGCAGGATCGACGCACTGCCGAAGGGCGCGGCGGCAACGGCCTGCGCCGAGCCTTCGGTGACATGGCCCGGCAAATAGGGTTTCAGATGCGCCCTGACGCCGATCGGGCCGACGCCCGGGCCGCCGCCGCCATGCGGGATGCAGAAGGTCTTGTGCAGGTTCATATGGCAGACGTCGGCGCCGATGTCGCCGGGGCGGGCGAGGCCGACCAGGGCGTTGAGGTTGGCGCCGTCGAAATAGACCTGGCCGCCATGCTCGTGGATCAGCGCGCAGAGATGGCGCGCCCCTTCCTCGTAGACGCCATGCGTCGAAGGGTAGGTGAACATCAGCGCCGCGAGGTTCTTGGAGTGCTCGTTGGCTTTGGCGCGCAGATCGTCCATGTCGATGTTGCCGTCGTCCAGGCAACGCACGACGACGACACTCATGCCAGCCATCGCGGCGCTCGCCGGATTGGTGCCGTGCGCGGAGGACGGGATCAGGCAAACGGTGCGGTGGCCTTCGCCGCGCGCGCGGTGATAGGCGCGGATGGCGAGCAGGCCGGCATATTCGCCCTGGCTGCCGGCATTGGGCTGCAGGCTGACGGCGTCGAAACCGGTGATTTCCGACAGCCAGGCCTCCAGATCGCCGACCATCTTGCGATAGCCCTCGCAATGGCCGGCCGGCGCGAAGGGATGCAGATTGGCGACGCTCGGCCAGCTCACAGGCATCATCTCGGCGGCGGCGTTGAGCTTCATGGTGCAGGATCCGAGCGGGATCATGGTGCGATCGAGCGCGAGGTCCTTGTCGGCCAGCCTGCGCAGGAAGCGCATCATCTCGGTTTCGGAATGGTTGTCGTGGAAGACCGGCTGGGTGAGGAATTCCTTGCCGCGCGGCTTGCCCGGCATGGAGCCGCCTTCCGCCGCGCCGGGCTTGGCCTCGAACAGGGCGGCGATCGCCTCGAGGTCGGCTTCCGTGGAAGTCTCGTCGAAGGCGACACTGACGCAGTCGGCATCGATGACGCGCAACAGCCGGCCGGTCTTCTGAGCGGCAGCTTCTATTGCCGCGGCCTTGCCCTTCACTTCCGCGGTCACTGTGTCGAAGCGGCTTGCGCCAAGCACAGCAACGCCTGCAGCCTTGAGACCCGAGGCGAGGCGATCGGCCAACCCGTGGATCTGACCGGCAATCGCCTGCAGGCCGGCAGGACCGTGCCAGATCGCATAGGCCGTCGCCATATTGGCCAACAGCGCCTGCGCGGTGCAGATGTTGGAGGTCGCCTTGTCGCGGCGGATGTGCTGCTCGCGCGTCTGCAGCGCCAACCGGTAGCCCGGGCGGCCCATGGTGTCCGTCGACTGGCCGACCAGGCGGCCGGGCATCAGGCGGGTCAGCTTGTCGGAAACGGCGCAATAGGCGGCGTGCGGGCCGCCAAAGCCCATCGGCACGCCGAAACGCTGCATCGGACCGACGGCGATGTCGGCGCCAAGCTTCGCCGGCGCGTCGGTGAGGGTCAGCGCCAGCGGATCGGCGATGAAGACGACGAGCGCGCCGGCGGCACGGGCCTTCTCGATCGCCGCCTTGTGGTCGCCGTAGACGCCGAATGTGTCCGGCCAGGATACGAGCAGGGCGGCGGTGTTGTCGTCGATCGTCTCGCCGTCGACCTCGATGCCGAGCGGTTCGGCGCGGGTGCGCACGACGTCCAGCGTTTGCGGATGCGGCGTGCCGGCAAGCGCCACCTTGGTGCGCTTGTCGCGGTGGTGGCGCAGCGCGATGCCGACGGCTTCGGCGACGGCGGTGGCTTCGTCGAGCAGCGAGGCGGACGCCACCGGCAGGCCGGTCAGTTCCGTCACCAATGTCTGGAAGTTGAACAGCATCTCCAGCCGGCCCTGGCTGATCTCGGCCTGGTAGGGGGTGTAGGCCGTGTACCAGGCCGGGTTCTCGAACAGGTTGCGCTGGATGACCGGCGGCACGAAGACGCCATGATAGCCGGCGCCGATGAAGCTTTTCAGCACCCAGTTCTTCGCCATGATCGCAGACAGTTCGGCCAGCGCTTCCGCTTCGTTGGCCGGAGCCGGCAGGTTGAGCGGCTGGTCGAGGCGGATCGATCTCGGCACGGCCTGGCTGATCAGCGTTTCGACGGACGGAACGCCGAGCACGGCAAGCATGGCTCTGACATCGTTGATGCCCGGGCCGATATGTCGGGCCGAGAAGGGAGTAAGCGCTGCGGTCATGTCTTTATGTCCTGATATCAGCCGATATGGGCTTTGTAGCCGGCCTCGTCCATGAGGCTGTCGAGCTGGCTTTCGTTGGCGAGCTTCATCTTCCAGAGCCAGCCGTCGCCGGTCGCGGCCGAGTTGACCAGAGAGGGATCGGCCGACAGCGAGGCGTTGGCCTCGGTGATCTCGCCGTCGACCGGTGCGTAGACGTCCGACGCCGCCTTGACGGATTCGACGACCACGGCGGTGTCGCCCTTGGCAAGCTTGCGGCCGATTTCCGGCAGCTCGACGAAAACGAGATCGCCGAGCTGTTCCTGCGCATAGTCGGTGATGCCGACGGTGGCGACGCCGCCCTCTACGCGCAGCCATTCATGGTCTTCGGTGAAATAGATCTTTGCCATTGGGTCTTATCCTTTGCGGTAGCGATGTGGGGTGAAGGGCAGGGACGCGACGTCGACCGGGATTTTCGTCCCGCGGACGTCGGCGAAGAGTTTCGTGCCGGGCTTGGCCAGCGAGGTGTTGACGTAGCCCATGGCGACGGGGTGCCCGGTCGAGGGGCCGAAGCCGCCCGAGGTGACGTGGCCGGCCGGATTGCCGTCGGCATCGATGAGCGCCGCGCCGGCGCGCACCGGCTGACGCCCTTCGGGCTTCAAGCCGACGCGCTTCTGCGACGGCCCACGCTCGATGACAGAGCGCAGCGCGTCGGCGCCAATGAAATGACCCGAGGCCCGAACCTCCTTGGGAATCGCCCACATCAGTCCGGCGCTTGCCGGGTCGATTTCCGGCGTCAGGTCCTGGCCGTGCAGGCAAAGCCCGGCCTCGAGCCGCAGGCTGTCGCGAGCGGCAAGGCCGATCCACTGCACGCGCTCGTCTTCCAGGAGTCTGGCGACAAGATCGCGGGCATCCCTCTCCGGCAGGCCGATCTCGAAACCGTCCTCACCGGTGTAGCCGGAACGGCTCATGAACCAGTTTTGCCTTGGCTCGACCCCGTGCATGAAGAGCAGCGAGCCGGTTTCGGTGCCGGCCCGCGCAAGGGCTGCCCAGGCGTCCGGTCCCTGGATCGCCAGGAAGACGCGGTCAAGCGGCTCGACCTTGGCGTCGAAATCGGCGGAGAGGTCGCGCAGATGCTTCTCGTCCTCGACGGCGTTGCCGGCGTTGGCCACCACCATGAACCGGTCATCGCCCAGGCGCGTCACGATTAGGTCGTCGATGATGCCTGCCGCCTCGTTGGGGAAGAAAGTGTATTTGGACTGCGAGATGTCCAGCGCGCCGGCATCGAGCGGGCAGGCGCGGTTCAACAATGCGATGGCTCCCGGACCGGCGACCTCGAACAGCTTCATATGCGAGATGTCGAACAGGCCGGCATGCTCGCGCGAGTGAAGGTGCTCCTTCATCACGCCGGGCGGGTAGGTGAGCGGCATCGACCAGCCGGCGAAGGCGCCGAAACGCGCGCCCGCGGCCTGATGCAAATCCTCAAGGGGTAGATGTCTGGTGTCGTCGCCTGTCATGTCTTCTCCAGAGTCGCACGCAATCGACCGCCGGCGGCGGCCTAATTCGTGCCCCTCTGTCTGAAGCCTGAGAGACTCGCGCCCCGTAACTCTGTCGGCAGCGCTTACACCTTCGGCGCGGGACGAATCCCGACTTTCCAGAGTTGTCTTTCCCGTCTACGGTTCTTTTGCCTGAGAGATTTCGGGCGATTTCCCCTTCGGCGACAGCTTGCGCTGCTCTCTCCCGCAAACAGGTAGGACTCAGTCACCTGAGCCCCCGACGCGCCATCCATAGCCCGTCGGCGACACCTTGTCACCTCCCAGCGACATTTAAAGCGTGCCCTGCGTTTCGGCGATATGCATTGGCCGACAAGGCTTCGCTAACCACGCCGTTTGCCGGTTTCTCAAGACAATGCTGATAAAGCTCGGTGGGGTAATGCACTGAGTTCGCCGGCAGCGGGCGACAGGCAGGGACGGCAAATGGGCGAATTGATCATGAGCGCTCCGGTGGCGGGGCTGACCTCGAAGAACAAGATCACGGCCGAAGACGTGACGATGCTGCGGCACGAGGTTTTCGCGGATGGCGTGGTGGGTCGCGGCGAAGCGGAGGCGCTGTTCGCGCTCGACCAGACGGCGCGAGACAAATGCGGCGAATGGGCGCCGTTCTTCGTCGAGGCGGTGACCGACTACATCGTCCACCAGGAAAAGCCGGAAGGCTACATCTCCGAGCAAAATGCCGACTGGCTGGTCCGCACGATCTCGCGCGACGGCATGGTCGACAGCCGCACCGAGCTGGAGCTGCTGGTGCATGTGCTGGAGGAAGCGAAATCCTCGCCCGGCCAGCTCTCGGCCTACGCGCTGGAACAGGTCGCGCATGCGGTAATCGACGGCAAAGGCCCGTTGATGCTCGGCGATCTCGTACCTGGGCTGATCACCAAGGCCGAGGTCGATCTGTTGCGGCGCATCCTCTATGCCTATGGCGGCGACGGCAACATCGCCATCAGCAAGGCCGAGGCGGAGGTCCTGTTCAGGATCAACGACCGGACCGCGGCCGCCGAGAACGATCCGTCCTGGAACGACCTCTTCGTCAAGGCGATCGCCAATTACGTCATGTGCTCGGCCGGCTACGAGCCGCCGACGCGCGAAGTGGCGCTGCGCCACGAGACCTTCCTCGACGAGGCAGGCCCGACGCTTGGCGGTTTCTTCAGCCGGATGGTCTCGGGCGGGTTCGCGGCAATCCTCGAAGCCTACCATTCGCCCGGCGATATCGAGGCGGAATGGGAAGCCAGGAACCGGGCCACCGAAGCGCTTGCCCGCCGCGCCGAGACGATCGATGCGAGCGAGGCCGAATGGCTGGCCGAGCGCGTCGGCGGCGGCCAGCGGCCGCTGCGCGACAACGAGCGCGCACTGCTGACGCTGATCAAGCACGCTTCGCCGGAAATCCACCCGGCGCTGAGGCCGCTGCTCGACAAGGTTGCTTAAGCCTCCGTCGCGCCCGGTCGATGCCGGGCGGCTATCGTCTTACAAAGGATGACGTTGGAATGGCCTTCGGGCCATTGCGGCAACTCGGCCATGCGCTCGAAGCCGGCTTTTTCGTAAAGGCCCGGCGCCTGGAAGTCGTGGCTCGAAACCCATACCCGCCCGACGCCCCGGCTGGCGGCCTCGGCTGTGAAAGCATCGAGCAGCTTCTTGCCGTAGCCGCGGCCTCGATAGGTTTCATCGACCCACATCAATTTGAGTTCGGCGGTTCCTGCCCACGAGTAGCCGGCGGCAATGCCGATCACGCCTCCGGCCTCGTCGCGGATCACGAAGATCAACCCCCGATCATCATCGCAGCCGGTTTTGCGTCGGTTGTCGCCGTTGAGACGTTCCTCGAGGGCAGCCAATTCGATGGGCGACAGATCGTGCTCGGCCTGCAGGCGAGGGACCATCAAATCCCGCCATACCAGTCGTAGCCATTGTCCTCCCAGTAGCCGCCGCGGCCGCCGCCGACATTGGCAAAACTGTCGACCAGCTCGATCTTGTAGATGTATTTGGGCATCTTGTAGCCGAGCTGGCGCTCGACCCGCACGCGAAGCGGCGCGCCGTTCTCGACCGGCAAGGGCTTGCCGTTCAGGCCATAGGCCAGAATCGTCTGTGGATGGCGGGCGTCGATCAGGTCGATGGTGCCGTAATATTTGATGTTGCCGGACAGGCTTTGCTCAATGGTGTCGAGGCAGTGGAACATGACGTAGCGGGCCTGCGGCTTGACCACCGCCTGGTCCAGCACCAACGACAGCGGCGTGCCGGTCCATTTGGCGATGCAGCTCCAGCCTTCGACGCAGTCGTGGCGCGTGATCTGGGTGCGGCTCGGCATGTTCTGGAGCTGCTCGCGAGTCAGCGACAGCGGTTTTTCGACGAGGCCTGAAACCTCCAGGCGCCAGTCGGCGAAATTGTTGGCGAGCAGACCCTTGTAGGTGTCGTCATCGGGCGCCGTGATGCCATTCGGCCGCTGCGGCTGGCGGATATCGGCCTCGGTGAATTCCGGCGCCAGCGCGTCGCGGCCGGCAAGCAGGCGCTGCGCGCGCCAGGTGAGGCCGTTGGCGTTCTCAAGGAAGCTGCGCAGGCCGCCACCGATGCCGAGGCCGCTGTCGAAGGCATCGCAACCCGACAGCGCGATCCCGGACAGTCCGAGGCTGCTGGCGGTCAAGAACTTGCGGCGACTGATTTGGAATTTTGCCATGTCAGGCGCTCCTCTCGCTCGGCTCGGCGTGCTTCGTGGGCGGGTCGGTGCGGTACCAGCCGGTGATGATCGAGCGCAGCTCGTTGATCGGGCCGGCGGCGAGAATCATCAGGATGTGGATGACGAAGAAAAGGACGAGCAGCACCATGACGGTGAAATGGATGGTCCGCGCCGTCTGCCTGCCGCCGAGTATCTCATTCAGCCAGGGCAACACCGAATTCATGCTCGGCGACATGGCCAGGCCGGTGATGATCATCAGCGGCAGCAGCACGAAGAGCACGCCGCCATAGGCCATCTTCTGCAGCGTGTTGTATTCGCGCGTGTGGTGGAATTTCAGCTTCGCGTGATCGACGATGTCGCGCGGCAGCTTGCGCAGGTCCGACACGCGAGGGGCGAGATCGCGACGGATATGGCCGTTGACCAGGCCGGCGATCAGCCAGACGAGCAGCGTTGTGGTCAGGATCCAGGCGAAGAAGAAATGCACGACGCGGGCGGTGCCGAGATCGTAATAGGAGGGAATTGTCGCCCAGGCCGGGAAGGCGCGCGGCGTCTCTTGTCCCGGCGGCCCCGACCAGCCGAGCACGCCCGTGGTGTCGAAGCGATGGCCGAAGATTTCGGTGAAACCGCGCGGTCCGTTGGCGGTATTCTCGGCGCCGATCTGGAGGATGGTGTTGTTGAACTCGAAGCCGGACTGCTTGCCGACATAGAGCTGCGGTCGCGCATTGAAGATCTGCAGACCGGAAAGCAGCATGAAGAACAGCGAGAAAGCCCAGAGCCAATGGGTAAGGCGGGTCCAGCCCGACTGGCGGTAAATGAGCGGCCCATTTTTCGGCACAGGTTTATCGGCCTCTGCTACCGGCTCGTTCCTGGCAATGGCTTCCATCTTCGTCTCCGGCCCTGCACCGCTCACCGCTTACCGGCTTGCGTTCTTCCTCCCAATACGCCGTCAGGCAAAGCGTTGTTTCATGCGATCACGGATTTATTACGGAGAACCCAGGCTGACAGCGAGATTGACCGCCGCGGCAACGATCACCGTGTTGAAGAAAAAGGTCAGGACCGAATGGACGAGCACGACCAGCCGCATCTGCGAGGTGGTGATGGCCGTGTCCGCCGTCTGTGCCGTCATGCCGATGACCGTCGCGAAATAGAGGAAGTCCCAGCCTTCCGGTCTTTTGCCGCCCGGAAAATCGAGGCCGCCGACCGGCATCTTCTTCTGGGTTTTCTCGTCGAGCTCGTCGCCATCCTTCCAATAGACATGCGCATAGTGCAGCGACGCCATAGCGTGGATGGTGAACCAGCCGAGCGGGATCGACAGCATGGCGAAGGCGAGCTGCAGGGGATGAGCGGCATCCTTCTGGTTGATGAGCAGGAACAGCGACACGATGGCGGCGCCGACGACAAAGAGCGTGACGGCGAAGATCAGAAAGACGGGCAGGTCGGTCGCGCGCGCGTTCTTGCTGAGATAGCGCCCGGTAAGGCTGGGCATCAGGGCCAGCACCAGGGCGATATAGCTGGCGAAGAACACATTGGCGCCGATCGAGTAGGGCAGCGGCGCGCGCAGCAACAAGGCAAGCAGCAGCGCGACGATGCCGATGGCCGCGGCGAGGGCGAACTGCATGTGCCGATGCATCGGCGTGTTGAGATCCTCACCCATGGCCCGAGGCCCCTGAAGACGTTGGATCAGTCCGGTGTGACGGATTTCAAAGCCCGCCGCAAGATGCGGTCGAGCTCGCCGAGAAACTGCGAGCGGTCCTTCTGCGTGAAGCTGGCGTTGAACCCCCGGCTCTCGCCGGTTTCGCGCAGATGCTGCTTGAGGTCGCGCATCGCCACCGCCATGCCGATGGTTTCCGGCGTGAAGGGGCGGCCGGTGGGTCCCAGCACATGCGCGCCGAGCGCCACCGTGCGCGCGGCAAGCGGAATGTCGGCCGTCACCACGACATCGTTGGCCTTGGCATTCTCGACGATCCAGTCGTCCGCCGCGTCGGCGCCCTTGGAGACGACGACGTTGCGGACCATCGGATCGCGCGACGGCCGCAGGCCGCCATTGGAGACATAGGTGACGATGACGCCATGGCGCTCCGCGACCTTCTCGACCTCGGCCTTGACCGGGCAGGCGTCGGCATCGACGTAGACAACGGGTGCGGGCATCGTTACTTCCAAACAAACATGGGGCCGGCGTGTCAGCCAGCCCCATGGCAGAAATCGTAGGATTTGTCAGGCCGCCAAGGCGCCCGACTTCTTGGCGGTCCAGGTGGCGATATAGTCCATCAGGCCGGGGCTGAGGCAGTCATAGGGCTCCAGCCCGATCGACTTCAGCTGGGCGCGGATGCCGTCCATGCGGCTCGGATCGACACCGGATTCGATGATCGAGGAGACGAAGGCGGTGAAGCCCGGCGGCGACCAGCCATCCTCCTCGAAGCGCTCGGGATGGATGAAGGACAGGCCCTTGAAGGGATGGTCGCGCTCGACCGGGCCGTACATGTGGACGCCGCAGCTTGTGCAGGCATGGCGCTGGATGAGGGCCGAGGGATCGACCACCTTCAGCTTGTCGCCATTCTCGGTGACGGTGACGTCGCCGCTGCCGGCAACGGCAACCACCGAGAAGATGGCGCCGTCCGGCTTCCAGCATTTGGTGCAGCCGCAGGCGTGGTTGTGGGCGATCTGGCCCTTGACCTTCACCTTCACCGGATTGCTGGTGCACAGGCAGACCAGCGTGCCGCCGGCAAAGCTCGCGCTCTCCCTCGGCAGGCCATTGTCGATCTTCGGATGCAGTTTTTCAGGCATGAGTTCCTCCCTTGTTGAACCTGTGCAACTTCAGTCGCTGGCCATAGGTCGGCGACTTGTTTTTCCTCAGTAAACCACGACGCTGCGGATCGACTTGCCCTCATGCATGAGGTCGAAGCCCTTGTTGATGTCTTCCAGCTTCAGCGTGTGGGTGATCATCGGATCGATCTGGATCTTGCCTTCCATGTACCAGTCGACGATTTTTGGCACGTCGGTGCGGCCGCGCGCGCCGCCGAAGGCGGTGCCCATCCAGCTGCGCCCGGTGACCAGCTGGAACGGCCTGGTCGAGATCTCCTGGCCGGCGCCGGCAACGCCGATGACGACCGACTTGCCCCAGCCGCGATGCGAGGCCTCCAGCGCCTGGCGCATCACCTTGGTGTTGCCGGTGCAGTCGAAGGTGTAGTCGGCGCCGCCGATCTGGTCGGCGCCGCGCTTGGTCAGGTTGACCAGGTAAGGCACGACGTCGCCGTCGATCTCCTTCGGATTGACGAAATGCGTCATGCCGAACTTCTCGCCCCAGGCCTTCTTGTCGTTGTTCAAATCGACGCCGATGATCATGTCGGCGCCGGCAAGGCAAAGTCCCTGGATGACGTTCAAGCCAATGCCGCCGAGGCCGAAGACGACCGCCGTCGCGCCTTGCTCGACCTTGGCGGTGTTGATCACCGCGCCGATGCCGGTCGTCACGCCGCAGCCGATGTAGCAGATCTTGTCGAAGGGGGCGTCGGGATTGACCTTGGCCACCGCGATCTCGGGCAGCACGGTGAAGTTGGAGAAGGTCGAGCAGCCCATATAGTGGAACAGCTTGTCCTTGCCCATCGAGAAGCGCGAGGTGCCGTCGGGCATCAAGCCCTGCCCTTGCGTGGCGCGGATGGCGGTGCACAGATTGGTCTTGCGCGACAGGCACGACGGGCACTGCCGGCATTCGGGCGTATAGAGCGGGATGACATGGTCGCCCTTCTTGACCGAGGTGACGCCCTTGCCGACATCGACGACGATGCCGGCGCCCTCATGGCCGAGGATGGCCGGAAACAGCCCTTCCGGATCGGCGCCCGACAGCGTGAACTCGTCGGTATGGCAGATGCCGGTCGCCTTGACCTCGACCAGCACCTCGCCCTCGCGCGGCCCTTCGAGGTCCACCTCCATGATCTCAAGCGGCTTTCCGGCGGCAACGGCAACGGCGGCACGCGTTTTCATGAGGCACTCCTCCCAAGGCAATCTGTAAGTTTCAGCTAACGGCAAGCTGTTCGTGGGGAATGGCAGCCTGCCATCCGTTCGGCGTCACGGGCAAGCTTAGCGAGTTCCGCGCTGGCGGCCAACGTCTGTTGCGACGTTTTTCGGCGCGGTTCCTGCAATCGGCGCCAGCCGTGGGAGGTGGCCCCGTGGGCACTTGAGACGCGCCGGAATTGTCCATAGAACAGGACCGCTTCGCCGGAGGAACGACATCCGAATGTTCAAGAAAATCCTGATCGCCAATCGCGGCGAGATCGCCTGCCGTGTGATCAAGACGGCGCGAAAGATGGGGATCGCCACCGTCGCGGTCTATTCGGACGCCGACCGCGATGCCGTGCATGTCGAAATGGCCGACGAAGCGGTGCATATCGGACCTTCGCCGGCGGCGCAGAGCTATCTGGTCCCTGAGAAGATCATCTCCGCCTGCAAGGAGACCGGCGCGGAAGCCGTGCATCCGGGTTATGGCTTCCTGTCCGAGCGTGCCTCCTTCTGCGAGGCGCTGGAGAAGGAAGGCATCGTTTTCATCGGACCGAAGCCCAAGGCCATCAAGGCGATGGGCGACAAGATCGAATCGAAGAAGTTCGCCAGCGAGGCCAAGGTCTCGACCGTGCCTGGATGGCTGGGCGTCATCGAAGACGCCGACCATGCCGAAAGGATTGCCGGCGAGATCGGCTATCCGGTGATGATCAAGGCCTCCGCCGGCGGTGGCGGCAAGGGCATGCGCATCGCCTGGAGCAAGGCCGAAGTGCGCGACGGTTTCGACCGGGCGCGTTCGGAAGCGAAAAGCTCCTTTGGCGACGACCGCGTCTTCATCGAGAAGTTCGTCGTCGACCCGCGCCACATCGAGATCCAGGTGCTGGCCGACGCGCATGGCACCGCGCTCTATCTCGGCGAGCGCGAATGCTCGATCCAGCGCCGCAACCAGAAAGTGGTCGAAGAGGCGCCGTCGCCATTCCTCGATGCCAAGACCAGAAAGGCGATGGGCGAGCAGGCGGTGGCACTGGCCAAGGCCGTCGACTACCAGAGCGCCGGCACGGTCGAGTTCATCGTCGACAAGGACAAGAACTTCTATTTCCTTGAAATGAATACGCGGTTGCAGGTCGAGCACCCGGTGACCGAGCTCGTGACCGGCATCGACCTGGTCGAACAGATGATCCGCGTCGCCGCCGGCGAAAAGCTCGACATCAAGCAGAGCGACGTGAAGCTCAACGGCTGGGCGGTGGAAAGCCGCCTTTACGCTGAGGATCCTTTCCGCAACTTCCTGCCCTCGATCGGCCGGCTGACCCGTTACCGGCCGCCGGAGGAGGGCACGTTCGGCGATGTCGTGGTCCGCAACGATACCGGCGTCGCCGAAGGGTCGGAAATTTCGATGTTCTACGACCCCATGGTGGCCAAGCTCTGCACCTGGGCGCCGACCAGGCTTGAGGCGATCGACGCCATGTCGGAGGCGCTGGACAGTTTCGTCGTCGACGGCATCGAACACAACATCCCTTTCCTTTCGGCGCTGATGCAGCACCCGCGCTGGCGCGAGGGGCGGCTGTCGACCGGCTTCATCGCGGAGGAATATCCGGACGGCTTCGCGCCGGTCGAGCCCGATGGCGGGGAGAGGGCGGTGTTTGCCGCCGTTGCAACCGCGATCGAACTGCTGCGCCGCGACCGGCTCGACCGCCTGAGCGGCCGGCTGGCGCCGCATTCCGGCCATCTCAAGCGCGATTGGGTGGCGAAGATCGACGCTGACTATCTTCCGGTCGAAATCGTCGACGGCATGGTTTCCATCCCGATGGAGGTCGATCTGTCGATCGATGGCGGCAGGCCGCTGACCGTCGCTTCGGACTGGCGGCCGGGCGACGCGATCTGGCAGGGCACGGTTGGCGGCAAGAACATCGCCGCCCAGATCCGCCCAATGCTGAACGGTTTGCGCATCGCCTGGAAAGGCATGTCGGTGACGGCTCAAGCCATGCTGCCGCGCACCGCGGAGCTCGAAAGGCTGATGCCGGAAAAGCTGCCGCCCGACACCTCGAAGATGCTGCTCTGCCCGATGCCTGGGCTCGTCGTCTCGATCGCCGTGGCCGAGGGCCAGGAGGTCAAGGCCGGCGAGACGCTGGCCGTGGTCGAGGCCATGAAAATGGAGAACGTGCTGCGCGCCGAACGCGACCTCACCATTGCCAAGCTCAACGCCAAGCCGGGTGACAGCCTGGCGGTCGATGCGGTGATCATGGAGTTCGCCTGAGACGAGGCGATACGGGGCCGCAAGCCTGTGGTCTGTGGGTCGATTGTGCTGGACTGGCATGGCCCCGTCCGGGACAATACATCTGCATGGATTTGAGTCTTTGGGACGGCGCGAAAAAATATGGCGGATGAACGACTTCCTCGCGACCCGTTGCAGCGCGAAGCTGCCGTGAAGGCCGCGCGGCCGGAAGCGCCGGCGCGGACCTTCATCCATCTGCGCGTGCATTCGGCCTATTCGCTGCTGGAAGGCGCCTTGCAGCTTGGCGCGATCGTCGGCCATGCCGTCAAGGACGAGGCGCCGGCGATCGCGGTCACCGACACCAACAATTTGTTCGGGGCGCTCGAATTCGCCCAGAAGGCGGTCAAGGACGGCATCCAGCCGATCATCGGCTGCCAGGTCGATCTCGCCTTTTCCGGCGAGGCGAGCGACGGCCAGCGAGACCGCCGCCGGCATGGACCGGAAATGTCGCCTGTCGTGCTGATCGCCGCCAGCGAGGCCGGCTATGCCAATCTCGTGCGGCTGATCAGCAAGGTCTATCTCGAGACGCCGCCCGGCGAGCCGGTGCACCTGACCAGCACGATGCTGGAAGGCAGAAGCGATGGCCTGATCTGCCTCACCGGCGGGCCGCGGGGCCCGATCGGCACCGCTCTGAAGGCCGACCGGCGCGATCTCGCCGAACAGCGGCTGCTCTTCCTCAAAGACCTGTTCGGCGACAGGCTCTATGTCGAACTGGAACGGGTCGCCGGCTATGACCGCATGGTCGAGAAGTCGACGGTCGACCTTGCCTACACGCATGAACTGCCGCTGGTCGCCACCAACGAGGCATTCTTCTCCAAGCGCGACGACTATGAGGCGCATGACGCTTTGATCGCCATCGCCGAGGGCTCGGTGGTGGCCGCCGACAACCGCCGGCGGCTCGCCGCGGACAATTTCCTGCGCAGCCAGGCCGATATGGCGCGGCTCTTCTCGGACCTGCCGGAAGCGATCGACAACACGGTCGAGATCGCCATGCGCTGCTCCTATTATCCGAAGAACCGCAGCCCGATCCTGCCGCGCTTCACCGGCGCCGACGCCGCAGACAAGGACGCGGCCGAGAAAGCGGAGGCGGCCGAGCTCGCCCGCCAGGCGCGCGAAGGGCTGGAGGCGCGGCTTGCCGCGCACGGGCCGACGCCCGGCTACACGGTCGAGCAATATCGCGAACGGCTCGAATTCGAGCTTGGCATCATCGAGAAGATGAAGTTCCCAGGCTACTTCCTGATCGTTGCCGACTTCATCAAATGGGCGAAGGCGCAAGGCATTCCGGTCGGACCGGGCCGCGGTTCGGGCGCCGGTTCGCTGGTCGCCTATTCAACCACCATCACCGACATCGACCCGCTGCGTTTCTCGCTGCTGTTCGAGCGCTTCCTCAATCCGGACCGGGTGTCGATGCCGGACTTCGACATCGACTTCTGCCAGGACCGGCGCGAGGAGGTGATCCGCTACGTCCAGCAGAAATACGGCCGCGACCAGGTCGGGCAGATCATCACCTTCGGTACGCTGCAGGCGCGCGCCGTGCTGCGCGACGTCGGCCGTGTGCTCCAAATGCCCTACGGCCAGGTCGACAAGCTCTCCAAAATGGTGCCGCAGAACCCGGCCAACCCGGTCAAGCTGGCGGATGCCATCGCCAACGAGCCGCGCTTTGCCGAGGAGGCGGAGAAGGAACCGATCGTGCAGACGCTGCTCGACACGGCGCAGAAGCTCGAAGGCCTTTACCGCCACGCCTCGACGCATGCCGCGGGCATCGTCATCGGCGATCGGCCTTTGTCGGAACTGGTGCCGATGTATCGCGATCCGCGCTCGGACATGCCGGTCACCCAGTTCAACATGAAATATGTCGAGCAGGCCGGCCTGGTGAAGTTCGACTTCCTCGGCCTGAAGACGCTGACCGTGCTGGAGACCGCGGTGAAGCTGATCCGCCGGCGCGGCGTCGACATCGATCTCGCGACGATCCCGCTCGACGACCCAGACACCTACGCCATGCTGTCGCGCGGCGAGGTGGTCGGCGTGTTCCAGGTTGAAAGTGCCGGCATGCGCAAGGCGCTGATCGGCATGCGGCCGGACTGCATCGAGGACATCATCGCGCTGGTGGCGCTCTATCGCCCCGGTCCGATGGAGAACATCCCGACCTACAACGCCAGAAAGCATGGCGAGGAGGAGATGGCCTCGATCCATCCCAAGATCGACCATCTGGTGAAGGAGACCCAAGGCGTCATCGTCTACCAGGAACAGGTGATGCAGATCGCGCAGGAGCTGTCCGGCTATTCGCTCGGCGAAGCCGATCTTTTGCGCCGCGCCATGGGCAAGAAGATCCGCGCCGAGATGGACAAGCAGCGCGAGCGCTTTGTCTCCGGCGCGGTCGAGCGCGGCGTCTCAAAGCCGCAGGCCGATTTCATCTTCGACCTCCTGGCCAAGTTCGCCGACTACGGCTTCAACAAGTCGCACGCGGCGGCCTACGCGGTCGTTTCCTACCAGACCGCCTACCTGAAGGCGCATTACCCGGTCGAGTTCCTTGCGGCGTCGATGACGCTCGACATGAGCAACACCGACAAGCTGGCCGATTTCCGCCAGGACGCCATGCGCCTCGGCATCGAGGTGGTGGCGCCGTCGGTAATGTCGAGTTTCCGCCCCTTCGAGGTTGGCGAAAACAAGATCTTCTATTCCCTTGCGGCGCTGAAGGGCGTCGGCGATGCGGCGGTCGAGCACATCGTCGAGAAGCGTGGCCAGAAGCCGTTCAAGAACCTTGCCGATTTTTGCGAGCGGGTCGATCCGAAGATCGTCGGCAAGCGCGTCTTCGAAAGCCTGATCATGGCAGGCGCGCTCGATTGCTTCGGCCACGATCGCGCGCAGATGATGGCCGGCGTCGAGCGGATGATGGGCCTGGCCTCGCTGGCGCAGCAAAACGCCATCTCCGGCCAGGCCGACATTTTCGGCGCTTCGCTTGGGAGCCAGTCGCAGGCGCTCAACCTGCCCGCGACCGATCCGTGGCTTGCCGCGGACCGGCTGCACCGCGAGTTCCAGGTGGTGGGCTTCTACCTCTCGGCCCATCCGCTCGACGAGTACAAGGCGGCGCTCCAGAAGATGCGGGTGCAGAACTGGGCGGAATTCTCGGCTGCGGTCAAACGCGGCGCCGCGGCCGGACGCCTCGCCGGCACGGTCACCTCCAAGCAGGAGCGCAAGACCCGCACCGGAAACAAGATGGGCGTCGTGCAGTTTTCCGACACGACGGGACAGTATGAGGCTGTGCTGTTTTCCGAAGGTCTGGCGCAGTATCGCGACATGCTGGAGCCCGGCAGTTCGGTGGTGATTATGGTTGCAGCCGAAGACAGGCCTGAGGGCGTAAATCTGCGCATTAACTCGGTGCAATCACTGGACGACGAAGCCAGCCGCATCCAGAAAGCGCTACGCATTTTTGTCAGAGACGATGGACCATCATCGATCATTCAATCGCAGCTCAAACAGCGTGGCGACAGTCAAGTCAGCATTATCGTTCTCAAGGGAGAGGCGCAGGGCGAGGTTGAGATCGGCTTGGGTAATTATCGCGTCTCGCCGCAAATCGCCTCTGCCATGCGTGCGGTGCAGGGCGTGGTGGAAGTGGAGTTGGTCTAGCTCAGGGCGTTGCCGCCTCCGCCTCTGCCACTTGCGGTGTCTTGCGCTGCAGGTTGAGCAAGTTGCCGGCGAGGATCAGGGCGGCGCCGCCGGCGGTGAAGACGTCGATCTGCTCGTGATAGAGCAGCCAGCCGACCAGCGCCGTCAGCG
The DNA here is from genome assembly GCF_006440675.2 of Mesorhizobium sp. B2-8-5. Classification (NCBI taxonomy): domain Bacteria; kingdom Pseudomonadati; phylum Pseudomonadota; class Alphaproteobacteria; order Hyphomicrobiales; family Phyllobacteriaceae; genus Mesorhizobium; species Mesorhizobium sp. B2-8-5. The sequence continues at coordinate 3,812,336 of NZ_CP083951.1, forward strand.
GCACGCGCAAAAAATCCATCGGCGAGATGATCGTGGCGTCAGCGTGGGTGAGAGCGCGCGCCAGGCAGAAATGCGACGACATGCCGGTGAAGGCGATGACGAAGATCCACGGCCAGAGCCCTGGCGAAGGGTTGTGCCAGCTATAGAGAGCGGGGATCAAGCCAACCACCGACTGGATGATCAGCATCCAGAAGATGATGCGCACCACGCTTTCGGTTTTGGTCATCGACTTGACCAGCACCATCGAGATGCCGAAGCAGACCGCGGCGCCCAGGACGACGAGGTGGCCGGGGTCCATCGAACCGGCGCTTGGGCGCACGATGACGACCACGCCGATCAGACCAAGCACGATCGCCGTGAGCTTCGACCGCGACAGTCTTTCCCCCAGAAAGCTGACGGCGAGGATCGCTGTCCAGATCGGCGTGGTGAACTCGATCGAGATCAGCACGGCGAGCGGAATGAGCGTCAGCGCGTAGAGCCAGGCGGCCTGGCCGGTATAGTGGATCATGTTGCGGGCGACATGGGCGAACGGACGCTCGGTGCGCATCGCGGCAAAACCGCCGCTCATCATCACCAGCGGCAAAAGGATGAAGAAACCGATCACCGAGCGCAGCTCCAGCACCTGGAAGACGTTGAGCTCGGCTGTCGTTTCGCGACCGGCAACCGACATCGCCAGCATCGAGGCGATTGACAGAGCCATCCAGAACGCGGCTTTTGGGATCGAGGAAGCGGGCGCCATTTGGGGCCCTATCGCAAACCCGGACCCCGGCCGCAACCGTTAGTGGCGTCATTCCACTGGGCCAGCGGATCGGGTGTGAAAAAAACCGTCATCGCCGCGGCGGAACCTGGCGCCTGGGCACCAGTTAAGTCCACGCTTCCATCGGAAGGCTATGATCGCAAGAGGGGACGTCTTGATGAAATCGACTGCTGCTTTGCTGGCCGCCGCCTGTCTTTTCTGCTCGACGGGCGCGCATGCAGACGAGGCGGCTTTCCTGCGCTCGCTGCAGGGAAAGTTCTCCGGCAAGGGAACGGTCAGGATCAGGACGAACACGCCGGTGTGAACATCAATTGCACCTTCACCTCGGACGCGACGGCGGACTCGCTGTCGCTTGACGGCACCTGCCGCGCGCTGCTGATCATGTCGCGGGAAATCCGCGCCGACCTGAAGGTCAGCGGGGAGAGCTACACCGGCAGCTATATCGGCTCGCGCAGCGGGCCTGCCGGGCTCAGCGGAAGCCGCAAGGGCGATGCGATCAACCTCGACATCCATTGGGCGAAAATCGTCAATGGCGACCGCGACGCGGAGCTGACGGTCGAGAAGATCGGGCCGGACAATATGCGCATGACGGTGACCGACATGGATCCGGCAACCGGCAAGATGGTGGTGACGAGCCGGATCGACCTCAAGCGGACCTGACCCCTCAATCCTCCAGCGGCTCGGGCGGATTGGCGGCGCGGCCCTTGCCGAATGTGTAGCCGGTCTCGACGGCTTTCCTGCCGAACTTGTCGCGCAGCGTGTCCATCGCGCCTTCCGCCAGCGCGCGCTTGCGCGACTGCATGTCGACCAGGTCCGGCGGATCGGCCTTTTCGTCGTCAGAGAGGTCGCTGACGCCGATGCCGAGCAGGCGGAATTTTGTTCCGTCGGCCTCGCGGCGCAACAGATCGAGCCCGGTCTGGAAAATGCGGTCGGCCAGGCGGGTCGGGTCACCGAGCTGACGGTTGCGGGTGCGGAGCTTGAAATCCTGCGTCTTCAGCTTCAGCACCACGGTGCGCCCGGCAATGCCTGATTTCTTCAACCGCGCCGAGACCTTTTCCGACAGACCGCGAAGCACCGGCACCAGTTCCGCCAAGGCGGCGATGTCGGTGTCGAAGGTGGTTTCGGCCGAGACGCTCTTGGCATCGCCACCGGGGTCGACCGGGCGATCGTCCTCGCCGCGCGACAGGCGATAGAGCCGGTCGCCCATCACGCCGTAGCGGCGCATCAGGTCGCCGCGCTCCATGCGCTGCAATTGCGCAATCATGCGGATGCCGTCGCGCTCCAGCGTCGCGGCAAGCGCCTTGCCGACGCCCCAGATCATCGTCACCGGCTGCACTGCGAGGAAGCTTGGCGCCTCGGCTTCGCCGATCACCGAAAAACCGCGCGGCTTGCGGAAATCCGAGGCGATCTTGGCCAGGAACTTGCAGTAGGAGAGGCCGGCCGAAACGGTGATGCCGAGCTCCTTTTCCACCGTCTGCGCGAAGCGCGCCAGCACCAGTGCCGGCGGCATGCCGTGCAGCCGCTCGGTGCCAGCCAGGTCGACAAAGGCCTCGTCGATCGACAGCGGCTCGACCTGCGGCGTCAGCGCCAGCATCAACGCGCGGACCTCGCGCCCGACGCCGACATATTTTTCCATGTCGGGCGGGATCACCACCGCTTCGGGGCACAGTTCGAGCGCCTTGAACATCGGCATGGCCGAGCGCACGCCCTGGATGCGGGCGATGTAGCAGGCAGTGGAGACGACGCCGCGCCGGCCGCCGCCGACGATCACTGGCCTGTCCTTCAGCGCCGGGTTGTCGCGCTTTTCGATCGCCGCGTAGAAGGCGTCGCAGTCGATATGGGCGATCTTGAGCCGGTAGAGCTCGGCGTGGCGGACAAGGCGCGGGCTGCCGCAGCGATCGCAGCGACGCGTCTCGGAGCGCTGGAAAGCCAGGCAGTCACGGCAAAAACCGTCTTCGGGATTGTTGACAGGAGCCGCCATCGCTGCGAACATAAAGAGAACAGATGCAATGGTACGACAGCGCAAGGCTGGCAACAAGCTTGGCCTGGGGAGAACGCATGAGCACGACCATAGCACCGCTGACCCCCGAGCGCTGGCCCGATTTCGAGGACCTCTTCGGCAAGCAGGGCGCCTGTTACGGGTGCTGGTGCACGCATTTCCGGCTGGCGCCGGCGCAACGGCGCGCCAGCGACAAGGAGCGCAACAAGGATCTCATCAAGGCGCGAATCGAAACGGGCCCGCCGCCGGGGCTTTTGGCGCTCGAGGACGGAAAGGCCGTCGGCTGGATGCAGATCGGGCCGCGCGCCGACGTGCCCGAATGGAACAACCAGGGCAGGGGCTCGGCGCCGGTCGATCCGGCCGATGCCGGCGATCCGGACGTGTGGGCGATCTCGTGCTTCTTCATTCGCGTCAAGGCGAGGGGAAGGGGTGTCACGCATCGTCTCGTCGAGGGCGGCATCGCCTTCGCGCGCGAGAACGGTGCGCGGCTGCTGGAAGCCTGCCCGATCGACCTGTCGCGCGATTCGCGCTCGATCGGGCTTTTCGTCGGCTCGTCGCGTGTGTTCGAGAAGGCCGGCTTCCAGAGGCTTGTCGAACGCAAGCCCGGCCGGCCGCTGATGCGGCTGGTGCTTTAGCCGGATGCGCTTTTGGCTTACAGTCGGCGTCTTGCGGCTGTAACGCTTCTTGCCTACCAGAAGCACAATCTTTCCGAGATCACGGAGAACCGACGTGAAGCGTATTTTGCCACTTGCCTTTGCCCTTGCGCTCAGCGCGCCGGCTTTTGCCCAGACTGTCGACAATCAAGGCGCCAAGGAGCTGTCCGACAATCTGGCGCGTTATTTCGGCAAGCAGGCGTTCGACAAGGGCGTGCTCAAGGTTTCGGTCGAGGGCGACGCCTACAAGATCGCGTTTGACGTCAAATCGCTCGTCAATGCGCTGCCGGAGCAGAAGCTCCTCAAATTCGACATGGCGCCATATGCCTTGATGGTGAAGCCGCGCAGCGACGGATCCTGGGACGTCTCGTCGAATTTCTCGCAGGGTGCGTCCCTCGAGTTCGATGGGCCGGAAGGCCGTCAGAGCATGGAGTTCACGATCAAGGACGGTAAGCTGACCAGCGTCTACGATCCGGCGCTTGCCGCCTTCACCAATGCCACCAGCTCGTTGGCCGGGATGACCATGACGTCCCGGGAAGCCAAGCAGCAGGCCGATGTCTCGACCGGCGCCGGCACCGCCACCGTCACGGCGACCAAATCAGCCAATGGCGGCGTCGACTTCACGGCCACCCAGAAAGTTTCGGACTTCGTCGAGAAGATCAAGATCGACGATCCCAACAGCGGAATGAATTTCCCGCTCACCTTGAAAACGCCGGAACTTTCGGTGGATGCAAACGGCAAAGGCGTGCGGACGAAGCCACTGCTCGACCTGCTTGCCTTTGCCGTGGCCAACGAGGACGAAGCCAAACTCAAGGCGAACCAGGCTGAGCTCAAATCGCTCATGCTGGCCGCGCTGCCCATCTGGGAAAGGGTCGACGGCAACTACGGCTTCAAGGATTTCGAGGTGGAGAGCCCTGTCGGCAAGTTCGGGGCCGCGCAATTCAGCACCGCATTCGGCATGGACGGCGTCTCCCAGAACGGCAAGGTCGACTACAAGATCAAGGCTGCCGGCCTGACAATTCCGCGGCAGACCCTACCGGAATGGACCGTCCCATTGCTGCCAACCGACATCGATCTGAACTTCGGCGGCGCGAATATCGATCTCGATACGATGGCGAAAAAGGCGATCGAAGCCTTTGATCTCAATAAGAATCCGCCGCTGTCGGATGAATTCGGCAAGGCTCTGGTCGCCGATTTCAAGGCCAAGAATCCGAAGGTCGTGATCGGGCACAGCACGGTGAAGAACGGCGATATCGAGGTCGCGCTGGAGGGTGAAATGACTTTTCCCGGCGAGAAGCCCGACGCGACCGTGACCATCGACGTCACCGGCTACGACAAGATCGTCGATGCCCTGAAGGAAGCGGCCAAGAGCGATGAGCAGATGGCGCAAGCCTTCCCATTTGCGCTGGCCGTCAAGGGATTTGGCAAGACATTGCCGGATGGCCGCCTGGAGTGGGTGATCGACACGAAAGCCGACGGCTCGGTCAAGGTCAACGGCGCCATGCTGAAGGGGCCGGATGCCGCCCAGGACGACAGCGCGGGTCAGGACGACTCGGGTGGTGATGACGGCTCGAACGGAACCGACAATTCGAGTGGGGGCGACGATACGGATGGCGGCGACAATGGCGGGGCCGGAGCGAAGCTGCAGCCCTGAGCGCTTGGGTTAAAGCCCGAGAGCGCTGGCGATTTTTGGCGCCGCATCCCGCCAGTCCTCGACCGAGATGATGTCTTCCGGCGTTGGCGGCAAGAAGGCGCGCAGCGCGTTGTCGGCCATCAAATGGAAGAGGTGGGCATCCGCGACGGAATTGCGCGCCGAGATCAGGTTGGAGGGCTGGTCGTCGACGAAGGCGACGGACCGGCCCTTGACGCCGCGCAGTTTCGCGATTGCCGGTCCCTTGGCCATTTCCGTCGTCAGCAGCGGATAATTTAGCCCCAGCGCATCGAGATGCGCGCGGCGCACGTCGCGGTGCTTGTGCGGCATGGCGGTCAGCATGACGATCTCGGCGCTTCGGCCGAGCATCGCCAGGGCATCCGCGGCGCCGTCGGCGATGCTTTGCCAATCCGCCTGGGCATCGAAGAATTCGCCCAGGAGCGCCGTCACCTCGGGTTGCTCGATCAGCCGGCCGGTTGCCGTCTCGGCGATGTTGCCGGTCAATCGGAAGGAAGCGAGCGTCAGGCCGAAACCGCGCGACTTCAGGTAGTGCGGAAACGGCCGGATGAATTCCAGCACGACGTCGTCGACGTCGAGCACCAGCAGCGGCCGGTCATCGGCGGCAAGTTCTTCGATCTGCCGCGCCGTCTCGGGATCATCGCTCATGTCGAACGCTCGTGGTCGTCGTTGCCGAGCGGGAGCGCGCGCAGCGCCTTGCCGACGGCGGCTGGCGGGGTACCGGTCTCGTCGGCGAAGCGCAGTAGCGTCGGCTCGTGGGCGAGGATGAACTGCAGGACGCCGGCGAGGAAGCCGGGCTCGGCTGCGGCCCTCCGGATCGAGTTCGCCTCGATGCCTGTGATCGCCAGGAAGCGGGGCAGAAGTTCGGGATCGGCGGCGACGAAGCCCAGAGCCCTGACGGCAATGGTTTCCGCTTCCTCGCGCATTGACGCTGCGTTCGCCATCATTACCTTTGGAATGGTGGATTTTTTTTCGAGTCTCCTTCCGCAGTAACGGCAAGCGTCGCTTGCGGCAAGCCTCCGCTCTTTCCCGTACAACGTCCGAAGGTGGAATTGGTGCAGCTTTCCAACCTCCGGTTTCCGTTTCGTCAATCATATTGGGCTAGAGTGGAAAAGGGTTGGGTGCGGTCCGAAGGGGACGCATTGCGACGGCCTTCGGTTTCGAGGGCGGTCGGGACGGGAAACTGATGGCTAAGAAGGTCATGATCGTCGAGGACAATGAGCTTAACATGAAGCTCTTTCGGGACCTCATCGAAGCCAGCGGTTACGAGACGGTTCGCACGCGTAACGGGCTGGAGGCGCTGGATCTCGCGCGCCAGCATCGGCCGGACCTGATTCTGATGGACATCCAGTTGCCCGAAGTCTCCGGCCTGGAAGTGACGAAATGGCTTAAGGAAGACGACGAATTGCATTCGATCCCGGTCATCGCCGTCACCGCCTTCGCCATGAAGGGCGATGAGGAGCGCATCCGCCAGGGCGGCTGCGAGGCCTATATCTCCAAGCCGATCTCGGTGCCGCGCTTCATCGAGACGATCAAATCCTATCTGGGCGACGCCTGATGCCCGAGACCAGCAGAGCCGGAGTTTGTTGAGATGACCGCGCGGATCCTCGTCGTCGACGATATCCCCGCCAATGTGCGGCTGCTGGAGGTTCGGCTGCTTGCCGAGTATTTCGAGGTGCTGACGGCCAGCAACGGCCTGGATGCGATCGAGACCTGCGAGAACGGCAAGGTCGACGTGGTGCTGCTCGATGTCATGATGCCGGACATGGACGGGTTCGAGGTCTGCAAGCGCCTGAAGAGCGATCCGGCGACCTCGCATATCCCCGTCGTCATGATCACCGCGCTCGACCAGGTGTCGGACCGGGTGCGCGGCCTCGAGGCGGGCGCGGACGATTTCCTGACCAAGCCGGTCAACGACCTGCAACTGATGACGCGCGTGAAGAGCCTGGTCAGGCTGAAGTCGCTGACCGACGAATTACGGCTGCGCGCCTCGACGACGCGCAATATCGGCATCGAAGAGCTTCTGAGCCGCGATTTCGCGACCGAGGACACCAAGCCGAGGGTGCTGCTTGTCGACGAGCGCAAATCTTCCGTCGAACGCATCCAGAAGATGCTGCGCAACAGCGCCGAGCTGGATGTCGCGACCGATCCGAATGCCGGGTTCTTCCAGGCGGCCGAGGCGGCGTATGAATGTGTGCTGGTGTCGACCGCCTTCTCGAATTTCGATGCGCTGAGGCTCTGCTCGCAGCTGCGTTCGCTCGACCGCACCCGCTTCCTGCCGATCATGCTGCTCGCCGACGAGGGCGAGGAGGGCCGCATCCTGCGCGGGCTGGAACTCGGCATCAACGACTACCTGATCCGGCCGATCGACCAGCACGAGCTGACAGCGAGGCTGCGCACGCAGGTGCGGCGCAAGCGCTACAACGACCAATTGCGGGCCAGCGTCGCCCAGACGATCGAGATGGCGGTGATCGACGGGCTGACCGGGCTGCACAACCGGCGCTACCTCGACAGCCATCTGCAGACGCTGTTCGACCGCGCCGTGGCGCGGCGGCGGCCACTGTCGGTGATGATCACCGATCTCGATCGCTTCAAGTCGATCAACGACACCCATGGCCATGACGGCGGTGACGACGTGCTGCGCGAGTTCGCCCGGCGGCTGCGCAAGAATGTGCGCGGCATCGATCTCGCCTGCCGCTTCGGCGGCGAGGAGTTCGTCGTGGTGATGCCGGACACCGACGGCGCGGTCGCCGAGAAGGTCGCCGAGCGCATCCGCGCCGAGATCGCGCAGGCGCCTTTCGCGATCGGCAACGACGGCAAGATGATCGAGGTCACGGTCAGCGTCGGGGTGTCGTCGGTCCTGAAAGGGACGGACAGCGTCGCCGCGCTGATGAAGCGCGCCGACCTGGCGCTCTACGAGGCCAAAAGCGGCGGCCGCAACCGGGTGGTCGCCAAGGCCGCCTAGGCTGTGTTGATATTCAGGTGATGCCGGCCTGCGAACGATGGTTTCCTGCGCTTCTGGTGCTCACTTACTTTAAGTACGCTCCGCTCCGGTTCTCGGAAACCAACGTTCTCGGCTCGGCCTGACCTGAATCTCAACACATCCCAAAAACGCGTCGCGATCTTTCACACCCAGCACGCGCCTGTCTTTGTCCCGAAACCGGTTTCCACTCTCGGGAGACATGCTCGGCAAAAGGCGACGATTCTCGGCCGTCCCAACAGGGTTACGAATTTACCTTAACCCAAGCGATTCGCGAGCGGTGGTTAAGAAATGGTTGATTTTTATAAGGTCTTGCGCAAATCTGCGACGCATAGACAGAAGGCGAGGCCGGCACGAGGGTAGACTAGCCGGCTCGATCCAAAAAATACCCCATGATGCTCAGGTCCGCCGCATCTCCTGGGTCCGTGGGGTCGGCCGGCCGGCGCTGGCGCATAGTGGCCTCCTCGTACCGCTGCCAAACGCCGACCGGCCCCCTTTTCTCAAAAACCGACATCGGAAGCTTGCGCAGACAGTCGCGCAGGCTCCGCAGCCGCTCGGTCTTTCCGTCTGCCGGGAAACCGTGTCGGACTTTTCCTGGAATTGCTCCAAAACAAAAACGCCGCCCGAGGGGCGGCGTTTTGATTTCTCGGGATAACCAGATTACTTGATCTTGGTTTCCTTGAACTCGACGTGCTTCTTGGCGACCGGGTCGTACTTGCGGAACGAGAGCTTGTCCGTCTTGGTACGGCTGTTCTTGCTGGTGACGTAGAAGAACCCGGTGTCGGCGGTCGACAGAAGCTTGATCTTGATGTTTGCGGCTTTGGCCATGATTTTCGTCCGTTAATGTTCGTGGAGTTTTGGCCGCTGGAGCACGGGGAAAACACCCGGACGCGGGAAACTTGGCGCGACACATAAAGAACGCGCCCGGAAAGTCAAGCCCGGGCGCCTTCCCTGCTCCATTTGGACATGGCCGATCTCGCCGCTTCAGGCGTTCTCGCCGACCCGCTGAGCCGTTTTTTCCAGTCGCCCGTGCTGTTCCACCAACGGTTGGGATTGGCATGGTCGTCAAGACCCTTGGAACGGCTGGCGAGTAGCGGTTGGATGCGGATGACGGGCTCCTGATAGGAGTGGGCCTGGAATATCGCCTCGACGACACGAGCGGCGAGCGGCTGGTCGTCGGCGATCTCGAACGACACTTCAACGGTGCCGGGCCGCCGGCGCAATTCCGTCTCGGCGCCCGCGGCGGCGCCCTCGAGCGGCCGATAGCGCTCGACGCCTTGCGCCGACTGATAGGCGTTGCTGTCATATTTGCCCATGCGCAGCGGCGTGATCGCCACCACCGCCTCCATGATGCGCTCGACATCGGCGGCCGGCGCCTGGAATGTGACGAGCAGAAGCAGTTCCATCCTGAGGGATTTGGTTTCAAAGCCGCTGTCGACCATCGCAATTCTCCTACTTCGCGCTGGAGACAGGGTATAGCAGGGGTGCTGCTGACACGGTGATGTCAGGATGCCCGACGCTTCAGCGGCATTTGCCTACAGAATCTTGCGCACCAGCCTGACCAGGATCAGAGCCATGTAGGCAGCGAAGAAAAAGGCCAGCGACCAGCCGAAGCCGGATGGACCGAAGGCATCCATGCCGATGCCGATCGCCTGCGGACCCAGCACCATGCCGACGCCATAGCAAAGCACGAAGGCAGCATTGGCGGATGCCAGTTCATGGCCGGACAGCTGCGAGCCGAGATGGGCAAGGCCGATCGTGTACATGGCGGCGACGACGCCGCCCCAGACGAACAGGAGGGCCGCCATCAGATGCCAGTTCTGTGCGAAGAACGGCATGAAGACCGTGCCGATGAGGCCGACCGTGGCGCAGGCCAGCAGCAGGTAGCGCCGGTCGGAAACGCGGTCGCTGATCATGCCGATCGGGATCTGCAGAAGCACATTGCCGAGCCCGATCATTGTCAGGAGCAGCGCGGCGTCGGCTTCCGAATAGCCGATACGGCTGCCATAGACGGGGAAGAGCGAGAAACCGCCGGTCTCGACGGCGCCGAAAACAAGCACGGCGAAGGTCGCGGTCGGCACCAGCCAGATATAGCGCAGGAAGTGGCTGGTCTCGCTGTCGGCGACGATGGTCGGACTCTCGTTGCGGGCCGCCAGCACCGGAATAGCGGCAAGCGTCACCAGCGCTATGGTGACGCCGAACGGCAGGAAGCCCGTGCTGCCGAGATGGGCGAACAGCCAGGGTCCGGCGGCAAAGCCGAGCGACAGCACGGTGGCGTAGATGCCAAGCACAAGGCCGCGCCGGTTCGGCGGGGCGGAGGTGCTGATCCAGAATTCCGACAGGATGAACAGCACCGTCAGCGAGATGTGCAGGGCGACGCGGAGCGGAAACCACATCCAGAAATCCGGCGCGAAATGGAAGCCGACAAAGGCGAGCGCGCCGATGGCAATCATCAACAGCATGGTCCAGGCGACGCCGAGCCGCATGGCAAGCGGGGTGGCGAGCGGCGCGCCGGCAATCGAGGCGAGACCGGCGACGGCCGTGTTGAGGCCGATCATCGAAGCGGAATGGCCGCGGCTTTCCAGAATGACGCTGAGCAGCGGCATGCCGAGGCCGATGGCGATGCCGACGACGCTGATCGAGGAGATCGCCGCGATCATCGGCAGCCAGTGTACGCGTTCGTCGCCCTGTTCTTGGGTATCGACCGTCATGGGATCAAAATGCTCTGCTTCTAAAGGACTTCGCGGACAAAGCGGTTGCGGACGAGCCGGAAGAACGGCACGGCGCCCCCCGGCCGCAGCAAGGGATCGTCGGCAAGCCGACTTTCCAGTTCTTCCAGGATCATGCCGGTAATGTCGGGGATGTCGGCCTTGCGGGCGTCGGCAAGCGGCAGCCAGACGAGTTCTTCGAGCTCGTTGGTCGGACCGCCGCCGGGCAACTCCACGGCAACGTCGTGGCGCCAGGCGCTGAAGAAACGCGTATCGAAACGGCGCACGCGATTGGGCGGGGTGATGGCGCGGGCGATGAAGCGGAGCACGTCCAGCGAGGGGACCACGCCATGTTCGGCGAAACCCTGCCAGTCGCGCTTTGCGGTCGAGAAGGCGCCCTTGCGGCCGATAAGCAGGCCGGCTTCCTCATAGGTCTCGCGAATCGCCGACAGGGCGATTGCGCGCGCCCGCGCCACGCTGGCGCGGCCGGGGCCTGAGACCAACCTACTTTCTTCTTCTTCGCGCAGAGGGGCGGCGACGGGAATGCGGCTGTCGGTTGGATCGGTGCGACCGCCGGGGAAGACGAATTTCCCGGGCATGAAGGCGTGCCCGGCATGGCGCCGGCCCATCAGCACCAGAACGTCCTTGCCCCGGCGATCGAGCAGAATGAGGGTCGCGGCATCGCGCGGACGCAGCGCCCGACCGTTGCGCACGGCCAGGCCCTTATCGAGCTTGTCGACATCCGCCTTGGTCATTCGTTCCATGCGCTCGACCTAGCGGAAACTTCCCGGATGCGAAAGTGGCTTGCGCGTCGCGGCCTTTGCACCAGGGCCGGCAGCGGCGCGACCTGACTTATCAATGGCTCTCGAATTCGTCTTTCTCGTCGCCGAAGCCGTGCATATAAAGCGCCCATTGCAGGCCGATGACGGCGCCCTTGACCGGCTGCAGCAGCACGAGCGCGAGAATGATGGTCAACGGCACCCAGATCAGCGCGTGCTGCCAGGTCGAGAGCGTGGTGGCGGCCTCCACCGCCATGAACGAGCCAACCACGATATGGCCGACGATGACGATGACCAGATAGGCAGGCAGGTCGTCCGCGCGATGGTGGTGCAGTTCCTCGCCGCAGACCTCGCACTTGTCCACGGGCTTCACGAAAGCGTGGAACAGCTTTCCCTTGCCGCAATGCGGGCAACGGCCGAGCATGCCGCGCTTGATCGCCGTCCACAGCGGGCGCGCGACGCGGCCTGAGTGGTGCTCGCCGCCGAAAACCTGTTCTTCCACCCGCAAATCGCCTGGCATCATCTTCTCCTGCCGCGCGGACCGACGCGCGATTGCGACGCGCGGGCGCGGCCTTTGGCCTTGTGGAACGACCGCTTTGAGCCGGGCAGGGGCTTCGGGTCGGTCAGCATCTCGAAACGCATCGCGCCGGCCATCGGCGCGACCTCGATCAGCCGGACTTCGACGCGGTCGGCAAGCTGATAGCCTTTGCCAGTGCGTTCCCCGAACAGCGATCGGGCGGTTTCGTCATAGATATAGTAGTCGCCGCCCAGAGTTGACACCGGAATAAAGCCGTCGGCGCCGTACTGCGGCAATTGGACAAAGAGCCCCGCCTTGGTGACGCCGGAGATGCGCGCGTCGAACGTGTCGTTGACGCGCTCGGCGAGATAGGCGGCGATCAACCGGTCGACCGTATCGCGCTCGGCGGCCATGGCGCGGCGTTCCGTGGCCGAGATCAGGGCGGCGGCCTCTTCCAGCCTGTCCGCCTCCTGCTGCGTCAAGCCGCCGGGACCCAGACCAAGCGCCGCGATCAATCCGCGGTGCACGATCAGATCGGCATAGCGGCGGATCGGCGAGGTGAAATGTGCGTAGCGCCTGAGGTTGAGGCCGAAATGGCCGATATTCTTCGGCGAATACTCGGCCTGGCTCTGCGAGCGCAGCACCACTTCGTTGACCAGCGCCTCGTTGTCAGCGCCGCGCACGCGCTCCAGGATGCCGTTGAATTGGCTGGGCCGCATCTGCGCGCCGCGCGCCAGGGACAGGCTGAGCGTCTGCAGGAACTCGCGCAGCGATTCCTGCTTGGCGAGCGACGGCGCGTCATGGATGCGATAGACGAGCGGCTCTTTTCTGCCCTCCAGGGTTTCGGCGGCCGCGACATTGGCCTGGATCATGAACTCTTCGATCAGCTTATGCGCATCGAGTCGCTCCGGCACGGTGACCCGGTCGACCGTGCCGTCGGGCTTCAGCAGGATCTTGCGCTCCGGCAGGTCGAGCTCCAGCGGCTGGCGGGCGTCGCGGCCGCGCTTCAGCACCGCGTAGGCGTCCCAGAGCGGCTTCAGCACGCCATCGAGGATCGGCCGCGTCTTGTCGTCGGGCACGCCGTCGATCGCGGCCTGCGCCTGCGGGTAGGCGAGCTTGGCGGCCGACTTCATCATGACGCGGTGGAAGGAATGCCTGAGCTTTCGGCCTTCCGACGAAAAGGTCATTCGCACGGCGATTGCCGGCCTGTCCTCGCCTTCGCGCAGCGAGCAGAGATCGTTGGAGATGCGTTCGGGCAGCATCGGCACGACGCGGTCCGGAAAATAGACCGAATTGCCGCGCTTCAGGGCTTCGCGGTCGAGCGGCATGCCATAGCGCACATAGGCGGCGACATCGGCGATCGCCACGGTGACGACGACGCCTCCGGGGTTCTTCTCGTCCGCATCGGGCGTGGCGAAGACGGCGTCGTCATGGTCCTTCGCGTCGGCCGGATCGATGGTCACCAGCGGCAGGTTGCGCCAATCCTCGCGGTGATCGAGCGTCGCCGGCTTCACCGCTTCGGCCTCGGCAATCACGTCCGCCGGAAAGACATGGGGAATGTCGTGGGCGTGGATGGCGATCATCGAGACAGCCTTCTCGCTGCTCAGCGATCCCAGCACCGCCAGCACTTTCGCCCTGGGCAGTCCGTAACGGGATGCCCGCGCCGGCTCGACCTCGACCAGGTCGCCGTTTTTGGCGCCGTTCTGGAATTCCTTGTCGACGATCAGCTCTGGCTGGCGCCGTTCGACCGGCTCGATGCGGAAAGTGCCGTCTTTCAGCACGCGGAAGACACCGAGCACCGCGTCGCTGCGCTTCTCGAAGATCTTCATCACCCGCCCGGTATAGGCGGGGCCTGACGGATCGTCGGTCGGGAAGGTCTTGGCAAGCACGCGGTCGCCGATGCCGGGCACCGGGCCGTTGGCGCCGCGCGAAATCCGAATGGCGATGACGGGCGGCGAGCCGTTGCCAGTGTATTCGTTCGGATGCGCCAGAAGCATGCCGTCATCGTCGCGGCCGAAAATGTCGAGCACCGCGACATGAGGCACGGCGCCCGCGCGGGTGAGTCGCTTGCGCTCCTTGTTGAGGAGGCCCTCGTCCTGCAGGTCGCGCAACAGGTCTTTCAGCCAGATGCGGTCCTCGCCACGCAGCGCGAAGGCCTTGGCGATCTCGCGCTTGCCGGAGCGGTCGGGATTTTCGGCGATGTAGCGCAGGACCTCGTCACGCGAGGGACGGTAGTCGTCTTTGACCTTGGCCCTGGTGTCGGCGTGGCGCGGATCGCCGTGGCTTCTTCCGGAGATCCTGCGCGCCACGTCCCGCTATCCCTTCTTCGCCGCCCTGCGGAAGGGCTTTTTGCCGCCTCCGCCCTTAGCCTCCCTTTCGGCAATCAGGGTGAGCGCCTCTTCCATCGTCACCGATTGCGGATCCTTGCCCTTGGGCAGCGTCGCATTGACCTTGCCGTAGTTGACATAGGGCCCGTATTTGCCGTCGCGCACGACGATCTTGCCGCCGCCGTCGGGATGGTCGCCAAGCTCCTTGAGCGCCGCAGGCGTGGCGCCGTTGCGGCCGCCCTTGCCCTTCTGCTGCTTCTCGGCGATCACCGAGACGGCGCGGTTCAGGCCGATCGAGAACACGTCCTCGATGCTTTCCAGATTGGCATAGGTGCCATCATGCAGCACGAACGGGCCGTAGCGTCCGAGACCGGCCGAGATCATCTTGCCGGATTCGGGATGTTTTCCGACGTCACGCGGCAGGGCCAGCAGCGCCAGCGCCTTTTCGTGGTCGATCGACTCGGGCGTCCAGCCCTTGGGCAGGCTCGAGCGCTTGGCCTCCTTGCCTTCGCCGCGCTGGATATAGGGGCCGAAACGGCCGCTCCTCAGCGTGATTTCCTCTGCGGTGTAAGGATCCTTGCCGAGCAGCTTGACGCCGTCCTCGCCATTGCCGTTCTCGCCATTGGGATTGGCGGCGTCGCCGAGCTGGCGGGTGTAGGAACACTCCGGATAGTTCGAGCAGCCGACGAAGGCGCCGAACTTGCCGAGCTTCAGCGAGAGGTTGCCTGAGCCGCATTTCGGGCAAATGCGCGGATTGGAGCCGTCCTCGCGTTCCGGGAAGACAAGCGGCGCCAGTTCTTCGTTGAGCGCATCGAGCACGTCCGTGACGCGCAGTTCCTTGATGTCGTCGACGGCGCCGGAAAAATCCTTCCAGAAATCGCGCAGCACGTCCTTCCAGGCGAGCTTGCCGTCGGAAATCTCGTCGAGCTTTTCCTCGAGCGAAGCGGTGAAATCATACTCGACATAACGCTCGAAGAAGCTTTCGAGGAAGGCAGAGAGCAGCCGGCCCTTGGCCTGCGGCACCAGCCTGCGCCGGTCGATGGTGACGTAGTCGCGATCCTCGAGCGTCTTCAGGATCGCGGTGTAGGTCGACGGCCGGCCAATGCCCAGCTCTTCCAGCTTCTTGATCAGCGACGCCTCGGAGTAGCGCGGCGGCGGCTCGGTGGTGTGCTGGGTGGCGTTGATCGCCTGACGGGCGAGCTGCTCGCCGGAACGGATCTCGGGCAGACGGCGGCTCTCCTCGTCCTCCGCGTCCTCGTCCTTCTGGTCGGTATAGGCGGCGATGAAGCCGTCGAAGCGGATAACTGAACCGACGGCGCGAAGCTCGGCAGTGCGAGCGCCATTGACCGCCTCGATCTCGACCGTGGTGCGTTCGATCTCGGCCGGCTGCATCTGGCTGGCGATGGCGCGCTTCCAGATCAGCTCATAGAGGCGGGCCTGGTCGGCGTCGAGATACTGCCTGACCGATTGAGGCGTGCGGTTGAAATCGGTCGGGCGGATCGCCTCGTGCGCTTCCTGGGCGTTCTTGGCCTTGGTGGTGTAGTAACGCGGCTTTTCCGGCAGGTATTTCGCGCCGAACTCGCTGACGATGGCGCTGCGGGCAGCCTCGATCGCCTCGGGCGCCATCTGCACGCCGTCGGTTCGCATATAGGTGATGAGGCCGGCGGTCTCGCCGCCGACATCCATGCCTTCATAGAGCTTTTGCGCCACCTGCATGGTGCGCGTGGCCGAGAAGCCGAGCCCGGAGGAGGCGGCCTGCTGCAGCGTCGAGGTGGTGAAGGGCGGGCCGGGATTGCGCTTGGTGGGTTTGGCCTCGACCGACAATGCCTTGAAGGTCGCGCCTTCCAGCATCGCCTTGATGTCGTCGGCCTGGGCCTTGTTGGCGATGTCGAGCTTCTGCAGCTTCTTGCCGGCAAAGGCGGTCAGCCGCGCTTCGAAACTGTCCTTGCGCGGCGTGTCGAGGATGGCAGCGATCTGCCAGTATTCCTCGCGGATGAAGCGTTCGATCTCGGATTCGCGGTCGCAGACCAGGCGCAGCGCCACCGACTGCACGCGGCCGGCCGAGCGGGCGCCCGGCAGCTTGCGCCACAGCACCGGCGAGAGCGTGAAGCCGACGAGATAGTCGAGTGCACGGCGAGCGAGATAGGCGTCGACCAGCGGCGCGTCGATCTGGCGCGGATTGGCCATGGCATCCAGCACCGAGGCCTTGGTGATGGCGTTGAAGACGACGCGGCTGACCGGCTTGTCCTTCAGCGCGCGCTTCTGCTTCAGGACTTCCAGCACATGCCAGGAAATCGCCTCGCCCTCGCGATCCGGGTCGGTGGCGAGGATCAGCCCGTCGGCATCCTTGACCGCCTTGGCGATGTCGGCGAGGCGCTTGCCCGACGCGGTGTCCACCGACCAGGACATGGCGAAGTCCTCGTCAGGGCGGACCGAGCCGTCCTTGGCCGGCAGATCGCGGACATGGCCGAACGAGGCCAGGACCTTATAGTTCTTGCCCAGATATTTGTTGATTGTCTTCGCCTTGGCCGGCGATTCGACGACGACGACGTCCATGAGGTCTCTTAATCAGCTGTGAGGTGGCGGAAGAACTCCGCGACGCACGACGAAATCCCACTCTTTTCGTCGCTCACATGGCCGTGCTTTTGCAATCGGTCAAGGGGAGGCGGGCAATTTGGGAAGCGGTCGCCGGCAATACACTCTTAGAGTGTATGGCAAAGATCACATTTTTTGGGGATGGAGGCGTGCGCGCCTCGTATCACGCCGGGACGGCCTGTGCCGGCCAGTCGAGTCGAGGGACAGTGACGAGGCGCTGGCCCCGCCCGGAAAGATCGCTGGCCGCCAAATCAAACCAATTCGGCGGCCAGGCAGTCTTCCGCATGCCAGCGGTGGGAGAAACTCAATCTGCCTTGACGACGTGCCAGGCGCCGGCAACGCCTTCGCCGGTCATGTCGCCGGCCTTCTTGTCCTTGACGAAGGTATAGACCGGCTTGCCGTCATAGGCCCACATCTTGCTGCCGTCGGTGCGGTCGACGATCGTCCATTCATCGTCGGCCTTGGCACCGGCCTCGGCCTTCAGCGGCGGCCAGTTGGCGGCGCATTTGTCGTAGCAGCTGGATTTGCCCTTCTTGTCCTTGTCGAACGTGTAAAGCGTCATGCCTTTGGCGTCGGTATAGATCTTCTTGCCGCCGACTTCAGCTTCCTTCCATGCTTCGGCGGCATGGGACGCTGCGGTGCCGAGCAGAAGGGCGGCAAACCCGAGTGCGATCGATTTCATGACAATCTCCCTGAGAACGAGCGCACGGCAATCGCGCGCCTATTCCGACAACGCATTGGCGCGGCTGTTTCTTCCTTGGCGAAGCGGCGACGTGCCACACAATGGTGATTGGCAGGCGCGCGCCCGCATCGCTATATCGACGCCAGCACAATCGGGACTCATTGGATGGCATTGGACATCGGCTATGTCAGCGCGGTCGGAGCAGGGGCGATCTCTTTCCTGTCGCCTTGTGTGCTGCCGCTGGTGCCGCCCTATCTCTGCTACATGGCCGGCGTTTCGGTCGATGATTTCCGCGGCAATCAAAGCGTGACGGCAAAGGAAGGCGCCCGCGGCGCGCTGCTTTATGCTTCCGTGGCCTTCGTGCTCGGCTTTTCCACCGTCTTCGTGGCGCTTGGGGCCGGCGCCTCGACCATCGGCCGCCTGCTGCGCGTCTGGCAGGAGCCGCTGGCGATGGCGGCGGGCGTGCTGATCATCATCATGGGCCTCAATTTCCTCGGCATCCTGCGCATTCCGCTCCTGTCGCGCGAGGCGCGCTTCCAGTCGCAGGGCAAGCCTGCCAGCATGATCGCGGCCTATGTCATGGGGCTGGCCTTCGCCTTCGGCTGGACGCCTTGCATCGGCCCGGTGCTGGGGCCGATCCTGACTTTAGCCGGCGGGCGCGAGACTGTTGGCGAGGGCGCGCTGCTGCTTGCCGCCTATTCGCTGGGCCTAGGCATCCCGTTCCTGATCGCGGCGCTGTTTTCCGGTGCCTTCATGCGTTTCCTCGGCAAATTCCGCGTCCATCTCGGCCGTGTGGAAAAGGCGATCGGCGCGCTGCTGGTCGTCGCCGGCGTGTTCTTCCTCACCGGCGGCGTGCAGAGCGCGTCGTATTGGCTGCTGGAGAATTTCCCGGTGCTGGGCCGGTTGGGGTAGCGGTCCGGCGTCCGTTTTGTGAGTCGTCAGAAATGAGGCTCGACACGCTGGAAAACGCAAATGGTCTTGAACCCATCAGCAAGCGGCCGGACGAGGACAGCGGTGGGGCGCTGGTCCCGGTTGGAAGGTTGGGCCAGCAAGTAAAGCCGTCCATCGATCCGCTGCGTATCGAAGTGCACGTAGCGCCGGCTTACATTCGGGTAGAGGCGGGGGAGTTGGCCTGATATGACGCTCCATCCCGAGGGCAATTCGTCCGAAAACGTGTCGCCGCCGTCAAGCATACTCTCTTTCAAGACTGTCGATGGATCAGCCGCGAGCGGCGCCAAGAGCATGACATCGCCGTCGAAATAATGATTGGTTCCACTCCAGCGGACAAGCTTGCGACGCACGCCGGGCGAGACCTCGATCGTCGCCACCTTGATGTCGAGATTTTGCTGCGCGGTGTCCGTGGGAAAGACGTTGGCGTTGTCGTTCGTGGAGGTGCTGACGTTCTCAAATCCTTCCTGTCGAAGACGCAGGAATTTTCGACAAAGACGCGGCTCAGTCGTTCCATGCGTCAGCAATATGGTGCCAACCGGTGGCCGGCGACCCGGCGGCGCATATTCGACGCGATCGACCTTGTACCGGTTCAGTTGGAAAGGCTCATCCAGGCAGACAATGGGTCCCTTGTCCGGCGCCTCGTCTCCGACGACATGACAATAGCTAAGCCGATCCGGCCTGATCACCATCCCGATCAGCCAGCGCTTTTTGTCCGTCGCGTAGCCAGGCTTCCACTCTTTGCGCGAAAAAATCTTTCGCTTCGCAATCCAAAGGCTGAAGAAGGCTGGCGGATCGGCGCCGCCCTGACCATACCCAAAAGCCTGGTCTTGCCCATCACGGAGGCGGATCGTCCAGCCATTGACCATGGTGCAATTCGATCGACCCGTGGTAGGCGTCGCCGATAATCCCTGATCGACGCTGGTGGGCAGTCGGCGATACCCGACCGGATCTTCGTCCATCGTCAGCGTAAAGCGGATCAGCGCGACGTTACGGCCGGGTTGGCAAACAACCTCGGCATGCGGAGTGGTGTAATCGGCCCGAGCCGTGCCCGGACAGATCGATATGAAAATGAAAAAAATAAACACGGCGAAAGCTTCAAAGCCGTGGCTCAACATCTGAAGCCTTTCCTTCAGTGCACGCCGGCGCCATAAACGGGGCGGCCAGATGAATGATGACGACGGTATCTAACACAAACTTTTCCCGAAATTTCTGCAATACCAAGGACCACTGAGAAACTGTTGGAAAATTTCGTGCGTGGGCGGTTGGCTCGATACCCAGATCGGAACGATGCCGAAAAGCCGACGTTGCCGAATCGCAAGCACAACATCGATAGCGAGGCGATAATGGTAGCCAAAGCGGACGTGCAAAAGTTCTTCAAGACCTACGAGAAGGTCTACAACGACGCGATCGCCGGCAATGTCGACATGGACGATTTTGGAGCTATGTATTCGACCGGATTTGTCTCGGTCACCCCGGTTGGCGTCATGGTCGGCGAGAACGGCAAGAAATTTCAAGATACGATGAGGAAGGGTTTTGAAGCCTATCGGGCGATGGGCAGCAAGACGATGACCTGCAAGGATGTCTCGGTGACGGCCATCGATCAGGACCGTTGCGTGGCCAAGGTAGAATGGTCGGGCGAATACGAACGCAAGGACAAAAGGCTCGTGACCATCGATTTCGAAGTCGATTATCTCGTCGAAAGGCGCCAAGGCAGCCTGAAGGTGTTTGGCTGGATCGCCGGCGACGAGCAGGCGGAATTCAACAAGCACGGGCTGTTGTAAGCTCTGCCCGTCGGATTTGGTCGTGGACCAGCTGATTAAGAGTCAGCCGCTCCACCATCTCACCGGAATTTAACCGCATTGGTGCAGCATAGCACCAATGCTAAATGTGCCTTGATTCCAAACCTTTTCATACGGTTGCCCCTATATGAGCCAGAGATCCTGCCTGTCCGTCATCCTCGCCGCCGGCGAGGGCACGCGCATGAAAAGCGCTACGCCCAAGGTGCTGCATGCGATTGCCGGGCTGCCGATGGTGGCTCACGTGGTGAGGGCCGCCGAAGGAGCTGGCGCGACCGGCGTGGCGCTGGTGATCGGCCACGGCGCCGACGAGATGCGCAAGGCGGCGCAGAAATTCGCGCCCAAGGCGGAAACGTTCGTGCAGGAGAAGCGGCTCGGCACCGCGCATGCCGTGCTTGCTGCTCGCGAAGCGATATCAAAGGGTTATGACGATATTCTCGTCATGTTCGGCGACACGCCGTTGATCGATGCGCGGGCGCTGGCGGCTGCGCGGCAGAAGTTGGCGGAGGGCGCCGCCGTCGCCGTCATCGGCTTTCGTCCGCCAAGCCCGACCGGCTACGGCCGTTTGATCGAAAAGGGCGGCCGTCTCGTCGCCATCCGCGAGGAGAAGGACTGTTCCGAGGCGGAAAAGAAGATCGGCTTCTGCAATGCCGGCATGATGGCGGTGGCGGGCAAGCATGCGCTGCGGCTGCTCGACAAGGTCGGCAACAAGAACGCCAAGGGCGAGTTCTACCTCACCGACATCGTCGAGATCGCCGGTGCGGAAGGCCTCGATGTGGTGGCGACGGAAGCCAGCTTCGAAAGTGCGCTCGGCATCAACAACCGGGCCGAGCTTGCCGAGGCGGAATCGATCTGGCAGGCGCGCCGGCGGCGCGAGGCCATGCTTTCCGGCGTTACGCTGATCGCGCCCGAAACTGTCTATTTCTCGCACGATACCGAAATCGGCGCCGACACGATCGTCGAGCCGAATGTCTGGTTCGGTCCGGGCGTCAGGATCGCGTCGGGCGTCAAGATCCACGCTTTCAGCCATATCGAGGGCGCGACGATCGCCTCGAACTGCGATGTCGGGCCGTTTGCGCGGCTCAGGCCCGGCGCCGATCTTCGAAACAAGGCAAAGGTCGGTAATTTCTGCGAGGTCAAGCAGGCGACGATCGAGGAGGGCGCCAAGGTCAACCACCTGACCTATATCGGCGACGCGCGCGTGGGTGCCGCGGCCAACATCGGCGCGGGCACCATCACCTGCAATTATGACGGCTACTCGAAATTCTTCACCGACATCGGCGAGGGGGCCTTTGTCGGCTCGAATTCCTCGCTGGTGGCGCCTGTCACGATCGGCAAGGGCGGCTATATCGCCTCCGGCAGCGTGATCACCGAGAGCGTGCCGGACGACGCGCTGGCCTTCGGTCGCGCCCGCCAGAAGACGATCCCCGGCAAGGGCAAGGAGCTGCGCGAGCGCTTCGCCTCGGCCGCCGCGGCGAGGAAGAAGGCGGCGGAATGATTTTCAGCGCTTCCTTGCGGAGGCGGTTGCAACTCGGTCAGATATGAACGAGTGGAAACCAGGGCCCTGAAAACCCGAGCGGTTCAGGTAACCGGATTGCAAGCGCAGTCTGGCATTGTGCACTGGCAAAGAACCGTTCCGCTGACACGGAACGAAACGCAAAGTGACTTTCGCGGCAAGCCGGCAGTCCCTAGATAACGCCGGGTTTTCCGCTCGGAATCGGGGGCAATCGCCATGTGCGGTATCGTTGGAATCGTCGGCCGAAGCCAAGTCGCGCCGCTCATCGTCGATGCGCTGAAGCGGCTTGAATATCGCGGCTACGACTCGGCCGGTGTCGCCACCATCGAGAAGGGCGAGCTCGGCCGCCGCCGCGCCGAAGGCAAACTGATCAACCTCGAACGCCGGCTGAAGGACGAACCGCTCGACGGCACGATCGGCATCGGCCACACGCGCTGGGCGACGCATGGCGTGCCCAACGAGACCAACGCGCATCCGCATTTTTCCGAAGGCGTCGCCATCGTCCACAACGGCATCATCGAGAATTTCGCCGAGCTGCGCGACGAACTCACTCGCGACGGCTACAGCTTCGCCTCGCAGACCGACACGGAGGTCGTCGCGCATCTGGTGGCGCGCGAGCTCGCCAAGGGGCTGAAGCCCGTGGAAGCCGCGTATGCGGCGCTGAAGCGGCTCTCCGGCGCTTTCGCGCTGGCAATCATGTTCAAGAGCGACGAGGACCTGATCGTCGGCGCCCGCAATGGTCCGCCTCTGGCCGTCGGCCATGGCGATGGCGAGATGTTTTTGGGCTCGGACGCGATCGCGCTGGCGCCCTTCACCAACTCGATCACCTATCTCGAGGACGGCGACTGGGCGGTGGTGCGCCGCGAAAGCGTTGCGATCTACGACATCGACGGCAACAAGGTCGACCGCAAGCGCCAGCAATCGCTGTCGACCAGCTTCATGGTCGACAAGGGAAACCGCCGGCATTTCATGGAAAAGGAAATCCATGAGCAGCCGGAGGTGATCTCGCACACGCTGGCGCATTACGTGGATTTCGTCTCGGGCGTGTCGAAGCCGCTCGACCTACCGTTCGACTTCGCCAAGATCGGCCGGCTGGCGCTCTCGGCCTGCGGGACCGCCTATCTCGCCGGGCTGATCAGCAAATACTGGTTCGAGCGCTATGCACGGCTGCCGATCGATATCGATGTCGCCTCGGAATTCCGCTATCGCGAGATGCCGCTGTCGGCCAACGACGCGGCCTTCTTCATCTCGCAGTCTGGTGAGACGGCCGACACGCTGGCCTCGCTGCGCTATTGCCGCCAGGCCGGCATGAAGATCGGCGCCGTGGTCAATGTGCGCGAATCGACCATGGCGCGTGAATCCGACGTCGTGCTGCCGACACTTGCCGGACCGGAAATCGGCGTCGCCTCGACAAAGGCTTTCACCTGCCAGCTATCCGTCTTGGCTGCGCTCGCGGTCCGCGCCGGCGTGGCGCGCGGCACGATCTCGCGCGACGAGGAAAAGCGGCTGGTGCGCGAGCTTTCCGAGGCGCCGCGCTTCGCTACCCAGGTGCTGAAGCTCGACGAGCAGATCGAGCGGATCTCGCGCGAGCTCTCGCGCTACAAGGACGTGCTCTATCTCGGCCGCGACACCAATTTCCCGCTGGCGATGGAAGGCGCGCTGAAGCTCAAGGAGATTTCCTACATCCACGCCGAAGGCTATGCCGGCGGCGAACTGAAGCATGGGCCGATCGCGCTGATCGACGAGAACATGCCGGTAATCGTCATCGCGCCGCATGACCGCATCTTCGAAAAGACGGTCTCGAACATGCAGGAAGTGGCGGCGCGCGGCGGCAAGATCATCCTGATCACCGACGCGAAGGGCGCCGCGCATGCAGGCATCAAGACGATGGAGACGATCATCCTGCCCGAAGTGCCGGAGATCATCTCGCCGATCATCTACGCCCTGCCGATCCAGATGCTGGCCTATTTCACCGCGGTCTTCATGGGCACCGATGTCGACCAGCCGCGCAATCTGGCGAAGTCGGTGACGGTGGAGTAGGTTTCGCTACCGTTGCAAGTTGCGGATGACGCCAACGGCCCCACTTCGTCATCCACGGGCGGAGCAGGAGCGAAGCTCCTGCGCAGACCCGAGGATCCATTCCGTGACGCAAGCCAAAGAATGCAACCCATCAGAATGGTCGCGTGATCATCCATCCGTTATCCTTCATGCATGACGGGTTATGTTTATATGACTGCGAGCAAGAAGCGCGGCACCATCTACATCGGGGCCACAAACGATCTTAGCCGTCGGATGCCGGAGCACAGACCGGCGAAGGCTCGCGCTTTACCGGGCGCTATGGTGTGCAACGCCTGGTCTGGTACGAGGAATATTTCGACATCCGAGACGCCATCCAACGCGAGACATCGCTGAAACGCTGGCCGCGCCAATGGAAGATCGAACTAATCGAGAAGGCTAATCCAGAGTGGTTCGAGCTTTTCCGCGGCACGGGTGGTAGCGCCTAATTCTGCAATGATTTGATCCGCCGCAAACGTCACGGAATGGATCCTCGGGTCTACGCGCGTCGCTTCGCTCCTTGCTCCGCCCGTGGATGACGAAGGAAAGGATGTTTCGGCTAATCGTGAACGGAAGCAGCTTCCGTTTGGAACGTAAAGAGCTGTGATCTTGGCTCTCTATCATAGCATGGTACATGTCGCGAGGAGGGCCGCCCGCCTAACCTTTGAGGATACTGGGTTATGCTCAAGTTTGCACGCCCCATCCACCCCGGAGAATTCCTGCGCGAGGAGTATCTGGTGCCGCTCGGCATGAGTGCCGGCGTGCTTGCGAAGAAGCTTAATCTTCCGCGCACCCGGATCGAGCGCATCGTCAAGGAGGAGGTCGGTCTTACTCCGGATACGGCGCTTCGCTTCGCCAAGTTCTTCAACACCACGCCCGAGTTCTGGATGAACTTCCAGAAGGCCTACGAGTCGGAGATCGAAGCGAGCAAAATAGCATCGGAACTCGAGAAGATCGTGCCGCTGGATACAGCGGCGTGACCAGCGCTCTTTAAAAACTTCGCAGTTCCAAACCGGCTCGCGGTTCACTAATCTCAGCGTTGCAACCTGCGCCGCGGTGAACCCATGTCCGACGCCCTGAAGACCTCTGGCATGACCCGGCTGAGGAACTATTTCCTGACCGGCTTCGTGGTCTGCGCGCCGCTGGCGATCACGGCCTACATCGCCTGGTCGCTGATCGGTTGGGTCGATTCCTGGGTGAAGCCCTACATTCCGGTTCGCTACAATCCCGACACCTATCTGCCGTTTCCGGTTCCGGGCTTCGGGCTGATCGTGGCGCTGGTGCTGATCACGCTGATCGGTTTCCTGACGGCGAATATCGTCGGCCGCGCCATCGTCAATTTCGGCGAACGGCTGCTTGGCCGCATGCCACTGGTGAGGGGCATCTACGGCTCGCTGAAGCAGATCTTCGAGACGGTGCTGTCGAACAAGGGCGACATGTTCCGCCAGGTGGGCCTCGTCGAATATCCGCGCAAGGGCGTGTGGTCGCTGGTCTTCGTCGCCAGCGAGAAGGAGACCGAGATCAACCAGAAGCTCGACCAGGAAGGCGATCCGCTGATCGCGGTGTTCATGCCATGCACGCCCAATCCGACCACCGGCTTCCTGATGTATGTGCACAAATCGGAGATCGTGCCGCTCGACATGTCGATCGAGGACGGAGCCAAGCTGATCGTCTCGGCCGGCATGGTGGCGCCGGAGGTCAAGGCCAAGCTGGTGACGCTGAATGGCGAACCGGTCGAAGGACCGCTCGCCAATCCGCCGCTCGGCGCTCAGCCGGCGCGCAGCAGCCGCACCGCCTCGTCGCGGCCGAACAGGTAAAGCAGCAAGCGCAGCGCCTCGCCGCGCTCGGACTGCAATTCCGGGTCGCGCGACAGGATCAGCCGCGCATCGTCTCGTGCCGCTTCCAGCAGATCGGCATGGAATTCGATCCGCGCCACCTGGAAGCCGGGCGTGCCGGACTGCCTCGTGCCCAGCAATTCGCCTTCGCCGCGCAGTTTCAGGTCTTCCTCGGCGATCTTGAAGCCGTCCTCGGTCTCGCGCATCACCGAAAGCCGGCGTTTGGCCGTCTCGCCGAGCGGCTCCTTGTAGAGCAGCACGCAGGAGGACGGCTTGTCGCCGCGCCCGACCCGGCCGCGCAACTGGTGCAATTGGGCAAGGCCGAAGCGTTCGGCATGCTCGATGACCATGATGGTCGCGTCAGGCACGTCGACGCCGACCTCGATGACGGTGGTGGCGATCAGGATGCGCGTTTCGCCCTGCTTGAAGCCGCGCATCGCCTCATCTTTCTCCGCACCCTTCATGCGGCCGTGCACCAGGCCGATCCGGTCGCCGAAGAGTGGTTTCAGCGAAGCGAAACGGTCCTCGGCCGACATCAGCTTGATTTCTTCGGATTCCTCGACCAGCGGGCAGATCCAGTAGATTTTTTGCCCCTCGGCGACCGCATCGCGCATGCGTCCGACCAGTTCGTCCAGCCGCTCCATCGGCAAGGTCACGGTGCGGATCGGCTGTCGGCCGGCCGGCTTCTCGGTCAGCTTCGAGACGTCCATGTCGCCGAAGGCGGTCAACACGAGCGTGCGCGGGATGGGTGTGGCCGTCATCACCAGCATGTCGGGCGCGTCGCCCTTGGCGGTGATGGCGAGGCGCTGGTGGACGCCGAAGCGGTGCTGCTCGTCGACGACGGCCAGCACGAGATCATGGAACGTTACGCTTTCCTGGAACAGCGCATGCGTGCCGACGACGATGTCGACCGCGCCGCTGGCAAGACCGGCAAGCGTCTCCGTGCGTTCGCGGCCCTTTTCGCGCCCGGTCAGGATGGCAAGGCGCAGGCCGACTTTCTCCGCCAGCGGCGCGATGGTCGCCAGATGCTGGCGCGCCAGGATTTCGGTCGGCGCCATCAGCGCCGCCTGGCCGCCGGCCTCGACCGCGCGCGCCATGGCAAGCAGCGCCACAACCGTCTTGCCCGAGCCGACATCGCCCTGCAGCAGGCGCAGCATGCGTTCGGGATCGGCAAGATCTGCGTTGATTTCGCCAAGCGCGAATTCCTGGCTGGGTGTGAGCTTGTAGGGCAGGGCCGCGCGCAGTTTCTCGACGATGCTGCCGTCGCCGACCAGCGGCCGTCCTGACAGGCGTCGCACCTTTGCCCGCACCAGCGCGAGCGACACCTGACCGGCCAGCAATTCGTCATAGGCAAGGCGCCGCCAGGCCGAGCCTTCGACGGCGACGTCGATCGGATCCGCCGGATGGTGGACACGGGCGAGCGAATCGCCAAAGGCGGGGAAGGTCTGGCGCCGCATGAAGGCGTCGTCCTGCCACTCCGGCAGCTCCGGCAGGCGGCCCAGCGCCTGACCGATGGCGCGGCGCAATACCTTGGCCGACAGCCCGGCGGTCAGCGGATAGACAGGCTCGACCAAGGGCAGGCCGTCGGCCTCGCTGGCCAAAGCGATATGATCTGGATGGACCATGGTCGGGCGGCCGTTGAACCACTCCATGCGGCCGGACACGACAACATGCTCACCAACCGGCATTGCCTTTTCGAGATAGGCGGCATGGGCATGGAAGAAGGTCAACGCGACCTCGCCGGTGTCGTCATGGGCGTAGACCCGGTAGGGCACCGACCTGTTGCCGCGCGGCGGCGGCTGGTGGCGGTCGACGCGCACTTCGAGCGTGACGATCTGGCCCTCGGCCGAAAGCGCGATGCCGGGCCGGTTGCGGCGGTCGATCACGGTGTTGGGCAGAACGAACAGAAGGTCGGCCGCGCGCGCGGCGCGGTCGCCGAGATCGGCCGGCACCACACGCTCGATCAGCAGACCGACTTTCGGGCCGACGCCGGCAAGCGAGGTAATCGGAACGAACAGGGGATCGAGGATGGTGGGACGCATCCTGTCAGCTTATGTCGCGACGGCGGCAGCGCAAAGGCTGACACCGCCCTCTATCCACGCTATATGCGCCGCTTTGGACAGGGATGCGGCGACATGACCGGAACACAGCGATCAAGCGAGGGGCTCGACGCCCGCCGCCGCAAGCTTCTGTTCCGATCCTGGCATCGCGGCATGCGCGAGATGGACCTGATCCTCGGTTCCTTCGCCGACGCCGAGATCGGCGCCTTGACCGGCGATGAAATCGACCAATATGAGAGGCTTCTCGAAATCCCCGACACCGAATTCCTGCCGATGGTCACCGGCGAACGCCCGGTTCCGCCCGATATCGACTGCGCGGTTCTGCGGAAGATCCTGGCGTCGCGCCGGACCATGACATTTTGAAAAACGCATATTCATGAGCCTCATTCCTTCCATTGGCCTGCCCAAGGGCCGCGCCGGTCAGTTCATCGTCGACGGCGTCGCCGACGGCTACGAAGCCTTCGCCCTGGTGCAGACGGCGCAGGAGATCGCGCCCGACAAGCCGGTGCTGTTCGTCGCGCGCGACGGCCAGCGGCTGCCGGCGATCATCGAGGCGCTCGCCTTTGCCGCGCCCGGCCTGCCGGTGCTGGAGCTGCCGGCCTGGGACTGCCTGCCTTACGACCGCGTCTCGCCCGGCGCCGATGCCGCTGCGCGACGGCTCGACGCGCTTTCGGCCATGATCGCGCTGGCGAAGAAGCCGCATCGCGCCGTAATCCTCACCACCGCCAATGCGCTGTTGCAGCGCATCCCGCCGGCCGAGCTGATCCAAGCGCAGACTTTCCATGCCAAGCCTGGCAACCAGATCGACATGAACGCGCTGATCGCGCGGCTCGAGATCTCCGGCTTCGAGCGCGTGCCGACGGTGCGCGGCCTTGGCGAATTCGCGGTGCGCGGCGGCATTCTCGACCTTTTCGCGCCAGGCTGGAGCGAGGCGCTGCGCCTCGATTTCTTCGGCGACACGCTGGAATCGATCCGCGTCTTCGACGTGGCGACGCAGCGCACCACCGGCCAGCGCAAGTCGATGTCGCTGCAGGCGATGAGCGAGGTGGCGCTGACGCCCGAAACGATCAGCCGCTTCCGCCGCTCCTATATCGAGGCTTTCGGCGCGCCCTCGCGCGACGACGCGCTCTATGCGGCGGTCAGCGAAGGCCGGCGCTTCGCCGGCATGGAGCACTGGCTGCCCTTCTTCTACGAGCGGCTGGAGACGGTGTTCGACTATCTGCCGGATGCGCCTGTCGTCTTCGATCATCTGGCGCATGAGGCGCTGGCCGAGCGTCACACGTTGATCCTCGACCACTACGAGGCGCGCCGGAAACAGGCCGACAGCGCGCTGAAGGACGCCGTGCCCTACAAGCCGGTGGCGCCGGACCTACTTTATCTGTCGCCGGACAATCTCAAGGCTTCGCTCGGTCCGCGCGAAGACATCGACTTCACGGTCTTCGACGCGCCCGATGTCGGGAGCAAAAAAGTGTTCCATGGCGGTTCGCGGCACGGCCGCAGCTTTGCCGAGGAGCGCGCCGACCCGAACATCAATGTCTTCGACGTCGTCGTAAAACACATTGCCGACGAGCGCGCCGCGCGCCGCCGCGTCATTGTCGCCGGCTGGACGGAAGGCTCGCTCGACCGCCTTGGCCAGATCCTCGCCGAACATCACCTCGGCAACCTGAAGCCGGTCGCGACGCTTGCCGACGTTGAAAAACTGGAACCGGGGCAGGCGGGTCTTGCCGTGCTGCCGCTCGAATCCGGCTTCGAGACCGACGATATGGTGGTCGTTGCCGAGCAGGATATCCTTGGCGACAGGCTGATCCGGCGTTCGAAGCGCAAGAAGAAGGCTTCCGACTTCATCGCCGAGGCCTCATCGCTGTCGGCGGGCGACATCGTCGTCCATGCCGACCATGGCATCGGCCGCTTCATCGGCTTGCGCACCATCGAAGCGGTCGGTGCGCCGCATGACTGCCTCGAAATCCATTATGCCGGCGACGACCGGTTGTTCTTGCCGGTCGAGAATATCGAGCTTCTGTCGCGCTATGGCTCCGATTCGGCCGAAGCGACGCTCGACAAGCTGGGTGGCGGCGCCTGGCAGGCGCGCAAGGCGCGGCTGAAGCGGCGCCTGCTCGACATGGCCGGGCAATTGATCCGCATCGCCGCCGAGCGGCAGATGCGTGCAGCGCCCGCTATGATCCCGGCCGAAGGGCTTTATGGCGAGTTCGCGGCGCGTTTCCCCTATGAGGAGACCGACGACCAACAGACGGCGATCGATTCCGTCATGGATGATCTCGGCGCCGGCAAGCCGATGGATCGGCTGGTCTGCGGCGACGTCGGCTTCGGCAAGACGGAAGTGGCGCTGCGCGCCGCCTTCATCGCGGCCATGGAGGGGTTCCAGGTCGCGGTCGTGGTGCCGACGACGCTGTTGTCGCGGCAGCACTTCAAGACCTTCTCGCAGCGCTTTTCGGGCCTGCCGATCCGCATCGCGCAGGCATCGCGCCTGGTGGGTTCAAAAGAATTGGCGGAAACCAAGAAGGGCATTGCCGAGGGCACGGTCGACATCGTCGTCGGCACGCATGCGCTGCTTGGGTCTTCGATCTCGTTCAAGCGTCTCGGCCTGCTGATCATCGACGAGGAGCAGCATTTTGGCGTCAAGCACAAGGAGCGGCTGAAGGACCTCAAGTCCGACGTGCATGTGCTGACGCTTTCGGCGACGCCGATCCCGCGCACGCTGCAACTGGCGCTGACCGGCGTGCGCGAACTGTCGCTGATCGCGACGCCGCCGGTCGACCGCATGGCGGTGCGCACGTTCATCTCGCCCTTCGATCCGCTGGTCATCCGCGAGACGCTGCTGCGCGAGCGCTATCGCGGCGGCCATTCCTTCTATGTCGTGCCGCGGATCAGTGACCTTTCGGAAATCCATGATTTCCTGAAGGAATCCGTGCCGGAGCTGAAGATAGCGGTGGCGCATGGGCAGATGCCGCCGGGCGAGCTCGACGACATCATGAACGCCTTCTACGACGGCCAGTACGACGTGCTTCTGTCGACCACCATCGTTGAATCCGGGCTCGATATCCCGACCGCCAACACGCTGATCGTCCATCGCGCCGACATGTTCGGCCTCGCGCAACTCTACCAGCTGCGCGGCCGCGTCGGCCGTTCCAAGGTGCGCGCCTATGCGCTGTTCACGCTGCCGGCCAACCGCAAGCTCACCGATACGGCCGAGCGCCGGCTGAAGGTGCTGCAGTCGCTCGATACGCTGGGCGCCGGTTTCCAGCTCGCCAGCCACGACCTCGACATCCGCGGCGCCGGCAATCTTTTGGGCGAAGAGCAGTCGGGCCATATCAAGGAGGTCGGTTTCGAGCTCTACCAGCAGATGCTGGAAGAGGCGGTGGCCGAGGTGAAGGATACCGGCGAGGCGCAGGACGGCGGCTGGTCGCCGCAGATCGCGGTCGGCACCGCGGTGATGATCCCGGAAAGCTACGTGCCGGACCTGCAGCTCCGCATGGCGCTCTACCGGCGCCTCGGCGATCTCGAAACCACGGAGGAGATCGACGGCTTCGGCGCCGAACTGATCGACCGGTTCGGGCCGCTGCCGGAAGAGGTGACGCATCTGTTGAAGATCGTCTTCATCAAGGCGCTCTGCCGCAAGGCCAATGTCGAGAAGCTCGATGCCGGGCCCAAGGGCGTCGTCATCCATTTCCGCAAGCGCGAGTTCCCCAATCCGGTCGGGCTGGTCAAGTTCATCGGCGAGCAGGGCTCGCTGGCCAAGATCCGCGCCGACCATAGCGTCGTCTTCATGCGCGATTGGCCGAATGCCGAAAAACGCCTGGCGGGATCGGCGGTGGTGATGACGCAACTGGCCCGGCTCGTCGACAAGGCCGCATAGGCACGTGAACCAGGCCTGCGGCCTGTTGCAGCGGCAGGCGCACCCCTCGCAAGGAAATAGTAACCCACCCGAAAGATCGCGCGCACTTGCAGGGCGTGCGACGATTATGACCATTGCAGTATTTGTACTTGAGAGGTTCAATAGGCCAATCTAATCATCGCTGCAGGGGCTGCTTATGAACCCGCAAACTTTCGATGAATACTGGCTCGGTTACCTTGCCGGCCACTCAAAACCTTCAACCCGCTTTATCCATTACCTCGGCCTCTTCTTTGCGCCGATCGCCGGCGTCGCGGCATCCTTCCTCGTGACGTGGTGGGCCTTTCTGGTCATCATTCCCGTCTTCTACCTTGCGGCGTTGTTCACCCATCCCCTGCTTGAGCACAACAGCAACAAACCTTTCGCGGAACGGCCCTTGTGGAGCGCCATTGCGCTGCTTCGCATGCTCGCGCTCGATTTGACGGGCGGTCTTGGCCGCCAGCTCAGCCGTCTGAAGGACGCCGGCAGATAGGCATGGAAACGGCGGTTGTAGCTGCCTGTTCAGCCGTGCTGATGCTTGGCGCCGGATTCCATGTCTACTGGGCCTTCGGCGGCCGCATCGGCGCCGGCGTTTCGCTGCCTCAACGCGAGGACGGCGGCCCGGCGGCGAAGGAGACGGCCGTCGGTGCCCTGGCGGTCGGTCTGGTCCTGGCGCTGGTCCTGCTTCTCCTTCTTGGTTTCGCCGGCCTGATCCGCCTGCCGCTGCCGCACTGGCTGCTGAAGACGGCCCTTGTCCTGTGGGCGGCCGCATTCACCCTGCGGGCATTGAGCTGGTCGCGATATTTCGGGCTGTTCAAGCGGGTCAGGAACACGCGTTTCGCCAGATACGACAGCCTGCTTTACAGCCCATCTTGCCTGTTGTTGGGGCTGGGCTTGTTCCTGCTCGCGCTGGCGGACACGGCATAGCGAGGCGGTGGAACCATTCGCCACTGGTGAAAAACCCGGCTAGAATAGGCAATCGGCTTCGTGTAAGGAGCCGCGACCTCGTATCGAGGCTGGAATGGCGGGCAAGCGCGTTCGCCGGTTTGTTTTGACGCAATTCCGACGGAAATTTCACAGTTTTCCCCTGGGTTGCTCCGAAAGGGCGTTTGGGTGCAGCGATGACGAAATGGTCGCCGAATTCGTGGAGAGCAAAGCCGATCAAGCAGGTCCCGGCGTATCCGGACCTTGCCGCTCTGAAGGCCACGGAAGCGCAGCTTGCCACCTTCCCGCCGCTGGTTTTTGCCGGCGAGGCGCGCAAGCTGAAGAAGCAGCTGGCGGCGGTGGCCGCCGGCGAAGCCTTCCTGCTCCAGGGCGGCGATTGCGCCGAGAGCTTTGCCGAGCATGGCGCCGACAACATACGCGACTTCTTCCGCGTCTTCCTGCAGATGTCGGTGGTGCTCACCTTCGCCGGCGCGCAGCCGGTGGTGAAGGTCGGCCGCGTCGCCGGCCAGTTCGCCAAGCCGCGCTCGTCCGACAACGAGACCAAGGCCGGCGTGACGCTGCCGAGCTATCGCGGCGACATCATCAACGGCATCGAGTTCGACGCCAAGTCGCGCGTCCCGGATCCTGCCCGGCAGGAGATGGCCTACCGCCAGTCGGCCGCGACGCTCAACCTTCTGCGCGCCTTCGCGCAGGGCGGCTATGCCAGCCTGGAGAACGTGCATCGCTGGATGCTCGGCTTCGTCGCCGACAGTCCGCAAGGCGAGAAATACGGTGCGCTCGCCAACCGCATCACCGAGACGATGGAGTTCATGCGCGCGGTCGGCATCACGTCGGAAACCAATTTCGCGCTGCGCGAGACGGATTTCTACACCAGCCACGAGGCGCTACTGCTCGGCTACGAGGAAGCGCTGACGCGCGTCGATTCGACCTCCGGCGACTGGTACGCGACCTCGGGCCATATGATCTGGATCGGCGACCGTACCCGCCAGCCGGATCACGCACATATCGAATATTGCCGCGGCATCAAGAATCCGCTCGGCCTGAAATGCGGCCCGTCGCTGACGCCGGACGGTCTCATGGAACTCATCGACCTGCTCAATCCCGACAACGAGCCGGGCCGCCTGACGCTGATCGCCCGCTTCGGCTCGGACAAGGTCGCCGAGCACCTGCCGAAGCTGGTGCGTGCGGTCAAGAAGGAAGGCCGCAACGTCGTGTGGTCGTCCGATCCGATGCATGGCAACACGATCGAGGCGGCGGGCTACAAGACGCGGCCGTTCGACCGCATCCTCAAGGAAGTGCAGACCTTTTTCGAGGTGCACCGCGCCGAAGGCACGCATCCGGGCGGCATCCATGTGGAGATGACCGGCAAGAACGTCACCGAATGCACGGGCGGCGCCCGCGCCATCACGGCGGAAGACCTGCAGGACCGCTACCACACCCATTGCGACCCGCGCCTCAACGCCGATCAGGCGATCGAGCTCGCCTTCCTGGTCTCGGACCTGCTCAAGAAGAGCCACCCGGTGCAGCACAAGCAGGCCGCCATCGCCTGAACAGGACCTAATGCCGGATTATTATCGGAGGCGCCGGCGCGAAAGCCGGCGCCTTTTCAATTTGGGCAGATAGGTTTCAACCGCCGGCTATTCGGGGTCGGCTCATTCCGGATCGGGCGGTCCGGGAGGATTGCCCGGGAAGCTGGTTCTACCGGGCGGAATGACGGCAAAGTTGATCTCCAGGGGCGGTCCCTTGAGCGACCAGTTGAATGCCACCGTCTTGACCGGCAGGCCGGCGGTCCAGGCCTCCTGTTGCGGAGAAAGTTTCCAGCCGTGCGGCCACACAAGCAGCATGCCCTGATCCCGCAGCCGCTGGTCCGTGATCCACGGGGCGAGGCGCCTGTCGAGGGTCGTGAAGATGGAAGGCTGGTCCGGGGCTTCCAGTCCGGCAAGCCTGGCCGTGCCGTCGTCGCCGCCGACGATGCCCAGCGGCGCGGATACCGCCTCGTGCCAGATTGCATCGGCCGTCAGCGAAATCGACCGCGCCGGCCAGCACATTGGCTGCAGGCGGCCGAGTATGTTGCAACTGGTCCAGCGGGTCGCCGCATAGGCGCTCGACACGCCGACCACGCATAGCAGCGCCAGCACCGCCAGCCGGCGCAATTCCGTTGGTCCCAGCCGCCGGCCCAGAAGCGCGATCGCCAGGACGCCGACGAGATTGTACATCGTCGCGCCCCAGGCTTCGCCGGTGCCGGTAAACAGCGATGCGGCCATGATCAGGAGCGCCGGCCCTAGACCCATCCATGCCAGGTAGGCAACCGCGCGCCGCTCGGGAGCAGGGTAGGCCGGCAAGGGGTCTTGCACGGGCTTGAGCTGCCGTCGCAACAGGCCGGAAATAGCCAGAACGACGGGAACAGCGGCAAGCCCGGCAAGCTGAACGCCGATATAGTAGAGCCGGGCGCGGTTGGCGATCACCCAGGCGTTACGATGCTCGGCATAGGTCAGCGGCAGGAAATCGAGGCGGACGAGCGCCACAGCCAGCGGCGCCACGACGCCAAGAAAAACCGCGAGGCCGAGCCACGGCCATGGCGTGGCGAGCCGGCTTCGGGCACGGGTGTCGCACAAAATCCAGATGCCGCCGAAGGCCAGCAGCAGAGCCGTCGAGAACTTGGCATAGAGCCCAACGCCGGCAACGAGGCCGAGGGCGAGCCACCAGCCCGGCCGCCCGTCGCGCGCCGCGCGCCATAGCAGCCAAGAGGTCGCGGCCCAGAAAGGCATCTGCGCGTAGTCGTGGTTGAATTGCGGGGTGGGCCAGCCGAAGAAATAGATCGCGGGCATCAACAACACGGCGGCGAGCGCACGGGTCGGGCCCATGATGTCGCGCGCGAGCAGATAGACCAGGACGAAAGTCGTCGAGACCATCAGCTGCGACAGCATGTATTGCGGCCAGCGGAACGAGCCGGTCAGGAGATGGCTGATCTCGAGCAGCCAGCAGGGGAGTTGCGGGTGCTTGTAGGTCAGCAGCACCCATTCGCGACCCCACAGGAAACCTTCGACGACGTCGCGCGGCGGTCCAACATTGACGATCGCCGGCATCACGGTCCAGCAGGCGATCTGGATCAGACACAAAAGCGCCAGCAATCGCCATGGGTGCCGGACCAGGCTGTTCCAGATCGAAGACAGATCGTCTTCAGCCCCGGCTGCGGCAGGCCAGACATTCACGGATTCGCTGGTTCTCGACATGCGGGCCTAAAATCACACCGGTGGATTGCTGAACAGTCCGATAGCAAAAGCTTACGAAAATGTATGCTGCCGCAACATTGTAAAGCCAAGATTGCTATGGAACCCGTCGCTGGCGCTTCGGGCAGAAACCGCCGGCTGATCGTTGCCGGAGCCGGCCCAGGGGCGCCGCCGTTCCAGCAATACAGGTGCCTCCATGCGCCACCAGCATGCCGTCATTCATCACCGCGGGCTCGATTTCTGGTCGGCGCGCGCCGCGGTTCTCGTCATCATCTGCCTGCAGCTTCTGGTCATCAACAACCTGTCCTTCGGTCCGCGCTGGCTCGCCCCGACAGTGGAAGCGGCGCTGCTGGTGCCGCTGTCGATTGCGACGGCCTGGACGCAAATGGCGACGCGCAAGGCAGTCGATCACGAGCATTGGTACGCGATCGGCCAATTGCGCCTCTATATCCGCCGCACGGCATTGGTGATGACCGGCATCATCAGCATCATGAATTGCGGGTCGCTGGTTTACCTGGTGCGGGCGCTGCTGGAAGGGCATGCCGGCGCCGGCACGACGCTGCTCGTCGACGCGCTCAACATCTGGGTCACCAATGTGATCGTCTTTGCGCTGTGGTTCTGGAGCACCGACCGGGGCGGTCCGCCTACCTGCGGCCTGGTCAAGCGTGCGCAGGCCGACTTCCTGTTCCCGCAAATGACGCTCCCCGATCGCGAGATACAGGGCTGGCTGCCGGGCTTCGTCGACTATGTCTTCCTGGCCTTCACCAATGCCACGGCGTTCTCGCCGACCGATACCTTGCCGCTCACGCAGCGCGCGAAGCTGCTTATGATGGCCGAGGCGATGATCTCGCTCTTGACGATCGCGCTGGTGGCCGCGCGCGCCGTGAACATCCTGGCCTAAAGCGCGTCGCGTCGAAACGGATTCATGCGACGCGCTTTAGGTCGTTGCTTGATGCTTGTCGTTGTCGCAAAACCGAGGTCATTTTTGCGCGACATGCATTAGCAGGAACTTCAGCGGCGCTCCCAGCGCATTCCGGCAAGCCTTGGATCGGCAAAGGCGGTGCGTGAGAATTCGAGCCGCTTGTCCGGGAATTCGCAGATTGCCTGCAGGCCGAAAGAGCCGATCCGGATGCGCCAGGTCTGCGGCTCCAGCGGCTTGGCCTTGGCAAAGCCCTTGCACGTCAAAAGCGCGATGTTGGCGCCCTTCGGATCGCGCACCGAGCGATAGCGGATCGCCTGCAGTTCGGCCTCGCGGGCGACATCGGCGATCGCCTGACAGGCGGTGTAGTCGGTGGGGTGCGTCCAGGCCTTCTCGTCGCGATCGAGCGGCGGCCGTGCCAGGTCGATCGCGCGATCGCATTTCATCGCGGCGGCGAAGGCGGTGTATTCCGCGGCGTCGTTCGGCCATGGTGTCGCCGGCGATTCCGCGAAGAACAGCAAGCGGTAGAAGGCCATTTCCGCCACCGCCGTCAGCACCGTCTCGGCGGCATAGTAGACGCCTTTGGTCTTGCCGGCGCGGCGGAAGCGCGAGCCGTACGGGTAGACGGAGCCATAGCGAAAAGGCGTCGCCAGCAGGTAATGGAGATGGCGGCATTCCATCGGGATCTGCGGCTTGGCGTCCTCGATGAGGTCCTCCAGCAGCGCCTGCTCGTCGAGTGTGTCGACGAGCTTGAGGGTCGAGACACGGTGCTGCGCCTCGACCATCCGCCAGTACTTGCCTTCGAGCTTGACGGCCTCAGACGAGAGCGCGCCGGGAGTCCAGGTAGGCAATGACATCGACAAGTCCGGCAATCGTCAGGATTTTCTCGAGCGGCGTGCCGTCGAGCGTGGTGTTGGGGCTCTTCAGCCACGCCCGGGCGACGGTCTCGTCACCGCCGACGATGGCGTCGAGCGAGCGGAACAGGCGAACGAACAGCACCGCCAGCTCGAACGGCTTGGTGCCGCGTTCAAGCAGGAATTCCTGCCGGCGCATGCGCGAGACCGTCGCTTCCGACACGCCGATGACCAAAGCGAGTGTCCTGGCGGTGATGTCGAGCAGGTCGGCCGCGCGCAGCGTGGCCTTGGTGATGACGGCGTTTTCGGCCGCCGTCGCGGCCGCGACTGGACGTTGCATGAGCGCACCCTTTTCATTTCTGTGGAAAATATAATCCACAAAAATTCGTCTGGAAAGGGGCTTGTCAGTCTTTCTTGTAAAGCAGCCAGCCCTTGGCGGGGCGGCCCGCCGTCGTCGAATGCCTGGTGACGCGGTTGCGGCCGCCGACCTTGGAGCGATAAAGCGCCCGGTCCGCCTTGGTGTAGAGGTCTTCGGGGCTTTCCGCCTCCGAAGCCATGCAGATACCCAGCGATACGGTAACGGTGCCGTAGTTGATGCCGCTCTGGCTGCTGGCGAACGGGGTCTGCTCGATGAGCGCGCGGATGCGCTCGGCGATCTCGTAAGTGGCTTCCTCGCTGGCGCCCTCGACGATAAGCGCGAACTCCTCGCCGCCGGTGCGCGCGACAAATATGTCGGAACGCACGCTGGACTGGAAGATCTCGGCGATGATCTGCAGGATCCTGTCGCCGACCGGATGGCCGTAGCGATCGTTTATGTCCTTGAAATGGTCGATATCGGCAAGGATCAAGGCGTTGAACAGGATGCCGCGATTGCTGTTGTAGATCCGGGTGATCTCCTTGTCGAAGGCGCGGCGGTTCCACAGCTGCGTGAGCGGATCCGTGTCGGCCAGCCGCTTGTATTCCTCGAGCTTCGACTTGACGCTTTCAAGCTCAGCCGTCTTTTCGCTGAGCGTGCTGGCGATCTGGCGGCCGTGGTCGATCGTCGAGTTGGTGGCGGCCGACATCGCGCCGGCGATCTTTTGCAGGAGCTCTTGCGAGAGCAAGCTGCGATTGCTTAGGCCGCTCGATGTCTCGTCGAGGATGCGGCCGTACTTCTCGATATGCGAGTGCTCATTGCGCAACAGCATGGCAATGTCCTCAAGCTCCTTGGCCACCATCTCGCGGGCGTGCTCGACAATGGTGGGGCCGTGGTGCTGCGGGAAGAAGGTCCGCCCGATGCGATCGAGGTCCTCCTGGGTGGGACGGTTGTTCAACGAGACGACGGCAAGGCTGAGCTCGCGATTGCTGCCGCTCAGCGCCTCGTAGAAGATTTCATAGTTGCGCGGCAGGCCGAGGACGCCGAGCTGTCGCATCGTCGCCACGACGGTGCTGGCGATGTCGGTATTCCTGTCGGTCGGAATGGCTGCCGGCTGCATGTTGTGTTCACTTCCCCTTCAGTGCGACCGGAGACCTGCCACCGCCGGGAGTCGCTCACGCGGGGATTTGAATCAGAATTGCGGTTGCGACGGCGCGTCCCCAACACGACCATTGCTTGTGGGAAGCATAAATGCGGTCCCGCTAAAGTTTCCTTAATAGCCGGCATTTCCTCATTGTCTCTGCTACCACAGGGTGCAAAGCGGGTGCAGCCGCGGCTTCTGAAACGCGTCGCTCCGGTGTCGCATTTGCCGGTGCCCAGCCATTTCAAAACTGAAATTCTATTCCGCAAAGAACGGGGCAGATGATGTCGACGGAGGCCGGAATGGACGAAAACCATAGCGGGTCGTGCCTGTGCGGGGCGGTGCGTTTCAGGACGAGCGGGCCGTTGCGCGGCGTCGTCTATTGCCACTGCTCGCAGTGCCGTCGGCAAACCGGCCATTTCGTCGCGGCAACCGCCTCCAAGGACGCCGATATCGTCATAGAGGGCGCCGCCGCGCTCACCTGGTACGGCGCCTCCGATGTGGCCAAACGCGGCTTCTGCCGCACCTGCGGCTCGCTGCTCTTTTGGAAGTACAATGGACTGGATACGATCTCCATCATGGCCGGATCCTTCGAGAGGCCGAGCGGCCTCTCGGCGGAAAGCCACATCTTTGTCGGCGACAAGGGCGATTATTATTCGATCGAGGATGGGTTGCCGCAGTTCGAGAAATCGACGCCGTCGATAAAGATCGCGGACGGATGAATTTTGCGGCGGCTGCCTTATTCCCTTGATCCCGCCATTGCGATATCCCCCTGCCGGTGACTCGAAACGGGGCTGGGCATGCAGCGGCTGATCGACGCTTTCATCAATTCGGTGCGGGCTTTCCGCAAGCTGGCCGCCCACGAAAAGGCGTTCCAGCAGGAATTGCTGTTGCTTGCTCTTGCCTTGCCGGCAGGCTGGTTCATCTCGGTCTCCTGGCGCGGCTATGCCCTGCTCGTCGGCGCGGTGCTGCTCCTGATCATGGTCGAAGTGCTCAACACCGGTATCGAGGCGGCCTGCGACGCGATCTCGCGAGAGTTCCATATCGATATCCAGCTTGCCAAGGATTGCGGCTCGCTGGCGGTGCTGATTTCGATCGTGATCGCCGGCGGCATCTGGGGCATCGCCCTCATCGAACGCCTTGTCGGCGCGCCGATCTGATCCTCGCGGATTGATCACGATCCCGCCCGGTTTTCCCTGGCGCGTTCGCGCTTCGCGAAGTGATGGCCTACCAACCAGGCGACCACGGCGACAACGATGCCGACCCCAAGGGCGATGAGCAGGCGCTCATGGCGAGCAAACGCCTGGCCCACAATGTGCTCCGCGCCGAGGCCGAAGACATAGCCGATGCCGCTGAACAGAGCCGCCCAGACCGCGGACGAGATGGCATTCAGGATGACGAAACGCGGCATGGACACGGTCGACAGGCCGGCGGCGATGCCGCCGACCAGGCGCATGCCGTAGATATAGCGGTTGGTCAGCACGAAAATGTTGGGATGGGTGTTGAGCAGGCGGTAGGCGCGGCTGAAGCCCGGACGCCTGCGCAACAGTCTCACATAGCGATGTTCGGCGAAGCTGCGCCCCATGGTGAAGAAGAAGGTGTCGCCGGCGAAGGCGCCGACAAAGGCAGCGAGGAAAGTCTGCCACAACACGAAAAAATGCTGATGAGCGAAGAAGCCGCCGAGGATCGCGGCGCTTTCGCCTTCGGCGACGCAACCCAGGAAGACCGCGATCAGCCCATATTGCTCGATGAGGTGGTGGATGGTCTCGCTCATTCTGTTGCGGACCGCGCGGACAGTTTCTCGTCGATACGCCTGATCTGCTCGGCCATGCGCAGGATTTCGTCACGCATGCCGATGATCTCGCTGTGGCGCAACTCGTCGAGCTTTTCATGCAGGGCCATGATCTCGATCTCGGCCTTCAGATTGACCTCGTAGTCATGCGCCGCGTCGATGCGGTCGCGCTCGGTCTGGCGGTTCTGCGACATCATGATCAGCGGCGCCTGGATCGCCGCCAGCATCGACAGCACAAGGTTGAGGAAGATGAAAGGGTAGGGGTCGAAAGCGTCGCGCGTGAGCAGCCAGGCATTGCCTACGGTCCAAATAACGAGAAAGGCAAGGAAGCCGAGGATGAACGACCAGGAGCCGCCGATCCTGGCGATGCTGTCGGCGACGCGGTCGCCATAGGTCTCGTGGAAGGCGACGGCCTTGTTGGTGTCGCGCGCGATGGTGGTGCGTTCGAGCGTCGACTGCAGCACGCGGCTCTCGAGCGGACCGAAACCTTCCGGCTTTCGCTTGAGCAAACGGTTCGCCATGTCCTCGACGATCTTGTTCATCTGCCTTCTCCTTCGGCCGGGCGTCGATAGAGGTAGAGGCTGCCGGGCCGGACGTGAAGTGCTAGATTGCGGCGAACAGGCGAGGAAATCGATGCTCGAATTCCAGAAAATCCATGCGCGTGCGGCAAAGCGCAAGGGCGGGGAGGCCGTGTTGGCGCCGTTGCTCGGCCCGGCGCCCGACAACACCGCGGTGGCGAAAATCCCTGACGACCGCATTCTCTCGACCATGGCCGAGCGCATTTTCGCCGCCGGCTTCGTGTGGCGCGTCATCGAACAGAAATGGCCGGGTTTCGAGGAAGCGTTCCTCGGCTTCGAACCGAAGCGGCTCTTGTTCCAGCCGGACGACTTCTGGCACGAGCTGGCGTCCGACAGCCGCATCGTGCGCAATCCGCAGAAGATCAAATCGGTGCGCGACAATGCCGCATTCGTCGATCGCGTCTCGAAGGAGAATGGCAGCTTCGGCAAATTCATCGCCTCCTGGCCGGCGGACGATCAGGTCGGCCTGACCGCTTATCTGGCCAAGCATGGCAGCCGGCTCGGCGGCAACACCGGACAGTATTTTCTGCGCTGGATGGAATGGGACACGTTTGTCGTCTCCACCGACATGGCGGCGGCTTTGCGCGACGCCGGCCTCGATATCGCCGAGAACCCGACCTCGAAGCGGGATCTCGACAAGATCCAGGCGCAGATCAACCGATGGTCGGCCGAGACCGGCCTGCCGCGCCGCCACATCTCGCGCATCCTGGCGATGTCGATCGGCGAGAACCGGTCGGCAGAGACGTTGCGCGAGTACATGGGCGATTAGGCTGAGCGCATTCGTGCGCACCTTGGATTGGCACAAGCAATCGCCATTGCGGGGCGATTTCAGCCACGCTAAATCCGTTCCATGACCAAGACCGCTCCCGATATCCTGCGCATCGCCGTCGCCCAGCTCAACCCGACCGTCGGCGACGTCGCCGGCAATCTGGCCAAAGCGCGCGAGGCGAGGGCGGACGCGGCGCGCCAGGGCGCCGATCTGGTGCTCTACACCGAGCTCTTCCTCGCCGGTTATCCGCCGGAAGACCTGGTGCTGAAGCCGTCCTTCCTGAAGGCTTGCGAGAAGGCGGCGCAGGATTTCGCCAAGGACACGGCCGACGGCGGCCCCGGCGTCATCATCGGCACGCCGCTGAAGCGCAAGACCGGCACGCATAATTCCATCGTCTTCGCCGACGGTGGCAAGATCATCGCCGAGCGCTACAAGCTCGATCTGCCGAACTATGGCGAGTTCGACGAGAAGCGCGTGTTCCAGGCCGGACCGGAGCTGCAGGGGCCGGTCAATTTCCGCGGCGTGCGCATCGGCGTTCCGATCTGCGAGGACATCTGGGGCGACATCGCCGTCTGCGAGACGTTGGCCGAAAGCGGCGCCGAGATCCTGCTGGTGCCGAACGGCTCGCCCTATTACCGCGCCAAGATCGACGTCCGGCACCAGATCGTCATCAGGCAGGTCATTGAAACCGGCTTGCCGATGATCTACGCCAACCAGCTCGGCGGACAGGACGAGCTGATCTTCGACGGCGCGTCGTTTGCAATAGGTTCCGACAAGACGCTCGCCTTC
Organism: Mesorhizobium sp. B2-8-5; assembly: GCF_006440675.2. Classification (NCBI taxonomy): domain Bacteria; kingdom Pseudomonadati; phylum Pseudomonadota; class Alphaproteobacteria; order Hyphomicrobiales; family Phyllobacteriaceae; genus Mesorhizobium; species Mesorhizobium sp. B2-8-5. The sequence continues at coordinate 3,855,476 of NZ_CP083951.1, forward strand.
CAGATGAGCCAGTTCGAGGACGCGGTCGACGTCACCACCTGGAAAAGAAAGGAAGACAGCTGGATCTGCTCGGAAGGTCCTATGTCGAAGATCCCCGAGCGCGAAGAGGCCGATTATCGCGCCTGCATGCTCGGCCTGCGCGACTACGTCAACAAGAACGGTTTCAAGAACGTCGTGCTCGGTCTCTCCGGCGGTATCGACTCGGCAATCTGCGCGGCTTTGGCCGTCGATGCGCTGGGCGAAGAGCGGTTGCGGACCGTCATGATGCCCTACCGCTATACGTCGAAGGATTCGCTGAAGGACGCCGAGGACTGCGCCAGAGCGCTCGGCTGCCGCTACGACATCGTGCCGATCTCCGAGCCGGTCGAAGGCTTCAAGCACGCGCTGACCCAGCTCTTCGAAGGCACCCAGGAAGGCATCACCGAGGAGAACCTGCAGAGCCGCGCCCGCGGCACGATCCTGATGGCGATCTCCAATAAGTTCGGCTCGATGGTGGTCACCACCGGCAACAAGAGCGAGATGTCGGTCGGCTACGCCACGCTTTACGGCGACATGAACGGCGGCTTCAACCCGATCAAGGATCTCTACAAGATGCAGGTCTATGCGCTGTCGCGCTGGCGCAATTCGCACGTGCCGCCGGGCGCGCTCGGACCCTCCGGCGAGGTCATCCCGAACAACATCATCGACAAGGCGCCGTCGGCGGAGCTGCGCGAAAATCAGACCGACCAGGATTCGCTGCCGCCCTATCCGGTGCTGGACGACATTCTGGAATGCCTGGTGGAGAACGAGATGAGCGTCGACGACATCGTCGCGCGCGGCCACGACCGGGCCACGGTGGCACGCGTCGAGCACCTGCTCTATATCGCCGAATACAAGCGCCGCCAGGCCGCGCCCGGCGTCAAGATCACACGGAAGAATTTCGGCCGCGACCGCCGCTATCCGATCACCAACCGGTTCCGGGATCGCGGCTAGTCCGCGAGATTGCGCCGCGCATGCAGGATATCGAAATCAGTTTCGACCTGTCGCGGGTCGATTTCCGGGCGACCTCCGACCAGCTCATGCAAAGCTATTGGGGAGCGTCGCGAACCGACGAGGCGAACCGTCGCGCCTTCGACAATTCGCTTTGCGTCGGCGCCTATCTCGACGGCAGGCAGGTCGGCTTCGCCCGCGCGATCACCGACTACACGGTCTTTGCCTATCTTGCCGACGTCATCGTCTGGCCGGAGCGTCGTGGGCATGGCATCGGCAAACGGCTTGTGCAGGCACTGCTAGATCATCCCGATATGAAGACGGTTTCTCATTGGAGCCTCACGACCAGCGACGCTCACAGCCTCTACCAGAAGTTCGGATTCCGGGCGGAAGGGCGCTACATGCGACTGGATCGCTCACCCGCTGCCTGAGGCCTGGCCACAACCCGCCGTTGTTGCAAATTCGTCTCAGTGCTTGGACCAGATGCCATTTCCGTGACGGGCCGACTTGGCGATCGGCTGATGCCTCCCTATAAGGGCGTTTCCGCGATTCCCTTCCGGGAGGACCGTATGGCAGGATTTGACATCGTTACGCGAGGCCGCGAAGCCTAGGTCTGCTCAGGCTTTCCGAAGATGATCGGAAAGCTGGATGCAGGAGAGGCGTTTGCCGCTGCCGGTCGCCGCCTTCGGGCGGGCGGCCTACCATACTGAACCTTCCGCTTTCAGAGACGCCGCAACGCGCGGACGCGGGTTTTCCAATTTGATTTTACCGGGACCGGGCTCGTTTGCGCCTGGATGAACATCATGGCTCGTTTCAAGATCGATCTGCGCGCGAGCGCCTTTCGCAGTGTGCTTGGTTTTACGTTCAGTCACTGGCGCCACCAGCCGTGGCGGCTTTCGCTCATCATGGGCGCCTTCCTGCTCTCGACGCTCGCCGACGTGCTGACACCCTTTTATTCAGGCCGCCTGGTCGATGCGGTCGCCAGCGGCGCCGGAACCGACGCAGTCGCCTGGAGTGCGGCGATGACGGCGTTCTCGACCCTGATGGCGCTGGCGCTGGCAGGCGTCGTGCTGCGCAACGCCGCCTTCCTGTGGATCGTCGAGCTGACGCTGAAGATGATGTCGGACATAGCCGCCGATGCCTTCCATCGGGTGCAGCGCTTCTCGACGGACTGGCACGCCAACAGCTTTGCCGGATCGACGGTGCGCAAGATAACGCGCGGCATGTGGGCGCTGGACCTGCTCAACGACACGATCCTGATCGCGCTTCTGCCGTCGGTCGTTATGCTCGTCGGTTCGACGCTGCTGCTCGGCTGGTTCTGGCCGCTGATGGGGGCTGTGGTGGCCGCCGGTTCGGTGCTGTTCATCGCGGTCACGGCGATGCTGTCGCTCGGCTATGTCGCGCCTGCCGCGCGGCTCGCCAACAGCTGGGACACGCGGCTGGGCGGCTCGCTGGCTGACGCGGTGAGCTGCAATGCCGTCGTCAAGGGCTTCGGCGCGGAGGCGCGCGAGGAAGCGCGGCTGGCGCGCGTCGTCGCCAAATGGCGCCTGCGCACCGGACGCACTTGGATGCGCGGCACCGCCAACGGCACCACGCAAGGGGCGCTGCTGCTCCTGATGCGTGCGGCGGTGATCGGTCTTGCTCTCATGTTGTGGGCCTGGGGCCAGGCAAGCGCCGGCGACGTCGCCTTCGTGCTGACCTCGTTCTTCGTGCTGCAGGGCTATCTGCGCGACATCGGCACGCATATCCGCAACCTGCAGCGCTCGATCAACGACATGGAGGAACTGGTCGACTTCCAGTCCGAGCCGCTCGGCATCGAGGACCGCCCGGGTTCTCAGCAGATCCGGATCACCGATGGGCACATCGCCTTCGACAAAGTGACGTTCCACTATGGCAGTCACCTTCTGCCGCTCTATCGCGATTTCTCGGTCGATATCGGGGCCGGCGAGCGTGTCGGACTGGTCGGGCATTCGGGCTCGGGCAAGACGACCTTCGTCAAGCTGATCCAGCGGCTTTATGACGTGAATGCCGGGCAGATTCTGATCGACGGCCAGGATATCTCGCAGGTCGAGCAGGCGTCGCTGCGCAGCCAGATCGCCATCGTCCAGCAGGAGCCGATCCTGTTCCACCGCTCGCTTGCCGAGAACATTGCCTATGCCAGGCCCGGCGCCAGCCAGGCCGAGATCGAGCATGCGGCCAAACTCGCCAGCGCGCATGATTTCATCACCAACCTGCCCAAGGGCTATGGAACCCTGGTCGGCGAGCGTGGCGTGAAATTGTCGGGCGGCGAGCGTCAGCGCGTGGCGATCGCCCGCGCCTTTCTGGCCGACGCGCGCATCCTGATCCTGGACGAGGCGACGTCGAGCCTGGATTCGGAATCGGAAGTGCTGATCCAGAGGGCGATGGAGCGGTTGATGATCGGGCGCACGACCCTGGTGATCGCGCACCGGCTCTCGACGGTGCGGGCGCTCGACCGGCTGCTGGTCTTCGATCGCGGGCGTATCGCCGAGGAAGGTTCGCATGACGACCTGATCCGGCGGAACGGCGGCATCTACCGGCGGCTGTTCGAGCGTCAGGCGCTCGAATTGACCAAGGGCCTCGTCGCCTGAGGAAAGGGGACTGCGCCCGGCTCCGGCCGGGCGCAGCCGGGGCATCGTCTTCGGAGCGATCCGCCTGCCAACTCGACTGTTACAACCGCCTTCACGTTATGCGGATATGGCTGCATAATGTGCTATTCAATTTTCTTTCTATACATTGAATATTTTAGTAGTTGCTCTCTTAAATTTGATCGTCTCGCGCTTTTTGAAGCAACATTCGTCGTATATTTACAGAAAAGCAAATCGGATGCGATAGGCGCTGGCCTCCAGGATTTTTTGTTTCTGTAGGAATGCCGGTTGAACGGAGATTTTCTTTGGGAAACATGACCGGCCCAGGAAAGGTGGCCGCGCCGTCGACGCTGGAGTCCCAGCATGGCTCGGTTCGGCCTTTGGCCGCCGGGGATCTCGAGCACGTCGCCGCGCTATTCCTGATGAAGTTCCGCCATCGTCGCCTCCAGCGCGATCGCGCGATCGCGCAGACGGCCGACTACATGAGGGAGCTTTACCTTGATGGGGATGAGAGCAAGGCTCTTGTCCAGATCGATCCGCAGGGCCGCCTAGGTGGCTTCATGGGCGTTCTGAAAGCCCGCTACGAGCTCAACGGAAGCGCATTGAACGCGGCCATCATCGGTCCCTTCATGACCGACTCAAATACCGATCACGGTTGGGCCGGGCCGCAATTGCTGCGTACCCTGCATCAAGGCGAATTCGATCTCTACCTGACCGACTCCGCCAATCGCACATCCTTGGCCTTCGCGCGTCCGATGAAATATCAGCTCCTGCCGGTGCACTGCCTGGAATGGACCTGTGTTTTTCGGCCGGGCGCCATGGCCGCCGCCGCGCTGCGCCGTAAATGGCCCGGCCTGCCCCGCCTTGCGCTCGATCCCTGCGCGAGAGCATTCGACGCTCTTGCAAGAAGAAGGTTCGAGCCATCGGCCCAGCATTCGTCTTCCCAACGGATCCACCGGGAGCCGATCGATGCGGTCCGATTTGCGGAGCGACTGCCAATCCTCATGACCGATTACTCCCTGCGACCGAGTTGGAAGGACGGCGAGTTGCCGCGGCTGCTTGCGCTGGCGTCCGAGAAACGAGCCGACGGGCCACTCCATTTCGGCGGGACCTACGACGAAACGGGCAAGATGCTGGGCTGCTACGCTTTTTATGGGCAAGCCGGCGGCGTCGCGAACCTGCTGCAAATCCAGGCGTCCGGATCCCACTGGGGCGCGACGCTGGATGCTCTCATCGCGGCGGCGCGGGATATGGGTTGCGTGGGCATTGCCGGGCAGTCCCAGAGCCGATTCATGCCGCAGCTCTTCGGCCACCAGCATGTGTTCTTCCGCTATGCCGGCGGAACGATGGTTCGCTCGCGCATTGCCGAGGTCGCGGAAGCGGTCCGCTCCGGCGACATCTTCATCGGCGGATTGATGGGCGATCGTTGGACCCGGCTCAGTTCCGATGATTTCGGCCGCGTCTGATGATCTTGCGATATGACGCCATTCCGGATGGAAGGCCACGGCGAAGTTAGTTCCCCAGAAGAGGGATTTTGACCCGTCGGCTCTGTTTGCGTTTGGCAGGGGCATGCGTTGGAGATTGGCCTAAACGCCCGTCGCGATCGTCATTCCAGGGCGAAGCAGGAGCGAAGCTCCGTCGCGAAGACCCTGGAATGACGAGGTTGGGGCGGCTTCGACAATCCCCGGCGTTTGCGCTGAAATCCTGCACAAGGCAACGACAGCCCTTCAAAATCCCTGTGTCGGGGAACTAGCCGCTTCACACTTTTCCTGGAATTGCTTTTGAATCAGGCGAATTTGCGCGGCGCGGCGCAGAAGCTGGCGATGATTTGGCAAAGGTCGGGTTCGTTGACCATGCGGACGGCTTCGTTCGGGCCAACCCATTTGCGCGTTCGTGCGCGCTTCTCTTTCCAGCGATCCGCGACACGGTCGACATGCAGCGGAAAGACCAGGACCTCGCAAGGCACTTCCTCGCCGGAGGCGAGGACCTTGGCATAGAAATAGCGGCCGGCTTCAAGATGCGATACCTTGCCGCGCAACCCGGCTTCCTCGCCTGCTTCACGGGCAGCCGCCTCGCAAAGCGGCTCCCTGGCCTCCGGCCAGCCCTTGGGCAGCACCCAGCGCCCGGTGTCGCGGCTGGTGATCAGCATGATCTCGACGCCGTTCTCGCCCTCGCGCCACGGCAAGGCGGCAACCTGCAGGCGACAAGGCGCGACGCCGAAGAGCCGCCGGACTCTTTCGGCCATCTGGTTGTGCGTCGTTGGCCTCGTCAACATGGTAAGAAGCTGCCCCAAGCCTCCAGAATCGTTTTGCACCTTACGAATCTTAGGACGAATTGTGGGCTTTAAAAGTAAAAAACTTCACTCCGCCGGAAAACCCCACCAGAAAAAGTCAGTCTCGCAAAGTAGTCGTGCCCGTCAACTCGACCACGCGACGCCGTTTGAGGCAGATTCTCTGGAAAATATGATGGCCGTTCAGCCGGCGTGATCGTCCGCGATCGGCTTCTGATAAGTGAAGCCCATGTCCCAGGGAAAGTAGATCCAGGTGTCCTGGCTGACCTCGGTGACGAACGTGTCGACCAGCGGCCGGCCCTTCGGCTTGGCATAGACGGTGGCGAAATGCGCCTTGGGCATCATGGCGCGCACGATACCGGCCGTCTTGCCGGTATCGGTCAGGTCGTCGATGATGAGCACGCCGGCCCCGTCATCGGCGAGCAGCGGAGGCGAAATCTCCTTGAGGACCTGCAGCTGACCCTGGCTGGTATAGTCATGGTAGGAGGCGACGCACACCGTCTCGATGACGCGGATGCCGAGCTCGCGCGCGATGATGGCCGCGGGCACCAGGCCGCCGCGGGTGATGCAGACGATTGCTTTCCACTGTCCCTTGTTGGCGCCAGACAGCCGCCAGGAAAGCGCGCGGGCATCGCGGTGGAACTGGTCCCAGGAGACGGGAAAGGCTTTTTCGGGAAGGGACATGGTTCGCACTCCGCAAGGCGCGCCGTGGCGCGCAGAAACACTGGAATGCAGGCGGAATTAGCCGGAAAGCGCCAGGCTTGGCAAGGGCAGGGCCGGCGATGGCTGTGGACTCAGGAAATACACCCTAACGCGACAGGAAAGCCGCCACGTTCGTGGTGCGCAGCACCGTGCGGGTGACGCCGCCGAACAGAAGCTGGCGCAGCCAGGAGTGGCTGTATGCGCCTAGCACCAGAAGATCGGCACCGGATTCTGCGATCCTGGCCTGAATCATGTCGTCGACCGAAGTGCCGCCGGATTTCTGCACGCAGACGCTGACATTGGCGCCGTGGCGAGACAGCGCCGCGGCGATCTCGGCGCCGGCGGCTTCCGGAGATTCATCCAGCGTCTCCGGCGGATCGATGACGAGAATGTCGGTCTTGTCGGCCTCGGCGATGAAGGGCAGGGCATCGAACGCGGCGCGGGCCGCTTCCTTGCTGCCGTTCCAGGCAAGCAGCACACGTCTGAAGGTGGTGACCAGCGGCCCGGCATGGGGCACGACCAGCACCGGCCGGCCGGCGTCGTAGACCAGCGTGTCGACGTCGGCGCTCGGGTCGCCGCCGGCATCGCGCTGCGCGGCGATGATCAGATCGGCGGCGCGCACGCTCGATATGCCGGTCAGCGCGCTGTCGCCGGAGAAGCTCTCCAGGCTTCGCCATTCGAAGGACAGGCCGGATTCCTCGATCCGCTGCAGGAAATAGGCCTGCAATTTGTCGGCGCGTTCCTTGTTCATCTCGGCCGAGACCTGCAGGAATTCGGTATCCGGGAAGCCGGTGGCCGACGTGTAGGGCACGGGAAGCGCCTCGGCATGGATGCCGACGAGGTGGCTCTCGAACCTGTCGGCAAGCGGAATGGCGCAATCGAGCACGCGCTCGGCGTCCTGTTCGTTCTGCAAAATGGCGACGATTGTCTTGAAGCGCATGGCCGGTCCCTCATTGTCTTGCCTGTGCATCCGCGCGGCAAAGGGAACGCCTCAGCGCGTTGACTGGTTCCAGCCGAACCGCCGGGTCAGCCCGCCTCCGCGAACCTCGCCACCATCGCCTCGACGTCCTTGCGGGCAGCCTCGAGGGCTTCCTCGCTGCGGGCGCGGACGACGAGCTCGGTCCAGAACTTGCCGTCGCCATATTTGGGGTACGAGCCGATGATGGTGTCGGGATGCGCTTTTTGGATATCGGCCAGCGGCCCGCCGATCAGGCCTTCGCCGAACGGGCAATGCACGGTGGCCGACAGCATTTTTGTGCCGGCCTTGAGCGTCGGCACCACATTGTCGAGCATGGCCTGGAAGATCGACGGCACGCCGGCCATGACATGGACGTTGCCGATGCAGAAGCCCGGCGCGACGGAGACCGGATTGTCGATGTGGTCGGCGCCGCGCGGCATGCGCGCCATGCGCTTGCGCGCTTCGGTGAATTCGATGCCGCGCCCGGCATAGCTTGCCTCGAGCAGCGCGTAGGCCTTGGCGTCGTATTCGCAGGGCACGCCGAAGGCCTTGGCGATGGAGTCGGCGGTGATATCGTCATGCGTCGGGCCGATGCCGCCGGTCGTAAAGACATAGGTATAGCGGACGCGCACGGCATTCACCGCGGCAACGATCTCGTCCTCCTCGTCGGGGACGATGCGCACTTCCTTCAGGTCGATGCCGATCGCGGTCATGATATCGGCGAGGTGGCCGATGTTCTTGTCCTTGGTGCGGCCGGAGAGGATTTCGTCGCCGATGACGAGCATGGCGGCGGTGACGATTTCAGGCATAGCGGGCTCCGGCGCAAAAGGTCGCCTGAGATAACGCGGCCGGCGGTCGGCCGCAATGTGAAAGCCGGATATCCGCTTGTGGCGGCGGCCGTTGCGGATATGGTGCGGTCGGTCGGCCTGGGGTGAAAGCATGCTGATATGGGTTGTCTCGTGGCTGGTTGCCGGCTTGCTCGTTGCGGTGGCCATCGTCGTGCTTGCCCTGATGGTTGCGACCTGGCGGATCGCGGCAAAGGCCGAGAGACTGGTGCCGGCTTGCGGGAAATTCGTCGAGATCGACGGCAACCGCATCCACTATGTGGAAGAGGGCGACGGCAGGCCGATCGTCTTTGTGCACGGGCTCGGCGCCCAACTCCACCATTTCCGCCATACGCTGTTCGGGCGCTTCGGCGCCGGCTACCGGCTGATCGCGCTCGACCGGCCGGGCTCCGGCTATTCGGTTCGAGCAAGCGGCGCCACCGGCCGGCTGCCCGAACAGGCGGACATCGTGCGGCGCTTCATCGAGGAATTGCGCCTGGAGCGGCCTTTGGTCGTCGGCCATTCGCTCGGTGGGGCCATCGCGCTTGCGCTTGCGACCGGGCATCCGACAGCGATTTCCGGCATTGCGCTGCTCTCGCCTCTGACGCATCTGGAAGCGACGGGTCGTCAGGGATTTGACCTGCTCTATGTTCCGTCCCGGCTGCTGCGCCGCGCCCTGGCCCATACGGTGGCGATACCACTCAGCCTTCGCTACGCGCAGCCGACGCTGCGGTTCATTTTCGCGCCGCAAGCGGTTCCCGTGGACTACATGATCGGCGGCGGCGGATGGCTCGGCTTGCGTCCGTCCCACTATTTCGCCACATCCACCGATGTCGTGGCGGTGGAGCGGGACCTTGGCCAGATCGAAAAGCGTTACCGAGACATGGCGATGCCGGCAGGCATTCTGTTCGGCGCCGGCGACCGGGTGATCGCCGAGGCCGTGCATGGCGAACCGATGCTGGACAAGATCGGGGGCCTCGACTTCGAACGGGTCGAAGGTCTCGGCCACATGCCGCAATTTGCGGACCCCGAACGGGTCGTCGGCTTTATCCAGCGTATCGCCGAGCGCGCCTTTGCCAAGGTGGATTGATTTCGGCCGGCGGCTACAGCAATGCCTCGCGGCTCTTCACGCGGCGTCACGCAAAAGTGTCGGACATTCTGTCCCACCCGGAATTTCCAGGGGAACCTTCCCACCCAACCCAGGGTTTCGTTTTTGTCGCTGTGGGGCTGCGGTCCCACGAACTTTGCGATCAAGAGAATGGAGAAATCCGATGCTTACAAGACTTATTGCAGCTTCGGCGCTGGTGCTGGCCATGGGTGGCGCGGCCATGGCGCAGTCATCAGATGACTGGTGGTGGTGGCACCGCGACCATCGTCCCGACGTGAGCGAGCAGGTGGATCCCTATACCACAGGCAGCATCAACGGAAGCTCCGGGCTGGCCACCTACGGGAGTACCGGTGCTATCGGGCCATGCGCCGACACCACACCCGGTCCGGATGCCAACTCGCAACAGAACGTCAACGACCATTATTGCGGAAAGTAGCGCCGCATAGCCACCGGCGGCCGGTCTGAGGCCTTACGGCTTCGCCGGTCGCGGGGCGGTTCCAATTCTTAGTCGGAGACTTCGGTCTGCGGCCGGTCGCGGCCGTCGGCAAGCTCGTCATGCCACGTGCCTTCGGCGTCCTCATATTGGATGCCGTCGGTGGTACCGGCGACCTGCTGCTCGGACGAGGCGATCTCGGCGGCGCGCAGCGCCTCCTGGTGCGTGCGGAAAGTCTCGGAAAACGTTGAGCCGACCTTGTAGGCCCAGCCGCCATCATGCTCGACGATCTTGTAAGTCAGCTTCGCCATGGAATCCTCCGGTTAAGAAGCATGCTCAGTGCAGCTTTCCGTCGGGCAGCCTGTCGTCGGGAACCAGAACTTCCGATTCCCTGGCGGCCTCGACGAGGGCGCGACGTGCGTCCGCTGTCGAACGATAACCTTCTAGCGCTTTGAGGCAAGTGTCGAGAGCATCACGATGGCGATCGCCGCGATTGAGCGGCCAAACGGTCATCAGACACTCGGCGGCCTCGCGGGTGCTGCTTATATGGCGGTATTTGCCGACATGGCCGAGCTCGACCACCACCGGCTTTTCAAAGGGTTTGTTGTCCATCATGGCCGCCAACGTAAAGCGGCCAAATTGGTTGCAGTTGTGGCGAGGATCCTGCGCCCAAACGTCTCAGGACCCTGCCGATTTCCGGTTTTGTTTTGACGCAATTCCGCAGGGATGGCCACGGCGAAGCCGCCGAGCCTGACCCTGTCGCACTTTTCCTGGAATTGCTTTAGCCGGCGGCCTTCATCCAATGCCGCATCGTCGTCACCGAGCGCGCCAGTTGCGGTGCCGGATGGATTTCCTCGCCGAAGGTCGCCGCCGCGCGCCAGCCCCAGCGCGGGTCGGCGAGGAATGCACGCGCCAGCGCCACCATGTCGGCACGACCGCCGGCAACGATCGCCTCGGCCTGGCTCGGGTCGTCGATCAGTCCCACGGCGCGCGTCGGGATACCGGCGCCCTTGCGCACAGCTTCCGCCAGATGCACCTGGTAGCCGGGGCCGGGCGGCACCTGCTGCAGGGGCGAATTGCCGCCGCTGGAGCAGCACAAATAGGCGACGCCCTCGGCCTTCAGCGCCTTGGCCACCTCGATCGCGTCCTCGACGTCGAAACCGCCGTCGACCCATTCCTTCACCGAAAGGCGCGCCCCCAGCATCATGGACGGGGCGGCCTTCCTCACCGCCCTTGCGATTTCGACCACGAAGCGCATGCGGTTTTCCAGCGACCCGCCCCAGCGGTCCGTCCGCTGGTTGGAGAGCGGCGAGAGGAACTGGAAGATCAGATAGCCATGCGCGGCGTGCAGTTCGGCAAAGTCGAAGCCGGCGCGTTCGGCGCGCACGGCCGACTGCGCAAAACGCGCAATGAGTTCCAGGATCTCGTCATCCGACAGCGCATGCGGCACATTCCAGCCCGTGTCATAGGCGATGGCGGAGGCCGAAACCGTCTGCCAGGGGTCTTCGCCAGGCTGCAGCGGACCGCCGCCTTCCCAAGGTTTGCGGTTGGAGGCCTTGCGGCCGGCATGAGCGAGCTGGACGCCGAATTTCGTGCCGGGCGCGGCGACGCGCCTGGCGGCGTCGAGCGTGCGCTTGGCGGCCGCCTCGTTGTCGTCGGAATAAAGCCCGAGGCAGCCGTGCGAGATGCGTCCGCGCCGCTCGACATCGGTCATCTCGACGGTAACCATGCCGGCGCCCGACATTGCCAGGTTCATCCAATGATAGAGATGCCAGTCGCTGGCCGAGCCGTCCTCGGCCGAATACTGGCACATGGGGGCGACCGCGATGCGGTTGGAGAAGGTGAGGCCGCCGAGGGTGATCGGCTGGAAAAGCGATGACGTCATGAAACGGGCTCCTGGGAAGATATCGCTATCTAGGCAGTCGCGGCGCGTCGCGCCAGACACGAGCCGGTGAAACGCCCGCTGGACCAGTCGGTTTCGAGGCCAATTGGTTTCCTGGATTGCGTGCGTCACGTTTCATCGTTACCCCTTTGCCGCGAATACGGAGATCGTCATGGAAGATCGCGTTCGCATCCGTTCCGAGGAGGTCCTTTCGGACGACTGGGCGGTGCTGAAGAAGACAGTGCTCGACTATCGCCGCCGCGACGGGCGATGGGAGACACAGACCCGCCAGACCTACGATCGCGGCGACGGCGCGGTGATCCTGCCCTTCGATCCGCAACGCTCGACCGTGCTTCTGGTGCGGCAGTTCCGGTTCCCGGCTTACGCCGTGGGCCACCGCGAGCCGCTGATCGAGGCCTGCGCCGGGCTGCTCGACGAAAACGACCCCGAAACCGCCATCCGCAAGGAAGCGGAGGAGGAGCTGGGCTACCACCTGAAGGATGTCGAGCGGCTGTTTTCGCCGTTCATGAGCCCGGGCAGCGTGACGGAACGGCTCTGGTTCTTCACCGCGCGCTATTCGCCGGCCGACTGCATCTCGGCCGGCGGCGGCTCACCGGAGGAAGGCGAGGACATCGAGGTTCTGGAAATGCCATTGGACGAGGCGCTGGCCGGTATCGCCGACGGCCGCATCGTCGACGCCAAGACGATCATCCTGATCCAGCATCTGAAGCTCAATCCGATCAAGGTTTGACTCTGTCTCGGCTGCGATGCTTCGGCGTTCGGTGGCCTGCCAGCCGAAGCTCGAAGAGCGAAGGCTGGTGCGGACGACGGGAATCGAACCCGTACGATCAGAGATCGAGGGATTTTAAGTCCCTTGCGTCTACCAATTCCGCCACGTCCGCAGGCGTGCCCTTTTCAGATGCCTGATATGAGCCGTCAAGCCATGTTTCGGATCGGGACCGCCGTCCTGCTCCCTTCGCGGTGCAGATTTAATATTAGTGATGTTTAAAATACCAGTTTCTCCAAACCGATCTCATTAGCGTTTGTCTGCGAGCATATTGCCGGCTTTGATGGTGGAACCATGCGTGGGGCAGGCTGGATCAGAGGGCTACGGGAGGCGGAGGCGCGGCAGCTGCGCTCCGAGATCGATCGGCTCGAGCGGGGGCTGATCGAGGCCGCCAATTCGAAGGCCAAATGGAACCTGCATGAAGTCGCGCACACGCTGCGCTGGCAAAAAGCGCGGCTGCGGCGGCTGGAGGAATGCCTCGAGGCGATGCCGGAGGGAAAGACCGTCTCGCGCCGATCCTGACCGGTCGCCCGCAACCTTTCGGCGAAGCATATCAGCCATGTTCGTCCGCAAGGTGGCAAAGTGGCGCGATCGCGGAATTACGGATTGCTGAAGGAGCGCTAGGTTTGGCCACGCGGCGGATCGATCCGCCGAGGCCGGCGTCTATCAGGCCCCTACCCATTCCCCCGCCCCCTGCGGGCGCCGGCCACCTGAATTTTCAAGAGATGCAGGAGGGGTGTTCCGCATCGTCGCGGCGTCGCAAGCCTCAGAACTTATAGCTGAAATTCACGCCAAGCGTCTGCAGCTTCACGTCCTGATCGCGGTCGGCGAAGGTGTCCGGCGCATCGAAATGCTCCTTGCCGAAATCGTAGTAGCGGTATTGCGCGCCGACGACGACATTGTTGGTCAGGGCATAGTCGACGCCGGCGCCGAGCGTCCAGCCGGTGCTGGTGCGGGTTCGGGCAAAGGCCGAGCCTGCCGCCTGCGACGTCTCGATGCCGGCGAAAGCGATGCCGCCGATGCCATAGATCAGCACGCGATCCATTGCGTAACCCGCCTTGGCATTGATCGATCCGAACCACTTGACGTCGGTGCCGAATGTGTTTCCCGGCCCGGCGTCGGCGGTGCCGTCGATCGAGGCGTAGTTGAGATCGGCCTCGGCGCCGATCACAGCCTGGTCGAACTGCCAGAGCCCCGCGACATGGCCGCCGACGAAACCGCCGTCGATGTCGGGCTTCACCGAAAACGGGCCGCCATCGTCGCCGGTGATTTCGGACCGGCCCCAGCCATAGCCGGCCTGCACGCCGGCATAATAGCCGGTCCAGTCGAAGCCGGCTGCGGTCATCGGCAGATCGCTACCCAGATCCGCCGCCCGGGCAGATCCGGACAGCAGGGCAAGAAAGCCAGCACTGGCGAACGTCAGTCGACGCATCGAGCGCTCCGAAATGGCGGTTTCGAACAACTCCTCGCAACAGACTAGCTCCATTCGCCACGAAACGGAATTGCATCTCTGCAACAGTGGTTTACGACCTGACGCTCTGGCTCCGGACGCCGACATTTGCCAAAGTGGCCCATGTAGAGGACTCGCCGATGACGAACGCCAAGCCGACAAGCGCCGCAAAGCCAAAGCCGTGGACGGAGGTGGCGACACATCTGGTCGACGTCGCGATGGGCCGAAAGCCGGCCGATCTGGTCATCCGCAACGGTCGCTGGGTGAACGTCCATTCGGGCGAGATCATCCCCGGCACCGATATCGCGATCGCCGCCGGCCGTTTCGCCTATTGCGGGCCGAACGCCGGTCATGCCATCGGGCAGGGGACGAAGGTCGTCGATGCCGGCGGGCGCTATCTGGTGCCCGGCCTTTGCGACGCGCACATGCACGTCGAGAGCGGCATGGTGACGGTGACGGAGTTCTGCCGCGCGGTCATCCCGCACGGCACGACCTCGATGTTCATCGACCCGCACGAGATCGCCAATGTGCTTGGATTGCCGGGCGTGCGGCTGATGCATGACGAGGCGGTCGCGATGCCGATCAACGTGCACGTGCAGATGCCGTCCTGCGTGCCCTCGGCGCCGGGGCTGGAACATGCCGGCGCCGAATTGACGGTCGCCGACGTGGCCGAGGCCATGACCTGGGAAAACATCATCGGCCTCGGCGAGGTGATGAATTTCCCGGGCGTCGCCGCCAACGATCCGGTGATGTCGGGCGAGATCGCCGAGACGGTCAAGGCCGGCAAGACGGTCGGTGGGCATTATGCATCGCCTGATCTCGGCCTGCCGTTCCATGGCTATGTCGCGGGCGGGGCGGAGGACGACCATGAAGGCACACGTGCCGAGGATGCGATCGCGCGTGTGCGCCAGGGCATGAAGGCGATGCTGAGGCTGGGGTCGGCCTGGTACGACGTCGCGGCGCAGATCAAGGCGGTGACGGAAGGCGGCATCGACCCGCGTAGCTTCATCCTGTGCACCGATGACAGCCATTCCGGCACGCTCGTGCATGAAGGCCATATGGACCGGGTGGTGCGGCACGCCATCAGCCAGGGCCTGAAGCCGGTGACGGCGATCCAGATGGCGACGCTCAACACCGCGCAGCATTTCAGGCTGGAGCGCGAGATCGGCTCCATCGCGCCCGGACGGCTCGCCGATCTGCTGATCGTTTCGGACCTTGCCCAGATGACCATAGACGAGGTCTATGCCCGCGGTGTCCGGCTGGCGAAGGGCGGCAAGCTGGAGATCGACATTGCGGCCTATGACTATCCGCAATCGGCGAAGAACACGGTCAAGCTCGGCAAGAAGCTCGCGGCGAAGGACTTCGACATTCCCGCGCCGCAGGGCGCCAACGAGGTGCGGGCGCGGGTGATCGGCGTGATCGAGAACCAGGCGCCGACGCGCGCTCTGGAAGCCGACCTGCCGGTTGAGGACGGGCTGGTCGCCATGGATCGCCGCAACGACATCTGCCAGATCGCCCTGGTCGAGCGGCATCGCGGCACCGGCGGCGTCACCAACGCCTTCGTTTCCGGCTTCGGCTATGTCAAAGACTGCGCGATGGCGTCCAGCGTGGCGCATGACGCGCACCACATCATCGTCGTCGGCACCAACAAGGAGGACATGGCTTTGGCCGTCAACCGGCTGAGCGAGGTGGGTGGCGGCGTCGTGCTTTATTCTAAGGGCGAGGAACTGGCGCTGGTCGAGATGCCGATCGCCGGCCTGATGTCCGACGAACGCGCCGAGATCGTCGCGGCCAAGGCCGAGCAACTGACCGAGGCGATGCTCAAGGTCGGCTGCTCGCTCAACAACGCCTATATGCAGCACTCGCTGCTGGCGCTGGTGGTTATTCCGGAACTCAGGATCTCGGACGTCGGCCTGGTCGACGTGACGACGTTCCAGAAGGTCGATCTTTTTATCTAGGGCAAGTCATCCGCCGGTGGCGACGGTCAGCACCTTGAACGGCGTGGTGATGACGACCTCCGCCACGGAGCCGACCGCCTTGCCGAGGCCCTGGCCGATATTGTTGAGCTGCGCCGGGTCGGGCTCGTCCGAAGCAAGCCCGGCCGGCGTGCGCAGCCGGTTGCCCAGCAGTTGCACCAGGATCGGGTTGTCGGCGAATTTGGCATGGTTCAGGCCGCCGTCGCCGCCCTTGGCTTGGGTCAGGTCGACGACCGTTACGCCATAATTGGCGAGATCGGCCGCGTTGCCGTAGTCGCCGACGCGCGGCTTGTCGCCGGAAATGAAGCTCGACAGCTTCAGCGCCCGGTCGTCGCCCGAAAGCAGGATGGCGAAGGGCTTGTCGGGCTTGCCGTAGCGGATCATCTGCTTCTTGAAGACATCGACGTCGATGTCGGGCGAGGCGAGGATGACGTAGCCGAGCTTGCCATTGAGATCGCGGTCGCCGGTGATGGCGAGCTGGCGCAGCGCTTCCATCGTCAGCCAGGTGCCCATCGAATGGGCGATGATGTCGATGCTCTTGACCTTCGTCTTGGCAAGCATCCGCAGCGTCGCCTCGAGGTCGTCGCGCGCGGCGGTCGAACTGTCCTTGTCGTAGATGTAGCCGGTCGCCTTGGCGCTCGACGCCCATGAGAACAGCACCGGCGTACCCGGATATTTGGTGTCGTGCGCGATCTGCGTGATGCGGTAGATGCCGTCGTCAAAACCGTTGTTGAAGCCGTGCACGAACACCAAGGCGCGGTCGCCGCGCATAGAAATGTCGGCGCCGACCGCCTTGGCGAATTGCCGCGCGTCGCCATAGTGGACGACATCGGTGGCGGTGAACTGCTTGGCCGGGTTAGAGTCGGCCGAGCCCTTGGCGCGCTCGATCGCGCCGACCTGATGGATCTTCGGCACGGTGACGTCGACGCGGGCATAGAGGGTGGTCAGCGAACGGTCGCCGTCGAAGACCTGGCGCGGATCCTTGGTCGCCTGCTGGCGGGTCGTGGCGACGAAGATCTCGTGTGTGCCGGCTATGTCGGAGGCAGACGCCGCGACCGCCTTGCGGTTGAGCAGGTCGTGCGTGGGACCGGCGCAGCCGGCGAGGGCGAGCGTGAAGGCAAGGCCGACAACGATCTTCACATGCACAGTCACCCGGGATCCCCCAAGGGCGGCAACCTCTCTTGCTACTCCGATAAAGCCAGAGAGCGGCCGGGTCCAGTTCAAAGTCCCTACGGGCGCGGAACCCGCACCGATACGGTTACTGCGCAGCCAACTGACGGATGCGGTCCGTCACATCACGATCGCTGGCAAAGCCATCATCCTCGCGCAGACGCTGTCCGATCATCTGCACCATCATCGGGTTGTCGGCGAATTTGGTGTGGTTGAAGCTGTCAGCGCCCTTGACCTTGGAAAGGTCGACCACGGTGACGCCGTAGGAGGCGAGATCGGCGGCATCCCGATAATCGCCGACGCGCGGCCGCGAGCCGGCGATCAGGCCGGAGAGCCTCAGCGCCCGGTCGTCGTCCGACAGGAGCAGGATGAAGGGCTTGTCCGGCTTGCCATAGCGGCGCATCTGGCTCTTGAAGACGTCGACATCGATGTCGGGCGAGGCGAGCACGACGTCGCCGAGCTTGCCGCTGAGATCGCGGTCGCCGGTGATGGCGAGTTGGCGCAGCGTCTCCATCGTCACCCAGGTTCCCATCGAATGGGCGACGATGTCGATGCGCCGGGCGCCCGTCTGCGCCAGCATCCGCAACGTCACTTCCAGCTGGTCGCGGGCGGCGGCGGCGCTTTCCTTGTCATAGACATAGTCCGTGGTCTTTGCGCCGGAAGCCCAGGAGAACAGCACCGGCGTCCCCGGATAGCCGGAATCGTGGACGATCTGGGTCAGTCGGTAGACGGCGTCGTCGAAGCCGGTGTTGTAGCCGTGGACGAAAACCATGACGCGGCCGCCGCGGGCGTCGATGTCGGCGTTGAGGGCGCTGGCGAATTTCGGCTGCGTGTCATAGCCGACGACTTCGGAGGCCATGAAATACTTCGTCGGGTCGTTCGACTTGCCGCGCGAACGGCGTTCGATCTGGCCAGTCTGGTGAATGGGGGGAACGGTGACGTTGACACGTGCATAGTTGAGCGTCGCCGAGCGTTCGCCGTCAAAAACCCTGTTCGGGTCGTCGGAGCGCTTGCGGGTCGTGGCGATGAAGATCGAGTGGTTGCCGGCGATCTCGGTCGCCGTCGTCGGCACGACGACGCTGCCCAGGATTTCCTGCGTCTGGTGGCCCGCGCAGCCTGCTATCAGCAGGGCAAGGGCAATGATCAGAATTGTCTTCAACCGCACGTCGACACTTTCACTGGCAATTCCATTCCGGCCACGATTGGCCGTCCACCTCCGCGGAAACCTCCCGGACAGCCGAAGTGCGGCTAAAGTAAGTCGTGCCCAGCGGAAATTGGCTCAGCGCCAGGCGGCGGCCATCGCACTGTTGCGCGAAAGCCAAAACGGCGGCAGGAAGATTGCCGGCACGGGTCATTGCCATTCTGCCGCGTGCCAACTGTCGAAACGAGGGACTTTCAGTGAACAGCTTTTCCGCCCGCGTTGCCGTGGCCGCCGAAGCGATCCGCGGAATCTTCACGGAAACGCCGCTGCAGGAGAACGACTATCTGTCGAAGAAGACAGGCGCCCGCATCCTTTTGAAGCGCGAGGACCTGACGCCGGTGCGTTCCTACAAGATCAGGGGCGCCTTCAACTTCTTCCGCAAGGCGCTCGCCGCCGGCAACAATGCCGAGCTGTTCGTCTGCGCCTCGGCAGGCAATCACGCCCAGGGCTTTGCCTTCGTCTGCCGCCATTTCGGCAAGAAGGGCGTCGTGTTCATGCCGGTGACGACGCCGCAGCAGAAGATCGACAAGACGCGGCTGTTCGGTGGCGATTTCGTCGAAATCAGGCTGGTCGGCGACTTCTTCGACGATTGCTATCGCGCCGCCTTCGAATTCACGGAAGCCGCTGGCGCGCATATGGTGCCGCCCTTCGACCACAAGGACATCATCGAGGGCCAGGCGACGGTCGCTTACGAGATCGCGGCCCAGATGCCGAGCGCCCGCGTGCCCGACATCGTCATGCTGCCGGTCGGCGGTGGCGGACTGGCTGCCGGGGTGACGCATTATTTCGCCGATCAGCATCGCGATCCGCGCTTCGTGTTCTGCGAGCCGGCGGGCGCGCCAAGCCTGCGTGAGAGCCTTGCCGGCGGCAAGCGGGTCAAGCTCGCCAAGGTCGACAATTTCGTCGACGGCGCCGCGGTGGCCGAGATCGGCCGGGAGCCGTTGCGCCATCTCAAGGACTTCACCGCCGATGCCGTCCGCCTCGTCCCGGAGAACCGGCTCTGCGCCACCATGATCGAGATGCTCAATGTCGAGGGCGTCGTGCTGGAGCCCGCCGGAGCGCTGGCGATCGACGCGCTCAAGGATTTTTCACGCAAGGAGATCAGGGGCAAGACCATCGTCGCTGTCGTCTCCGGCGGCAATTTCGATTTCGAGCGGCTGCCGGACATAAAGGAGAGGGCGCTGCGCTTCGAGGGGCTGAAAAAGTATTTCATTATCCGCTTCCCGCAACGACCGGGCGCGCTGCGCGATTTCCTCGAAATGCTCGGCCCCGACGACGACATCGCCCGCTTCGAGTATCTGAAAAAGTCGGCGCGCAATTTCGGTTCGGTGCTGATCGGCATCGAAACCAAGGACCGGCGTAATTTCGACCTGCTGAAGGCCAATTTCGACGCCGAAGGCGTGCAATATCAGGATATCACCGACAACGAGACGCTGGCGGGGTTCATCATATGAGCGCAAAAACAAGCACGGTCTTCGTCGCGCTGTTTTCCGGCATCAATGTCGGCGGCAACCGCATCGTCAAGATGGCGGAGCTCAAGGCCTTCTTCGAAAGCCTCGGTTTCGCCGACGTCGCGACCTATGTGCAGAGCGGCAATGTCGTGTTCTGGGCGAAGAAGGAAGATGCGACGACGCTGACCAGGAAGATCGAGGCGGCCTTCGAGAAGAAATGGGGCTTTCATTCGCGCATCATGGTGCGTGATGCCGGCTGGTTCGAGCGGCTGGTGAAGGACAATCCCTATCCCGAGATCGCCGGTGAGCCGACCAAGCTCCATGCCTATGCGCTGGAGCGCGAGCCGACCGCCGAGGAGACGCAGCGGCTCGCCGACAAATGCACCGGCCCCGAACGCTTCGAGATCAAGGGCGACGTGCTTTACCTGCATGCGCCGGACGGGCTCGGCAAATCGGTCTTCGCCAATCTCATTGCGCGCACGCTGAAGGTGCCGGGCACGGCACGCAACTGGCGCAGTGTGATGGCGCTGCTCGAAATGGCCGGCAAGGCCGGCGGCTGACCAATCATTGTGCGCAATTCCGGACGGAAGGCTACGACGAAGTCGCCGAGCCTTTAACCGCGAAGCACTTTTCCTGGAATTGCTTCGGAACTTAAGCGGCCTTTTGCCAGTCGAAGCTCAATTCCTCGCGGAAGGCGAAGCGCTTGATATGGTCGGCGACCACGCTCTCCAGCCGCCCCAGCGAAGCTTCGTCGTCGGCGGCCAGAGCGATGTGCAGGGCCTTGTCGTCGGCGTCCATTACGGTGCGGCCGATCGAGAGCTGGATGGCGCCGTGCTGCGGGTCGAACTCGACCGGGAATTTATGCGACCAGTGCTTGCAGAGCTGCTGCAGGTAGCGGCTGGCATGTTCGGTGGCGACATCGGCGCGGCTGATCGGCATGAAATTCTCCTGGCGGATGAAGAAACGCCAGCCTGGATGAGGCTGGCGCCAGTTGCAGATAGATAGGCGAGGCCTGGCGGAATGCCAGAGCGGTCCACCGTTTCGCCGAAACGGCGAACCGCTCTATCTCTTTGTTTTGACGCAATTCCGAACGGAAAACCGCCCACATTTTTCCTGGAATTGCTCTGGCGGTCGCCGGTCAAATCGGCGTCGGATCGCTGGTCTTACCAAGCCCCCGTGTTCGGCATCGAGGCCCATGGTTCGGCCTTGGCCTTGGCCGGGCCTTTCTGCAGCAGTTCGATCGAGATGCCGTCCGGCGAGCGGATAAACGCCATGTTGCCATCGCGCGGCGGACGATTGATGGTCACGCCATTGTCCATCAGCTTCTGGCAGGTGGCGTAGATGTCGTCGACCTCGTAGGCGAGATGGCCGAAATTGCGCCCGCCCTTATAGTCTTCCGGGTCCCAATTGTAGGTCAGCTCGACCAGCGGCGCCTTTTCGTTGATGCCGCTCTGCTCGTCTTCCGACGCGGCGAGGAAGACAAGCGTGTAGCGGCCTTGCTCGTTCTCGTAGCGGCGCACCTCCTTCAGGCCGAGCTTGTTGCAGTAGAAATCGAGCGACTGGTCGATATCGGCGACGCGGACCATTGTGTGCAGGTAACGCATGGCGGCTTCCTCAAAGTGTTGGGTTGCGGGGCACCATAGGGGCCGTCCGGGGAAAGGGCAATCGTCCGACAATAGCGGCGGCGCGATCGATTTCAGGCCTTGCGATTTCGGATTCCGGAAGCGCCGGCAAACGACATTTCAGCCTTTCCGGTGCTGAACGGTGAAAAAAGGCACGTCAGCCCTTGCACACCCCGGAAGTCGCAGTGTTAATCTCTTGGCAAGAATCAGTTGCGGTTCAGTTGAAAAGGGGGGCATTCTTATGGGGGAAAAAGCCTCTTTTACGAGGCGGGACGGAAGCCTTGACGACGCCTTGCAGCGGGACAATGGCGGCGACCCCGCCGAGCTTGTCGAAATCGCCGGCGCTATCAAATGGTTCGATGTGGCGAAGGGCTACGGCTTCATTCTTCCGGACGACGGCGTCTCGGGCGATATTCTCCTCCATGTGACTTGTCTTCGAAGGGACGGCTTCCAGACGGCGCTCGAGGGCGCGCGGGTCGTCTGCCTGGTCAAACAGGGCGAGCGCGGCTTGCAGGCTTTCCGCGTCCTTTCCATGGATGCCTCGACGGCTGTCCACCCGGCAGAGCAGGAACAGCGCACCCACGTTACCGTCAACCCGGAGAGCGGCCTCGAGCGGGCCTTGGTCAAGTGGTTCAATCGCACCAAGGGTTTCGGCTTCCTGACGAGGGGCGAGGAGACAGAAGATATCTTCGTCCACATGGAAACGCTGCGGCGCTACGGCATAACCGAGCTCCGGCCCGGGCAGGTCGTGCTCGTCCGCTTCGGACGCGGCGACAAAGGCCTTATGGCCGCCGAAATCCACCCCGATATGGGCACCTTGTCGGTCTCGCACTGAGGGCTTCTCGACGCAGTCGAAAGGTCCCTTTGCCGCGGCGCGACCATCTTGTCCGAAAACCGGTTCCACTTGTCCGGATCATGGTTTAGGACGAGCGTCTGGACGAGGTAACCCATGGCTCATCGCAATTGGCTGACCGCGGGCGTATTCTGCGCCGCGATCGTTTTCGCCGCCTGTTTCATCGCTGCGAAGCCGAGTTCGGCGGATGCGATGCTGCTGCCGGTCGACCGGACACCGCTTGTGGTGTCGACCAGTTCGGGCGAGCGTTCCTTCTCCATCGAGATCGCCGATAACTCCGTCGAACGCGAGGCGGGACTGATGTTTCGCCGGACCATGGCAGACGATCACGGCATGTTGTTCGTCTTCGAAAGAACGGATGAGGTGGACTTCTGGATGAAGAACACGCCAATGGCGCTCGATCTCATCTTCATCGGCCAGGACGGCAGGATCAAAGCCATCAGGCGCGGCGAGCCCGAATCCGAAGCGATCATCTCGCCGGGACAACCCGTGCGCTTCGTGCTTGAACTCAAGGCCGGCACAGCCGCCCGGGACGGCATCAAGGAAGGCGCTCTATTGCGCCACCCGGCTATTGGCACTGGCGCCAACTGAAAAAGCAAATCTGCCGATGCAGTTCTTTTCCCATGACGGTTTCGAACTCGCCTATCTCGATCGCCAGCCGGCCTCGGGGCAGGGCGACCCGGTGCTGATGATCCATGGCTTTGCTTCCAGCCACTATGTCAACTGGGTCTCGCCGGGCTGGTTCAAGATGCTGAACGACGCCGGCTACCGGGCGATCGCCTTCGACCATCGCGGCCACGGCTCGTCGTCGAAGAGCTATGACGAGGCCGACTACACGCCGCAGAAGATGGCTTCCGACGCCGCTGCGCTGCTCGATCATCTCGGTATCGAGCGCGCCCATGTCATGGGTTATTCGATGGGCGCGCGCGTCTCGGCTTTCCTGGCGCTCTCCGATCCGGAGAAGGTGGCGACGCTGGTGTTCGGCGGTTTGGGCATCGGCATGGTCGACGGCGTCGGCGATTGGGATCCGATCGCGGCCGCCCTGCTGGCGGAAGACCCGTCCCAGACCACGCATCCGCGCGGCCGCTCCTTCCGCGCTTTCGCCGACCAGACGCGCAGCGACCGTCGCGCGCTCGCGGCTTGCATCGCGAAGTCGCGCGAGTTGCTCAGCGAGGACGACATGGCGCGCATCGCCCAGCCGACCCTGATCGCGGTCGGCACGAAGGACGACATCGGCGGTTCGCCGGACGAACTTGCGGCGCTGATGCCGAACGCAAGGGCCTTTCACATCGAAGGGCGCGACCACATGCTCGCTGTCGGCGACAAGAGCTTCAAGCAGCGCGTGCTCGAGTTCTACGCCGAAAACCCGCTCTAAGCACGCGGCGCTCCTCGGCTCAGAATGGTCGATCTGCTCGTCACCTATATGGAGATGCCGGCGCCGCCTCAGGGCGCTCCGCTCGCGTCACCTTCGCCCGGCGCCATCGTGGCGCGCGAGAGGCTCGGTCTTTCAAGCTATCTCGATCTCTACCGCGGTGTCGGCGGACCGGTGCAATGGGACCAGCGTCTGCGCATGCCGGAAGCGGAACTCGAAACGCTGCTCGCCGATGACACCACGCATATCCATGTGCTGCGCGTCGATGGCGAAGCCGCTGGCTTCTGCGAATTCAACAATGTCGGCGAAGCGGCTATCGAGCTCGTTCATTTCGGACTGGTCCCGGCTTTTCAAGGAAAGCGATTGGGGCCGTCCCTGCTCGACCGGGCGTTGCGCTCGGCGTGGTCGCACGGGCCGCAAAGGCTTTGGCTTCACACCGATACCTATGATCATCCGGCTGCCCAGTCGGTTTACGGGCGCGCGGGATTCAGAGGCTACGCCGAGCGGGTCGAGACCTTTCCGGATTAGTCGGAAGGCGCTGCGCGCCTTTCCTGGAATCGCCCTAGCCGCGCGCTCTCCTGTCGGCGAGGGACCTCGCCATAACGCACAGCAGCTCGAACATCATCGTTGCGCCGGCCAGCGCCGTCATGCCGGCAAGATCGAACGGAGGCGCGACCTCGACGACATCGGCGCCGGCGAAATTCAATCCGTCCAGCAATCGAACCATCTCCTGCGCCTCGCGCGTCGTGAAGCCACCGAGTTCCGGCGTACCGGTGCCGGGGGCCATGGACGGATCGATGCAATCGATGTCGAACGTCACATAGGTCGGGCTGTCGCCGACAAGATCGCGCGCTTCCTGCATGACGGAAGCGGCGCCGCGCCTGACGAACTCTTCCATATAGATGATGCGCACGCCCCGTGACGTTGCCCATTCGTGCTCGCCGGGCTCGTAGATCGAGCCTCTGATGCCGATCTGGACAACCCGCTTGGGGTCGAGCAGCCCTTCCTCGATCGCGCGGCGGAAAGGCGTTCCGTGCGTATAGGGATTATCGCCGAAGTAGCGATCGTTGGTGTCGGAATGCGCGTCGAAGTGAACCATGCCAACAGGCGCCTTGCGGGCCACGGCGCGCAGAACCGGCAGCGTCGTCAGGTGGTCGCCGCCGGCGGCTAGCGGCAGGGCACCGTCCGCCACGATCGCGGCAATGCCGTCCTCGATGCGCTTCAACCCGTCCAGCAGGTTGATGGGATTGACCGACAGATCGCCTACGTCGGCGACATTGGCGATGCTGAACGGTTCGGTTCCCGAGACGTGGTGGACGCGACGCATCAGGCTCGACTGGTTCCTGATTTCGCGTGGGCCGTGGCGGGCGCCGGCCCGGTTTGTCGTGCCGCCATCCCATGGAACCCCGACAAGGGCGATGTCTAGCCCTTTCGCGGTCGGTACGGCCGGCAGCCGCATGAAGGTGGAAAGCCCGGCAAATCGCGGTACCTGCGCGGCGTCGACGGGTTGGTGGAAGCTGGTTTCCATGCTGGCGGCCATTCCGGAGCGGTTCACGTTCCGTAGTGATCGCAGGGCCTGGAATTCAGGCATAGAGGCAAAGCCCAGCGGGAGTATGGGCCTATCAGCGCTGGTCTTGCAGGGCTTGCAGGGAACGGCCGAGATTTTCCCTCGCCTGCGCCTCGAACCGATCCCGGAACTCCGTCGTATAGAAGATGTGCTGGCGGGCCAGGAAGCTCTTGAGGACGGCGGCTCGACCGGCGCGCCACATCGGCTCCTCCACCCAGCCATATTCCCGCCGGACCGCCTTCTCATAGGCATCGAAGACCGCAGGTCTGGCGCCGAGGATCGCCAGATCCATGTCGAGCAAAAGAGCTGCATCGTTGAGCGCGTCCTCGTCGCGGAACGGCGGCAACTGGTGGGTGGCGGTGGCGTTGATCATGGCCGCGATGCAAGCGAGGCGATGGGGGTTGGCGCGCCCGGCGAGCCTTTTCTCGGCCAGTTCGGCGCATTTTGCCTCATTATCCTTGGCGCGGCTGTCATAGATGGCGTCGTGGAACCAGATCGCCGCTTCGACGGCCTCCGGGTCATCAAGAAGGTGCCGGTATTCGCTTGCCAGCGCCAGCATCGCTTCGATGTGAGCCAAGCCGTGATAGTGGCGATCCGCAGCCTGGTAGAGCGCTGCAAGCTCGCTTTTCAGCGCTTCGTCGATCAAGGGTTCGTTTTCCATCGTCGCTTGAATCTGCGTGAACCATGTCCATTTGACAAAGCACTAAGGAAAATTGAGTTCAACCGTGGTATGATCTAGCCTATATGTGCCGCCGCAGAATGAGTAAGGCCGGAGAGCGTCGATGAACAGCATTACGATTGCCCGTCCCAGCATGGTGCAGCCGGTCGATCCGATCTGGCGGTCGATCCGCGACGAGGCGATGGAGGCGGTGAACCGCGATCCGCTGCTCGCGGCCTTCCTCTATTCGACCATCCTCAACCAGGAGAGCCTGGAAGAAGCGGTGATCCACCGGCTTGCCGAACGGCTGGCGCATCAGGACATCGGTTCCGATCTCATCCGCCAGACCTTCAAGGCGATGCTGGACGACGATCCGGAGTGGAGCACGACGGTTCGCGTCGATATCCAGGCCTATTACGACCGCGATCCGGCCTGCGACCGCTTCATCATGCCGGTTCTCTATTTCAAGGGTTTTCACGCGATCCAGACGCACCGGCTGGCGCATTGGCTGTGGAACCAGGGCCGCAGGGACTTCGCGCTCTACCTGCAGAGCCGTTCGTCCTCGGTGTTCCAGACCGACATCAATCCGGCCGCCCGCATCGGCAGGGGCATCTTCCTCGACCATGCCACGGGCCTGGTCGTCGGCCAGACGGCCGTCATCGAGGACGACGTGTCGATCCTGCACGGGGTGACGCTGGGCGGCACCGGCAAGGCCAATGGCGACCGTCATCCGAAGATCCGCCGCGGCGTGCTGATCGGCGCCGGCGCCAAGATCCTCGGCAATATCGAGATCGGCCATTGCTCCAAGATCGCCGCGGGCTCGGTTGTGCTGTCGCCCGTGCCGCACAACAAGACGGTCGCCGGCGTGCCCGCCCGGGTCGTGGGGGAAACCGGCTGCGACCAGCCTTCGCGGCAGATGGACCAACTCCTGCCGTCGCAGAGCATGGACCACGTGGTCAGCTTCGACATCTGATTTCCGCCGTCGTCGGGAACCGCCGAAATCCGGCCGCCGGTTTTCGGCCGACTTGTCCTATGCAATTGTGCCGGCTTGCCTTTACATGGCCATTGTTGGCGTGTCAGAAGCGCCTTCCAACGCACAAGGCCGACATTTCGGAGAAGACTTTTGAAGCCTGACGAAATCAGAAAGCTGGACGCCTATTTCAAGCGCGTCTTCCAGAACCCCAAGCTGCAGGTCAAGGCGCGTCCGCGCAAGGAAGATTCGGCCGAGGTCTATGTCGGCGACGAGTTCCTCGGCATCGTCTTCAAGGACGAGGACGACGGCGACTATAATTTCTCGATGGCCATTCTCGACATCGACCTGGCCTAAGCCAGCAACAGCTCTGGCCGAGGCGCGGAACACCGCCGCCCGGCCGGTTGCAGCCCACAGGTGAAATTCCGCCTAGGGCTTTGTTTGACGCATTTCCGAACGGAAAACCGCGAAGCACTTTTCCTGAAATTGCTCTAATCCTGGCAGTGCCGCGGAATGTGCACGCGCCGCCAACTGGTCGAACCTTCCCGCACCACCACTCTACGCGCTACCCTCCCGTAAGACGGCGGGATTTCCCGGATGCGGACTTGTTGCGGCCGCACCAGCACTTCGTGGGCAACCGCTTCATATTCCGCCGGCTGAACGACGCGCCGGACCCGCTCCGGCTGGATCACGACCGTTTCGGCGACGCGCGCATAGCGGGCCTTGCGCCATACCTTGCACAGCACCTTGCGGCCATGGATGACGCGCCATTCCCAGGCATAGCCGCCCTCGTCGACCTTGACCGTGTGGTAGACCGTGCGTGTGACCGCCGGCGCGGTCTCGTAGGTGACGCGCGGCGGCGCGATCTGCTCCACGCCTTGATAGGTGCCGTAGATCGGCGCGTCGTAATCGACCACCTGTCCGCCGGGGCTCACCACCACATCCTCGTAAACGGTGTCGTAGAGCGCCGGCCTGTGGATCGGCTCATAGCATTCGAGCGCGCGGCCGCCGGCGGCGGTTTCAGAGACGGTGGCAAGCATCGCGACTGCCGCCAGCGATGCGGAGCTTTTGCGGATCATGACATTCCCCCGTTGAAAAAGGACGCCTTCACAACGCAGGACTGTAGCGGAAGCTCCGGGGGCGGACAGCGATTTCAAGGCTTTTCGTTAAGCGGCGCGGTTAAGGAATTGCTACCTTGCGAATGGCTTTGGTCGTCAACCTCGACCGGACCCACCTCACGGGGGCAAGCCGCCCGTGCTTTGCGGGCTTGCCGCGCTTTACTCGACTTGACCAGATGGCTAGGAGAGGCGGCCTTGCGCTAGGGTGAGCCGACATCCTATTTAGGTCGTAACCAATCCAGAACGATTCCGCGCGATTGCTGATATACCGAGGCGCCGGAATCCATCTCCAACAAGGGTAGTCCATGAAGAACCCCGTTGAAACCTACATGAACCTCGTTCCGATGGTGGTCGAGCAGACCAATCGCGGCGAGCGTGCCTATGACATTTTCTCGCGCCTCTTGAAGGAACGCATCATCTTCATCACCGGTCCGGTCGAGGACGGGATGGCGACGCTGGTTTGTGCACAGCTTTTGTTCCTCGAGGCGGAAAACCCCAAGAAGGAAATAAACCTCTATATCAACTCGCCGGGCGGCGTCGTCACCTCGGGCATGGCGATCTACGACACCATGCAGTTCATCAAGCCGGCGGTGTCGACGCTCTGCATCGGCCAGGCCGCGTCGATGGGTTCGCTGCTTCTGACCGCCGGCCACAAGGACATGCGTTTTGCCACGCCGAACGCCCGGATCATGGTCCATCAGCCGTCCGGCGGCTTCCAGGGCCAGGCTTCGGACATCGAACGTCATGCGCAGGACATCATCAAGCTGAAGCGCCGCTTGAACGAGGTCTATGTCAAGCACACCGGCAAGAGCTATGACGAGATCGAGAAGACGCTCGACCGCGACCATTTCATGACCGCAGACGAGGCCAAGGACTTCGGTCTGATCGACAAGGTCATTTCCAGCCGCGAAGCCGTCGAGACAGCCACGGCTTCCGCCTGAGCATCGACGGCAAATGGCAGCATAACGCGGTTTTGGCGCGTCTTGCGGCATTTCGGCCACATTTGGCTGTTCCCACAGGCGTTGGGATTGCCTACGTTAAGGCTATGTTGATTTTCGACGGCTTAGCTTTGCGTGGGGTTGCTGCGAATCATTGCCGCGTTTTCTGATTTGTGTTTCGTACGGAATGCGCTGTGTGAGCCGGGACACTGGCGGTGGCGGATTCCCGCGATAGATTGGTGAGACGTCACTCAAAGCCAGACCACCGGCGGGCGTTGGTGAAAGGACAGAAAAATGAGCAAGGTCAGCAACGGCGGCGGTGATTCAAAGAACACGCTTTACTGCTCGTTTTGCGGCAAGAGCCAGCACGAAGTCCGCAAGCTGATCGCCGGGCCGACGGTCTTCATCTGCGACGAGTGCGTCGAACTGTGCATGGACATCATCCGCGAGGAGAACAAGACCTCGATGGTGAAGTCGCGCGAAGGCGTGCCGACACCGCAGGAAATCCTCAAGGTCCTCGACGACTACGTCATCGGCCAGCCCTACGCCAAGCGCGTGCTGTCGGTGGCGGTCCACAACCACTACAAGCGCCTGGCGCATGCCGGCAAGAGCAACGACGTCGAGCTGGCCAAGTCGAACATCCTGCTGATCGGCCCGACCGGCTGCGGCAAGACGCTGTTGGCGCAGACGCTCGCCCGCATCATCGACGTGCCGTTCACCATGGCCGATGCCACGACACTGACCGAGGCCGGCTACGTCGGCGAGGACGTCGAGAACATCATCCTGAAGCTGTTGCAGTCGGCCGACTACAATGTCGAGCGGGCGCAGCGCGGCATCGTCTATATCGACGAAATCGACAAGATCTCGCGCAAGTCGGACAATCCCTCGATCACACGCGACGTGTCGGGCGAGGGCGTGCAGCAGGCGCTCTTGAAGATCATGGAAGGCACGGTGGCTTCCGTGCCGCCGCAGGGCGGCCGCAAGCATCCGCAGCAGGAATTCCTGCAGGTCGATACCGCCAACATCCTGTTTATCTGCGGCGGCGCCTTCGCGGGTCTCGACAAGATCATCTCGGACCGCGGCCGCAAGACCTCGATCGGCTTCGGCGCGACGGTGGCCTCGCCCGAGGATCGGCGCACCGGCGACCTGTTCCGCCAAGTCGAGCCGGAAGATCTGCTGAAATTCGGCCTGATCCCGGAATTCGTCGGCCGCCTACCGGTCCTGGCGACGCTGGAAGACCTCGACGAGCCGGCGCTGATCCAGATTCTGACCGAGCCGAAGAACGCGCTGGTCAAGCAGTATCAGCGGCTGTTCGAGATGGAGAATGTCGACCTGACCTTCCACGAGAACGCGCTTTCGGCGATCGCCAAGCGCGCCATCGAGCGCAAGACCGGTGCCCGCGGCCTGCGCTCCATCATGGAAGCGATCCTGCTCGACACCATGTTCGAGCTTCCGGCGCTGGAAGGCGTGCGCGAAGTGGTGATCTCGGAAGAGGTGGTGTCCGGCAACGCCCGGCCGCTCTACATCTATTCCGAGCAGAAGGAAAAGAAGGGCAATGTCAGCGCCTGAAATGGCGTTTGACCCCATAATTTTCATGGAACGGCGCCCGCGTGGCGCCGTTTTGCTGTGAAAGGCGGGAAGGCATGCGATGGAACGGGTCGAGCGACCGTGTTAACCCTTGATCTTTGCCTCGGCTGCATCCACCTAACAGCAGAAGGCCGAGGCGCCGAATTCTGTGCTGTAAAACTCCCGTCACAAACGGTGGTAGGCGGAACGACACTCGGTCGTTAATATGAGATTCGCGGTTGGCTAAAATAAGCGGCCGCGACATGAAAGGTTGGACAATGGCCAAGATATCCAAGGCTTCCGGCGACGGCGTTTTCGCAGTCCTCCCACTGCGCGATATCGTCGTGTTCCCGCATATGATCGTTCCGCTCTTCGTGGGCCGTGAAAAGTCGATCAAGGCGCTGGAAGAGGTGATGGGTCAGGAAAAGCAGATCCTGCTCGCCACCCAGATGAATGCAGCCGACGACGATCCTGAGCCCGATGCGATTTTCGACATCGGCACGCTCGCCAATGTGCTGCAGCTCTTGAAGCTGCCCGACGGCACCGTGAAGGTTCTGGTCGAGGGCGCCTCGCGCGCCAAGATCGTCTCGTTCACCGACCGCGCCGATTTCCACGAAGCCCGCGCTACCGCGCTCGCCGAACCGGAAGAGGAAGAGGTTGAGATCGAGGCGCTTGCCCGCTCGGTCGTCACCGACTTCGAGAATTACGTCAAGCTGAACAAGAAGATCTCGCCCGAAGTGGTGGGCGCCGCCAGCCAGATCGACGACTATTCCAAGCTCGCCGATACGGTTGCCTCGCATCTCGCCATCAAGATCCCCGAGAAGCAGGAGATGCTCGCCACGCTTTCCGTCAAGGAGCGCCTGGAGAAGGCGATGGGCTTCATGGAAGCCGAAATCTCCGTGCTCCAGGTGGAAAAGCGCATCCGTTCGCGCGTCAAGCGCCAGATGGAGAAGACGCAGCGCGAGTACTACCTCAACGAGCAGATGAAGGCGATCCAGAAGGAGCTCGGCGAGGGCGAGGACGGCCGCGACGAAGCCGCCGAGATCGAGGCGCGCATCAAGAAGACCAAGCTCTCCAAGGAGGCCCGCGAAAAGGCGGAAGCCGAATTGAAGAAGCTGCGCTCGATGTCGCCGATGTCGGCTGAATCGACGGTCGTGCGCAACTATCTCGACTGGCTGCTGTCGATCCCGTGGGGCAAGAACTCCAAGGTCAAGCAGGACCTGGCCTTCGCCCAGAACGTCCTCGACACCGACCATTTCGGCCTCGACAAGGTCAAGGAGCGCATCGTCGAGTATCTGGCCGTGCAGAGCCGGCAGAAGAAGCTGAAGGGGCCGATCCTGTGCCTCGTCGGTCCGCCCGGCGTCGGCAAGACCTCGCTCGGCAAGTCGATCGCCAAGGCGACCGGCCGCGAGTTCATCCGCATGGCGCTCGGCGGCGTGCGTGACGAGGCCGAGATCCGTGGCCACCGGCGGACCTATATCGGCTCGATGCCCGGCAAGGTCATCCAGTCGATGAAGAAGGCTAAGAAGTCCAACCCGCTCTTCCTGCTCGACGAGATCGACAAGATGGGCCAGGACTTCCGCGGCGATCCGTCTTCGGCCCTGCTCGAGGTGCTCGATCCCGAGCAGAACTCGACGTTCATGGATCATTACCTCGAGGTCGAATACGACCTGTCGAGCGTGATGTTCGTGACGACGGCGAACACGCTGAATATCCCTGCGCCCCTGATGGACCGCATGGAGATCATCCGTATCGCCGGCTACACCGAGGACGAGAAGATCGAAATCGCCAAGCGTCACCTGATGCCCAAGGTGATCCGCGACCATGCCCTGCAGCCGAACGAATTCTCGGTCGGCGAGGACGCGATCCGCGGCATCATCCAGACCTACACGCGGGAAGCCGGCGTGCGCAGCCTGGAGCGCGAGCTGATGAAGCTCGGGCGCAAGGCGGTGACCGAGATCCTGCGGACGAAGAAGAAGACGGTGAAGATCACGGCGGACAACCTCGCCGATTATCTCGGCGTGCCGCGCTTCCGCTTCGGTCAGGTCGAGGCGGACGATCAGGTCGGCGTGGTCACGGGTCTTGCCTGGACGGAAGTCGGCGGCGAGCTGCTGACGGTCGAAGGCGTCATGATGCCCGGCAAGGGCCGCATGACGGTGACCGGCAATCTGCGCGACGTCATGAAGGAATCGATCTCGGCGGCGGCATCCTATGTCCGCTCCCGCGCTATCGATTTCGGCATCGAGCCGCCGCTGTTCGACAAGCGCGACATCCACGTCCACTTGCCGGAAGGCGCGACTCCGAAGGACGGCCCGTCCGCCGGCGCCGCGATGGCCACGGCCATCGTTTCGGTGCTGACGGGTATCCCGGTGCGGGCCGATGTGGCGATGACCGGCGAGATCACGCTGCGCGGCCGTATTCTGCCGATCGGCGGCCTGAAGGAGAAGCTGCTCGCGGCATTGCGCGGCGGCATCAAGAAGGTCCTGATCCCGGAAGAGAACGTCAAGGACCTGGCGGACATTCCGGACAATGTGAAGAACGGCATGGAGATCGTCCCGGTCTCGCGGGTCGGCGAGGTGCTCGCGCATGCGCTGACCAGGATGCCGGAGCCGATCGAGTGGGTCGAGCCGGTCAATGCGCCCGCTCCGGTCGACAGCGGCGACGATGCCGGAAAGTCGCTTGCTCATTAGCATTTGCTAACATTGCAGCGCACAAAGAGAGAGCCGGGCCTTGGGCCCGGCTTTTTCATGTGAAAAAGCGACGAAAAAGTCGAAAAAAGCCCGGAATTCCGCGGTTTTCGGCTTGGGTTCCGGAGCGCTTCTTTCTAAAGTCCGTTTCCTGCCGGATGAGTCGTAGTTCCGGTTTTCTCATGGAAGGGAATTTTTATGAACAAGAACGAACTGGTGTCCGCCGTCGCCGACTCCGCAAGCATTTCGAAGGCTGATGCGCAGTCAGCCGTCGATGCGGTGTTCTCCGTGATCACTGGCGAACTGAAGAAGGGCGGCGATGTCCGGCTTGTCGGCTTCGGAAATTTCACCGTGTCAAAACGCGCTGCTTCGACCGGCCGCAACCCGCAGACCGGCGCGGAAGTGAAGATTCCGGCCCGCACCGTGCCGAAGTTCTCGGCCGGCAAGGGCCTCAAGGACGCGGTCAACTAAGACCTTTTCTTTTAAGAGCAGAAAAGCCGGGCTTGCCCGGCTTTTCTTTTTTCGGCTGTTCGCAGCGGCTCAGGCCGTCGGCGCGTCGGCGCGCATCAGGCCTTCCTGTTTCAAATCCACCCAGAGCGCCGCAGGTATTTTGGTGTCGAGCAGCGCGCGGTTGCTTTCGACTTCAGCCGGCCGCTGGCCGCCGGGGATCACCGACATCACCGAAGGATGCTGCAGCGGGAACTGCAGGGCCGCCTCGATCAGGCGCACGTCGTGGCGCTTGCAGACGGCTTCGATGCGCGCCACGCGATCCAGGATCTCCTTCGGCGCCTCGCTGTAATTGTAGAAGGCTCCGGGCTTCGGTCCGGTCGCAAGCACGCCGGAATTGTAGGGTCCGCCCAGCACGATGCCGATGCCGCGCTTCTGGCAAAGGGGCAGGAAGGATTGCAGCGCCTCCTGCTCGAGCAGCGTGTAGCGGCCGGCGAGCAGGAACAGGTCGAAATCGCCGCGTTCGGCGAGGGTTTGAGCGACCTGCCACTCATTGATGCCGCCGCCGAAGGCCTTGATGACGCCCTGGTCGCGCAGCGAAAGCAGCCCGTAATAGCCGGACGACATGAACTCCTCGATGCGGGCGTCGGAGGCCTCCTTGCTGCCATGGGTGAAGACGTCGACGTCATGGACGAAGAGGATGTCGATGCGGTCGACGCCCAGACGCTCCAGCGAGGCCTCGAAGGAACGCATGACGCCGTCATAGCTGTAGTCGTAGACTTCCCGGCGCGACGGCGTCTCGAAGAACTTGCCGATGCCGGTGCGCTGGTCCGGCGCAGAGACGCGCATGATACGGCCGACCTTGCTCGACAAGACATAGTCGTCGCGCTTCCTGCCGCGCAGGAACGGGTTGAGGCGGGTTTCAGACAGGCCAAGGCCGTAGAGCGGGGCCGTATCATAGTAGCGGCATCCGGTCGCCCATGCCGCCTGCAGGGTGGCGTTGGCGTCCTCGTCGGAGATGGCGCGGTAGAGATTGCCGAGCGGCGCCGTGCCGAAACCGAGCTCGGTGAAGGTGATGCCGCCATTGCCGATGCGGTCGAAATGCCGTGTCTTCATGTCTGACGATGTCCCGGAGCGATTTGTCTGACATGACACTATCACGCTCGTGGCCCAGCAAAAGTGCCGAGGCTCGTTGGACAGCGATTTTCGCGGTGGTAGCATAAACAAAACAAGCCTTTCGCGGCAGCACATCACAAAGCCAAGCGATACCTCCGCAGGCAGGGTGAGCCATCATGACCAAAGCCGGATCAGGTATGTTCGCGACCGCGCTGAATGAGCTTGGCGCGGTGCTGGCGCGCACGGATGAAGCCCAAATCGACGCCGCCTGCGCAATGCTTGCCGGCGCCGGCAGGATCGCCGTCCATGGCTGCGGCCGCGAGGCGCTGCAGGTCAAGGGCTTTGCCATGCGGCTCTATCATCTCGGCCTGCCGGTCTCGGTCGTCGGCGACATGACCACGCCGCCATTGGGGCAGGGCGATGTCTTCCTGGCGAGTTCAGGTCCGGGCGAGACCACCACGGTGCTGACCTTGATGCGGGTTGCCCGCGCGGCTGGGGCAAAGGTGCTGCTCCTGACCGCAGAACCGGAAGGCAGCGCCGCGAAGCTTGCCGACTTCACGCTGCTCATTCCGGCGCAGACGATGGCCAGCGACCAGGGCGCCGCCCGAACCTCGGTGCTGCCGATGGGCTCGCTGTTCGAAGGCGCATTGTTCCTTTTGTTCGAAATCATGGTGCTGAAGCTCAAGGCGCTGACCGGGACGACGCCGGAAGCGATGCGCGCCAGGCACACCAATATGGAGTAAGGGATGCGCTACGAGCTGATGCTGCCGCACCAGATCCGCAAGGCGATCGAGGAGAACTGGCCGGTCGTTCTGCCGCTCGGCGTGCTCGAATACCATGGCGAGCACATGGCAGTCGGCATGGACACGCTGGCCGTCATCAAGACGGTGGAACTGATCGAGCAGGAGAGGGACATCGTCATTTTGCCGCCCTTCTATTACGGCGCGGCAAGCTATGCGGTGGCTCCGCCGGAAGGCAGCGGCTCGGTGCAGGTCGGCGGCCCGGCGCTTTCGCCTTTCGCGGAGGAATTGTTCTACGGCCTGCTGCGCATCGGCTTCCGCAACATCCACGCCATCATCCATCATCAGACCGAGAATTTCGCGGCCGGCATGCCGACCGATCTCGCCTTCAAGACCGCCGGCCGGCAGGCGATCTTTCGCTTCCTCGAAAAGGAGCGCGGCGAGGGCTGGTGGGGCTCGAACACCATGGCCGACTACTATGCCGGCCACGCCCAGGGCGAGAATGTCTTCAACTGGGTGCAAGTGCATCCGCTGATGCCGGCCGCGATGAACGGCAAATACCCGTTCGACCATGCCGGCATCGGCGAGACATCGCTGATGCTGGCCCTATGCCCGGAGGCGGTGGACGAGAAGCATTTCGCCGACAACACCGGCTGGTACACTAAAGGCGCCGCGGAAGCCTCCGCGGGTCTCGGCAAGATCGGCGTCGCGATGATCCTCGACCATTTGCGGTCGATCCTGCAGGCCTAGCTCTCCCCTCTCCCACAAGGGGTCACAAGGGGAGAAGGGGAAGGCGCCTATTTCACCGAGCCGGCCGTCATGCCCATGATCAGATAGCGCTCGAGCGCGATGCCGATGATGGCCAGCGGCGCGATCGCGGCCGTGGCCAAGGCCGCCATTGACCACCAGTTGATGCCTTGCGAGCCTGTTTGGCTCGCCACCATGACGGGGATTGTCTTGGCGTCCGTCGACGTCAGAAGGGCGGCGAAGAAATATTCGTTCCAGCACAGCACCATCGCCAGGATGAAAGCGGCGACCATGCCGGGCAGCGCGATCGGCATGACGATGCGGAAGAAGGCGCCCCAGATCGACAGTCCGTCGACCAAAGCGGCCTCCTCCAATTCGACGGGAATAGAGTTGAACTGGTCGCGCATGATCCAGATGACGATCGGCAGCACCATCAGCGTGTAGAGGAGCACAAGCCCAATGCGCGTATCGAGGAGGGCGACTTCGCGGTAGAGCACCAGGAAGGGGAGCGCCAGCACGACCGGCGGCAGGATCAGTTGCGACAGGAAGAAGAAAGAGATGTCCTCGTTCTTGAACCAGGCGAATTTGTAGCGATAGCGGGTGAGGCCATAAGCGGCGAGGCTGCCGATGATGATGGCGAGGCCCGATGCCCCGACAGAGGTGATGACGGAATTCATGAACCGTTTCAGAAATTCGTCGCGCACGGTCGATGTCTGGAAGATCGAATCCGGCGACAGGCCGAGCGAGCGCCAGCCTTTCCAGTCCGGCTGGAAGTCGACGAAGGGAATGAGATGCCCTTGCGTGACGTCGACCGCCGATTTGAACGAGGTGGTGATCGTCCAGTAGATCGGGAACAGACAGACGAAAGCCCAGAAGATAAGCGCGCCATAGATGAAGACGCGGCTGGCGATGAAGGCCGCCGGCGAGCGGATTTCAGAAACGGTGTAGTCGGTGGTCTGTACGCTCATGACGGCCGCTCAGTTGACGTTGCGCACGAAGCGACTGGCGAATTTCAGCAGCCAGGTCACGAACACGACGATGATGATCAGATAGGCCATGGCCAGCATGGTGCCGTAGCCGACATTCGAGCGGTCACGATATTCGCGATAGATGAAGCTCGACACGGAATCGGTGGCGCCGCCGGGGCCGCCGGAGGTCAAGGTGATGATGATGTCGGCGAGCTTCAGCTTGAAGATGATGCGCAGGATCACGGCCGTCACCGACACCGGCAGCATCAGCGGAAAGGTGACCTGCCAGAAGGTCTGCCATGCGGTCGCGCCGTCGACGCGGGCGGCTTCCAGAACCTCGCGCGACATCGCCTGCAGGCCGGCAAGCAGCATGATCATCATGAACGGGATGAAGGTCCAGGCGTCGAGCATCATGATCGAGATGCGGGCGGTGATCGGATCGGAGAAGAAGGCGGGATTGTCCCAGCCGAGATGGCGCGCCAGCGTCGCCGCCGGTCCGAACCGGTATTCCATCAGCGACTTGCCGACCATCCAGGACACCGCGACCGGCGACAGCATCAGCGGCAAAAGGAAGACGACGCGGAAGAATTTGCGGGCGCGGATCTGCGCGTTGAGCAGCAGCGCCAGGCCGAAGGCGATGACATATTCGACCAGCACCGCAAGCACGTAGAGCACCATGTTGAACAGCGCATTGCGGTAGTAGGGATCGGCCAGCATCTGCCAGAAATTGTCGAGGCCGTTGAACCTGCGTCCGGTAAACGAGCTGAGGTTCCAGTCGGTGAGCGCGATGTAGAAGCCGAACAGGGTCGGGAAGATCACCATGGCGATGGTGAAGAGCAGCGCCGGCAAAAGGAACAGCGCGCGCTGCCCGTCCTCGCCACGCGTCAGCACCTGCCAGGCGCCGAGCGCTGCGCCCCACAAGATGTAAGCGTAGATCACCGGTCGCCAGGTGTCGAAACCGACCGTGGACATTTCGGTCTTGTAGAGGACCTGCACGATGATGATCGCCAGCAGGCCAAGCGTCGCGAGGGCCAGCAGGCCCCAGCCGAGGCGCTTGCGGCCTGCCGGGATCAGATCGGCCGGATTCGCCGGCCACGCATTTGCGGTCGAAATCTGCTCAGCCACGCCTCTCGCCTTCTAGAGCGCTTCACCGTTTCACGGAAACGGCGAACCGCTCTATCTCTTTGTTTTTACGCAATTCCGGACGGAAAATCGCTCACACTTTTCCTGGAATTGCTCTAACGCATCAAACCGGCCAAGCCGGTAACGACGCGGCCCGGTGACGATGTGCCACCGGGCCGCGACGTCTCACAAGCCAGCCTACATGCCGAGCGAGGCTTTGTAGAGCTTGACCTGGTTTTCGCGGCCGATCTGGTCGGTCAGCTTTTCCCAGGCCGCGGCGATGGCGTCGGCGCCTTCCTGCGCCTTCATCTTGCCGGCGAAGGTGTTGGCCAGAATGTCCTCGGCGGCGGAGTAGTACTGGAAGATGCCGGGGATGCGCGGCTCGATCGCCGCGTTCGGGTGGTTGTAGGAATCGCCTTCCGACTTGAGGTAGGAGGTGATGAAGGCCTCGTCGTAACCGGCCGCCACCCACTCCGGAACGTTGAAATGGGAGTTGCGGTAGGGCTGGAAGCCCGATGGGTACATCGCCGTCCAGATCGACAGATCCTTGCCGCCGAGATGGGCGGCGGCGGACCATGCGGCCTTCTTCTTCTTTTCGTCCTTGTCGACGCGGGCCATGACATAGACGCCCCAGCCGAGATAGGCGCAGTTCGGCGCATAGTTCGGGCCGCTGGCAAGCTTGTCCCACTTGCCGGTCTTGGAGTTGTAGACGTCGTCGGAGCCCGGCAGGATCGAGAAGCCGGTGACGTCGCCGATGACCGAGGAGTCATTGGTCTTGACGTTCGAGCCGACGTCGCCCCACCAGGGGATCATCGAGCCGGTGCCAGCCAGGAACTGCTGGAAGGCCGTGGTGTTCGGATCGGCGTTGATCTGGTCGGCGGGCTCGGAGGGCAGGGCGTCGATCACGTCCTGGATGGCACGCACCCAGGCGGGATTGTTGATGCGCGGCTTCATGGTGTCGGCATCGAACAGCCAGGCCTTGTCGTCGGGATGCTTGGCGTAGGCCGTGGCGCGGCTGCCGAGGAAGTAGAAGCCGAAACCGCCCCAGGGCTTGGGCGCGTCGAGATAGCCATAAACGTCCTGGCCCTTGAATTGCTTGCCCTTGAGGAACTTGGTGACGGCCTGCACTTCCTGCCAGGTCTTCGGCACCCCCCATTCGGTGGTGGCGCCGCTGTCCTTCCACTGCTTGGCGAGGTCGGCATCGGCGAACACGTCGGTGCGGTAGTTGAAGTTGTGCGTGTCGCCGTCGATGGTCACGCGATACTGCTTGCCGTCCCAGGTGCCGACCGGCGGCTTCAGGTAGTTGACGAGGTCGTCGAAGTCGATCTGCTTCTTGACCCAGTCGGGCATCTCGGAGGTGAGGCCCTTGCCGCAGACATCGCCTTCGAAGGGCGCGCCCATCTCGATGATGTCGAAATCGACGGTGCCGGTGGCGATCGACTGCTGCAGGCGGGCGTTGTAGTCGGCCTGGGCGAGGTCGATCCAGCTGATCTTGGCGCCCGTATAGGCCTCCCATGGCTTCAGGAAGCCGCGGAACAGCACATTGTGCAGGTTCTGATTGTTGAGGCCCATGAAGGTCAGCTCGACACCGGCGAACTCGCCTTCCTTGACATTGGCCTTGGTCGCTTCGAGGCAGAGCTCGCCGACCTTCTGGAAGTCGGCGTCGGTGGGCTGGCCCTTGCCGACGCCCGGGATCTGCAGGATTTTCTTGCGCAGGTCGTCATCGGCCGCGGCCGGCCTCGTCAGCGCGCCGAGCCCGGCGCCGGAGGCGGCGGCGATCGCGGCCATGCTGGCCGCGCCCTTCAGCAGATCGCGGCGGTTCGCTCCGGCGCGCATCAGTTTTTCATACAGATCGACTCTCATCTACAGGTTCCTCCCAGAACAACAGCCATTGAATTGAAGTGCCAATCTCTTGGACGTCGAAGCGTCTCTCGGTTCTCCTCGATCATACCGGACGTGGGACCCCACCCTGCGTCGCCGGAGCTCCGATTTCAGGGTAACAGGCCTGCTCTCGGATTGGCACTCGCCACTATTCGCGTAATCGATTACCTTGTCAACAAGATTGGCTTTTTATCTATAAGATACCGACTTGCCGTCGCCGTTGGCAATGGCTAGCTTCACCGCAAACGATAAAGGGGAGACGATGGCTCAAGTCGCGATCAGCAGTGTGGCCAAGGCGTTCGGAACCGTCAAGGTCCTGCATGAGGTCAGCGTCGATATTGCCGACGGACAGTTCGTCGTTCTGGTCGGTCCGTCAGGATGCGGCAAGTCCACGCTTTTGAGGATGGTGGCCGGGCTGGAGACCGTTTCCGGCGGTACGATTTCGATCGGCGACCGCGTCGTCAACAACCTGCCGCCGGCGAAGCGCGACATCGCCATGGTGTTCCAGAACTATGCACTCTATCCGCACAAGACGGTGGAGCAGAACATGGCCTTCGCGCTGAAGCTGCGCGGCACCGATCCGGCCGTCGTCGCCGAACGCGTCAAGCGCGCCGCCGACATCCTCGACCTCGCTCCGTACCTCAAGCGCTACCCGCGCCAGCTTTCCGGCGGCCAGCGCCAACGCGTCGCCATGGGCCGCGCCATCGTGCGCAATCCGCAGGTGTTCCTGTTCGACGAGCCGCTTTCCAACCTCGACGCCAAGCTGCGCGTGCAGATGCGCACCGAGATCAAGGAGCTGCACCAGCGGCTGAAGACGACCACCATCTACGTCACCCATGACCAGATCGAGGCCATGACCATGGCCGACAAGATCGTCGTGATGCGCGACGGCCGCATCGAGCAGGTCGGCGCGCCGCTTGAGCTGTTCGATCGGCCGGCGAACCTTTTCGTCGCCGGCTTCATCGGCTCGCCTTCGATGAACCTGCTCAAGGGCACCGTGAAGAAGGCTGAGAAGCCGGTCGTCGAGATCGCGGGCACGGCGTTCCCGATGCCGTCGGGAGTTGTTGCCGAGGATGGCCAGCCCGTTGTCTACGGCGTGCGGCCGGAGCATCTGGAGATCCATCCGGACGGCGTCGCATCCACCGTCTCGGTGGTCGAGCCGACAGGCTCCGAGACGCTGGCCTTCGTGCGCTTCGGCGAGGGCGAGATGGTGGCGCTGTTTCGCGAGCGCCACGACTTCAAGCCTGGCGACACGCTCAAGCTCAAGCCGCGTCTCGACCAGGTCCATCTCTTCGACGCCGGGACCGGCAAGCGTCTCTGACCGCACACAACCCTTCAAGAGGAAACCATGCTCAAAGGGATCAATCCGCTGCTCAATGCCGATGTGCTCCAGGCGCTGCGGGCGATGGGCCATGGCGACGACCTGATCATCGCCGACACCAATTTCCCGTCCGATTCGGTGGCGCGGCAAACCGTGCTCGGCAAGCTGTTGCGCATCGATGCGACGGCGGCCGAAGTGGTGAAGGCGGTGCTGTCGGTCTTGCCGCTGGATACTTTCGTCAACGATGCGGCGGCGCGCATGGAGATCGTCGGCAAGCCGAACGAGATCCCGCCGGTGCAGAGGGAG
Source organism: Mesorhizobium sp. B2-8-5 (assembly GCF_006440675.2). Lineage (NCBI taxonomy): Bacteria > Pseudomonadati > Pseudomonadota > Alphaproteobacteria > Hyphomicrobiales > Phyllobacteriaceae > Mesorhizobium > Mesorhizobium sp. B2-8-5. Next base: position 3,897,282 of record NZ_CP083951.1, read on the forward strand.
GTGCAGAAGGAGATCAACGCGGCCGAGGGCAAGCCCTGGCCGATGATCTCGATCGAGCGCTATGCCTTCTACGAGCGCTCCAAGAAAGCCTATTGCGTGATCCAGACCGGCGAGCGCCGCTTCTATGGCTGCTTTGCCTTCCGCAAGGGCGTCGTGCCGCCGGATGCGGAGTAAGGACATGGCCACCGGCAAGCCTGTCGTCATGAAGCCCGTTGTGATCCTGGGCGTGTTCGTCGCCGACACCGCCTATCGCGCCGACCGCCAGCCGCGCCTGGGCGAGACGATCCTCGGCAATTCCTTCAAGCTCGGCCCGGGCGGCAAGGGATCGAACCAGGCCGTGGCCGCCGGCAAGCTCGGCGCCGACATCACCTTCCTGACGCGCCTCGGCGTCGATGCTTTCGCCGACATGGCCAAGCAGACCTGGAAGGACGCGGGCGTGAAAAGCGCCGTCATCGACACGCCGGACAGCTATACGGGCGCTGCCTATATCTTCGTCGAGGAAGGCAGCGGCAACAACGCCATCATCGTCAGCCCGGGCGCTGCAATGCTGATTTCCCCAGCCGACATCGAAGCGCATGCCGAACTCATCCGGTCCGCCGGCGTCTTCGTCACCCAACTCGAACAGCCGATCGACGCGGCATTGAAGGCGCTGGAGATCGCGCGTGGAGCAGGGGTGACGACCATCCTCAATCCCGCGCCGGCCGCCAGCCTGCCCGACCGCATCTACGCGTTCTGCGACTATGTCACGCCCAACGAGACCGAAGCCGAAGGACTGACCGGCATCAAGGTTTCGTCGATCGACGACGCCCGCCGCGCCGCCGACGCTCTGCTGGCCAAGGGTGTCGGCGCCGTCATCGTCACGCTCGGCGAGAAGGGTGCGTTGCTGCACACCAAGACCCGCTCCGAGCATGTCGGCGCGGTCAATGCCGGCCCGGTGGTCGAGACCACGGGGGCAGGTGACGCGTTCAATGGCGGCTTGGCCGCGGCCCTGGCAAAGGGCGTCGAGCCGCTGGAGGCCATCCGCTTTGCCTGCGCGGTCGCCGGCATTTCGGTGACGCGCCCCGGCACTGCGCCGTCCATGCCGACCCTCAAAGAGGTCGAAGCGCTGCTCGCCAGGGCCTGAGACCTCCCGCAGTCCATTTTTCGCGGCTTTGTTAGAGGCCGCTTATTCCGGAACGCTACCGAGGCGAGCGCGTTCATCGTCCTGCCGGCGGCGCCGATTTGGAACGGTAGGATGAAAAAGCCTTACGAAAAGCCCACGCTGGTGAAGCGTCAGAAGCTCACCGAACGGACGGCCCAGATTATCGCGTCCGGGGTTGTCCTGGGCGAATGATTTTCCAAGGACAGCGCTACAGAATCCTGCTGGTCAGTTCCAGCATCGTCGTTGCACCTTGCTCGCTGCCGGGCATATGCACGACGCGCAGCACCCGCAGGTCCCTGCTCGACCCTTCGATCGGCATCGACACGCTTTCGCCGACCCGCGGCAATTCCTGGAAGGCGAGCTCGTCGATATCCCTCTCGTCGTCGATGGAAATCCGACATCTCACAGCCATCTGATCTCTCCCGTTTTTTCGCCCGTGGGCTGAACGGGACAAGATTGGAATGGTTCCGAGAAAGACCTAGCTGGCGAACCTGCCGCGATATTCGCGCGGCGTAAGACCCTTCAACGCCTTGAATTGACGCCCGAAATTGGCCAGCGAGCGATAGCCGACAAGCTCGGCGATGTGGGCAATCGGCTTGTCTTCTTCCGTGAGAAGGGCGCAGGCTTCGCCGATGCGCAGCCGCGTCACATATTCGACCAGGGTCAAGCGCGTGTGCCGCGTGAACATGCGGTGAAAGCCTGACGGGCTGAGCGCGGCGAGGCGGGCGAGACGGTCGATGCTCAGATCGTCGGTGTAGTGCGCGTGCAGATAGTCCAGCACGCGGTCTATGCGCGATCCGCTCGAGGCGATGGACGAGGGCGAGCGGGACGGCGCAGTCAGTGGCTCGGCCTCGTCATCCCCGGCAAGCGTCAGCAGGACCGAAATGAGGTCGAGCAGCCGCTCCGCGGGCGGCTTGTCGAAGATTGCTTCGATACGCGCCCTGACGCGCCCGGTCGCGCCTTGCGAGAATTTCAGCCCGCGCGCCGATCTTTCCAGCAGGCCGCCGACCGGTCGCAGCTCCGTCAGGAGCCCGGTCAATCCACGTGCCCATTCGGGCCGGAACCAGATGACCATGACCAGATGCGGCCTGCCCACGTCGATCTTGCCCGAAGAAGACCAGGTGTGCGGCAGGTTCGGGCCGAGCAGCACGAGATCGCCATCGTCATAGTTGCCGACATGGTCGCCGACGAAGCGGCGCCCGCGCGAGTTCAGGGTGAACGTCAGTTCATACTCCGGATGATGGTGCCATTCGAAGGGAATGGTCGGGTCGCGCGGGACCCTTACCATCGACCATGAGGCGTCATCGGCGATTGTGACTTTCTCAAGATACGGCTTCATGGCGTGCCACCAAGGAATTTGCCTTGAACAGCGTAGAAAGAATGATGAACGCCAGAATAGTATCATTGATGGCCTGTCAGGGACAACATGCAGGTCCGCCGTTCGGTTAGCCTCGTGTTCGACAAGACAAGATCGAGGAGGAAATCGATGGCCCACGCGAAGGACATCACCAAGGACGATCACCCGACGTCCAGCCGGGTAACGACCCAATTGTCCAGGATCAAGAAAACGCTTCCGCTGCGCGTGCTTTCAGATGAGGATTTCGCCCACTGGCAAAAGCGAGGCTTCGTGATCGTGCGCAATGCAGTGCCAAAGGAAAATGTCGAGCGCCTCAAGGCGTTGCTTTGGCAATTCGAGGAAAAGGACCCCAGCGATCCGACGACCTGGGACGTCACCCAGCGGCGCGACTATGCGCTGAAGGAAATCAACAACGCCGGCATGGTCGAGATCTACAACCACCAGTTCCTGTGGGACAATCGCATGGCGCGCCGCGTCTACGACGCCTTTGTCGACATCTGGGACATGGAGGATCTGTGGGTCGCGATCGACCGCGCCAACCTCAACACCCCCAACAAGGGCAGACGCGCATCCCCTGGTTTCATCCACTGGGACGCCGACACCTCGCTCGAGCCCAAGCCGATCTCGGTCCGGGGTGTGCTTTCGCTGGTTCACCAGGACGGCGGTGATATCGGCGGTTTCCAATGTGTGCCCTATCTGTTCGAGCATTTCGATGAATGGGTCAAAACCCAGCCAGCCGGCCGCGATTCGCACCACCCGGACATGAGGGGGATCGAGGACAGGATCGAGAAGCTCGAACTTTTCCCGGGCGACCTGATGATCTTCAATTCGCTCCTGGCGCATGGCGTGGCGCCGAACACGTCCGACGGCAGGGTGAGGATGGCGCAGTACATCTCCATGTTCCCGGCCGATGAGGGCAATCTCGGCGAGCGCGAGGCGCGGATCCGATCCTGGCGCGAGCGCGAGGCGCCGCGGACTGGCGCGAGTGACGGGGCTCGAACCCGCGACCTCCGGCGTGACAGGCCAGTGAAAAGCCGAACAGCTTCAGGCGAAGGTTTCGACTCTCGACACCTTCGAATTGCCGGCAAAAACAGGCAAAGTTGAAACCGCTTTACCTGTCAGACGCCACCATCGCACCAGCACCCGCACTACCCGGCAGCGTGATGCCGATCGCCACGTCGCGTGAGCCGCACATTGGGCAACGGACCTTGCTCTTGAGCTCGGCGACCAGGCAGGCCCTACCGCGCGTGATCATGAAGGTCATCAGGTCGAGATCGTAGCGGAAGCCGCATTCGCGGATCGTCTTCAGCCCGGCGCGCCGGCCCCAGGTGCAGCGGAAATGGATTCGACCGCCGGCCTGCCAGACATCACGGACCGTCTCGATTGCCATCTGCGCTCGACCATCGATCAGCCCTTGAAGTCCGGCGGTGGCAGGCCGGGACCGGACATCGGTGCCGCATGCGGCCGCTCATAGTCAATCGGCCGATCCTTCAAAAGGTTGACCGCTTCGCGCATCTGCTTCTTCAGAACACCGATGGCATCATAATGCGGGCGAAACGGCGTCAGCGACAAAGTGGCGGCATCGAGCACCCTGTTGAGACTGTGCATCTGCTGTTCGATGGCCAAAAGATGGCTTTGTGAAATGTCGTCGTGGCGGCGATGGCGCGGCATGATTTCGTTCTCCGGTTTATCAGAACGAAATGAGAACAAATTCCTTGACCGTCAAGACGGGTCGTGGAATCTTTTCGCCATGAGCGACGAACCGACACGCCCCGGCGAAGCCATCCAGCCACGCGAGCGCGGCCAACTCGGCCATGCATGCGAACATGCCGGCTGCGGCAAAGATGCAGGCTGGGGTTTCGCCAAGCCGACGCAGGCATCGCACTGGTTCTGCTATGAGCACCGCGGCGAAGGGGAACGCTTTCTCTAGCCTTCGATGATCTTCTGCACCGAGCCGTGGCGCAGCTTCAGTTCGCCGCGCAGCGAGCGCACGCGCGCCTTGAGGCCGGGCTCCAACCATTCGACGTCGTCGGCGACAGCTCTGGGCACGACGGCCGGTGGCTCCGACCGCATCCGAGCGACAAGCCGCTCGCCTATCTCCCTAGTCATGTTGATTGCCGGTGCGCCCACATACTTGCCTTCGCGACCGACGATCGCCTCGGTGCGCTTTCCCGCCCGGCGCCGGATGCCCCAGAGATCAAAATCGTCGGTTTCCCAGCATTTGATCTTGAGCCAAGCGTCGGTCGCCCCGCTGCGATAGGCGCTGCCGCGCCGCTTCGAGACCATGCCCTCGAGACCCATCTTATCGACGCCCTTGAAGAAATCGGCGCCGCCGCCTTCGACATGCACCGAATACTGGATGATGCCCGTGGCCGGCTCCACTAGGTCCCACAGGATGACCTTGCGCTCGATCGCCGGCAGTGCGCGCAGGTCGCGGCCGTCGAGGTGCAGGATGTCGAAGGGGACATAGGCGAGCTGCTCGGCGTTCCAGGTCATGCGCGAATGCATGGCGTGGAAGTTCGGCCGGCCGTCTTCGTCCGGCGCGATCATCTCGCCGTCCAGGATGAAGGATTTCGCGGGCAGCTTCTCCGCAGCCTGAACGATCGGCCAGTAGCGTTTGGACCAATCATGGCCATGGCTCGAGAGAGCCCTGGCGCCGGCCCAATCAAGGATCAGCTGGGTGCGGAAGCCGTCATATTTGATCTCGTGAAACCAGTCGTCGCTCAGCGGCGGCGTTTCGACGAGGAGCGGCTCCATCGGCTTGATGAACTTCAGACGTTCTACGGCGTTACGCATGCACATACCCAACAACCGCGATAAGGCCGCGCGCGGCTTTCCGGTTCCGGGCATTTTAGCGAAATTGTATGTAGTAGTGGTTATGACGAAGCTCTCAGAATTGCCGGAGATGGGCAGACCAGGAAAACGCGAAGGCGGCGAACCGAAACACCAGGCAGAGCATTTCTACACATGCCGATTCTGTCACCAGGTCGTCGACAAGCGCGACCTCCGACAAGTTCTCTGGCATGAACAGCCCGTGCACGATTGGCTTGAATTCGATTGATCCTCAGGGCGAATAGAAAAGCCCGCGCATCCCGAAGGATGCGCGGGCGGGGCGGCATGGCAATTAGCAACGAAGGGTTATGGCGAGAACCCGCCTCTCACCAGAAAGGCAATGATCGCCAGGATGATGCCCGACAGGATCAGCCACATGATCCGTGACAGGTCGCTCGATATCTTGTCGACCTTCTTGCCGACACCATCGATCTTGTCATCCATGTGTTTCCATCGTTCGTCGTGGCGCGCACTGTCGATATCGCGTTGCACACGCCAAACTTCGAGGTCCCTCACCCGTGCGCGCAGATCACGGAGATCGCTGGTTTCCACAATTTCATCCGCCATGTTCGCCCGCCCTTTCAACGCACTGCTAGGATTTCAATTCGGCGCGCCGCGCCGCGCTCGCCTTGGTCTGTCGATCGCATTCGGCCGGCGTGTAGAACTTCACCGCGCAGCCGGCGGCAAGGGTCTCGTCGATCTTGTTTTGGTCGACAAGCGTCTTGCCCTGCGCCCCGGCGAGGCTGCTACCGATGGCCGAGCGCAGGGCGGGAACACCGCTGACGCCGGAAGTCCCACAGCCCGCCAGCATCATTGCAATCGCGAAAAGACCGGCTGGCCTCAATACCCTTGTTGACCGCATCCTGGTTCTCCTTGTCGATCTGTGCGCGGACCTCTTCGGCGCCGCGGTGCTTGATGAGCTCGTAGACGCCGACCGCGGCGGCCGAGGCGGCGAGCGCGATGACGGCCCAGGCGATGACGCCGGCGAGCAGCCTGTTGCCGCCGACGATGCCGGCAATGAGCGTGATGGCCGCGCTCACAGGAACACCCACCACATCAGGCCGATTCCGGCCGCCAACCCGACCAGGAAGCCAGCGACTACCGGCAGCGCCTGTTCGATCAACGCCTCGAGGATAGGCCGCATCAGCGTCGCGCCCCGGTCTGGAACGCCTCGACGCCCTTGGCCTCGCCGTGGCGCGAGACGAGCACCAGGGCGCCGGCGATGCCGGCGATGCCGGCGAGCCACACCCAGCCGGGAACGTCACTGGCGATCGACGTCAGCGGCTCGACATAGCCCTTGGCAGCGTCGAGGTTGCCAAGGATGCCCTTGACGCCGGCGCCGACGGCAGCGGGAATGCCGACGATGTAGCCGCCCATCTTGGTCAGCCAGTTCGCCTTGACCTCTGGCACCTTGTCGCGCACGACCTCCGGCGCCGCGTTGGCACGTTCCGGCGCGATCACGCGCGGCTTGGCCTTCTGCAGAGAAAGCAGCATGTCGTCGTCGATGCCGTCGCCGGCCGGCAGGCCGTTGTCGGCGCGGAAGGCTCGGATGGCCGTCGCCGTCATCGTGCCGATCCTGCCGTCGACGGCGCCGACTTCGGTATAGCCGAGATCCTTCAGCTGCTGCTGCACGCGCTCGACGGTGGCCTCGTCGGGCGCCGCGACAGCAGGCTCAGCTGCCATCGGCTGCGGTTCCGGTGCGGCTTGAGCAGCATCCGGCGCCTCCATGGGCCACAGCGGCGTATCCTTGATCGCTTGCCACTTGGCGAAAGCGGCGGCCATCTTCCTGTCATAGGCGTTCTGCCTGTAGCCCGGCCCGTTCCAGGTCCTGGCAATGACAGGCCAGCGATGCGCCTTAAGGTCGTCGTCGATCTTCCACGCGACGAGCAAACGGACCGTCGCCTCGAGGTGATTGGCTTCGGACGCCTTGAAAGCCGTGATCATCGCCTGCGGCGAGGTGTAGCCGGCGTCGCGGTGGTTCTCGCCGAGGATCTGGGTCAAACCCCACGACGCCGACATCAGCGCCGCCGTCTCGTCGATCGCGATAGCCTTGACCAGGCGCGGATAGCTGTCCTTCGGATAGGGCTTCGAGCCCCATTTCGGATAGGCGAGGCCGGCCTTGACCGCTGCATCGCGCTGCGCGCCCTTGCCGAGCAGCCGGTAGAAGACGTGCGGCTCGAACAGCATCTTCGGCCGACCGGCCGTGTCGAATCCGGATCCTGCCGCCTCCACATCCATGAAGGCGTGGAGCTCATCCTCGCCGACGCCGATCTCTGCGCCAATGCGAGGAATGTCGATGTCTTTCAGGCGCGCGGCGGCGCCCTTGAACGTGGCGTCCATAGTCAACCTCATTTGTTTGTTTGTGAGAAATTTATCTGGAGCAAAGTATCAGCCATTGCCGCCTTGCTCGTTGAAGAGTAGACAATTGCGGCTCGGGGAGGCGGGACAATTGACCTCAGGGCTTTCAACTTATCTGAACGGCGTTCGCGCTCTTGCCGCGCTTATCGTCCTTTTCATCCATATTAGCGGCAACTTAAGCATAGGCGACATCAAGCTGGTTACTATCGGCTTGCACCATGATGCCGTTACGATTTTCTTCGTGCTTTCCGGCTTCGTCGTGGCCTATGCTGCGAGCGAGCGAGATGGCGATGCGCTCACCTTTACGATCAACCGTTTCGCGCGCATCGCGTCGGTGGCGCTGCCAGCAATCGCCCTTACGATCGCCATCGACCTGTGGTTCACCCGGATCGGCAGCCTCGATCCTGCGACCATGGCGCAGCTCGACAACATCCCGCGCTATGCCTTGTCGTGCGCCACGATGACCGGCTTCGTCTGGATGGCGAACGATTACTGCTTTTCCAACGGGCCATATTGGTCGCTGGCCTACGAAGTATGGTTCTACGTCGCCTTTGGCGTTGCCTTCTTCGCGCCAACGAAGACCCTGAAAATACTCGGCACTTTTGCGGTGCTGGCGGTCATGGGACCGAAGATGATCATCCTCATGCCGTGCTGGCTGCTCGGAGTCCTGATCTATCGGGCGTCCGGACATCGCGCGCCAAAGGCAATCGGATGGTTTTTGCTTCTGGCACCGCTGCCAATCTACATCTGGCTGAAGCAGTTCGACCTCAACACCACACTCGCCGTCAATGTTGCCTCGCCGTTCGAGATCGCGACCGGCTACAGGTGGCAGGCCTCTGGCGGTTTCGCCTATGACTGGATCATCGCTGCCTTGATGGCAGCCAACGTCTATGGCGCCTGTTGCGTGTTCCGAGGCGGCGCACCCGAGCCGGTCAAAGCGGTAGCGTCCTACTTTGCCGGCATCAGCTTCAGCATCTACCTCTATCAGTCGCCGCTGTTCATCCTGTTCGGCACGCTTATTCCGCCATCAAGCCAAGGATGGCATCGCGCTATCACTCTCGGCGTACTGACACTTTATACCTGTGCGGCACTGGCCCGGATAACCGAGGCGAGGAAAGACAACTTGCGGGCCGCCATCCGGCGCATCGTTGCTTTCCCCTCACTCGTAAGCAAACAACGCGCTTAGCCCCAGTTTCCGACCGCCGCGACCGTGTTGGCGCCGATCGGCTCGACTTCAAAGAAGCTGTCGATCGCCGTCTCGCATGTTCCGGTTGGGCCGGCGGAGAACGTCACCTGCGGGATGATCGTTCCGCCGGCGTTGACGCGGACGATGCCTTCGATCTCGATGTCGGTACGGGCGGCCGTCGATGCCGCATTGAGCACGGTCGCCGCGGCCGTTTGCGGGCTCACCATCTGCGGTGTCGCCGGTGTCGTCGCCGAAGCCGCCGACGCCGTCTTGGCGGTGTAGCCGATTGAGGTGAAGGTGGCAGAGCCGCCAAGACCGAATGCGGTGGTGTGCGACGTCGCGCCGGTGTTGAGCCCGATTCTCGCGCGGAACCGGTACGCGACTCCGGCCTGCACGGTCAGCGTATCGTTTGCAGCGGCGAAAACGTTCTGCGCCGTCGTGGCTGAGTTGGAAAGCGCGACAGTTGCGCCCTGAACCGTCGCGATCTGCCTGACCGCGATAGCACCCCGGGAAGCCGCGGCATGGGCGAAATAGAGCGCCTTGCCGTCATACTCCCATGCACCGGCGGTTACGGTCGTCATGACCACGCCGGCAGCGAACGACGCCGAAGCCTTTCCAGCGGTTCCAGCGGCGATATCGAGCCAGGCGTTGGCGGCAATCATGCCGATGCCAAGACCGACCGAAGTGACGCGGGTAACCTCGACGCTGTTAATCTTTATAGCGTCGAAGCCGGACACCGCGGCGGCATTCTTGAAGAAGCCGCCGTTGTAATTGGTAAGAGAGCCGTCGCCGCTATAGTCGAAATCCATGATGCTGGAGCCGGATTGCCAGCGATAGCCGACTGTGCCGGTATTTAGCCACGCATGGAAGGCCTTGGCTGGAGACACACCAAGAATGCCGGTTCCGACGCTGATCCCGGTCGCGTTTCGGCGGACCAGGACTGAATTAGCCACTTCCCCGTCAATACCCCAACCGGTCAGATTGGTGCCGAGCGCCCCACCTGCATAGTATGCGATATTCGGGTTTGAAATCAGGTTGCTGTTTCCAGCCGAAGAATCGATGAAGGTCGAGCAGACAAAATAGCCACCAGCATAGTTATTGTGCGAGGCTGTCGCCACATCGCACGAAATGGCCGTTGTTACCTCTTCGATGTTGGTGGCACCCCAGCTGTTTCCGTAACTGTAGCCGCCAGTGTATTTGTGACCGATGACGCTATTGCCGGCGTGGATGGCGCCGCGCCCGCCGATCACCTGACGCAACTCGACCGCTGTTCCATAGCCTGGAGCGCCGGGCTGCGCCGGCTTTCCAGAACCGCCGGCATTGGCGACAACATTGAAGTAAGTGCCGAGGATATGATTGAGGCGCAGCGACACGTTTGCGGCGTTCGCCGAGCCGTTGTTCACCACGACGTCGTCGATGATGCACTGATTCCAGGCATCGGCGAAATTGTCTTGGCCGATCTGAAAGCCTACGCCAGCCCGGTTGGTTCGAACGCCGAAATTGTGCATCTTGCCGTAGAATAGTGGGTTGCCATTGGCATGCCAGTACATCGCCGGCGACGTTGTCGTATCGGTGACGTGAAGGTAATTGTCGTTCGGTCCGCTGACGCCTTCAATGGTGAACCCGGTCAACCGCTTCGGCGAAAAATCCCAAGTCTGCGCCGTCACGATCTTGAACTTGCCGTCGATGACGCCTTTAAGACTGTGACCAGTGAACATCAGAAGCGCGAACCAGGCTGCACAAGCCGCCGTATCGTCCGCCGTGTCATCGCCCACGGCATCGAACATCTTCGGGGAGAGATGATTCGCCCGCAGCACCCATGCGCCTATGGAGGCGGCGATTGCATTGGCTTTGACGTAGTAGCCGCCGACCGTGTCGGCCGCAACATGGGTCGAGTAATCGCCTAGCTTCCAGTCCCAATAATAGCCATTAAAGAACGCTGCGATGACCTTGGTCGTGTCGAGCGCCTTGAGCGCTGCCCGCGTGGCGACCGGAACGACCTTACTGCGCACGATCGGATTGGCCGGATCGCTGGAATCCACCGTGATGCCATCGCTTGCAACGACCTGATTGACCGCGCCAGGCTCGCCGGACCGGCTGAACGTCAAGAGATAGTCATCGCCGTCGACAAAAGCGCCAGAGCCGCCAACATAGGACACGGTGACTTTGCGGTAGCCACCGCCGTCAACAATATTGCCTGTGACCCTGAAGACATGGAGCACAGTGTCATCGTTGATGCCGCGCACATTCAGAATGCCCCTGACAGAGTTGGTGCTGTCATCCCACGAATCGATAATGGCGCTTACCGTTGTTCCAAGCGCGTCGCTGTTATCGATGTACAAGGCCGTGACAGAGGCGACCGCGGCATTGTTCATCCTGAACATGCCGGCGCCAGGATCAGCATCCGTCGTGGTCGCGGAGAAAACAAAATCGATCCCCGATCCAGCCTGCTGGCGCTCGACATAGGCACCCCATAGACGGATCTCCGATTTGCGCGGCTTCCATGGGCCGGATGCCGGAACGCCATCGGTCACAAAGTCGCGCCAGATCGTCTCGGCAAGATCAACCATGCCAATCTCCAAAAGTATGCGGTTGTCGGATATCGGCCGCCGAAGCGGCAGGGTGTCAGGTAACGGTCACGGCGCCGGTGGCAACGCTGGCCGATTCCACGCCGGAAGCATTGGCGGCCTTGATCCAGTAGTAGTAGGTGCCGGCGGCGAGGCCGCCGTCCTGGTAGGAGTCATTCGTCGACGGCGGTCCGTATTCGGTGCGCACTAGGACAGCCGTCCCTTCGGTGTTCACCGTGTTGCGGCGGATGTTGGCGGCGACGTAATTGGCGCTGTTCGGCGATTTCCAGCCGAGGTCGACCGTGCCGGTTCCGCCGGTTTTCGTGACGTTTGTCACCACGCCAGGGGCCGTCGGATCGGCGACCGGGGTGACGAACTGGCTTGGCGTCCAGGCACCCTCGCGGCCTGTGAGCGTGATGAAGCGGACCTGCGCCTCATATTGAACGCCGTCGGACAAGGCGGTGGTGTTGGCCGTCGTGGCATCGTCGCTGATCGGCACCACCTGCCAGTCAGTGTCGGAGACCTTCTTGTACTGGCCCTGGATGATCAGCGCATCGGAAGGCGACGCGTCGAAGGCGAGCACGCCATAGGGCACCTGCTGGCCGCCGACCGTGATGCGGGAGACGCCGAAGGAGAAACCGGTAGGCAGGGGAATTGTCTTGTCGACCGTCGTCTCCTCCGAGATCGGCGCGGTGCCCTCTTCGGCGGCGGCATTCCAGTCATAGGCCTGCGACGGCATGGACTGCACTTGCAGCGAGACGCCGGTCAGGATCCCGCCGTCAGCGACGTTGAAGCGGAAATCCTGCACCTCGAACACCTCGTCGATGCCGAACAATGGATAGGTGATGCGCACGAAGCGCTTGCCGAAGGCGGCCATGGCGCGCAGATTGCATTGGAACACACCAACCCACGACGGATTTGCCCGGTAGGCTTCGAGCTTCATCAATCGGCGCGCCTGGCTGTGCGACGGCGCCATGTTGAAGGGAACATCCTTCGGGAATTCGCCGCGCAGGGCGACGTCATCCTCATCGATCCACTGATCGGCGTCGGTCGACTGGTAATCGTGAAAGGGCGACGTGTAGGTGGCGCGAATGATATTGGCCGTGGTCAGGACATCGCGGCCGCGCGCCACCTCCGAAAAACCGGTGATCGCGTCGGCATCGAGTGTGACGACGGGATCGGCCCATGTGCCGATGTCGAGGGTCAGGCCACCATCCGGCGTCGGCACGAGCCGGCCGTCGCAAGCCGCCGTCATGCGTGAAAGCACGTCAGCCGGACGCTCGTCGAGCTGATAGGAGCCCCAGATGCGGTAGCGCTTTTCCGTGCCCCCCGCCTTGAGCGTCACCGCCTCGTTGCAGCGGCTGTAAGCGGCGAGCCAGCCGGCGGAAGCGAGTGGCGTGTCGATGATGTTTTGCGGCAATCTCATGCCATCGGCATGCAAGATGTAATCGCGGATGACATCGGCGGCGTTTTCCGACCAGATCGACGTGTTTGTGCCAAGGCTGTAGACGATCGAACCGCGCGCCACCACGCGATAAAGCGTGTTGGTCAGATTGGGGAACAGCTTCGTCACCTTATCCGATGGCGTCGCCAATTGCCTGGTGAAGAGCGACGAGACCCCGTCGCCGCGATGGTTGACGTCCCATTCCGGGAACACGGCGGTGAGCTCGCCGTAAGAGGTTTCGGTTGGCAGGCCGAGCCTCGACCTGATGCGGACCTTGTATTTGTCGCTGTAGTGATAGGGGTCTTCCTGGACCCGCCCGTTGTCGTCCAGGGTGACCAGACTGTCATCGACCCAGTATTCCTCGATCGCATCGAGTTGTCCGGTGCCGAGTGCGATGACCTTGTAGAGATCGCCATCCTTGCTTTCGACGAATGACCACGGACCGGACGCCTTCACGCGGCCATAGTGCCGCACGCGCGGCGCGACCGGATTCTTGACCGAGGTCTGCACGTCCTGCGGCTTCGGCGGATCCGGCCGGAACAACGAGCTGGCGAGGTAACTTCGCCAGGCTGCAGGCCGCCGGCGACGCCACCGCCATGCATCCGGCGCGCGCCGGCGAAGGTGGATGCCGCCACGGCGCGACCGTGGCCGTAGCCGTCGACGCCGGCGACACCGCCGGAATGGAGGATGCCAGGGATAAGCAAGCCGCCGAGCAGGCCGCCACCGCCGCCGCCGAAAAGACCGCTGAACAAGCCACCGCCCGCCGACGGGAACAGCGCGTTCAGCGCCATGTCTTCCAGCTTGTCGGCGATCTTGTTCAGAACATTGGCGAAGATCTCGCCGGCATCCTTGCCCGCGCGCAGATCGTCGATGATCCCGCCGAGCACGCCGCGGCCGAAGTCGTTGAGCTCGCGTTGCTGATCGAGGATCTTCTGCTGGCTGGCCTTGAATTGATCGGCGCTGGACGATGCCTTGGCGTAGTTGCCGGCGAGCTCGTCGATCTTGGCGGCCAGTTCCGGCGTGACCTCGACGCCGGCTTTCGCCGCGTCGTTGAGCAGTTGCTGCTTGATCTTGGCCTTGTCGAGCGCGAAGCCATAATCGTTGACCAGCGGATTGAGCCCGGCCTGCGCCTGCGCCTCGGCGTTGAGCAGGTCGATGCGGCGCTGGATGTCCTCCATGCTGCCTTGAAAAATGTCGCTCGGCGTCTTTGCCGAACTGGTGCTGGCGCCGGCGCGGCGTTGCGCGTATGCGATGGCATCGTCGACCGTCCGTCCGCCTCCGAGAATGGTCGGGTTGGCCTTGATGGACGCCGGCGAGATCAGCCCGGCAAGCGGCGTGCCCGGCGCCGCATTGAGCACCTTCGCGGCGTCGCCGGCGCCGAGGAAGTGCGCCAGCTGCAACGCCGCCTCGTCGACATGCACGCCGGCATCCTGCAGCACCTTGGCGTTCTCGGCGGCATATTTGCGGATGAGGTCATAGGAGACATCGGCATTGTCGCGCAGCGCCAGGATGGCGTCACGGGACATGCTGTCCGCCTGCTGCGGATAGTATTTCTTGAACAGGTTGAGCCAGGTCGATTCGATGAACTGACCGACGCCGGACGCGCTCGAATTTGGATTGTCGCCACGGCCTTCGGCGCGATCGACACGCCGGACAAAGGCATCGATCGCCGAATTGAGGCTGTTGATCGACTGGCCAACATCCTCGGACGACGGACGCTGGTCCGGGGTCGGAGCCGTGGTCGGAAGGTGGATGCCTTGCGGATTGACAAACGCGCCTGGCGGCCCGTTGAAGCCGCGAAATCGTTCAGCGTTCAGCGCCTCATCCTGCGCCTTGCGCGCCTCGTCAGCCTGCTTGGCGACCGCGGCGAAGCCATCCGCGATGTCGTGGACCCGGCACGCCGCGATTGAAATAAGCGGTCGAAAGCGCCTCGAGGAGCGCCTTGTTCTCTTTCGTCGAATCCTTGCCGTCCTCCACCGCCTTCTGCAGCGCAGTGAACGCGCGCTGGACCGCAACGATCTCTTCGTTGGGCGCGCCGGCCAGCCGCAGTTGGCTCACCAGGTCGGCGATATCGACGGTCAGCGCCTTGACGGTTTCTCGCGCTTCCTTGAACTGCTCGTCGATCGTCAGCTGTGTGGCCTGCCGGATATCGCCTTCCTCGAGCGCGCGCTTGCGCTCGTCGGCATAGGCTTTGACGGCGGGCAGGGCGTCGCCCCATTTCTGTGCGACCCTGTCGAGCAGCTCGGCCTCTTGCTTCAGTGTCTCGGCGCTCTTGTCGCCGCCGCTCACAACCTCGGAAAAATACTCGACCGCATAGCCGACCAGGGCGATGGTCGCGATGGTGGCGAGCGACACCGGGTTGATCAGCGAGGTGACGGCGCCGCCCAGCGCCTTGACCGCGCCGGCGGCACCAGCCTGCCCGATCACCTGGTTGATCTGAGTGCCCTGCTGCAGCGCGATCGTGAGCGGAGACGCGCCACCCTTCAGCTGCACGGCGATATCCTGCAGCTGCGCGCCAAGATTGGCCGTCTGGAAAGACGAGGCCTTCATGGCGGTCTGGATGTCCTTGGCGCCGCCCTGGATGACCCGGAACGACTGCCTGGCGCGCGTCGCAGTGTTATCGAAGGCGCCGGCCGTGCGGTTGCCGAGATCGTCGAACTGCTGCTGGATGGCAGTCGTCGTCGCGCGCGTGTCGCCGGTCAGCCGCTGCAGCGCGCGCTGTATCTGCTTGGTGTCGGCAGAGATCGACAGGATCAGGTCTTCGGTGTCGCCGGCCATGAATCTTTATTCCCTGATCCAGTCCCAGAGTTCGTCGACTTCCTTGGAGGTGAGCGCCTTGTCCCCGTCCGGATCATTGGCCTTCTGGTAGCCTTCGAGCGCGGCGAGGTACTGCCACATGCTCATTCGCCGGACCTGCTGGGGAGAGAAGCCGAGGACGGCACCGTTGCCGTAGATGGCTCCGAACCGGAACTTTCCGTTGGGGGTTTCGTCGGATCGCTCTGACCCGGAGCCTCTGATTTTTTTCCGACTTCCTCCTCCGGCGCGCCGGCGACGGCGGCGCCAAGGACGAGCTGCGCCAGCACGAGATTTTCCAGCGGCGGCCGGTCCTGCACATAGGCGCGGACCAGCTTCAGCGCCTTGACCGGCTCCAGACCGCCGCCGATCAGGCCAAGGCGAATGACGTGGGAGATGTCGCCCATGCGCCAGCGGCCGGACACCAGCCGGTCGAGCACCACATAGGGGCCGGCATCGCAGGCCTCCTGCAGCTGTTCCAGCTCGCCCCAGCCCATCCGGAAGACATAGTCGTCATCCGCGAAGGTCTGCGTCGTCGAAGCGTCTCGGCTCACGAAACGACCCGGGTCATGACACCGTCGGATTGCAGCGAGACGTTCGCGGTGGCGCGCTGCGCGTTCGGCGCGGTGGCGGCAAAGGTCTCGACATGCATCGACCCGGTCCAGGTGATCGTTTTCGCCGGGAACTCCCAAATGACCTTCACATGGACGGAATCGACGCTTTCCCAGGCATTGAGCCAGGTCTCGACCGATTCCGCGGCGAGCACGCCTTCGCCGCTGATCGACATCGACAGCGAGGTCGCGTCGCGGCCAAGCCAGTCGACGGCATCGGGATCGTCGCAGTCCGGCAACTGGAATTCGTTGAGCGCCTTGGTCAGCGTCATCGAGCGGGAGGTGAAGCCGCAGGGAACGGCAAAATTTTCCGGGGTCGCGCCGTCGCCGAGCATGACCTTGACCTTGCCGCCCTTGATTGTCGTGGGGGATGCCATCGCATTTTCTCCATGTCGTTTGAACGGCGCGGCGGATGCCGGCAGGCGCGCCACCTGCTGTGAAAAATCAGGCCTAATTCACGGCTGTTCCGCGAAGGCCTCGAAGCTCATGCGAGCCCGGTTGGTCAGCCCATCCGGGTCACGGGAAAAGATGGTCTGCCGGTGCTGAAGGTAGACCAGGGCGTTTTCTGTCAGGGCCAATTCCGGCTCGAGGATGCCAACGCGCACGGCGTCGCTGATCTTTTCCGCTTCGGGAAAGCCGACCGCGCGCGACCAGACGTTGATGTCGAAGGTGATGTTGAAGCCCTTGATGCAATCGACATCGTCAGACAGCTCGACCATCGGGCCGACCGTCACATAGGGAAAGATCGGGTTGGCCGGCACGGTGTCGTAAACCCGCTGACCGATGAACGATGCCACCCCGGCCACGGCTTTCAGCCGCGCCACGATCGCGCCCTGCAATTCCAGGCTTGGCGAGGTCATCTAACCCTTCTTGGCCTTGCGCACGGCCTTGTTGACCGCGCCGGCAATGCGGCGCCGAAGCGCCTTGCGGTAGGCGCGATAGGTCGGAAAGATGTGCGGGCGCGCCGCCATCTTGACCGTGCCGAATTCGAGGAACCGCCAGATGAATTCGCCGAAGATGCCGGTCGCGTTCGGATCCTTCGTCCTGCCCGGCAGGCCGATCGCGCGCTTGTCGCGGTGATTGGCGATCTTGTCGCCGATCAGGCTGTCAGCGTATTCGCCAGTGTCGCGCGGCGCGCGCGGCCGTATCCTGTTGGCGAGTTCCTTCGCACCTTCCAGCTGTTCGACGGCGACCTCCTTTTCCACATTCGGAAGAAGCTGGTTGAGCCGGCGATAGAGCGCCTCGCGCCCCTGCCATTTCACCTGCGGTCTCATGCCGCCACGCCCGATTGCACGGTGAGATAGACCCAGGCCGGATCGGTGATGATGTCGACGGCGATGACCGCGTAGACCGTGCCGGCCCTGACATCGCGCATGCGCCAATCGGTCGTAAGCCGGCGCGACTGCGAGGAAGAGCGGACATAGACTCCGAAGGTGTTGCGGCCTTCGAGCCGCGCCGCCATGACAGCCTCCGAGCCACCCCGGCTGCGGAATTCGGCGCGGCACTGGAAGCGCTCCTCGAAGTCACCGGCGACAGTGTTGCCGTATCCGTCGTCGATCTCGGACCGCGCATCGAATGCGACGCGCTCGCGCAATGAGCCGGCGTTAGGCTTCGGCATCGTCGGCGTCCTTGCGCGGCTTGGAGCATTTCACCGCTTTTTCGGCTGAAAGCGCCGCCGCCGCGCAGGCGCGCGTGACGTTCTGCTCCATCCCTCCCTTGTAGGCGATGATGGATTGCGGCGTCGGCTTCCAGTCGAAGTCGGCGGTGAAGCGCACCCACATGTTAGTTCGAAACGCCCGTGTAGCGGACGTCGAGCGCCAGCACGCTGGCCGAGGTGGCGAGGCCGATCAGGCAGACATATTCGCCCGTGCCGACATCG
The DNA here is from genome assembly GCF_006440675.2 of Mesorhizobium sp. B2-8-5. Taxonomy (NCBI): domain Bacteria; kingdom Pseudomonadati; phylum Pseudomonadota; class Alphaproteobacteria; order Hyphomicrobiales; family Phyllobacteriaceae; genus Mesorhizobium; species Mesorhizobium sp. B2-8-5. The sequence continues at coordinate 3,915,450 of NZ_CP083951.1, forward strand.
GCGACGGGGCAGATGCCGCCGGGCGTGTCGGACAGGTAGTAGGCGACGCCCGGTGTCAGCGCCGCGCCGATGGTGATGTCGCCGCTCTTCTGGAACTTGATCGGTTGATCGAGCGCGCCGCCGTTGAGCGCGATGCCGATAGGCGTGCGGATCTCGGCGCTGGCCCCATTCGAATCCGCCTTCATCAGCTTTTTCGTGGTGCTGGAGCGATAGACCGCCTGGCCGGCGGTGATGGCCTCGCCGGCGGCGCCGGTTTCGGTTGCGGCATTCGCGCCAGCGACGACGCTGGCGGCAGTGATGACAAGATCGGCCATGGGAGAGATCTCCGGTTGAGGGATGAGGAAGAAGCTAGACGCCGACGCGGCGATACGGAGCGATCAGCGCGTCAACGGCCATGGGAAGCGGTGCAACGGCATCGCCGATGGCGACCGCTTCGCGGTTCGCATACCAATGAGCGGCGAGCATCATGATCACGATCTTGACCGCGCTCGGCACCGCATCCGCGGCGCCAAAGCCGGCGGTGAAACCGATGCGCACAGGATCGGAGCGCTGATCGTTCAGAGCCGGCGCACCGAAATTGTCTCGCAGGCGAACGAAGGCGCCGCGCGCATCGGACAGTGTCTCATAGAGGGTGTTCGAAACCGTCTGTTCGGCATCGTCGGGGTCGGAATACTTCACGACGACGCTGGCGACGTCGGGAAACGGCAGGCGCAGATCACGACACGCCGGCCAGCACCCGAAATCCTGCTGCCAGCCCTGATTGACGATGCAGCGGCCCAAGATGCCCGTCCAACCGTCGAGGTGATCGGTCGCCGCCTGCACCAGGACACCGAGAAGCTCGTCATCATCGGTGAAATCGACGGCATTCACGTGCCGCTTGATCTCCTCGAGCGAGACGGCAGCAGCCGGCGCCGTGGTGCGGACGGGTCGAAGCATCTCAGGTAGCCCTTTTATTTTCCGCGCCGGCCCTTGGACGGCTTGGCATCTTCAGCGGTTTCGTCGGCTGCGATCTCAGTAGCGAACTTTTCGCGCACAGCGACTTCGGCGAGGTTTCCCTCGATCTCGACGCCCACCTTGAACGTTTCGGATTCGCCGTGATCGTCACGGCGTCCGACGAATTCCTTGTCGACAATGGCTTTCATGGATGTCTCCTGCGATTTGGGGAGACCGCCGGCACCCCGGCGGCTCCGTCATTTGGTTGATGGAAGATCAGGCGGCGTTCGGCTGCGGGTTGTTGTAACCCTTGCTCTTGATCACGGCGGCGTAGAGCGGCGTACCGGCGCCATGGGTGCCGCTGAAATCGGCCAGCAGCTTGAGATACCGCTTGCCGCCCTTGTAGCCGTAGCGGCAAGATTCTGCCGCCGCGTGAGCCGCAACAAGCGACTTGATAATGCCGTTGGAGATTCCCGAAATGCCGAGCATGTCGGCATCGGTGACGGCCGAATAGGACACGTTGTCATCGGAATGGGTGAGCTTGAACTCGATCTTGTTGGTGGCGTCGAACGTGATACCGCCAATGCCGATCGCGAGTTCAATTTCAGCGGCATTGAACCCCTGCAGATCGATGGCGGCCGGGGTATTGTCCGCCGAAAGCACCACAGGGCCGAACGCGTTCACGATTGCGATTTTCGAATGCAGGTCCTTCATCGGACTGCTCCTTCTAGAATGAGGGGAGAAAGATGGGCGCCGCATCGCTTGCGGCGCCCAGGAGGCATCAAGCCGCTATCAGGTGCTGCACTTCAGCAGCTTGATCGCCTCGAAGTTCGAGACGCCGCCACCGACACGCTTGGTCGTGTAGAAGTGGACATACGGCTTGTTGGTGTACTCGTCGCGCAGGACGCGGACACCCTGGCGATCGAGGATCAGATAGCCGCGCTTGAAGTCGGCGACCGCAACCGGGAAGGTGTTGGCGCCGACATCGTTCATGTTGTCGTCGGTATAGACCGGCTTTCCGAATATGGTCGGAACCTTCTCGGTCGCGGTCGGAGGCGCCCAGATATAGTCGCCTTGGGCATCCTTGAACTTGCGGACCTTGCCCTGCGTGGTGTCGGTCATGAGGAACGAGGCGTTGTTGCGATAGCCCTGCTTCAACGAGTAAAGCAGGTCGAGCAGCGCATCCGCCGGGCTGACCGAGGTCGACGGCGCGACGAAATCGGCCGCAGCGCCGGTAACCACGAAGCCGAGACTGCCCCATGCGTAGTTGGCGTTGGCAACAGTCGGGTAGGCGAGGATGCCACGCGGACGCTTCACGCCATTGCCGGTGACGAAGGCAGCGCCTTCCTGTTCTGCAAAGGTGATGTTCACCTCGTCCGCCAGCCAGGCGCCGATATCGATGATACCGTCGTCGAGCATATTCCGGGTCGTGGCCGGATTGGCGTAGAGCTCCATGATGGTGAAGATCAGCTCACGCAGCGTCGGCGTGCCGGTCTGCGGACGGCCTTCTTCTTCACCGACCCAGCCCGAACCTGCACCGCCCATGTTCACCAGTTTCTTGTATTCATTGGTGCCGATGGGGAGGATGGTCGCTAGCTGGCGCATGATGGACGTCGTGCCCATGATGCGGTCGATTGTCTTTTCGGTTTCGGTCGGCACAAGATAGCCGCCGTCCGGATCCGACTGTGTGGTGAGCGCCGCCTTGACCTGCAGTTCGCCGAGATTGCCCACGTCGCCCTTGCGGAAATAGCGATTGAAGGCCTTCGCGTGCTCGCCGTTGGTCGGGTCGGTATTTCCGGCCGTGCCGCCGACCTTCAACGCTGCCAGCATGACATTGGTCTCGTCGATCGCAGCCTGTAGCTTCGTGATCTCGGCATTGATGCGGTCGACCTTCTCAGTCTGGACCACGTCGCCCAACCCCTTCTTCAGGTCGGCAATCGCCTTGTCGTTTTCCGTCTTGAACGCTTCGAACGTCTGCTTCAGTTCATTGAGGATGGCGGTGGCGCCGGAGCCGCCGTCATTGCGGATGGCGACGAGACCGCGCGCGCGGTGATTGAGAACAGGGGCGCACATCATGGCCATGCTGGTGCCGACACCATGCGGCATCAGGCCCGCGACGTGGGACAGATGATCGGCCGGGATTGCGAACGAGACGCAAACGACCGCGATGACGGCGCACAGCGCCGCCAGAATGAAAGCCTTGTTCATTTGGCTTGATCCTATCTTTTGAGGGTGTTGATCAGCTGCCGGACGGCAGCTTCGTCGATGCCTGCATCTCGCGCGGCGGGGTTGCGGCTTGCATCACGCGGGGCCGCCAGGACGCCCATCTCGGTAAGGAGTTCTGAGCGCTTGTCTCTGGAGAAGCCGGCCTTGGCGAGCGCGGCTTCAGTCTGTCTGCGGGCCATGAGCCCGCGGTCCATGTTCTTGGTGTTCGAATCGGGCACCGTTATGCCCTCGTCGACTGCATCGGCGAAACCGTTCTTCACGGCTTCGGACGGTCCCATGAAGGTCTCGGCATCCATGAGCTTTTCGACGGCCGGTCGATCCTGTCCGGTGCGCGCGACATAGATATCGACGATGGCGCTGTCGAAACCATCGAACAACGTCGCGGCATCGCGCATGTCGTGGCGGTTGCCGATGACGACGCCCCAGGCGTTGTGCACCATCATGAAGGTGCCGAGGCCCATGCGGATATCGTCGCCGGCCATGGCGATGATCGAGGCGGCCGATGCCGCCCAGCCCATGACCTGAATGGATACCTTTGCTGGATGTTCGCGCAGCAGATTGTAGATGGCGATGCCCTCGAACATGTCGCCGCCAGGCGAGTTGATCTGGACGGTCACATCCTTCGAGCCGATCGAGCGCAACGCCGCCGACATGCGCTTGGCTGTGAAGCCGCCGCCGGTCCACCAATCCTCGCCGATGACGTCGAAGATGGTGATGGTGTTCGGATCATCCGCAGCCGCCGCATGCGGCGTCTCCGCCCATTTGGCGAGCACGTCCGAAGGCGCGTCCCACTGGAAGTTTTGCGGACGCTGGAACGTCTTGGCTTCAGGCAGCTTGCGCAGGGTCATCTTCGTTTCCCTTGTTCGGATCCGGCTTTCCGGCCGTGTTCGGAGGCGGATAGTAGATGTCGCCGCCATCGCGTGGGTTTTCGTCTTCCAGAGCGCGAACCTCATTAGGGCTGTAGACGCCCCACTGCAGCATCGCGACATAGAAACCCTGCCGAGCCTTCAGGTCGCCTCGCACCAGCGCGTTGCGGTTGAAGCGGGCATAGATGTTGGGCTCATTGGCCGGGATCAGGTCGCGGCCTATGGTCTCTTCCCAAGTCGTCAGGTCATCCTCGGCACTGAAGGTGACGAAGCCCTGCGTCTGCTGCTCAAGGCCGGTACCCCAGCTGGTGGATTTTTCGGTGTCGCCGATCATGTGCGGCGGAACGCCAAAGAACATGGCGAGATCGGTGCGCGAGAATTTGCGGCTCTCGATCCACTCGGCATCTTCCGACGTCATCGCAAGGCGCTCGGTCGACATGCCTTCCTCGAGGATCAGGGCCTTGCCCTCGCTCTCGCCACCGGCCCGATAGTCGTCGAGGCTGGTTTTGAGGAATTCGAGTCCTTCCTTGCCAAGCTTTTGCGGGTGTTTGAGCACGATGCTGACGCGAGCGCCGTTCTTGAAGATCGTGGCGCCATGGTTCTCCATGGTCAGCGACAGCCCGATCGATTCACGGGCATAGGTCAGCACCGAGACGCCGTTGACGCCGTCGAGCGTCAGACCGACAAGGTGCATCACTTCCTTTTGTTGTAGGGTGACCTGGCGGCCGTCCTTGCGAGTGTAAACGTAGCTGATCGATAGATCGTCGGCCTGCCTGCACTCGACCCGGTCGGGATGGAGCGGGATCAGCTCGAGGGCCCTCCCGTTCGACCACACGATCATCGCATAGGCCTTGCCGCGCAACAGCAGGTGCGTCTGAAGCATCCGCTTGAACTGGCTCGGCGTCTGCCAGCGGTTAGGTTTCCGGCGCAACAGGCTCCAAAGCCAGTGATCCGACGCGTTCTGGCGCGTGCGCTCGTCGATGCGACGCTTCACGTCCAGCGGCAGATTGGCGACGACGCTGGCGCGCAGACGGACGCATGCATAAACGACAGCCGCGCGCATAGCCGTTTCCGGGATGACCATCGAGCCGGAGGTGGTAATCCTGCCGGAGCGCATGGCCTCTTCGAGATCGGCCGATGTGGTGATGAGCCGGCCAGGGCCTGCGCTCTGCACAGCGGCGCGCGGCTCCTGCCCAGCGACAGCGCTGCCTTTTCCGAACCAGCCTGACCAGAAAGCCATATGGTCTCCTAAAGGGCCATGATGCCGCGTTCGCGGTAGACGCTGTTGCCGAACGCTTCCGGGTTCCAGCTCATCAGGATCGCCGCGCACAGCATGGCGATCACGGGGTCGATCTTCGTGCGGCCGGCGGCCTGCTTGGTCGCCATATTGCCGTTGCCCTTGACCTCGATCTTCACATTGCCGACCGACCAGGCCATCATGTCGGATCCGTCATGACTGATCGTGTCGTCGCTCAGCTTATGCTCGAGGCCCCAGAGCGCCGGCGATAGCGCCGGGCCTTGGCGCAAGCGATGGAGCATCAGGCCTTCGATCTTCTTCAGCGCCAGCGCATCCACGAAGGCAGCGATGTTGTTCGGGTCGAAGCCGACCGCGTTCTTCTCAGGCAGCAAGCCGGAATCCCGTAGCTGTGCGACGATCTCGGCGATGCGAGCGATGTAGGCCGACACCTTGCAGATGGTGAGCGAACCTTCCGTCTCGAAGCCCAACAGCCGCGGCGCGATTTCCTTGCGTACCTCGAGGACCTTCGGGTGCGCGAAAGCATGGGTCCAGACCAGCCAGCGGCGGGTGATCTTTTCACGTCCGATGACGCAGATGCCGAACAGGTCGTCGAGACCGCCGCCATCGGCTCCGACAACGGCGACTTCGGAACGGGCGATCAGCGATTCCAGCGTCAAGGAAGGATCGGCGCGCTGCTCCCAATAATCGGCGCCGCGCCAGCCTTCGTCACCGAGGCCGACACCGATCTCGATGTTGAGATGCTGGCTAGCCCATATCTGCTCGGCTTCCTTCGTGGCCGAGCCGTTGTTCTCATAGTCCGCAGCGAGCCGCTGGGGATCGATTGACCGCCCTATGTTCGGCAGCAGGTACTTCCAGTTACGACGGTCGCGCCAGAACGCCTGGTCGCGCTGCTGGTTGGGCGGAAATTCGTAAAGCACCGGCAACAGGATCGGTTCGCTGCCGCCGACGCCGTCGCGGATCTTTCTCGCCTTGTCGAGTTCGGTCTTCCATATCCCGGCCGGCTGTTCGTCCGACTGGGTCGTGATCATCAGGAGCTGGCCGCCCTGCATGGTGATGCCGCCACCCCTTATTTGCTGCATCACTGCGGCGGCTTTCGCCTTCTTCCCCAGCTCATGCACCTCGTCGATGATCGTCAGGATCGGGATTTCGCCGGTGACGATCGAAGTGTCGAATGACTTCACGTCGAGCTGTGTGCCGGTCTTGCGGCGCTCGATGCACTTGAGGTGATCCTGCACCTTGAAGATGGCGTCGAGACGGGGATCGAGGCGGATCATTCCCTGCGCCTGGTCAAAGCAGCGCTCTGAAATGTTCTGGCTTGGCGCAACGATCAGCATCTGCCGGTTCGGCGCTTCCTCCATGAAGAGGGCGGTGAGGCCGAGCGCGGCGACATAGGTCGTCTTCGAGTTCTTCTTCGGGACCATGCACAGCAGCTCCCAGACGAGCCGCTGCTTGGTCTCCGGATCCTCGCTGGCGAGGAAGGCGCACAGGATGTCGCGAAACCATTCGCCGCAGGCTTCCGACAGCGGCGGATTCCCGGGCACGTCCGGCAACCTTAGCCGGTTGAAGAATGCCAGGGCCTTGGCCGCTTTCGCATGGTTGAGCGGTACGTAGGCCATGGGCGTCTGCCCGGCCTTGATGCGCTCCCACCAATCCGGGCAAGCGAACCGCGGCAGCGTCTCAGTGGCGGGCATTCTGCGCGGCTTCGATCTCGAGCTCGGCCATCAAGTCGGCGTCGGCCGCATGGGCGCGCTGCTCGTCGATGACCTTCTTGCCGACCCTCTCGACAGGCTTGTCGTCATCGCGTCCCTTGCCCATGGAAGCTTCGATCGTCATGCGATCGTTGCGGTCGATCATGGCGCCGAGTTCGCGGAGCGCAGTGACGTTGCCGGCGTTCGCCTGCTCCAAGGCGATCTCGAAGCGGCGGGCATCGAGCCGATCGCGCATGGCATCGCGCTCGCGCATGTCGGCTCTAAAATACCGCTTCAGCGTCGCCGGGGAGACGCCGAGCGCGTTGGCAATCCGTTGGTTTGCCCAGCCCAAAGCCAGCAAGAGCTTGACTTTGTTGCGATCTTTTTCGGTCGGCTCATACGGCGGACGGCCGCGGTTACCGAAGCCCTCACGAACCGGATGACCGAACAGGTCAAAATTCGGCTCCATCGAAAAAAAATCTCCGAATGTGGGGGACGCGGGTCCAGGCGGTAAGGGGGTTCAGACTTTCGACCCACCCCCTTCCATGCTTGCCCAAGGCCACCTGAAGGTGGTTTGGTGGATCGTCTCAACTGAGAGGAGGAGCATCCATGAACGAAGATGGGCTTATGTGGCTTGAATTGACCACCGAGGACGGTGCCAAGGTATACGTCAACTTTGATCAGGTTGCCGCGATCTCTGCGCTTGCCACAGGCAAGGGACTTACCCGTCTTCGGACCAGCGGCGGGAACGTGGATGTTCAAGAAGACCGGAAGTACATTCAATCGAAGGTCGCTATCTAATACCAGACGCCGCGTTGCTGCAGGCTGACCTGCTCTGCCTTCTGCGCGTCGCTGTCGTGCCATTCCTTCGAGACGGCGATCAGGTTCGCCTCGTCCCAGAACAGCGCTTCGTTGCCACGATGCTCTTTGTCGTGGTGGATGACCGGGCTGTTGGGTGCGGGGTGCTTGCCTATCAGCAGCACGCCAGTCTTTTGGCAGGTGTAGAGGTCGCGCACCAGGATGCGCTCGCGCAGCCGCTGCCAACGCTCGGTCTTATACCAGCGCCGCCAAGGCGCTGCGTTGCTGCTCATGCTGGAATCTTATCCATTGCGGCGAAGCTGGGGTGCTTCGCCTGGGGCTGATGGCGCTTCCAGCCCTTTCGGGAGTGCGACACTTTCAGCTCGTCCTAGGGACAGACTCGCTATTACGATTTGCTGATTTGCGCAAGGTCGAGGTCGACCGAGACAAATTGGCCGAAGAGCATTACCTCGATCTGCGCTCGGCCTCTGTCGTCTACCGACTTCACCACGCCAGGGAACGAGGCGAATGGACCGTCATCAACGCTGACCTGATCGCCAACATCGAACGACCTGATCATCGCCTTGATGGCCTCTGGATCGTGTTCGACATCAGCACGAAGTTTCAACATCTTAGCCTCAGGAACTGGAGCTGGACGTTCAGCGCCACCGAGCACGCCCTCAACGCCTTTGATGCCGGAAAGCGCATGCCAGCAGGGCGGGCACCACACCACGTTCACGAAGATGTAGCCGGGCAGGAACGGCACCGTCTTGGTCTTTGGACGCATCATTCCGTAGCGGCCACGACGACGGACCACGACGGTTTCCTGTGCCATCCATCGCTCGATCTTTGCATCTTCGAGCGACTTATCCACAGCAATGTCGAGGCCCTTTTTCACCTGCAGCACATACCAATGCGCTTCCGGGCCATCCATACCTGCTGCCGCAAGCAGCGCCTGCTCCCGCCGGCGCAATGCGATTCGCTTGTCGCTCTTCTGCCAGGCGCGATCGACATTGATGATCTCTCCCGTCGAGCGATCGACAAAGACGTGTTCCCGCTCACTCAGCCGCTTCACGTCCGCCCGCATCATGGTTCCCTCGCAATGCCTGTTCGAATGCTGCCAGTCCGTCCGGTCCGCCAACCGGGAAGTAGGCCACGCGGCCAGGGTCAGGCAGCCATGGCCAGCCGCGCTGCTGGAACAGCGCCTTCCAGTCGTTCCACTGCGGCATGTCGACCGGCACCGCCACCATCTGGCCTTTCAGCGCATGCCAGCGCTCGCCGAAGCGATAGCCCTTGCCGCTGCGCGCCATGCCGAACAGCTTGAACAGGTGCGGCCAGCGTTCAGCGAACGCCGTCGCCGCAGGATTGGTCGGGCCGTCGAGCATGTGCGCTATCACCCATGCCATCCACACCGGCCCGAATGGCGGCGCATAGTCGTCGGCCTCCGCTGCCGGCTGTGCCTTGGGCGGCAGCTTCTCCCACCGCTTCTCGGCGAGGTAGACGGCGAAGGTGCAGATCACCGTCCGGCCGCCGACCTTGGCGCTGGCCACGTAATCGGCCATGCGGTCGGCCGCGGCGTCGCGCTCCTCGTCGGTCAGCTTGCGCGCCTCGGCCAGCGCCTTCGGCCCGCTGTCGCTGATGTAGCTCGGCCAGGCCGGATGCGTTTTCTTCAGCCAGCGCTCGATTGCCTTTTCTTCCTCGCGCGTGCGCTCTTTCTCAGATTCGTTCTGGTGGGTCGTTCTAAGAGGGTCGTTCTTAGGTGCCGGCTCTGGACCGGCAGGGGGTGCCGGCTCTGGACCGGCAGGGGGTGCCGATATACCGGCAGGGGTGCCGGCCTGTCGGCAGGGGTCATCCGGCTCGCGATCGGCCTCTTTCACGCTGCGCGGATCGGCATGCTTCGGATCGAGGATGACGCGATAGACATGCGGACTGTCACGCCCGTTCTCCTCCTCCTGCTCGTAGCGCTCGAGATAGCCGGCCTTGACCAGCCGCTCGATCGCCTCGAACACCGTCGAGCGCGCGCAACCCATTTCGTCTGCCATCTTGACCTGGCTCTTGCGGCACCAGCCGAGATCGTCGGTATGGCGCCCGAGCACGCAAAGCACCTGCAGATCGCGCGGCTTCAGCGACCTGTCGGTCGCCGCGCGCGCCGGAATGATGGAAAGGCGAGGCCCAGTCATGCCTGAACCGCCTTACTGTGCTTGCATGTCCAGCGCCGGAACTGGAGATCCATGCGCATTTTCTCTTGCCGAGAAAGCTGGTCGACGCGGCTTTGCAGATACGCGGCTTGGGCCTTGATCAGCCCAACGTCTCGCCTGCAGTCGCCGGAGTTTCGAAGCAAGGAAACGATAAGCTCCCAGTCGGGAGCCTCCTTGACGCGCGGAGGGGCCTTACGGCGGACACGGAAGCTTTCGCCATCCCATTCCTGCAAACCGGCCCATTCCGGCAGATCGGCAACCGTCAGCACTCCGGGAGACGTCACATACCAGAACCGATCCGACCAACGCAGCGCGCCGTCCTGCTTTTCGATCGAATCGCGCAGGAAGTCGCCGCGGCTGATCTTGATCTCATAGGCGCTAGCCCTGAAGCCTTGCGAATGCGTCGGCTCCAACGTCCAGAAATCGATCCGCCTGGCACCCGAAAAGAAGCCGAGTTCACTGGCCCATATACGGCCGTCAGAAAGCGCTATCAGCGCGTCGATGATGTCGCGCGCCGTGATCACTCCGCCGCCTCCAGCACGAGCTCGCAGCGCACGTTGCATTCCGCGAGCAGTTGGATCATGCGCGGCGGCACGCTGTTGCCGACCAGATGATACTTTTCCGTCTTGGTCAGGCGGCGCGTCTTGCCGTCCATGGTGATTTCGTCCGGTAGCGCGCCGGGCTTGAAGCCGTGCGCGGCGGCGCCTTCCTCCGGCTCCAGCATGCGGATGCCGATGTCGTCGATGTAGTGCGGAACACCCTTCACCATCACCTCGACGAGGCCATAACGAGCCTTGCCAGTGAGCGCGCCGAGCGGCTGGCGCACATCGTCATCCTGCTTGCCCGAACCGAAATAGTGCTGGAGGAAGCTGAGGATCAGATGCGCGTGGCTCCCGCCGGCCGAAACGGTCGACAGCGGCTCGTCGATTGGCCGTCCGTCGCGATTGGTGCCGTGCATGTTGCCGAGCGTGGCGGCAACAACACCCTGTGTCGAACCGAGCGTCACGATGGTCGACAACGGATCCTCAGCCGATCGGCCGGGCTCACCCGTATTGTGTTGCGCCAGGAAGGCCGCCACCATCGCATGCTTGCCACCGCCGGCGACCTGTGCGCCGATCGGCTCCTGGATGTCGAGACTGCGCGGGGCTTGCCCCTCTCGCTCGCCGTAGCCAGCCTGGATAAGATTGGCCGCTACCACGGCGTGACGCGGCGCGCCGGCCATCACCGTGTCCAGCGGCTCGGTCGGCATATAGCCGTCGCCATTCTGGTTGAATTTCGCCATATGTGCCGCGACGAGCACGCGGTCTTCCTTGCCTGTCGTGGTGCCGAGAGGCTCCTCGAGGTCGCGCGGCGAGGATTGCGCCGCCCGTCCGCCGGCCCCGACGATGGTCGCGCCCATGACAGCGATGCCGGACGAGGTGTGCAGCGTATTGACAGGTTCCTCGACCGACTGGACACCGTTGCGCTTGGCAGCGCTTTGCTGATCGGTGCGGATCAGCGTCGGCGCCACAACCGACATCTCGCCGCGGTGCGCCGTCGTCAGGGTCCGCAATGGATCGTCGGCGGAATGCACCCTGTCGTCGCCGGCATGCGTGATCGGCACGATGAACGGCTTCGCCGCATCGACGACATAGCGCATTACGCCCCGTGCCGTGCGGCGCAGCGTGGCATCGGCCAGCGGCTTCTTGCGGCCGAAGATCGACTTCACCGGCAGCGACCAGTCGATGATCGTATGCGCGCCTACCCACGGCTTCAGTCCCAGCTGCTTTGCCACCTTGCGCGGCGCATGCGTGCGCGCCGGCCAGGCGATCGACCCGCCATCGGCCTTGGCGACGCCGAAGAAGCGTTTGCGGATCGTCGGCACGCCATAGTCGGCGCAGACCAGCACACGATGCTCGAAGCTGTAGCCGAGCCCGCGCAGATGCTTCAGCCAGGCGCGCCAGATGCGGCCCTTGTGGCGAGGATCCGGTATCAGCCACTGCTCGGCGATCGGCACGCGTTCGCCCTTCGCCGCCACCGTGCCGTCGAGCCTCAGCACGCGGCCGGTGGCCGGATCGCGCTTGGCGATCAACGGCCCCCACGTCGTGATCTCCTGGACGTTCTCCATGGTGATCACTTCCGGCCGAACCGTGCCTGCCCAGCGGCAGATCACCCAGGCGAGCGAGCGCCGCCGCTTGCTGACCGGCTTCGAACCCTTGGCGACCGAGAAATGCGTGCAGTCCGTCGACGCGTGCAGCGCGCGCACGCCACGGCCAGCCGTCACCTTTCGCGGGTCCGCCTCGAACACATCGCAGCGCAGGTGGCGGGTGTGCGGATGCCGCTTTTCGTGCACGGCGACGGCCACCCGATCATGATTGATCGCGACGTGGACATGGAAGCCGGCATCCTCAAGACCGTCGCAGCCGCCGCCCATGCCAGCGAACAGAACGACCGTCATGCGGTTGTCGAGTAGGAAAGGTGCGTTCATCGTCCCGCCTTCAGCCATGCGGCGAAATCGGCGCGCAGCGCTTTCCACGCTTCGGCCGGCGCCCCGCCATCGTTGAGTTGCTTTCGTGAGGTGACGCCGAGGATCGAGCGCACGCGCTGCGCCACGCGGTCATCCGTCAGCGGGCGTTCCAGCCCGTGCCGTTCCTCGAGGTAGACCTTGAAGCGCGCATCCTGGCATTTCAGCGCGCACTCCGTCGCGAAGTTCTTCGACTGTGCCGGCTCACCCACGGGCTTGTTCCGGCGCACGGGCTCGCCACGCAGTTCATGGATTTCGGAAAACGCGCGCGCCAAAAGGTGAAGCAGGAAGCGCACCGTATCCGGCGCCCCGCAGACGAAGGCGACCTCGTCGACGCTGGCATGATCGCCGAAGCGAGCAAGCACATAGCGCTCGCCATAATCGCCGCGCGCCTCGATCAGCGCGCCGGTCTCGTCATGCGCGCGCGTCCAGTCGCACGGGCCGAGCGCGTCGATCGCGACCTTGATGGCCTTGAGCCTGGTGGCATCGGGCGAGAGCGCATGTGCGTTCATCCCGGCATCCGCCCGTGCTTGCGCATGGCGCGTCCGAGAACGGTGGCGGCGCGCTCCAGCGATTTGCGCGCAGCGATCTCGCCGGGGCCGAACTTCGCCTGCGCCAGCCCGTCGGCAGCGCTCGCCACCATGCGGCAGGCCTCCATGATGTCGTCATCGGCCTTCGAGGCTTTCGGCTTCGCCACGGTCGGGGCCGCCAGCCGCTCGATCTCGGCAAGCAGCATTTCGCGCACCACAGGGGCCAGCTTGCGGGCAAGCTTGCCCTCGATCTGGTTTTCGACAGGCGCGGTCACGACGCGCCTCCATTGACGAAACCGACCAGCGCGCGCCGATAACGCTCCACCATCGCGGCTCGCTCTGGCGGCACCTGGCCGGTCGCATCGCGGACCGCGAGAAGGGCGGATGTACGCATGTCGACGAAGGCCAAGCCGACCTCAAACGATGCCCGCCGGCACGCTTCGACGATCGAGCCGCGATATTTGAGCAGCACAGAATCCGGTATGCGCAAAAGGATGTCGGCGCGCGCCTGGTTGCCGTCGGCATTGTAGAGCTGGCGCAGCATCGGAAGCATGGTGTCGGTCATGGTGCGCTCCGTGTTTCACATGGCACAGACGCTGTAACAGCCTGTTGCAGAATGGTTTTTCGCGTCACGCGGCGGCGTTTCGCGCCGTCGACATGGAAATCCATCGGTCGAAGGCGCAGCGCCTTGCAGAGCGCCAGGAAGCTGCCGATGGTCAGGTTCTCGCCGTTCCTGGCGCGGCTGATCATGGCGACGTTGAGCGTCGGCCAGGTGGCCACCGCCTGGCGGATCGAGATGCCGTCGAGCCGCCGGCGAACGGTCGCGGCGAAGCGGGCGCGGTCGAAGGGATCAGCCATCGCGGGCCTCGTCGCTGGCGATCTGGCGCTGCAGCGCCTGGCGCAACGCGTCCATGTCCGATGCCGTCACGGCGCCCGGAGTCACGATCATCGGCCCCGCCGGCGTCGTGACGATCTCATATGACGGCAGCGGACGGCGAAACAGCGCCAGCACGAACAGGCCAAAGGCGGTGATCGGATCGCGCATCACTCCGCCGCCTCCGCGATGTCGTCGCCGATCACGAGCTCGTCGCCGTCCTCGCTGTAGGCGTATAGCAAGCCGTCGTCGAAACCGTTCCATTCGCGATCGAGGTCGGAATCGGATAAGGCCAACAACTGATCGCGAAGCGCACGCAACGTGCGACGGTTGTCGCCCGCCTTGGCTTCCGCGATCGTTTCCGCGATTGCCTGTCGATATTTCTTGCCGGTCTCCGCCGCGATAGCGGCATCGATGTCGTCGAGGCCGAGCATGTCGAACATGGTCGGGATGGCGCGCTTGGCTTCCGCCTCCTGGCAATAGCGCAGGCCGTCGCTGAAATAGGTCGCGCTAAGCTCGGACGCCTGCCCGCGGCGCCCCTTCAGGATGGCGCGGTAGGGCACCGTCATGAGCCCGCCGAACGGGTCATAGATGATGTCGCCGGCGTTGCTGTAGCGGTCGATCAGCCGGTCGACGATGTCGAACTGCAGCGGGCAGACATGCTTTTCGAGATTGCGGTGAGCCTGCTCGCCATTCAGCGTGCGCATGCGCACGACGTCGTGCCAGACGCCCGGATCGCCGGAACGCGGATCGAGCGTCATGTAGGTCTTCGACAAAGCATCGCGCGCGGCCAGTTCCTCGCCGAGCTGCACATGCCTCTCGAAATCGTAGATCGCGCCCTCGAATGAGCGCTGGAACAGTTCGCGCAGCGGCTTCGGGCCGAGCCGCACCAGCTCGTCGGTCGTCAGCAGCCGGTCGCCGGAAGACGGCCAGAAAGCGTGCGCGTCGAGCTGCCAGCGCGCCAGCGTATAGCCGCTGCCCGGCACCTGGGCGCGCCGGTCGCCGTCGCTCCAGCGCATTGTCAGCTCGGTGCCGTGGTCTTTCCGCGTGCCGGTGAGCCCTTTTGTTTTCGTCCCGTCCGCGTAGACAAGCGGCTTGTCATGCACCACCGGCTCGTCGGCATAGCCGCGCGAGAGATCGCTCTGCGGCCGGCGGAAGAGCAGCACATATTCCGGACAGCCGACGCCCATCTTGGTGGCGTCCTTCATCATCTCGGAATAGGTCAGCCGATAGGTCTGGTTGTTTTCCTTCACCACATCGGTGACGACGGTGATCATGCCGATGTACTGGAACCCGTGCTTCAGGTAGTGGAAGATCGCCTCGGCATGGAAAGGCGAGACGGTCGGCACGCCTTCGCCGGTCACCGAGCCGAACAGCACGCGGTCCTTGACGTGGATGCAGGCGAGCCGGCCGGGCTTCAGGATCCTCAGCAGCTCCGGCGTCAAAAAGTCCATCTGCGCCCAGAAATGCGCATTGTCGTCGGTGTGGCCGAAGTCGTTGTAGCTCGCCGTGTATTCATAGTGATTGGCGAAGGGGATCGAGGTGATGATCTCGCCGATCGACGCGTCGGCCGTGCGCCGCGCCTCCAGCACCGCGTCATTGTGCGCTATGATAAAACCGTCGCCGCGCTCCTCGCGCCGCGCCACGCCGATCGAGCGCTGCAGCACGTCGTCCAGCGGCAGGCCGTCGAGGCCGTAGCGGCGGATGATCTCCGCCATGCGCGCCATCAGCCGTTCATGCTCGGCCCATTTGCCTTCAAGGTTGCGGCGCACCTCGCGCTCGGCCTCGGAATAGATGATGTCGATGCGGCATTCTTGGCGCTGGCCGAAGCGCACGATGCGGTGCACCGCCTGGATGAAGTCGTGGAACTTGAAGCCGATGCCGACGAAGATGGCCCAATGGCAATGTTTTTGGAAATTGTTGCCGGCGCCCGACATCTCCGGCTTGGTGGCAAGATGCCGGAACCGGCCATGCTTGAAGCCGACGGCATTTTCTTCGTTCGCCTCGATCGACTGCGAGCCATAGATCGAGCGCCGTTCGTCCTCGAGGTCGTGCCACAGCACGCTGTGCGCTTCAGGATTCTGCGCGATCAGTTCCGACATCTTGGCGATGCGGGCGGGCAGGCTGTCGCGCTTGGCCGCGCTCGCCTGCGTCACGCCGAGCGCGGTGTTGCGAATGAGCAGGCCCTGGCCGTCGCGGTCGTAGCCGGCCGTCGAATGGTCGATCGGCACCTCGTGCCAGTTCACCGTCACGGCCGGCAGCACATAGCCGGCGTCGTCGAAGCCGAGGTCGGCCGGCGATTGCAGGAACACCGCCCAGCTGTGCACCCACAGCCAGAACTCGTCTTCCTTGTGCGGGAACAGCGTCAGGTCGCCGGCCGATTCCGAGTTGCGTTGGAAGAAGCGCGTCAGCGCCTGGCCGGTGTCCATCACGCCGAGGAAGCCGGCATAGTGGATGAGTTCCTTGGTGCGGTTCGGCGACGGCGTCGCCGTGGCGACGAATTTGAAGCGCACCGATTTGAACAGCGGCAGGAAGGTCTGGAACGTCTTCGTGCCATAGCCGCGCAGCACCGCCGCCTCGTCGAGCGAGGCCGCGACGAAGCGCGACACGTCGATCTTGCCGGCGAGGACGCTCTCGTAGTTGGTGAGATAGATCAGGTCCTCGCCTTCGATTTCGACGTTGGACTTGATGAATTTCAGCGTGACGCCGGACTCGTCCTGGAACCGCTCTTCCGCCTCGGCGAAGAACTCGTGCCGCACGCCGAGCGGGATGACGATCAGCCGAAGGCCCGGCTCGAACTGGCCAACCAGGCGCATCAGCTCGATCTGCATGAAGGTCTTGTGCAGGCCGAACGACGCGAAGATGGCGCGGCTGCCGCCCTTCAGCGCCCAGCGCACGATGGCCCGGCAATGTGGCGCGCCGGCCGGGTTGATGTCCTCCGGGGCGACGTCGAAGCCGTCCGCCTTGGCGAGCTGCATCTTGCGGCGCAGGAAATCGAGATAAGGATCGTCGGCGATCGGGTGGGCGAGAGGCGCGTTCATGCCGGCATGCCCTCCATAGCCGTGGCAGAGGAGGGCAGCGCCCTGCGCTTGCGGCGTTTACGCTTCGGCGCGATGCCTTTGGCCAGGTCGCGCCGCTTCTGGTTCTGCAGATGCGTGACCATCTCCAGATGGTTTTCGCGGATGCAGAGCCGCACGCGGCACTTGTGATCGAGCTGTTTCTTGCCGGGAATGATCCCGTTTTCGTTGGTCCAGTTGACTTTGTGGACGGCCATGGTCTGGCCATCGAGCGTCATGCGCGGATAGCCGCCGCCGCGCCCGTTGCCTGAATCGGGACCGCGCCAGATATGGCAAGGCGTGACGTAGCCCATGTCGACGATCTCGACACAGGCGAATATCCGGTCGCGGATAAGGGCGCGGCGGTCGCTCATGCGTGACCTCCCACTGGTCCGTCCATAGGAGACTCAACAAGGAAGCCGCCGCACAAAGCTGAGATCGCCGTGACAGCCTCCACAAGCCACTGCTTCTTGAACGTTGGCGAATTGGCCTCTTCCCAGTCGACCGGAAGATGAGCGAGTGCTTCGGCGCAGGCTCTCGCATCGGCCATGCTGTCAAATCGGAAATGATGCGTCGCTCGCCGGCCCGTGGCGATGTGGGTGACCGTGAAGCACGGTGTTCCGTCCAGCAATTCGGCATCGACGGCTTTACTCACCGCAAGGCCGCTGATGATATCGGCGTCGACGGTCAGCCCATCGCCTTGTGACAGCGCGATCTTGACCGTGCCCTTTGACCAGGTGAGGGTCATGCCGTCACCGCCTTTCTGGCGCGGCGCTTTGGCTTCCCTTCCGCTGCCTCAGAGGCCTTCTCAGCCGACGAAAGGTCCACTGGACCTTTCGATGGATCGACTTCGTAACCCCACACGTCCCAGCCGGGCCGCGCCGTGCGCGCGAACAGCTCCAGCCTGGCGACGCCGGGAAACAGCTTCTCGATCTGCTCGGCGAAGAAGTCCGGCTTCGCTGAGTGCTTGCCCTTGCGCTCGCGATGCACGGTTTCCGGCTGGGTGCCGGGCAGGGGCGCGGCGATGTCGCCGCGGCGGCCGATCAGCAGCAGCTCATGCCTGTCGCGGCCCCAATAGCCGGTGCCGGCGACTTCCTTGTCCCATATCCAATGGTGCACATAGACAAAGCCGCAGGCCTGCAACACGCGCAGGCCGTCGAGCAGCATCGGGTTTGTGGCCCAAAGGAAGCACACGGCCGGATGCTCGCCGCCGATCAGGCCGGAAAGCAGCTCGCATATCTCGTCCGTCGGCAGCGTCGGATAGTGGTTCTCCGCGCTCTTCTCGCGCCCTGTCACTTCCGAGCGCACGCCGAAGCGCCAGGGCGGATCGGCACAGTAGACCGGATAGACGCGCGAGAGTTTTTGCGGTGCTGAGGAGCGGCCCTTCTCGGCGACCATGTCCATGTGGGCCAGGCGAACCTTGTGGCGCAGCTCCTGCTGTCCTGCACGGATCATCTTGGCGCCGGCCATGTACTCGCGCACATTCGGCTGGTCGGGCACGAAAGCAGTCTTGATTGGCTTGGTCGCCGGCTGGCGCACGCCATCCTTACCCTCGACCTCGTCGTGGTGGGGAATTTCCCCACCCTTGACCAGCTTGCCACGCACGGCAGAAACCGTCTTGTGGTCGACGCCGAGCATCGCGGCGATAGCACGCGACGAGATCGACGGCGTATCGCGCAGCTGGTCGGCGATCACCGCCTGCTTTTGCGCCGTGCTTAGGTGACGGCGGGCGAAGTTCAGCTCGCGCGATAGGGTGCGCTTGTCGATCTCCGACAGCCCCTTGCGCACGAAGCGCGGCCAGTCGACCAGGCCGTGGCTTTCGCAGATCTCGACCCGGTGATGGCCGTCGATGATCTCGCCGGCTTCGTCATATTCGACCGGCACCAGCACGCCATGCGCGATGATCGAGCGTTCGAGCGCAGCGTATTCTTCGGCCGACAGGCGGGGCAGCAGCTGATACTTCATCAGACCATCCCCAGCGCCGCCTTGTAGAGGTCGAGAATGGAGTCCTCCTCGGCCCGCTCGGCAGGATCCTTCTTGCGCAGCCGGATGATGGTGCGGATCGCCTTGGTGTCGAAGCCGGTGCCCTTGGCCTCGCCATAGACTTCCTTGATGCTTTCGGAGACGTCCTTCTTCTCTTCCTCGAGCAGCTCGATGCGCTCGATCAGGGCGCGAAGCTGCCCGGCCGCGACGGTCTGCGCCGTGCTGGTCGTTTCAGCCGCCTGCAGTTCCTCGGTCGCCTCCAAGCGGCGCTCGCCCTTCGGTTTGCCGTCTTTCTTCGCGCGGCGACGCGGCGAGTAGGGATCGTATTCGTCGCTCATCACGCCACCTTCGAAATCCGAAAGGTGCCGACGCGCCCTGGGCCGGGCCGCGCGATGATGCGCGCCAGGTTCGCAATGACGAGTTCGGACAGACACTCGCCACCCTGGCCGGCGCCGATCCTGGCCGCGGTGGCGAAATCGCGAAGAGCGCCGGTCACGTCACCGACCGGGTCCGCCTGCTTGCGCATGACGCTCCACATGCGCGCCGCCTGGACCGAGATACCGTGCTTCCTGGCGAAAACATCAGGCGAAAACCCCGCGTCGTCGGCCGGCTCGTCGAGGATCGTCTCGAAATGCCGCTGCACGAAAGTAGTGACGCTAACGCCGGCCGCGCGAGCGGCCGCTTCGAGCCTGGCATTCATCGCCCGGCCGCATTTGACCGAGAAGCGATAGAACTGATCGGCGCGCTCGACTTCGTCCCTGAGAGCGAGGCCGGTCATCACTCGCCTCCCACCACCTTCAGGCCGCCGGCGGCCTTCGCGCCGGCAAGGACCTTGCGGTATTCGGCGACGGCGTTGTTCACCTTGGCGAGCGAGCGGTCGATCTGGGCGCTTTCGGCCGGCGTCAGCTGGCCGTCGGCGAAGGCCAGGGCGCCTTCGCTCATCAGCTCGCCCATGCGCACAACCGCTTCGGCATGCGCTGCCATCACCGAGCCATTCGCGGCCACCGCCTCGACATCGGCGAAGCGCCGGCCGCGCGCTGAACAGACCGCCTCGCTCATGTCGAAGCGGCCGGTTTCTTCCTCGAGCGCGAAGATCACGTCGAGCGGCATCAGGTCGGGACTGTCGGCATTGGCCCAGCGGCCGACCGTCGACTTGCCGTAGGAACAGATCTCGCCGGCACGCTCGATGCCGCCGGCGGCTGCGATCAGGTCGCGCTGCTTGGCCTTGAGCAGGAAGTGGCGCGCATTCGCATTCGGTACCATCGTGGGCCTCCTCAGGCACAAAAGGTTTCCCGCGCCGGGAAATCCCGGCGTCGTTTCCCGTGGCGGGAAAGGTTTTTCGGAGTCAGTGTGCGGGCGTCAGTTCACTGGAGGCCCGCAGGTCGATGTCTTCATGGTCCGCCGCTCCTGAATCGGTTTGCCGCCTGGCGGGCGTAGCCCGGCACGTCGGCGAGGTCTTCGATGTCGTCAGCGCCGCGCGAAAGCAGCGCCGGAATGCCGATCGCCTTGCCGGCTTCGGCAATGATCCAGGCGAGCGTGTCGCGTTCGCTCCGGCCTTCATGGGCGGCGATCAGCGACAGGATGAAGCCCGAGGCTTCGGAAAGGTGGACCGCGCCGGATGCGAGGGTGGGTTCACCCGGCGCGGTCGTCGCCTGTTGCGGGGCATCGCCACAGGTCGCGTCCTCCGAAGCACGAAGTGTGCAGGAGGATTCGGTGAAATGAGAAAATGCCGCCGAGACGCGGGGCGCCTCGGCGGCAGACGCGCGGTCAGGCTCTTGGGGAACCATGCGCGGAACCAGACGGTCTTCGAAATCGGCGGAGGCGAGGAGGGCGGTCACGCTGCGACCCCGTATATGTCAGGCCGCAAGACGCCGCGCGAAATGCCGGTGAACTGCTCAATCCTGGTGACACGCTCGACAGGCACCTGCTTCCACATCGAGATCGCGGAAGGCGAGATGCCAAGGTGGGAGGCGAGCGCTAGGCGCCGGCCACGTTCTTCGTCGAGCCAAATCAGAAGCGTTTCCATGGCGCGCCAACTTAAGCCCCACTGAATTTCAGTCAAGCTTATTTTTTCAGTCAGGCCGAATGGAGAGAATTTAAGCTATGAGCGATATATTCAGCATGGCGAAGAATCCCGCAGCGCAGGTGCAGCAGACCTACTTTTTCAAGGAATGGCGGAAGCACCGCGGCCTTAATCAGGAGGCGCTGGCGGATATGATTGGGCTGACGGCCTCCTCCATCTCGCAACTTGAGAATGGGAAGCAGGGTTTCACTGATTCGACGCTTGCCGCGCTCGCCCAGGCGCTGGATTGCCGGCCGGGCGATCTTCTGTTGTGGGGGCCGGATGCTGCGGAGGCATCGACCGGACCGATCCGGCAGCCCAACGAGATACGATCCTGCCTGGAACGGATCGATGGCTTGCTGCCTGACAACGTCGCGGTGCTGCTTTCGGTAATCGAAGGGTTCCGTCAGGCTAATGCCGGACGATCATCACAAACCCGCCCTGATGATCAATCTGAATTCGCCAATCCCCGCCGTGAATCGAGCGCATCGCGTTAGCGATCGAGGCGGCATCCTTCTGGATTGTCTTCGCCGGGTCCAAGGGCCAGCCAAGGTTCAAAAGCTGCTGTAAGGTTTCCTCGCTCCGCGTCTTTTCACGCGGACTATATTGGATCATTTCTCTATTCCCACCCGGAGCGGTATCCAGAATAGGAACAATTTCCTTCTGGCCTGTCAAGAACGTTGCAGGAACACCCCCTGTCTCAATTTGGTACGATTACATGCATTGGCAGCGGATTAACAGAATGTTTCAACCTGTAATAATCCCCTGTGGATAGCGGGGACAGGTAGTGCCGGATTTGAACATTCTGGAACCATTTCGGCACCATCGGCTTTCGGCCATAAGTCGGGGATGCCACAGCCCGAGCCGCCAAGTTTCCATCTCCGCATTCCGCCGGCCCTGAAGGCGCAGCTCGAAGCCGCGCGCGGACGCAACAGCCTCAACCGTGAGATCATCGAGCGGCTGGAGAGATCCTTCAGTCTCGACCCGGCCGTTCGCCTGGCTGAAATCTTCCGGCCCTTCCTTGTCGCGGTCGACGACAACCAGCGCGAAAAGCTGATGGAACTCGCCGAAGCAGCGCTCGCCATTGTCGCCGCCAAGCCGAGTTCCAAGCGGCGACCGCCCGAAACTTAAGCCACACTGATATTCAGCTTGACTTAAAATTAAGCCACACTTAAGTTTGCCGCCACTCGCAATTCCGCGATGGAGGCATTCCCATGATCAACTACGGACTCCACGAAACCATGCCGACCCGCAAAGGCCCGGCACTGGTCGAGCGCAGCATCGTCGAGCGCATGGCCGACAAGATGCTGCAGATGGGCATGAACGGCGTCGCCGTCACGGCCGATAGCCTGGCCGAGCACTCCGGCTTCACCCGTGCCCAGATCAAGGAACACAGCGCCGACGCTGCCGACCTGGCCAAGGCGCGCGCCGTCCGCCGGGTGGCGTGACGGCCATGACCAACGCCGATCTTCTCATCGCCGAGGCCGCCAAATCGCCGGAGCACACGGCGTGGATTTCGCGCCAGCTCATGGCCCAGCGCCGTCCGTCCGAAATCCTGGCCGACCTTCAGCGCGCCACCGATCCCGCCAAGGTCATCGCCGCGATCGGCGGTGACGGCCCGACAGGCCTCGCCTTCGCCTGTCTGATCGCGTTCGCCACGCCCTTCTTCGCGCTCGGCTGGTTGCTGCCATGAACGAGCGGAAATTCTACAATCCGGAATCGCATTTCGCGGCGCCACCGCCGCCCCCACCAGAGGACCGGGTCTTTTCGATGCTGTCTTCCGGCATGCGCCACGTCGACCTGCCCACGGGCTACACCCTCGCGCCGGCGGATGCCGGAACCGTCATCCGCTGCAGCAATTTCCCCGAATGCATGTGCGGAGAGGACTGCATCGACCGGCCGGCGGAATCGCCGATCGCCCGCCGCATCCTGATCGGCTTGATGATCGCCGTCGCCGCCATCGGCCTGCTCTATGCGGAGCTGCGCTGATGACCAGCTTCCGCATTCACTATGCCGACGGCAAGCGCCTCATCGTCGATGCCGAGACGCCGAAGGAAGCCGCCGCCAAGGCGCAGAAGGCCGGCCACATCGGCACCGTCACCAAGATCAAGATCGCGAAGGATGTGAACCGTGGCTGACAAATCGCCCATCGAATGGACCGATGCCACCTGGAACCCGATCGTCGGCTGCTCCATCCTCTCGCCCGGCTGCATCCATTGCTACGCCATGCGCATGGCCGGCCGCATCGAGGCCATGGGCGGCGCGCCGCACTACGCCGGCACTACGAAGAATGTGAACGGCAACACCATTTGGACCGGCAAGCTGGCACTGGCGCCCGAGCGGATCCTGACCGAGCCGCTGCGCTGGCAGCGTCCGCGCCGCATCTTCGTCAATTCCATGGGCGACCTGTTCCACGAGGACGTGCCCGACGCATGGATCGACCGCGTCTTCGCCGTCATGGCGCTGGCGCCCCAGCACACATTCCAGGTGCTGACCAAGCGCGCCAGGCGCATGCGGGAATACATGAACGAACGCTGGCAACCGGCGCCAGCACATCGCCTCGCTTGGCAAGGCGGCGACACGATTGACATCCCGGCCGAGACGGCCGGAGAAGATCGCGAAGATCAAGTCCGCGCCGCCTGCGAACCGTTTCTGGAAAAGCTCGGCCTTGTCGACACCGACAATGATGACCTGTGGACCGAGGACGGCAATGCCAAGGCCATGACCTGGACATGGCCCCTCAAGAACGTCTGGCTAGGCGTCTCGGCCGAGCGCCAGCAGGAGGCCGACGAGCGCATCCCCGAGCTGCTGGCGACGCCGGCCGCGATCCGATTCGTCTCCGCCGAGCCGCTGCTCGGGCCGATTGATTTCTACAAATACCTGCGGCCGCTTTGCGACCGTTGCCCGCCATGGGAAGTCCCTTGCCGCATCGGCTGCCAGAACTGCACTCGCCTCGACCAGATCATCGTCGGCGGCGAGAGCGGCCAGGACGCGCGACCGATGCACCCCGCCTGGCCGCGCTCGATTCGCGACCAATGCGCCGCCGCTGGCGTGCCGTTCTTCTTCAAGCAGTGGGGCGCTTTCCGGCCGCTGACACGCGCCGAGCATAACCAGGCTTGCGGCGCGACGTTGATTGGCACCGATCCTTATGACCAGGACGCTCACGTCCTGAAAGTCGGCAAGAAAGCCGCCGGCCGCCTGCTCGACGGTGTCGAGCACAACGGCATGCCGGAGCTGCGCGAGGTGCCGGCGCTATGAGCAACCGCAAGCCGTTCGACAGGAACGATCCGTTCGACGCAATCGCACAGATGACCAAGACGGTTATCGCGACGGCCTTCGGCGAGGCGATGGCCAGGGCACCGACGATCTCGCGCGATCCGGAGATCCAGTATGAGGCCCTCGTTATTGGCCTGATGGTCGGCGCATACGGTTGCGCGCTGGCGATGACGGCGCCGGATGGCGAGCTTCGCGCCGCTTTGCTTGCGCACCTGCCTGATGCCTTCGACCAGGCGCGCGACATTGTCGGCCTACCGCCGCTCGGAGCGCTGTCATGAGCGTCTACGTCGACAACATGCGCGCCCCCTTCGGCAAGATAGTCATGTGCCACATGTGGGCCGACACGCGCGAAGAGCTGTTCGCGATGACCGACCGCATCGGCGTCCAGCGCAAATGGTTCCAGCGCCCGGCCGGCACGGGACTGCCGGGCATGGATGCATCCTGGGAACATTTCGACATCGCGCAGTCGAAGCGAGCGCTGGCCATCGCTGCCGGCGCGATCGAGACCGACAAATACGGCCCAATCGAGTTCGAGGCCCGTCGCAAGGGCAACGATGCGAAGCTGAAGCAGATCGCAGAGCTGCGCGCCAAAGGCTTCGGTGATGCATCGAAGCCTGCCGACCCGAAACAGCGGAGGCTGCTTTGACCGACCGCCCGATCCTCTTTTCCGGCCCGATGGTTCGCGCGCTGCTCGAAGGACGCAAGACGCAGACGCGTCGGGTGCTTGGCCGCCTCCGGCGATTTGGTGCCGTCACCGAGTTCGGCCGCAGCGACACGCGCGGCTATGACTGGCATTTCCGCGACAAACAAATGCGCTGGAATGACTTGCGGCACTCCGAGCTGCTGGAGGCGTTGCCGTTCTCGGTTGGTGATCGGCTCTACGTCCGCGAGGCGCACCATCGCACAAATGACAGCGCTCAAAGCCATCTCGTCGGCTACGACTTCGCCGATGGCCCGATACCACGCGAGGAGCGGCACCACATCGCCAGCGTCGGCGATGTTCAGTTCTTTCGTCACAGCCTTGGCGGCTGGGGCGGAAGAACATCGCGGAACTACCCGGCGCTCCACATGCCGCGCTGGGCGTCACGCCTGACGCTGACGGTCACCGATGTCCGAGTCCAGCGGCTACAGGAGATCAGCGAGGCCGATGCGATCGCAGAAGGCATCCAACGCTTCGGTCGCTTTTATGCCGTGACCGGAGACGAGGATTGGGACGCCGCATCAATGAATGCTCGCGACGGATACGCGCTGCTTTGGGACAGTCTCAATGCCGCGCGCGGCTTCGGCTGGGACGTCAATCCTTGGGTCGCCGCCGTCTTCTTCATCGTCGAGCGCCGCAACATCGACGAGGTCAAGCCGTGACCCACGCCCATGCGCCGCAGCCGTCATCCGTCCGCTTCCCGGTGCAGCCGCGCCTGGTGCCGCCGGCCAAGGCGGCGCGCTACCTGCACCTGACGCTGCCGGAATTCCTCGAGCTGCTGCCGGCGCTGCAACTGCAGGGGTTCCCGAAAGCCTGTCCGATCACCGGCAATTACGACATGGTGGCGATCGACGCCTGGCAGGACAGGCGCTCGGGTCTTGCCGGCCAGCCCGCGACCGCGCAGTCTAGCGCCGAAATCGCAAAGGCGAGGCTGGCGACCCTTGGCTAAGATCAAGCTGAAGCACTACGTCATCCGCAAGGGCAAATACGGCTACTGGCTGCCGACGCCGAAGATGATGGAAGCCGGCTTCGAATGCATTCCCTGTGGCGTGGACGGTCCGGACGCATGGGCGATCGCCAAGGAATGGGAAGATCGCTGGCAGGCCTTCAGGAAGGGCAGGGAGCCGCCGCGGCTCGACGCCTGGCCCAAGGATTCCATCGGCGACGCCTTCGCGCGCTACCGGCGCATGGAAGCATGGAAGAGCCGGCCGCCGCGCACACGCGAAGACTGGGAGCGGGGCTGGGCTTTCATCGAGCCGTACTTCGCCGACCTGCCGCCGGCCGACATAACCCTCGAGCTGCTCGACGACTGGTATGCGCGCCTGCTGCGCGCCAAGGGCGTCGACACCGCCTATCGCGCCATGAAGACGTGGCGCGCGCTCTACAATGTCATGGCCGGCATGAAGCTCTGCGCGCCGAAGGCGGATCCGTCGCTGGCGATCCGCCGCAAGACGCCCAATGCCCGCAACCAGATTTGGACAGCCGGCGAGGTCGTGCGGCTGGTGAAGGGCGCCTGGCGCGCCGGCTTCAAGGGTCTCGCCTGCATCATCGCCGTCGCCTGGGACACCAGCTTCTCGCCGGTCGACGTGCGCACGCTGACGCCGGCGCAGGCGATGCAGACGGCGCAGGAATGGGGTTTTCTGATCGCGCGCACCAAGAGCGGCGAGAGCGCCTTCGGCACGCTGTCGCGGCGCACGCAGCGCCTGGTGCTCGCCTATGTCGAGCAGCTCGGCTTCACCTTGCTCGACGATGCACCGATCTTTCGCTCGCGCGGCTTCGCGCCGGGGCCGAAGGGCGGACGCCCGCGCGCCGGCGTGCCCTATACGAAGGACAGCCTTGTCGACGATTTCGCCGACGTCCGCAGGTTGGTGTTCGGGGAGAATGAAAAGCGCCGGCTGATGGACATGCGGCGTTCCGGCGCGGTCGAGGCCAATGCCGGCGGCGCGTCCGTCGAGGCCATCGCGGCCAAGATGGGCAACTCGATCGACGAGAGCAAGGCGCTGCAGAAGACCTATATGCCGGTCAACCTGGCCGCGGTTCGCGCGGCCGACCTGTCGCGTCGCGCCGGCCGCAAGGCGCTCGGCAAAGAGCTCAATGAATATCGGCCGATGAAACTGGCCAGCGGAGAGGCGAAGGGCAAATGAAGGTCCGCATCCGCTATTATCGCGTCATCAAGGGACATGGCTATTGGTGCCCGACCCCGAAGATGAAGGCTCTCGGCCTCTCGATCGTCAGATGCGGGCCGGACGGCCCGCAGGCGCATGCAATAGCCGCGGAGTGGAACGAGCGCTGGGAGAGCCTGCGCATCGCCGCAAAGAAGGAGCCAGCGTCGGCGCCGATAGCCAATGACGATGCGCGCGGCTACGTCTATTTCTTGCGCAGCGGTGACCGAATCAAGATCGGCTTCTCGACAACTCCACTTGAGAGGACGAGCAACCTGCGAACATCGATGCCGGAGGATTACGACCTATGCCTGATCCTCAAGGGCACTCGGAAAGACGAAAAGCGCCTCCATAGTCGGTTCGGCTCCTATCGCAGAAACGGCGAATGGTTTGTCGCCAGCCGCCCGATTCGAATGACGATCATGCGCTCGGCGATGGCCGGCCACGTCGTTCATGACGGTGATGAAAAACAGTTTCCCGGAACAGACGAAGCACAAAAAGTTGAAACCACCCCAGGTAAAGTTTCAACTTCCGAAAATGGCGCTTCTGCCTAAGTCCTTGAAAAGACTGGCGCGAGTGACGGGGCTCGAACCCGCGACCTCCGGCGTGACAGGCCGGCACTCTAACCGACTGAGCTACACCCGCGCACTGACGAGCACGTGTCAGCCGTGTTCGTCGTTGGGGCGCTGGATAAGGGGTTCGCCTGCGGGTGTCAAGCGCGGTATTCAAGCATTATAGCAATCAGGAG
Source organism: Mesorhizobium sp. B2-8-5 (assembly GCF_006440675.2). Taxonomy (NCBI): domain Bacteria; kingdom Pseudomonadati; phylum Pseudomonadota; class Alphaproteobacteria; order Hyphomicrobiales; family Phyllobacteriaceae; genus Mesorhizobium; species Mesorhizobium sp. B2-8-5. The sequence goes on from NZ_CP083951.1 coordinate 3,943,311, forward strand.
AAGGTTTTTTGACAGCGCCATTGAGCCTGGGAAAATCCGCACTGCAGGGCGCACGCCGTCCGTTCATTTGGCCTTGCGAATACGGCCCTAACTGCTTAAAGGTCCGCGCTCAAGCGGGCGATTAGCTCAGTTGGTAGAGCGCTTCGTTTACACCGAAGATGTCGGCGGTTCGAGCCCGTCATCGCCCACCAGTCCGCCGGACAAGCAGAACGCAGAATGCGGCAGCGGCCCTTGCCGGGCCGCCACCTTGTCGAGAGCCGGGTTCAGGCCGCTATTGCCTCACGTAACAGCGCTTGTGGGCGCCCGGCGCGGGATCATCGCCGAAAGCGTTGTTGCCGCAGCGGACGCCGTTTCTGAAAACATTCTGCGTGTATTGGCCACGTGCGCCGTATCTGACCATCGCGCGGCCGCGGAAACCGCAGAACTCGCCCTCCCTGGCGCAGGCTACCCATTCGCCGCGGTCCGGGCGTGAGCCGTAATCATTGTCCCCGTAATTGTTGTCATCGCCATAACCGCCGCCGCGCGCCACGAAATAGCAGGCCTTGTCGCGGCCGGGAGCGGGGTCGCCAAAAAGGCGATTCGAGCAGGGCACGGACTGACGATCGAAAAACCGCGAGGTTGTTCGACCCCGTGCGCCGTAAACGACCTCCGTGGGATAGGGCAAGCGGCATATGCCGCCTTCATCGGCGCATCGCCGCAGCTGCTGCGCCGAGGCCGAGGTGGGGAAAAGGGCGGACGCCGCGGCGACCAGCCCGGCCAGACACATGAAGGCCAGCATCGTTCGGATCGAGACGCGAAAAGTTTTTAACACGAATTGTCTCCCGGTTTGGTTGTACGCAGGCATCCTATCGCAGACCGACTAAATGCGCGATGAATGCCTGATTGCTGTCGGGAGCTGTCAGGCAAGCACTTTGACGGCCGTCTGCCGGTCGCCTTAGCCGACATCGAGCTTTTGGGCTTCGATCGCGTTCGGCGCTCAAGCCATCGGCCGGGAGCTGCGGACAAGTCGCTGCCGTGTCAGGATCAGGGGTGCCACGGCCTTACCGGCCAGGAGCGAGGGGCAATCATCGGGACAGGCCCTGCCTATGCGTTGACCTGGCCGATTGCCGACCGTCAAAACCACCGCGATGGTGGGCGGCAGGGGAAGCCGCGGCTCGTCCCCGACCAGATCGATCCGGTGAGGAGAAAAGATGATTGAACTGCCTTTTGCCCGCGAAGAGTACCAGCAGCGGCTCGCAAAAATCCGCGCCGAGATGGCAAAGCGCGGCATCGAACTCCTGATCGTCAACGACGTCGCCAACCAGCATTACATCACCGGCTATGACGGCTGGTCGTTCTACACGCCGCAGGTGGTGCTTGTTCCGATCGAGGATGCCGAGCCTGTCTGGATCGGCCGCGCCATGGATGCGGCCGGCGGCTTGCTGACGGCCTGGATGAAGCCGGAAAACGTGGTCGGATTTCCGGAGGACCATGTCCAGCGCGCCGATCGGCATCCCATGGACTGGATCGCGGCGTGGATCGTCGCCAAGGGCTGGGGCAGCCGCGATATCGGCATCGAGCTCGAAGCCTATTATTTTTCGCCAAAGGCGCATGCGCGGCTCGTCGCCGGATTGCCCAATGCGAAATGGCACGACGCTGACCTGCTCGTGAATTGGATCCGCGCGGTGAAGTCGGCGCCGGAAATCGCTTATCTGCGTAAGGCATCGAGGCTAGCTGAGGCGGCGGTCGCGCGGGCCTACGAAGTCATTGCGCCGGGTGTGCGCGAATGCGATGCGATTGCTTCCATCCAGGCGGCGCAGATTGCCGGAAGTCCCGATTTTGCCGGCGATATCACGGCGCTGCCGCCGACGATCCTCGGCGGCGAAAACGCTTCCGCGCCGCACATCATGTGGAGCGACCGGCGGTTCGGAAAGGACGAAACGATCGCGCTTGAGCTAGCCGGCGTCTGCCGCCGCTATGCCGCCGGGCTCGCCAGGACGATGCAGCTCGGCAAGACGCCGACCCGCGTCGCGGACACGGCAAAGGCTGTGATCGAGGGCATGGATGCGGTGCTCGAAACGGTGCGGCCGGGCACGGCCGCCGAAGCGGTCGAAGCCGCCTGGCGCAAGGTCATCCAGCGCCACGGGCTGAAGAAGGAATCGCGCATCGGGTACTCCATCGGCGTTGCCTATCCACCGGATTGGGGCGAGCATACGATCAGCCTGAGATCCGGCGACAAGACGGTGCTCCAAGCCGGCAATGTCGTTCACTCCATCCTGGGCATGTGGATGGACGGCTGGGGCATCGAGATCAGCGAGACCATTCTGGTGACCGATACTGGCAACGAGACGCTGACGAAGTTCCCGCGGGATATCCATGTCAAAGCCTGACCGGCCGTCTTCAGCAAGCGATACCGCGGCCGACATCGATGCCGGAATTCTCGATCGGATGATCGAGATCCGCCGTCACTTGCATCGTTACCCGGAGCTTTCAAACCGCGAGGCGGGCACGCAACGCTATTTGCGGGAGATGCTGGCAAGCGAAGGTATCGCCGACATCCGCGACGTCGCCGGCTATGGGCTTGCAGTCGATATCGTCGGCACCGGCAGGCCGTCCAACCGCAAGCTCGCCATTCGCGCCGACATAGACGCCTTGCCGATCGAAGAGGAATCCGGCGTCGATTATGCGTCGGAAAATTCAGGCGTGATGCATGCCTGCGGCCACGACGCCCATGCCGCGATGGGCTTTGCGGTGGCAGCGCATCTGCATCGCTCACGCGAAAGTTTCGGCGGGACCGTTCGGCTCATCTTCCAGCCGGCCGAGGAAGACGAGCCGTCAGGAGGCAAGCGGGTGGTGGAGGAGGGACTTCTCGACGACGTCGACGCGGCGATCTGCGTCCACGTCGATCCATACACGCTTTCCGGCAAGGTCGCCGTCGGCTCCGGGCCGTACACTCTGGCATGCGACACGTTCGACGTGCTGGTCACCGGCTCGGCGGCGCATGCGGCTAAACCCTATGAAGGTGTCGACGCGCTGACTGTCGCCTGCTCCATGGTGAGCGAATTGCAGAAGATCGTCTCGCGCGAGACCGATCCCTATGATCCGCTGGTCATTTCGGTGACCGCCATCAATGGCGGCAATGCCTACAATGTCACCGCCGGCAAGGTCGCGTTGAAAGGCACAATACGCAGCGGCAATGATGCCACCCGGGAGCGCGCCTGGCGCCGGGTTCGCGAGGTGCTGGAGGGCGTAGCGGTCAGCCATAGCGCCAAGGTGAAGGTCGACATCCATCGCGGCGAACCAGGCGTCGTCAACGATGCCGAAATGGCCGAACTGATCCTTGCCAGCGCCAAGGCCAGCATCGGCGCGGACAATGTCCTCACCGTGCCCGGCTGGAGCATCGCCGATGACTTCGGCTACTACAGCGAGAAGCGTCCGTCGGTCTATTTCCGGCTCGGCATCCGCAACGAGGAGGTCGGATCGGTCTATCCGCTTCACCATTCCAGGTTTCGCGTCGACGAGGCCGCATTGAAGAACGGCGTCCTTACGTTGGTTTCCGCGGCAACGATGTACCTGGCCGGGCAGGAGAATCCTGGCGTCTAGCGAGGACCGCCAATCTGTTAGAGGTACTGCGCGACCTTCTTGCCGACAGTCAGGAAGCGCAGCGGGTCGACCGCCTCGCCGTCGTGACGCACTTCGTAGTGGAGGTGCGGCCCGGTCGAACGGCCGCTGCTGCCGGTCTTGCCGATGACCTCGCCGGCGGCGAGTTTCTGGCCGACACTTACATCGATCTCGCTCAAATGCCCGTAACGTGTGGCAAAGCCGTTGCCGTGGTCGACCTCGACCATGCGGCCGTAGCCGCCGGCCCACCCGGCCCTGGTGACGGTGCCGGCGGCCGTGACCTTGGCCGGCATGCCGATCGGCGCCCTGAAATCCATTCCCGTATGCAAGGCGGCGGTGCCGAGGATCGGGTCGGTGCGCACACCGAACGGGCTGGTCACCGTATGGCCCGGAGCGGGGTTGGCGAGCGGCAGCTTGCGCGCCTCCTTCTTGACCCCATCGAGCGCATCGAGTGCCTCGTCGAGTTCCTTGACCTTGCTGTCGAAAACCATCGAGGGATCAATCGGAACCAGTGGGCCGCCGACGTCGCTCTTGCCGAACTCGCTGTCGACCGGCAGGCCCGCCGCTTCCAGCGCCTGGGCGATGGCGTCGGCATTCTTGTAGGCGTTGTCGGCAAGCGTGGTGATGCGCGAAAGCTGCTGGTTCTCGATGGCCTTCAGCGACGTATTGATCGAGACGAACAGCTTGTCGGCGCGGTCGGCGGCCGTTTCGCCGTCAAGCGGGTCGGATCTTGTCGACCAGAGCGAGAATGGCCTGGTGTCACCGGCGCTCAAGGATGCGACGGAATAGGTCGGCGCCTGCGAAAGGCTGCCGGTGACCTCTGGATTTGCGTCGGGCTTAGGCGCCGCTGCGCTCGTCGCGGGAACGTCGCCGACCTCGTTCTCGGCGCGCTCGAGGATCGGCCCAAGCCGTCCGTGCCGCTCGCTGAGCTGGGTCTGCCTGGCCAGCAGCTCGCTGACCTTGGTCTCCATCAGTTGCTGATCGAGAAGCTGGCGGCTGGTGATGCGGTCGACCTGGGCGCGAAGGGCCGAGATGCGGTCCTCATAGGCCTGCTGCATGCGCGCCTGTCTTGCTGTCGTGGCCCCGATCAGGTCGTCGCGCAGCACCAGATAGGAAGTCGCGAGCAAATAGCCGATGGCGATCGCCGCCAGGGCCGAGCCGATGAAGGCGGCGAGCCAGGGGCGGATGGTGAAATGCCTTATCTCGTTGCCCCGGGCGATGATGACCGTGTGCGGTTCCTTACGCCTGCCGAAGACAGCTGACTGACCGGTTGGTTTCACGGGGACCAAGCTTTCGTTACGGGACCAACGACAAGCCTGATTACACATTATTAGGGTTAACAAAGTTTTGCCGGCCGGGATCTCGGCGCAATCTTTGCCAGCATCGCGAGTGCCGGGTTGTGATAGGACGTGTCGGCGGCTCAGAGCGCGCGCGCGGCCTCAAGCACTTCTTCGGCGTGGCCCTTGACGCGAACCTTGCGCCAGACGCGGGCGATCCGCCCATCCTTGCCGATCAGGAATGTGGCGCGCTCGACACCCATATATTTGCGCCCGTACATCGTCTTCTCGACCCACAATTGATAGGCCTCGATCACTTTGCGCTCCTCGTCGGCGATGAGATCGACGGTGAGATCGTACTTCGCCTTGAATTTGTCGTGTTTCTTCACGCTATCGGGCGACAGCCCGATCACCACGGCGCCAGCCTTCTCGAACTCCGGCTTCAACTGCGAGAAGCTGATGGCCTCGGCGGTGCAACCTGTGGTGTCGTCCTGCGGATAGAAGTAGAGTACAACCGGCTTACCCCGGAGCGCGGCGAGGCTGAAAGAGCCGCCGCCGTCACGCGGAAGATCGAATTGGGGCGCTGCGTCGCCCACGTCGAGATCAGCCATATCGATGCCCTTGTTTGCGGTTACGCGCGGGAAATCATCGATATAACGTGAAGCGGGGATTCGTCCACGACGAGTTCGTCACAACGGAATATTGCTTGGATCAGGAAGAACCGCAGCACGAGAAGATCAGGTTCAGGCGTGACGAGATCACCGACCTGGCGAGGCTTCCGTCCGCGTGCAGTGTGCCGCCGCTCGGCCGGGCAGCGGTGCGGCGGCGTTTCCGCACCCTCGGCCGGATGTTTGCCGGACTTTGCGCGCTCGTGCTTCTGGCGGCGGCGGGCGTCTATGTCCTCGGCGCCTCCGGTATCGGCACGGAGCGCCTCCGGACCGAGGCGGAGACCGCCATCGAGAAGCTGGCCGGCGTCGATGTCCAAGTCACTGTCGGCGCGGCGCGGCTGACGCTCGATGGGTCGAGCTTCGTCGCCCTGCAGGTGAACGATGTCAGCCTGAAGACGGCCGACGGCAAGCCGATGGCCGATATCGGGCGCGTGCGTTTCGGCATGCGCCTGCTGCCGCTGCTTTCCGGCGATGTCAGGCTGACCAGCGCCAGATTTTCCGACGCCCGCATCGTGGTGGCCGCCATGCCCTCCGGCGGCGGCGACTGGACGGCGGCGCTGCGCAACGAGGACGGCCTTGTCGACCCGGAGAAACTGTCGGCGGCGGTGTTTTCAGGCGTCAATGACGCGCTGGATGCGGTGCGCGAGGACTCGATGCGCCAGATCGATCTGCGCAATGTCGAGTTCGAACTGCCTGACACCGGGCTGGTTAAGCGCGTTACCGTCGCCTCGGCGACCGTCGCTCAGACCGGTACGGGAAGCATGCAGGCCTCCTATGATGCCGTTGTCGATGGCCGGCGCGCGACCTTGACCGCCTCGGCGACGCGTGATGCGACGGCCAGGCGCATTTCGTCGCTGGACGCCAACCTTGAGATAGAAGGCGCCCTCGGCGAGGGCAGTTCGACCGAGGTCGCCCCGGCGGCCGATGGCGCCAGACTGGGTTCGATCGCGTTGAAGCTTTCCGGCTCGGAAGCGTCGGGCGACAGCCCATCGCGCCTGGCGGCTTCGCTCTCGCTCGACGGTTCGGTGCTCGACCTGGACGAACGCGGGCTGTTGCCGACCGATGTCGATGCCGATGCCACGCTGGTGGCCGGTTCAAACAAGATCTCGGTCGACCGGCTGCGGATCAGGAGCGGCCGCTCCAGCTTCGACCTCGCCGGATCGATCGGGCCGAAGCCGGCAGTGGCGGGGGAGGAGCCCGCCTACCGCTATGACCTCACCAGCGACGGTTCGACGCTGGCGCCTTCGGAATCGCCGGAACCGGCGCTTCAGTTCCTGGCCCGTATCGCCGGAGTCTACCAGCCAAAGAGCCGCAAGCTCGTCGCCGAGCAGATCGGCGTGCGCTCCGGCGGATCGGGCGAGGTGCTGGGCGCGGCCACTGTCGCCTTCATCGACAACGGCCCGCCAGGCGTATCGCTGTCGCTCAACGTGCACGACATGCCGGTTTCGCATGTCAAGCAATTATGGCCGTGGTTCTCGGCCCGCAATGCGCGGCTTTGGGTGTTGGGGAATCTGTTCGGCGGCACGGTGACCGACGCCAATCTGCAGTTCCAGGTCGTGCCGGGGCGCCTGGGCAACGGCGTGCCGCTTACCGGCGACGAAGTGTTCGGCCGTTTCCAGATCGAGGGATCGCGCTTCGATACCGCCGGGCGCATCCCGCCGGTCCGCGACGCCGCCGGCGTCGTCGCGTTCCACGGCAACGATGTCGACATCACGCTCTCCTCGGGCAGCGTCTATATGCCGAGCGGCCGCACCGTGGCGGCAAGCGGCGGCACGTTGACGATCAAGAACGCGAACCTGCCGATTGTGGTCGGCAAGCTCGACATCGACGTCGCGGGTGAGGCGCCGGCGATCGCCGAGCTCGCCTCCTACGAGCCGATCAATGCCATGCGCCATGTCGGACTGGCGCCGGAAGACCTGTCCGGCACCCTCACCGGCCACGTCAGGGCGGACATTCCGCTGACAAGGGGCATGGACACCTCGACGCTCGATTGGCTGGTTTCGCTCGACTATCAAAACCTGTCGCTGGCCAAGCCGTTCGAGGACCAGACGGTGACCGACGCCGATGGCTCAATCACCGTCGGGCCAAAGCAGGCGGTGATTTCCGCCGAGGCCAAGCTCAACGGCATTCCGGCCGAACTCGATCTGATCGAGCCGCTTGCCAACGACGGGCCGGCGCGAAGACGCAAGGTTACACTGGTCCTCGACGACAAGACGCGCAACGCCAGCATGCCCGGCCTGTCGGACCTGCTTTCGGGAACCATCAAGGTGGCGATCGACAAGAGCGGCGAGGGCGCCCAGCAGGTTTCGGCGGACCTGACCAACGCCAGGCTCGACATTCCCTGGGCAGGCTGGAGCAAGGGCGCCGGCATTCCCGCCAAGGTCGCTTTCGACATGGCGAAGTCCGGCAGCACCACCACATTGACGGATTTCGATCTCGGCGGAAAAAGCTTCTCGATCGATGGCAATGTGACGCTGGTCAACGGCTCGCTGTCCGCGGCCCGCTTCAGCAAAGTCGCGTTGAACAGAGGCGACGACGTTGCCGTTTCGGTCAAGCGTTCCGGCAAGAGCTACGCTGTCGATGTCAGCGGCGCGTCGCTCGACGCCCGCTCGCTGATCAAGCAGTTCACCTCGGATGTCGATACCGCCACGAAGGGCGCCGGCAACGGTGCGATCACGGTGAGCGCCGATGTGGCATCGCTGGCCGGTTTCCATGACGAAGTGCTCTCCAACCTCAAGCTCGAATACAGCGCCGCCGGATCGCGCGTGAACGGGCTCAACGTCACGGCCGCGGCAAGCTCCGGCGCCGCGATCGCGATCAACAACACCACCAGCGAGGGCGGCCGCTCGCTTCGGGTCAAGTCGGCCGATGCCGGCGCGATCCTGCGTTTCCTCAACGTTTACGAGCATATGGAAGGCGGCGCGATCACGCTGTCGCTCTCGGGCGCCGGCGACGGGCCGATGAAGGGGCAGGTGGATGCCAGCAATTTCTATGTGGTCAACGAGCCCAAGCTGGCTTCGATCGTGTCGACAACGCCGGCCGGCGATACACGCAGCCTGAACGAAGCCGTCAAAGGCAACATCGATACATCGAGGGTGCAGTTCGAGCGCGGCTTTGCCGAGATCGACAAGGGTTCCGGCTATCTGAAACTGGCGAACGGCCTGCTGCGCGGCCCGCGCATCGGCACGACCTTCCAGGGCACGCTTTACGACCCGAACAACAACATGGACATGACCGGGACCTTCATGCCGGTCTATGGTCTCAATCGCATCTTCGGCGAGCTGCCACTGTTCGGGCCGCTGCTCGGCAACGGACGCGACCGCGGACTGATCGGCGTCACCTATCGGCTGCGCGGCAACGCAAACAAGCCGACGCTCAACATCAATCCGCTATCGGTTGTGGCGCCAGGCATATTCCGCTCGATCTTCGAGTATCGTTGAGACCAAACATCAACCGGCTCAGCCATCGAGATCGATCGGAGGCTCGTTCGCCTGGGCCGAATTCACGACCATGAACCTTGCTAGCCATTGCTGTCGCGATTGCTCGCTCGATTCGCGACGCTCTCGTCAAAATTCCGCAGCAATACGCTTGTCGCGGCCGCAATCGCACGCCTGACGTCCGACTCGGTGGTGCGCGCGTTAACCACGCTGACCCGCATGGCGCGACGGTTGCGCCAGGTTGTACTCGAGAAGAAGGCTTCGCCGGTCTCGTTGATCCTTCGAATTGTCTCGTCCGTGAAAGCGTCGTTTTCCTCGGGTGACGCTCCCGGTCGGCCGAACCGGACCAGGCCCTGATTAAGTGTGGGCCGTGCAAGTATCTGCGCACCCGGCAGTTCGCCAATCCCGTCGATGATGTCGGCGCAATGCATGCAACAGCGGTCGACCAGAGCCTCTACGCCGCTGCGGCCGAGTTCCCTCAGCGCGGCGTAAACGGGAATCCCGCGCGCGCGGCGGGAGTATTCCGGGTTCCAGTCCGACTGGTCGCGCGCTGTGGATGTCGGCGCGACGTATGACGCGCTCGATGTCATCGCCGCGCGATGCGCCGTGCGATCCCGGATTATGGCAATGCCGCAATCGAAGGGAACGTTCAGCCATTTGTGAGCATCGGTCGCCCAACTGTCCGCCAATTCCACACCGTCGAGCCGATCGCGGTATGTCCCGCTTGCACGTGCGAACAGGCCGAAGGCCCCGTCGATATGAACCCAGGCGCCGACCGAGTGTGCCAGCGGGATCAACTCCTTGAACGGATCGCACGCGCCGATGTTCAGGTCGGCGGCGTTGAGTACGAGGACGGTCGGCCCGGAGCCACTCGAAAGCGCTCTGTCGAGCGCGGCAGCAGGGACGCGCCCATCCTCATCGGTTTGCAACATTTCAAGGGCGTTGCGGCCGATGCCCAGGAAGCGCACCGCACGGTCTATGGTGACGTGCCGTTGGTCGCTGGTCAGCACGCGTATCGCGGGCGCACCAAACAGTCCGTCGTCCTCGACGTTCCAGCCGGCGCGCTCAAGCAGCCCGAACCGCGCCGCGGCAAGGCCCGTGACATGCGCCATCTGGCAACCGCTGGTGAACGCGAAAGAAGCGTCACGTGGTAGGTCGAGCAACTCCTTGATCCATTCTCCGGCGATCTCTTCGATCACTGCTGAGGCAGGACTGGCGGAATAAAGCGCGGCGTTCTGGTCCCATGTGGCGACGAGCCAGTCTGCCGCCAGCGCGGATTCCAGTCCACCGCCAAACACCCAGGCAAAAAAACGTCCACCCGCATTGCCGTGCATTCCGGGGGCGGCGTCCCTTGCCAGTGTCCGCACGACTTCCTCCGCGCCTAGGCCATGCGCAGGCAAGGGACCGCCAAAAGATCGCCGGAGCTCCGGCAAGGCCGCCGTGGCTCCAACTGGCCGGGTATCCAACCCCCTGATCCATTCACCTGCCGCCTGGCAAGCAAGTTCTAGCGCGGCGCTCATGACCTGGGCCCTTTCGACGAGATGGAGACCCAAAGGAGGTTTGGCCCTCGCGGATTACTTTCATCGATCCCAATTGCTTCGACAAACGAAAAAGATTTAGCTGGGGCATCAGCAAGTTTGGCGAATAACGCCTGCTACCATGCTCAAGCGCACGCACTCATTGCCGAGTTCGGATATTCTTCAGGAGCTGGAAAGTTCGCTCCTGCGAAGCTTGCAGGCAGTTGCCGATACCGGCAGCTTCGTCGGCGCCGCGCAAGTAATGCACCGGACCCCGTCGGCGATCAGCATGCAAATGAAGAAGCTTGAACGCCAGATGGGACAGAGGATATTCGCGCCCAAGGGCCGCTCGATAGTCTTGACACCGACAGGCGAGGCGCTTCTCACATATGCGAGGCGCATTACCGGAATCGCTGAAGAGGTGATGCAGCGCTTCAATCGTCTCTCAGACGACAGCAAGGTACGACTGGGCATACCGCACGACTACGCGGCAGCGTTCCTGCCTTCGATGCTAAAGGGCCTGGCTGTCGCGTGCCCGCAGGTCGAGATCGATGTGACCTGCCGCGTGAGCAATGCCCTGGTCCCGATGCTGGACAGCGGCGAACTCGACGTCGCTGTCGTCACGGCGGGCATAGCGGACGGCCTCGCGCTGACCGATAGCGGGATCTATCATGATCGGCTTGCGTGGGCAGGCCTCCCGGACGGCCTCGCGCATCGACAGCGCCCGCTGCCGATTGCGATTGCTCCGCTCACATGTCCTTGGCGGAGGGCGGCCATCAACGCGCTTGATCGAGCGCGCATATCCTACCGAGTAGTCCACACGAGCAACAGTTTTGCCGGCCAGATCGCATCGATACTTACGGGCGAGGCGATTTCCCCCTTACCCCTCGTAACTCTGCCGCCGGGCATAGTGCCATTCGGATTGGAATACGGACTTCCCCCTATTGGATCCTGTAGCTTGGACCTGAGGCGCAGTCCCCACGCATTGAGCGAACTTGTCTCTACAGTTGCGGACCACATCCGAACATATTTCGATCTTGCGAGCCGGAGTGCACGGATCTCGGCGGACCACAATCACCAAAGCTGATGATTGATCGTGCAGATTCGAATGGGCCCTGGTCAGATCGGCCGGACCAGCACGTGCTTCTTCTTGCCGAGCGAAAGCTTCACGACACCTTCCGGACCGAGGTCCTGAAGGGTGACGACGCGCCGGTCGTCGGTCAGGGCCTGGTCGTTGATGCGCACGGCGCCGCCCTGGATATGCCGGCGCGCTTCGCCGTTCGAGCCGGCCAGCCCGGCGCTCACGAACAGCGCCAGGATGCCAATCCCGGCTTCGAGGTCCGATTTGGCTACCTCGACGCTGGGCAGCGTGTCGGCGAGCGCGCCTTCCTCGAAGGTCTTGCGCGCGGTCTCGCTCGCGGTCTCGGCGGCTTCGCGGCCGTGCAGCATGGCGGTGATCTCGGTGGCGAGGATTTTCTTCGCTTCGTTGATCTCCGAGCCGCCGAGCTTCGCCAGCCGCGCCACCTCGTCCAGGGGCAGCGTGGTGTAGAGCTTCAGGAAGCGCCCGACATCGGCGTCCTCGGTGTTGCGCCAGTACTGCCAGAACTCGTAGGGGCTCAGCATGTCGCCATCGAGCCAGATCGCGCCGGAAGCCGACTTGCCCATCTTGGCGCCGGACGAGGTGGTGAGCAGCGGGGTGGTCATGGCGAAGAGCTGCACACCCTCCATCCGGTGGCCGAGATCGATGCCGTTGACGATGTTGCCCCACTGGTCCGAGCCGCCCATCTGCAGCCGGCAGCCGACGCGCTTGTAGAGTTCGACGAAGTCGTAGGCCTGCAGGATCATGTAGTTGAATTCGAGGAAGGACAGCGACTGCTCGCGGTCGAGCCTCAGCTTCACGCTATCGAAGGCGAGCATGCGGTTGACGGAAAAATGCCGGCCGACATCGCGCAGGAAGTTGACGTAGTTGATCTGCATCAGCCAGTCGGCATTGTTGACCATGACCGCGTCGCCCGGGCCGTTGCCGAACTTCAGGTAAGGCGCGAAATTGCGGCGGATGCCGACGAGGTTGTCATCGATGTCCTGCGGGGTCAAAAGCTTGCGCGCCTCGTCCTTGAAGGACGGGTCGCCGATCATCGAGGTGCCGCCGCCCATCAGCGCGATCGGCCGATGGCCAGTCTGCTGCAGCCAGTGCAGCATCATGATCTGGATCAGCGACCCGGCATGCAGGCTTTTGGCGGTGGCATCGAAGCCGATATAGGCGCTCACCGTTTCCTTGGCGAAAAGCTGGTCGAGGGCGGATTCATCCGAAATCTGGTGGATGAAGCCGCGCTCGCTCATGATGCGCAGGAAATCGGATTTGAAGACGGACATTTTTTCTTCCTGGAGATCGCCGGGCGCTTGGCCATGCTTGATATGAAGGCGCGCGTTTAGCATCCAACCGCGGACAGCAAAAGTGGAATCCGGTTTTGCGTCCGATCAGCGCGGCGGCGCCGTCCTTGCTTCACCCTTTTTGCTGGCGTAATGAAGCGCCGCGCAAAACAAGCGCGCCGCGACGGGGCCATCCCGCAGTTTCAGATCGGAAAAGCTCCCGCGATGAACAGGAACTACCTCTTCCTCTTTCTGTTCAGCATCGTCATGACCGTCAGTGGGCTGGCCAGCCTGCCGCCGGTCGACCGCGATGAATCCCGCTTCGTCCAGGCGACCAAGCAGATGGTCGAGACGGGCGACTATGTCGACATCCGCCTGCAGGATGTCACGCGCTACAAAAAGCCGATCGGCATCTACTGGCTGCAATCGGCGGCGGTCGCGTTGAGCGGCGAGGGGGCCGCGGCGCCGATCTGGGTCTATCGCCTGGTCTCGATGCTGGGCATCGCGCTGGCCGTCGTCGGCGTCGGTTGGACCGGGACAAAACTCTTCGGCGCCAATGCCGGGCTGGCCGCCGGCCTGATGATGGCGGCGATCTTCGCCACCGCCTTCGAGGGGCGCGACGCCAAGACCGACGCGATGCTGCTCGCATGCTGCGTGGCGGCGCAAGGCGCGCTGGCACAGGTCTATTGGGCGGCAAAGCGCAACGAGCCGGTACACGGGCATCTGCCCTGGATCTTCTGGATTGCGCAGGGGCTCGGCATCCTCATCAAGGGACCTGTCTCGCCGCTCTTGTCCCTGCTCACGGCCGCGGCGCTTATTGCCTTCGACCGCGACTGGCGCTGGCTGCTCAAGATGAAGCTGGTGCGCGGCGTCGTGATCGTGCTCGTGATCGTGCTGCCATGGATCGTCCTCATCAGCTGGAAGAGCGGCGGTGCCTTCTTCCAGGAAGCGGTCGGCAAGGACATGTTGAACAAGGTGGCGCAAGGCGAGGAATCGCACGGCCTGCCGCCCGGCTTCTACATGCTGACCTATTCGCTGTTCATGTGGCCCTTCGGGCTGATCGCGGTCGGCGCCGGGCTGCAGGCCATCAACCGTTTTTGGGACGATCCGCGCCTGCGCTTCTGCCTCGCCTGGTACATTCCGTTCTGGCTGGTGTTCGAGGCGATCCCGACCAAGCTGCCGCATTATGTGATGCCGGCCTATCCAGGCATGGCGCTTTTGATCGGCTGGCTGCTCACCTTGCCGGCGGACCAGGCCAACGCGCCGCTCAAGCGCTGGGAGACATGGCTTTGGTGGGCGACCGCCTTCGGCCTTGCCGTTGTCGCGATCGGCTTGGCCGTGGTCTGCGTCGGCGCGCCGCTTTATCTTGCCAAGGCTTTTTCCTGGTGGAGCATTCCGGCGGCGATCGCCGCTCTGGTCACCGGCTATCTTGCCTTCCCGCGACAATTGCAGGTGCCACTTGGCCGCATCGCAGCGATCGCGGTTGGCGCCGGCATCACCTTCAGCCTGCTGTTCGGCGTCATCGCGCCGTCGCTGAAGCCGATCTGGCTCAGCCCCGCCGTCAAGGCCGCCATCGACGCCAACCGCCTTTGCGACACCACCGTGCTTGCCTCGGCGAAGTTCCAGGAGCCGAGCCTGGTCTTCCTGGTCGGCACCAAGACGGTGCTGACCGACATCGAGGGCGTGGCGCGGCATCTGCTGGCCGATCCGTCCTGCGCGCTTGGGCTGGCGCCGATCAAGGACGAGCAGAAGCTTGCCGATGTGCTGACCGCCCAGGGCAAGTCGGCGAAGCGGCTGACCGAGATCGTCGGCATCAACTATTCGTCAGGAGACAGACTGTCGCTGGGGCTTTATCGGGTGGCGCCGTGAACAATAGCGTCGGATATCGAATGTCCCTATGAGCACGCGCTAAAGCCATGTCCGCCGCGCCCCTTGCCCCTTACCGCCGCTCGCTCGGCAATTTCCGCGACACGATGTCGATCGTGAGGCGGCGCTTTGCCGTGCGCCCGGCGCGTTATCCGCGAATTTTGTGGGGTGTCTGGCTGCTGGCCTGGCTGCTGCTCATCGTGGCGGTTTTCCTGCGCCTTGACGCCAGCGCCGGCGAGATGCGCGGCGAATGGTCACCCGGCTTCGCGCGCTTCACGGATTTCTTTACGCAGTTCGGCCTGGGCGGCTGGTACCTCATTCCGTCGGCGCTCTGCCTCGTCGTCGCCAACCTGACGGACTGGCGTCGCCTGTCCAGGGACGGGCGGATGCTTGTCTATAACTGGACCTGTTTCGCCTTCCTGGTGCTTTGCGCGGTCGGCCTGTCCGGCCTTGCCGTCAACGTCCTGAAATACGGCATCGGCCGGGCCCGGCCGCTTTACTTCGACAGTTTCGGCGTGCTGTCGCTGCATCCCTTCGCCATGGACGCGCGCTTTGCCGGTTTCCCCTCCGGCCATGCCACGACGATGGGCGCGGTGTTCGGCATCCTGCTGTTGCTGTTCCCGCGGCGCTGGACTATCGCGCTGGCGGTCACGGCCTGCATCGCCTCGACACGCGTCTTCGTTGGCGCGCACTATCCAAGCGACACGGTTGCGGGTTTCGGCCTCGGGCTGGCGTTTGCGGTGGTCTCGGGGCTGGTGTTCGCCCGGCTCGGCTTCATCTTCGGCCAGACGAGCTCGAAGCTGCCCGTGCGCAAGCGGACATTCCGGCTGAAGCCGTCCAACGCGCCAAGAGGCAGGGTTTCGATGGCCGGCCCGGCTGAGGACGGCCAGATAAGCGTCGACCAAACGCAGACCCATTAGGCGCCCGGATTGGGCAGCCAGCGTGCCTAGCGCAGGCGCTTCGGCCTCGGATCGGCCAGCTCGCCCGCCAGTCGTCGGTCGAGATAGTCGGCACATTCGTGGATGAGCAGTTCGGAATCGTTGGCGAAGAAGTGGTTGGCGCCAGGAATCGTCTTCTGCGTGATGGTGATGCCCTTCTGGGTGTGCAACTTGTCGACCAGCCCCTGCACGTCCTTCGGCGGCGCCACCTTGTCGGCATCACCATGAATGATGAGGCCGGACGACGGGCAGGGCGCCAGGAACGAGAAATCATAAGTGTTGGGCTGCGGCGCGACCGAGATGAAACCTTCGATCTCCGGCCGGCGCATCAAAAGCTGCATGCCGATCCATGAGCCGAAGGAATAGCCGGCGACCCAGCAACTCTTCGAATCCGGATGCAGCGACTGCACCCAATCGAGCGCGGCGGCCGCGTCCGACAATTCGCCGGTGCCATGGTCGAACTCGCCCTGGCTGCGGCCGATGCCGCGGAAATTGAAGCGCAGCGTGGTGAAATCGCGCTTCTGGAACATGTAGAAGAGGTCGTAGACGATCTTGTTGTTCATCGTGCCGCCGAATTGCGGGTGGGGGTGAAGCACGATGGCGATCGGGGCGCTCTTTTCCTTCGAGGGCTGATAGCGTCCCTCCAGGCGACCGGCCGGACCGGCGAAAATGACCTCAGGCATAAAATACTCCACGTGGCATATGAATGCGCTAGCCCGGAACTCTTCTGGCCCCAACTCTCCCGAGGTCCCACACCTTCTGTGGCCTTGACGCCGGGCAAGCGTCTTCCTAGAAGCTAGTTTAGAATTGTTCAAAACTGGGAGGCCGAAACCCGATGGTTCGGCCGCCCGCGCCGCAAGCCGGGTAAATAGGACGGCTTGCCTTGCAATTTCAAGGAAATAACGCGCTATCCTCGTGGGATAGTTGGCGAAAGGACGAACTGAGCGAAAATGGCCGCAACCCGCGCCTATCTCGACTACAACGCCAGCGCGCCGCTCATTGCGGAAGCGCGGGCGGCGATGGTCGCCGCGCTCGATGCCGCCAACCCGTCATCCGTTCACACCGAAGGCCGCGCGGCGCGGCGGCTGGTCGAGGACGCGCGCCGCGACGTGGCACGGTTGGTCGGCGCCAGACCAGAGCATGTCGTCTTCACCTCCGGTGCCACCGAAGCCGCCTCGACGCTGCTTGGGCCCGACTGGCAGATGGGGCGCGGCTCGGTGCGCATGTGCCACCTCTATGTCTCTGCGGCCGACCATCCCTGCATCCTGAATGGCGGGCGGTTTTCGCCGGCGCAAGTGACGAAGATCGGCGTCGACCGGAACGGCATTGCCGATATCGAGGCGCTTTCTGCCGCGCTTGCCGCGCATGACAAGGCCGCCGGGCTGCCGCTGGTGGCGATCCACGCCGCCAACAACGAGACCGGCGTCGTCCAGCCGGTCGGGCGCATCGGCGAGATCGTCAAGGCCGCGGGCGGGGTGCTGGTTGTCGACGCCGTGCAGGCCGCCGGGCGGATTCCGCTCGATATGTCAATTCCTTATGCCGACTACCTGATCCTGTCGTCGCACAAGATCGGTGGGCCCAAGGGCGTCGGCGCGATCGTTGCCGCGTCCGATTTGATGATGCCGCGGCCGCTGGTCAATGGCGGCGGCCAGGAGAAGGGCCATCGCGCAGGCACGGAAAACGTCGCCGGGATCGCCGGTTTCGGCGCAGCCGCGCGGGTTGCCCTTGCAGGCCTGGACGATGTCGATGCCGTTTCGCGGCGCCGCGATGAGATTGAAGCCATCGTGACCGAACTGGCGCCGGACGCGGAAATCTTCGGAAATGGCGCTCGCAGGCTTGCCAACACGACATTCTTCGCTATTCCCGGCATCAAGGCCGAGACGGCGCAGATCGCTTTCGATCTTGCCGGCGTCGCGTTGTCGGCGGGCTCGGCCTGCTCGTCGGGAAAAGTCGGGCCAAGCCATGTGCTGAAGGCGATGGGCCACGGCGACAGCCTGGGCGCGTTGCGGGTCTCGATCGGTCGGGCGACCGGCGCCGAGGATATCGAGGCCTTCCGGACAGCACTGGCCGGCATCGTCGCCCGCCGCGCGGGCAAGGAAGAAGCCGCCTGAGGACGGCGGAGCATCGGAACGAGAAACGCCTTGCGGCCTCGGATTTCCGCTGCTCGAAAACGAATTCAGGCTTTAGGGCCTGGTAGAGCCGTGCGTTTTGTCCTGGCCGGGTGAATTTCCGGCCGATACGCACTATATGGAACTTACTCCGCTGCGAGTCCCTCCGTGGGACGCGATTTCGGCGGTGCCATAGTTTGAAAACTGCCGGGCCTTGACCCCGGCGTGGATGGAGAACGCTTATGCCTGCTGTGCAGGAGACGATCGATCGGGTTCGAAAGATCGACGTCGACCAGTATAAATACGGATTCCAGACAGAGATCGAGATGGACAAGGCCCCCAAGGGCCTGAGCGAAGACATCATTCGCTTCATCTCGGCCAAGAAGGACGAGCCGGACTGGATGCTCGAATGGCGTCTGGGGGCCTATCGTCGCTGGCTGACGCTGGAAGAGCCGACCTGGGCGCGCGTCCACTATCCGAAGATCGATTTCCAGGACATCCACTACTACGCCGCGCCGAAGAGCACGCCCGGCCCGAAGTCGCTGAGCGAAGTCGACCCAGAACTGCTCAAGGTCTACGAGAAGCTCGGCATCCCGCTCAAGGAGCAGGAGATCCTGGCCGGCGTGCAGAAGACCGCAGCTGTCGACGCGGAAGAAGACGAGGTTGGCGACAACGTCTACAAGTCCGGCCGCGTCGCGGTCGATGCCGTGTTCGATTCCGTTTCGGTTGTCACCACCTTCAAGAAGGAGCTGGCGCAGGCCGGCGTCATCTTCTGCTCGATCTCGGAAGCGATCCGCGAGCATCCGGAACTGGTCAAGAAGTATCTGGGTTCGGTCGTGCCGACCTCGGACAATTTCTACGCGACGCTGAATTCGGCCGTGTTCACCGACGGCTCGTTCGTCTTCGTGCCCAAGGGCGTTCGCTGCCCGATGGAGCTGTCGACCTATTTCCGCATCAACGAGAAGAACACAGGCCAGTTCGAGCGCACGCTGATCATCGCCGAGGAGGGGGCTTACGTCTCCTATCTCGAAGGCTGCACGGCGCCGCAACGCGACGAGAACCAGCTGCACGCGGCGGTGGTCGAGCTGATCGCGCTCGACGATGCCGAGATCAAATATTCGACTGTGCAGAACTGGTACCCCGGCGACGCCGAGGGCAAGGGGGGCATCTACAATTTCGTCACCAAGCGCGGCGACTGCCGCGGCGATCGCTCGAAGATCTCGTGGACGCAGGTCGAGACGGGTTCGGCGATCACCTGGAAATATCCGAGCTGCATCCTGCGCGGCGACGATTCCTCTGGCGAGTTCTATTCGATCGCGGTGTCGAACGGTTATCAGCAGGTCGATAGCGGCACCAAGATGATCCATCTCGGCAAGAACACGTCGAGCCGCATCATCTCCAAGGGCATCGCCGCCGGCTTCTCGCAAAACACCTATCGCGGCCAGGTCTCGGCGCATCGCAAGGCGGCCAATGCGCGCAATTTCACCAATTGCGATTCGCTCCTTATCGGCGACCAGTGCGGCGCGCACACCGTGCCTTACATGGAAGCCAAGAATTCGACGGCGCAGTTCGAGCACGAGGCGACGACCTCGAAGATCTCCGAGGACCAGAAGTTCTACGTCATGCAGCGCGGCATCCCCGAAGAGGAAGCGATCGCGCTGATCGTCAACGGCTTCGTCAAGGACGTCATCCAGCAGTTGCCGATGGAGTTCGCGGTCGAAGCGCAGAAGCTGATCGGCATCAGCCTGGAAGGCAGCGTCGGGTAACAGGGAAGATGCTGAAGTCTTTTGGAAACATCCTGGTGGGGTTGTTAGCGCTAGCGCTGTTTGTGGCGATCGCAGGCGCTGTAATGGCGCTTGTCGGCTCTATCGGTGAGTTCCCAACCCTGAAGCAGATGGGCGGCTCAGTCTCTATCCTCGGCGTGTTTGGCTTTTTTGCTACCTTTGTTCTGTTTCGTTACGTCGCCCGGATCAGGCCGCAGAGCAAAGCTGGCAGCGGGAGTGTCGAATGACCGGAGATAAATGGTTCAGGCCGAAACGCTTCGGTTATGGCGCCACTCCCGACAACTGGAAGGGCTGGGCCTTTATGGTGGTCTACGTCGCGATCGTCGTCGCGCTTTCGCTGACGCTTATTTACGAGGGCGCCGCCGCCTGGCTGGTAGTCCTCGTCGTACTCGCCCTGACGGGCGCGACGATCCCGCTCATCAAGGCCAAGACCGATGGCGACTGGCGCTGGCGTTGGCATTGAATTTGAACGGACAGTTTTGGAACGGAACGAGAAATGCTTGAGATCAAGAACCTGCACGCCCGCATCGTCGACGATGGCACCGAGATCATCCGCGGGCTGAATCTCACGGTGAAAGCCGGGGAGGTCGCCGCCATCATGGGGCCGAACGGCTCGGGCAAGTCGACGCTGTCCTATATCCTCGCCGGCCGCGAGGACTATGAGGTGACCGAAGGCGACATCCTCTATAACGGCCAGTCGATCCTCGAAATGGATCCGGCCGAGCGCGCCACCGCCGGCATCTTTCTCGCCTTCCAGTATCCGATGGAGATACCGGGCGTCGCGACGATGGAATTCCTCAAAGTGGCGATGAACGAGCAGCGCAAGGCGCGCGGCGAGGAACCGCTGAAGGTTCCGGAATTCCTGAAACGCGTGAAGGATGCCGCTGCCTCGCTCAACATGGATATGGCGATGCTGAAGCGGCCGCTCAATGTCGGCTTCTCCGGCGGCGAGAAGAAGCGCGCCGAGATCCTGCAGATGAAGCTTCTGGAGCCGAAGCTTTGCGTGCTCGACGAGACCGATTCCGGCCTCGACATCGATGCGCTGAAGATCGTCTCGGACGGCGTCAACGCGCTGCGTTCGCCGGAGCGCGCCATCGTCGTCATCACCCACTACCAGCGCCTGCTCGAGCACATCGTGCCGGACTCCGTGCACGTGCTCTACAAGGGCCAGGTCATCAAGTCGGGCGACAAGTCGCTGGCGCTCGATCTCGAGGCCAACGGCTATGCCGGCGTGATCGGCGAAGCGGCGTGAGATGGCAGTCGAGGCAAGAGCCATGAACATGCATGCACAGCCCCAGCGGACCTTGGCCGAGACGGCGCTGATCGACGCCTTCGGCGAGCGGCTGTCGCTGCTGCCCGGCGACGGCGCGGTGATGGTCAAGCGCGACGACGCGATCGAGGCGATCAAGCACGGCCTGCCGACGCGCCGCGTCGAATCCTGGCATTATACGGACCTGCGCCGGCTGCTCACTTCGGTGCCGGCGTTCGAGACCGACGCCGTCGTCAAGGCGCTGGCGCCGATCCTTGAAGGCTCGGCGGTGCTGCCGGTGCTGAACGGCGTCTCGCAGTCGAAGCTGCAGGAGATCGAAGGCGTCGCGGTGCAGCGCCTGTCGGAGAAACTGACCGACGGCAGCGTGGCTCCGGGACTGGACCCCTATGGCAGCGACGACGCCATCGGCGCGCTCAACACCGCCTTCGTCGCCGACGGCTTATTCGTCGATATCGCCGACGGTGTGGAACTGGAAAAGCCGGTCGAATTGCAGAACCTGCAGGCCGGCGGCCAGTCGCATGTGCGGCTCTTGGCGCGTGTCGGCGCCGGCGCCAAGGCGATTGTCGTCGAGCGCCAGGCAGGCGAGGGCGACGAGGCGCTCGTCTCTTCGGTCAGCCAGCTTGTGGTTGGCGACGGCGCGGAAGTGACCTGGCTGATCGTGCAGGAGCAGCCCGACACGGCCACGCATCTCGCGCAGTTCAAGGCGCATATCGGCAAGGATGCCAAACTGACGCTGTTCGTGATGAACGCCGGCGGCAAGCTCGTTCGCCAAGAGGTCGTCGTCAGGACGACGGGCGAAGGCGCCGACTTCAAATTGCGCGGCATCAACCTTTTGGCCGGCGACACCCATACCGACACCACCATGGTGCTCGACCACGCCGTGCCGCACACGACCTCGACGGAAGTGATCCGCAATGTCGTGACCGGCAAGGCGCGCGGCGTCTTCCAGGGCCGCATCAATGTGCATCAATACGCGCAGAAGACCAACGCCAAGATGGCCTGCAACACGCTGCTTCTGTCGGACGACGGCGAGTTCTCGACCAAGCCGGAGCTGGAGATCTTCGCCGACGACGTCGTCTGCGGCCATGGCGCGACGGTCACCGAGATCGACCACAACCATCTGTTCTACCTGATGGCGCGCGGTATCGACGAGAAGTCGGCGCGGGGCCTTCTGGTGAAGGCATTCGTGGCCGAAGTGATCGAGGAACTGGACGACGAGGCGCTGGTCGAAGCGCTGGAAGCGCGGCTCGACGGCTGGTTTTTGACGCACGGGTAGCGCCTACCTTCTCCCCTTGTGGGAGAAGGTGGCCGAGCGAAGCTCGGTCGGATGAGGGGTGTTGGAAGGATCGCGGCTTCGGCCGACAAGGACTTCGAAATGGACCAGAAGATCGAAACCACCCCATATGACGTCGAGGCGATCCGCCGCGATTTCCCGATCCTGTCGCGCCAGGTCTACGGCAAGCCGCTGGTCTATCTCGACAATGGCGCCTCGGCGCAGAAGCCGCAGGTGGTGCTCGACACCATCCAGCACGCCTATTCCCAGGAATACGCCAACGTCCATCGCGGTCTGCATTTCCTGTCGAACGCGGCGACCGATGCCTATGAGAATGCGCGCAAGTCGGTGCAGCGTTTTCTCAATGCGCCGAGCACGGACAACATCGTCTTCACCTCCAACACCACCTCGGCGATCAACACGGTCGCCTATGGCTGGGGCATGCCGAGGATCGGCGAGGGTGACGAGATCGTGCTTTCAATCATGGAGCACCACTCCAACATCGTGCCTTGGCATTTCATCCGCGAGCGGCAGGGCGCCAAGCTGGTCTGGGTGCCGGTCGACGATCTCGGCGCCTTCCATATCGAGGAATTCGAGAAGCGGCTGACCGGCCGTACCAAGCTCGTCGCCATCACCCAGATGTCGAATGCGCTGGGCACGGTGACGCCGATCAAGGAGATCGTGCGCATCGCGCATGCGCGTGGAATTCCGGTCCTCGTCGATGGCAGCCAGAGCGCCGTCCACATGCCGATCGACGTGCAGGATCTCGACTGCGATTTCTTCGTCTTCACCGGACACAAGGTCTACGGCCCTTCCGGAATCGGCGTGCTCTACGGCAAGAAGGACAGGCTGGAAGAGATGCGCCCTTTCATGGGCGGCGGCGAGATGATCGAGGAGGTGACGGAGGACATCGTCACCTATAACGAGCCGCCGCATCGCTTCGAGGCCGGCACCCCACCGATCGTGCAGGCGATCGGGCTGGGCGCCGCGCTCGATTACATGGAAAAAATCGGCCGTGAACGCATCGCCGTGCACGAGGCGGACCTAAAGACTTACGCGCATGAGCGGCTGCGGGCGATCAACTCGCTGCGCATCTTCGGCGACGCGCCCGGCAAGGGCGCCATCATCTCGTTCGAATTGCAGGGTATCCATGCGCATGACGTGTCGATGGTGATCGACCGGCAAGGTGTTGCCGTCCGCGCGGGCACGCATTGCGCCCAACCGCTGTTGAAACGCTTCGGCGTAACCTCCACATGCAGGGCATCGTTCGGCATGTATAATACCAGGGCCGAAGTGGACGCTTTGGCCGAGGCGCTGGAAAAGGCGCGAAAGTTCTTCGGGTGACGATGATGGACGACGTGAGCACCACCGCAGAAAAAACGCCGGAAACGGCCGCGAACGGCATCGTTTCGGCCTCGGCGATCCCCGCCGATGAGCTGGCGCGGCTGACCGACGACATCGTCTCGGCGCTGAAGACGGTCTACGACCCAGAAATCCCGGCCGACATCTATGAGCTCGGCCTCGTCTACAAGATCGACATCGAGGACGACCGCTCGGTCAAGATCGACATGACGCTGACCGCTCCGGGCTGCCCGGTGGCCGGCGAGATGCCTGGCTGGGTCGAGAACGCCGTCGGCGCCGTCGAAGGCGTCTCCGGCGTCGAGGTCAACATGACGTTCGACCCGCCATGGACGCCCGACCGCATGTCGGAAGAGGCGCAGGTCGCGGTCGGGTGGTATTGAGCTTGACTTGCACGCTAGGTGAAACTTCACCATCTTAAGGGCAGACTCATTCCGCGGGCCTTGAACCCGCGCGAACGTGGAGAATGATATGGGACGCTTCGCCGTCATCACGATGACCGAAAAGGCCGCCGACCGGGTGCGCGAGATCGTCGCCACGCGCGAAGGTGCGCATGGCATCCGGCTCGGCATCAAGAAGGGCGGCTGCGCCGGCATGGAATACACGGTCGACCTGGTGACCGAGCCGAACCCCAAGGACGATCATATCGAACGCGACGGCGCGCATGTCTATGTCGCGCCGGAAGCGGCGTTGTTCCTGTTTGGCACCGAGATGGATTTCGAGCAGACGACGTTGCGCACCGGCTTCACCTTCAGGAATCCGAACCAGAGCTCGGCCTGCGGCTGCGGCGAGTCCGTCGAGCTGAAGCCTGCCGACCTCAAGGCGCTTGCCGAGGCACGCGCCTCGGCCTGACCAAGCCCGCCGGCGCTTCCGCTCAGTCCGGCAGCGCCGCAATGACGACGAGCTCGACAACAAGATCCGGCTGCGCCAGGGCGGCGACGCCGATCACTTCCGATGGCGGCGGGTTGTTGTAGCTGCAGTGCTTCGGGCAATGTTCGGCGAAGAATTCGTCCAGCACGTCCAGACGAAAGTTGGGTGAGCTGAGAACGCCGCCGGACGGGAAAGGTCCTTTGACGTAGAACGTCACCTTGACCAGATGGTCGAGCGAGCTGCCAAGCTCCTCCAGATCCGACTTGATGTTCGCGAGGATCTCGCGCCATTGCGTTGCCGCGTCGCCAACGGCGCCCCCCTGGTGTTTCGACGGATCGTAATCGTCGATGGTGGCGGTGTTGCCGGACAGAAAAACATATCCCTTCGCGTCCGAGACGACTGTGCCCTTGCCCCAAGGCATCAAACGATCGCCTTTGAATTTCTTGTGCGTCGTGAGGTTCATTTCGGCCTCCTGTCGCTAATCCACCCACATCCCCGTCCGTTTGTGCCAGTCGGCGATCGATTCCTCGGGATAGACGTCGAACACCTTGTCCTTTTTCCCGACCACCGGCTCGACCCAGTTCGCCTTGTATTTCAGCATCAGATGCACCTTTTCCGGCGGCGTCGGCAGGTCGCTGTCGATCGCCGAGGCGAAGGGATGCACGAGGTCCGGCCAGGTCGGGTCGTAGAGCCACAGCGCTGCGCCGCATTTCCTGCAGAAATTGCGTTCGCCGGTCGAGACCTCGCAATGCGGATGCTCGTCGTCCTCGATCTCGGCGCGGTAGACAGCGAGATTGCGCTTGCCCCTGATATCAAGCGTCTCGCAGTCGGCGCCGAGATTGATGGCGAAACCGCCGCCGCCCTGCTGCTTGCGGCAGATCGAGCAGTAGCAGAGCATGAACGGCACCGGGGTGTGGCTTTCCACCTCGAAGCGGACGGCGCCGCAGCGGCAGGAGCCTTTGAGCAGGACGGGCATGGCGGGATCTCCGTTTTCCGATCTCAACCTGTCAGCATGCTTTTGGTTGCGGCGATGACAAGGCCCATGCCGGATGAGATGATCGCGGCATGGACAACGCGCGCCTTGAAGAATTGTTCGAAAGCCTGGGGCCGATCAGCATCAGAAAACTGTTCGGGGGCAAGGGCATCTATCGCGACGGCGTCATCGTCGCGGTCGTCGTGCGCGGCGAATTGCTGCTCAAGGCCGACGAGGAGAGCATCCCCGACTTCGAAGCCGCCGGCTGCAAGCAATGGACCTATACAGGCTCGCGGCACGGCAAGGAGGTGGCGATGCCATACTGGAGCATTCCCGACGAGGCTTTCGACGACCCCGACGAAATGGCGGTATGGGCGCGGCGCGCTTATGAGGCGGCGCGAAGGGCGGGGAGATAATTTTCGAGGGCGTTGTGGCGGCCTTTTGGAGATGCCGAGAGACAGCACCCCCCTCTGTCCTGCCGGACATCTCCCCCGCAAGGGGGGAGATCAGCAGCTCAACCGCCGGCTCGCACCCTTCAACGCTGGTGATTGGTGAAGCGCTGGCGAGGTCCAATCTCCCCCCTTGCGGGGGAGATGGCCGGCAGGCCAGAGGGGGGTGTGACGGAACGCGGCGTTCGCATTTGGCTATCGCTGCCGGTAGCTGAGCGTTCCGCGCCTACAACGCCTTGGCAATCTCCGCCGCCAGCCGAGCATTGTTCTCTACCAGCGCGATGTTGGTCTTCAGGCTGCGGCCGCCGGTCAGCTCCAGAATCTTCGACAAAAGGAAGGGCGTCACCGCCTTGCCGGTGACGTTCTGGGCTTCGGCGGCCTTCTGCGCGGCTTCGATATAGCCGGCCATTTCGTCGGCCGGGATCTCGTCGTTCCGCGGCACCGGATTGGCGATGAGGATGCCGCCGCCGAGGCCCAGCGCCTGCCGCGTGCGGTAGAAATGCGCAATGTCTTGCGGCGCATTGAGCGTCAGCGGCGCGCGGAAGGGCGACTGCCTCGACCAGAAGGCGGGCATGGTCTCGCAGCCATGTCCGATCACCGGCACGCCGCGCGTCTCCAGCACTTCCAGCGTCTTTTCGATATCGAGGATCGCCTTGGCGCCGGCAGAGACGACGACAACCGGCGTGCGCGCCAGCTCGTCGAGATCGGCCGAGATGTCGAAGCTCTTTTCCGCGCCTTTGTGGACGCCGCCTATGCCGCCGGTGGCGAAGACCTTTATGCCGGCCATATGCGCGGCGATCATGGTGGCCGCAACGGTGGTGCCGCCGGTACGCTTTTGAGCGACGGCGAAGCCGATATCGGCGCGCGACAGCTTCATGGCGTCACCGGTCATGGCAAGCGATTCGCGCTCGCCGTCGGACAGGCCGATCTTGATGCGGCCGTCGACCACGGCGATCGTCGCCGGCAGCGCGCCGCCATCGATGATGATCTGCTCGACCTTGGCGGCCATCGCGCCATTGTCAGGGTAGGGCATGCCGTGGGTGATGATGGTGCTTTCCAGCGCCACCACCGGCCGGCCGGTGGCAAGCGCCTCCGCCACGGGCGGGTGGATGTCGACGAAGGGGCGGGCGGTGTCGGGTGTCACGGCTGTCTCCGATCAGGAGGAAGTGGGTGTCTGGTGGCCCTATGCCACCTCCCGCGCCTCCGGCACAAGGCCAAGCGCCTGCGTGAAGTTGCCCGCCGTGAAGGACGGCACGGCCTCCGGGCTCTCTATGGCAAGCATCGCCGCGGCAAGGCCCTCGCGCAGCGCGGCACGCAACGGCAGGCCGCGCAGCAAGGCGGCGACGGTTGCGCCGGTCAAGGCGTCGCCGGCTCCGGTCACGTCGGCAACTTTGCGCGGCGCGGGTGGATCGATCTCGAAGACGCCGGTGTCGTCGAAGCCCAGAACCGGGGCGCTGCCGGACGTGACCACGCCGGCATTCAGGCCGGCCCGCCTGAGCGCGTCGACAAGGGTTTCGCCGGATAGCTCGGCGTCGGCCAGCGCGGCGGCTTCGCGGCGGTTCATGAAAAGCAGCGACAGGTCGTCGAGCAGCGGCGCCAGGCGGACGACCTTGGCCGGCGAGACGGCGATGGCGAAGACCGGCCGGCCACCGGCAAGCGCTACCAAGCGCTCCAGCGCCGCCGTCGGCAGGTTGGCGTCGCACAGGATGGCGTCGGCCGCGGCGATCGCCTCGCGCACCTTGGAACGCCTCATCTGCTTGGGGAAGGCAAGATCGTAGAGCGTCATGTCGGCCAGCCCGACAATCAGCTCACCTTCGGCGTCGATCAACGCCGTGTAGCTCGGCGTCGTGCGGTCGAGGAACACCACCGAGAGGTCCGCTATTCCGGCGTTGTCGATCGCCAAGGCGACGGTGTCGGCCGCAGCGTCGCCGCCGCGCACCGATATCAGCGAGGCCGACACGCCGCGCTTCACCACGCTGCGCAGCGCGTTGAAAACCACGCCGCCGACGTCCTCGCGCATGATGCCGGGATTCGAAGCGGCGGGCACATAGGCGCCCGAGACCTGGCCGCGCCGGTCGATATGGGCTCCGCCCAGCGCCAGGATTGTTGGGGATGTCGGCATGCGGATATGGTAACCTTGGTTGATAGTTGGCTGCGCACACTAAGTTTCTGCGCGTCACCCCGCAATCGGCGCCGCGATTCGGGACATGCGGATATCAAATCTCTTCTGGACCAGTGGTTCTGTTTCGCTCCAGCCCTGGTGGGACAAAGAAAGAACATATCCAGATATTGATTGTTTTTCAGCTGCTTGCCGCCCCTTGCCAAATGAGAACAAAAAAGGTACAAAACAAGCAGGGATCACGGATTGTCCGGCCTTCATTGACGACCAAGGGGTGATGTATCATGGCTCAGAATTCTTTGCGGCTTGTAGAGGATAAGGCAGTGGACAAATCAAAGGCTCTGGACGCGGCGCTGTCGCAAATCGAGCGCGCTTTCGGCAAGGGCTCGATCATGCGGCTCGGCGCCAACGAGCAGGTGGTCGAGATCGAAACCGTGCCGACCGGCTCGCTCGGCCTCGACATCGCGCTCGGCGTCGGCGGCCTGCCGCGCGGCCGCATCATCGAGATTTACGGGCCGGAAAGCTCGGGCAAGACGACGCTGGCGCTGCACACGGTGGCGGAAGCCCAGAAGAAGGGCGGTATCTGCGCCTTCGTCGATGCCGAGCACGCGCTCGATCCGGTTTATGCCCGCAAGCTTGGCGTCGACCTCGAGAACCTTTTGATCTCGCAGCCCGACACCGGCGAGCAGGCGCTGGAAATCTGCGACACGCTGGTGCGTTCGGGCGCCATCGACGTGCTGGTCGTCGACTCGGTGGCGGCACTGACGCCGCGCGCTGAAATCGAAGGCGAGATGGGCGATTCGCTGCCCGGTCTTCAGGCTCGCCTGATGAGCCAGGCGCTGCGCAAGCTGACCGCCTCGATCTCGCGCTCCAACACAATGGTCATCTTCATCAACCAGATCCGCATGAAGATCGGCGTCATGTTCGGCTCGCCCGAGACGACCACCGGCGGCAACGCGCTGAAATTCTACGCCTCGGTGCGCCTCGACATCCGCCGCATCGGCTCGGTCAAGGACCGCGACGAGGTCGTCGGCAACCAGACCCGCGTCAAGGTGGTGAAGAACAAGCTGGCCCCGCCCTTCAAGGTGGTCGAGTTCGACATCATGTATGGCGAGGGCGTGTCGAAGACCGGCGAGCTGATCGATCTCGGCGTCAAGGCTGGCGTCATCGAGAAGTCAGGCGCCTGGTTCTCCTACAATTCGCAGCGCCTCGGCCAAGGTCGCGAGAACGCAAAACTGTTCCTGCGCGACAATCCCGATACGGCGCGTGAGGTCGAACTTGCATTGCGCCAGAATGCCGGGCTGATCGCCGAGAAATTTCTCGAGAATGGCGGCTCCGAAGGCGGCGACGACGGTTTCGAGGACGAAGCCGGCGCCTTGTAGGGCCGGTTCGTTCCAGGAAGATCGCGCAGCAGTTTCCTGTTCGGGATTGGGCGGAAGCTATTCGTCGGCTTAGCCGGAGTTCGGCCACAATCCTTGTTTATCGTCTTATGCTTATGTAATCGAGTTCTTGAGTATTGCGTACCCGAACCGCCGGCCTTCGCGCCGGCGGTTTTGCATTTTGCGGGCGGCGCCGGGCCGTCGCTCGCCGGCGGATTGACCTAAAGCGCGTCGCGTCGAAACGGATTCACGCGACGCGCTTTAGGTCGTTGCTTGATGCATGTCGTTGTCGCAAAACCGAGGTCACTTTTGCGCGACATGCACTAACTCCGTGTTTCTGGACAGGCTCAAGAGCTACGGCTAAAAGGCCCATCTATCTTCTGGAAACACCAAAGCCCATCAGCCGCCGGCGACGCCGGCGGTTCTCGCGAAAAGGCAGTACGCAATGAGTGGCGTGAACGATATCCGGTCGACATTTCTCGACTACTTCCGCAAGGAGGGCCACGAGATCGTCGCCTCCAGCCCGTTGGTGCCGCGCAACGATCCGACGCTGATGTTCACAAACGCAGGCATGGTGCAGTTCAAGAACGTCTTCACCGGCCTGGAGAAACGTCCCTATTCGCGAGCGTCCACCGCGCAGAAGAGCGTGCGTGCAGGCGGCAAGCACAACGACCTCGACAATGTCGGCTATACCGCGCGCCATCTCACCTTCTTCGAGATGCTCGGCAATTTCTCGTTCGGCGACTATTTCAAGGAGCGCGCGATCGAGCTTGCCTGGAACCTGATCACCAAGGGTTTCGGCCTGAAGAAGGACAAGCTGCTCGTCACGGTCTATCACACCGACGACGAGGCGGCTGGTTACTGGAAGAAGATCGCCGGCTTCTCCGACGACCGCATAATCCGCATCCCGACCTCGGACAATTTCTGGGCGATGGGCGACACCGGCCCGTGCGGTCCGTGCTCGGAAATCTTCATCGATCGCGGCGAGCATATCTGGGGCGGCCCGCCCGGCAGCCCGGAAGAGGACGGCGACCGGTTCCTGGAATTCTGGAACCTGGTGTTCATGCAGTATGAGCAGGTGACGAAGGAAGAGCGCATCGACCTGCCGCGTCCCTCGATCGACACCGGCATGGGCCTGGAGCGCATGGCCTCCATCCTGCAGGGCGTCGAAAGCGTCTTCGAGACCGACCTGTTCAGGCATTTGATCGACGCGGCGTCCTCGGCGCTAGGCCAGGGGCCGAACCAGGAGAACGTCGGGTCGTACCGCGTCATCGCGGATCATCTGCGCTCGTCCTCGTTCCTGGTGGCAGATGGCGTGCTGCCGTCGAATGAGGGGCGCGGCTATGTGCTGCGCCGCATCATGCGCCGTGCCATGCGCCATGCGCAGCTGCTTGGCGCGAAGGAGCCGCTAATGTGGCAACTGGTGCCGGCGCTGGTGCGCGAGATGGGCCAGGCCTATCCCGAGCTCGTGCGCGGCGAGGCGCTGATCACCGAAACGCTGAAGCTCGAGGAAACACGCTTCCGCAAGACGCTGGTGCGCGGCCTCGGTCTGCTTTCGGACGCTACGGAGACGCTGCATGCCGGCGACATGCTGGATGGCGAGACGGCCTTCAAGCTCTACGACACCTATGGCTTCCCGCTCGATCTGACGCAGGATGCGCTGCGCCAGCGCAGCATCTCGGTCGACATCGCCGGCTTCACCGACGCTATGGAGCGGCAGAAGGCCGAGGCGCGCGCGCATTGGACGGGCTCGGGCGAGGCCGCGACCGAGACGGTATGGTTCTCGGTGCGCGAAAAGACCGGCGCGACCGAATTCCTCGGCTATGAGACCGAGCAGGCGGAAGGCATCGTCCAGGCCCTGGTCAAGGACGGCAAGACCATCGACAGCGCGAGCCAGGGCGATGCGGTCGCCTTGGTCGTCAACCAGACGCCGTTCTACGGCGAATCCGGCGGCCAGATGGGCGACACCGGCGTGATTTCCGGCGAGGGTTTTTCAATCGAGGTCTCGGACACGCAGAAGAAGGCCGATGGCTTGTTCGTGCATCTCGGCAAGGTGGCCAAAGGTACGGTCAAGACGGGTGATGCCGTCGAGCTGAAGGTCGATCATGCCCGCCGCTCAAGGCTGCGCGCCAACCATTCCGCGACGCATCTCATCCACGAGGCGCTGCGCGAGGTGCTGGGCACCCATGTCGCGCAGAAGGGCTCGCTGGTGGCGCCCGACCGGCTGCGCTTCGACATCTCGCACAACAAGCCGATCTCGGCCGATGAACTCGAGGAGGTCGAGCGCATGGCCAACGAGATCGTCGTGCAGAACAGCCCGGTGACGACGCGTCTGATGTCGGTCGACGACGCGATTGCCGAGGGCGCCATGGCGCTGTTCGGCGAGAAATACGGCGATGAGGTGCGCGTCGTGTCGATGGGCACCGGCCTGCATGGCGCCAAGGCCAATCGGCCCTATTCCGTCGAGCTTTGCGGCGGCACGCATGTGAGGTCGACCGGCGATATCGGCCTGGTGCGCATCCTGTCGGACAGCGCGGTGGCGGCCGGCGTGCGCCGCATCGAGGCGCTGACCGGCGAGGCGGCGCGCAGGCATCTGGACGAACAGGACAGGCGGCTGAAGGCCGCGGCGGCGACCTTGAAGATCTCGCCGGCCGACGTGCCGTTGCGCGTCGAGGCGCTGCTCGAAGAGCGCAAAAAGCTCGAAAAGGAGCTTACCGAGGCGCGCAAGAAACTGGCGCTGGGTGGCGGCTCGGCCGTTGCCGATGCTCCGGCCGCGAACGAGACTGTCGCAGGCGTCGGCTTCCTCGGCAAGGCGGTCACCGGCGTGGCGCCGAAGGACCTGAAGCCGCTGGCGGATGCCGGCAAGAAGACGCTCGGCTCCGGCGTGGTCGTCTTTGTCGGCGCGGGCGAGGACAACAAGGCAAGCGTGGTCGTCGGCGTCACCGACGACCTGACCGCTCGTTTCAGCGCCGTCGATCTCGTGCGCGTCGCGTCCGCCGCGCTTGGCGGTCAAGGCGGCGGCGGGCGTCCCGACATGGCGCAGGCCGGCGGCCCCGATGCGTCGAAGGCCAATGATGCCATTGCGGCGGTGAAGGCGGTGCTGGAAGCGGCGTGACGGTCGGGGCGATCGACTGTAGCTCAGGCCGGCTCCCAATTCTCTGAGGGCTGCGCTGCCCCTCATCTGGCTGCCGCCATCTTCTCCCCGTTGAACGGGGAGAAGGGCGCTGTTATCGCGGCTTTCGCCAATAGTCTGCGTTGCAGAAAAGGCGCCGGCGTTGCAATCGCTTCTTTCTCCCCGTTTTACGGGGCGAAATGCCCGGCAGGGCAATGAGGGGCGGCGCCGAGGCTGAGCGAGTTACGCGACCTTTTCCGTCCGCGTAAAGCTCGGCCGTCCGGCTATTCGGGCATACCAATCCCGGATATCCGCAAAGCGCGCCAGCAGATCGCGTCCTTCCGCGACCTTGAGGAAATAGGCGACGATCGGGGCCGCATGCAGGTCCGCCAACGTCAACTGGTCCCCGAGCAGCCACGGGCCCTTAGCCTTCAGCGAGGTCAGAACCTTGAGCACCGTCTCAGCCTGGCTCAGCCCGCTGGCAATCAGTGCCTCATTCGCCGGCGTCTTTTCCAGCCGTTCGACGGCAACGTCCCAGACCATCGCGCGATAACCATAGGCGTCGAGCATGCCGATGATCTGGCCCATCCTGGCGCGGCCGCGCACGTCGGCCGGCTGCAGCGCGGGACCATCGAAGGCTTCATCGACATAGCGCGCGATTGCGCCGGTCTCGAACAGGTGAAAACCGTCATGCTCGAAGGCCGGGATGCGGCCGAAGGGATGATGCTCCAGATACCAGGCCGGAATGCCCTCGGCGGCGAAGATGTCGAGCGGCACCAACTCGTAGCCGATGCCTTTCTCCTCCAGCGCCATTCGCGCGATGCGCACATAGACGCTGTAGTCGGCGCCGTAGAGAGTTGGCTTGGCCATTGATCAGCTCTCAATTTGCCCGTCGCAGTGTCCAAAAAAGCGAAGGCTCCTTGCGGAGCCTTCTGTGTGCCGCAAGGTTGGGTTACCCCATTGCCTTCTGCAAATTCTCGTCGATCTTGTCGAGGAAGCCGGTGGTCGAGAGCCACGGCTGGTCGGGGCCGATCAGCAGCGACAGGTCCTTGGTCATGAAGCCAGACTCGACGGTCTGGATGCAGACTTTTTCCAGCGTCTCGGCGAAGCGCTTCAGAGCGGCGTTGTCGTCGAGCTTGGCGCGGTGCGCCAGGCCGCGCGTCCAGGCGAAGATCGAGGCGATCGAATTGGTCGAGGTTTCCTCGCCCTTCTGGTGCTGGCGGTAGTGGCGCGTCACGGTGCCGTGCGCGGCTTCCGCTTCCACCGTCTTGCCGTCCGGCGTCATCAGCACGGAGGTCATCAGGCCGAGCGAGCCGAAGCCTTGCGCTACGGTGTCGGATTGCACGTCGCCGTCATAGTTCTTGCAGGCCCAGACATAGCCGCCCGACCATTTCAGGCTGGAGGCGACCATGTCATCGATCAGGCGGTGCTCGTACCAGAGTTTCCGCGCCTTGAATTCGGCCTCGAACTCCTTCTCGTAGACTTCCTGGAAGATGTCCTTGAAGCGGCCGTCATAGGCCTTGAGGATGGTGTTCTTGGTCGAGAGATACACCGGGAAGTTGCGCAGCAGGCCATAGTTCAGCGAGGCGCGGGCGAACTCGCGGATCGACTCGTCGAGATTGTACATGGCCATGGCCACGCCGGCGCCCGGCGCGTCATAGACGTCATGCTCGATCACCTGGCCGTCTTCGCCGACGAACTTGATCGTCAGCTTGCCCTTGCCGGGGAAGCGGAAGTCGGTGGCGCGGTACTGGTCGCCGAAGGCATGACGGCCGACGACGATCGGCTTGGTCCAGCCCGGCACCAGGCGCGGCACGTTCTTCATGATGATCGGCTCGCGGAAGATGGTGCCGCCGAGGATGTTGCGGATGGTGCCGTTGGGCGACTTCCACATCTTCTTCAGCTTGAATTCCTCGACGCGTGCCTCGTCGGGAGTGATCGTCGCGCATTTCACGCCGACGCCGTATTTCTTGATGGCGTTGGCCGAGTCGATCGTCACCTGGTCGTTGGTGGCGTCGCGGTTCTCGATGCCGAGGTCGTAATATTCAAGCTTCAGGTCGAGATAGGGGTGGATCAGCTTGTCCTTGATGAACTGCCAGATGATGCGGGTCATCTCGTCGCCGTCGAGTTCGACGACCGGGTTCGCCACCTTGATCTTCGCCATGGAAAGAATGCCTCGTTGCTGGGGGATCTGAACGGCCTTGCCCGCATGGCTTCGGCCGGGGATGCGGAGCGTATATCAAAGGCTTTTTCAGCGCGCAAACCGCGATCCGTGCCGGAGCGGACGGGTGCCGCTGTTGTGAATGCTTCATTTTCCGGTCCGGATGTGGCAGGGGACGCCGAAACGCCGCAAACCCCGGTTACCCACAGCTATGCCAGCCATCGAAAATACAGCCAAGACCGCTTCCGCCGGACCGGCCATCATCCTGGTCGAGCCGCAGCTCGGCGAGAATATCGGCATGGTCGCCCGCGCAATGGCGAATTTCGGCCTATCCGAGCTCAGGCTGGTCAACCCGCGTGACGGCTGGCCGAGCGAGAAGGCGCGCGCGGCCGCCAGCCGGGCCGACCACGTCATCGACGCCACCAGGGTTTTCGACGATCTGGCCTCGGCGGTCGCCGACCTGAACTTCGTCTTCGCCACGACGGCGCGCGAGCGCGACGGCTTCAAGCCGGTGCGCGGTCCCGTGGAAGCGGGCAGGGCGCTGAGAGCACGTGTCGAGGTGGGCGAGCGTACCGGCATCCTGTTCGGCCGCGAGCGCTTCGGCCTCTATAATGACGAGGTCGGGCTCGCCGACGAGATCGTCACCTTCCCGGTCGATCCCGGCTTTTCCTCGCTCAACATCGCCCAGGCGGTGCTGCTGATGTCCTATGAATGGATGAAGTCCGGCCTCGCCGACGAGACCCGGACCAACTTCTCCGGACCGGAGCTTGTGCCGGCGACCAAGGAGCAATTGCACAGCCTGTTCGCCTATCTGGAAAACGCGCTGGAAGCGCGAGGCTACTTCCGCCCGGAAGAAAAGAAGCCGAAGATGGTCGACAATCTGCGCGCCGTGTTGACTCGCGCGGGCTTTGCCGAGCCGGAACTGAAGGTGCTGCGCGGCATCATCTCGTCGCTCGACCGGTTTTCGCCGGCCATGCCGCGCGGCGACGGCTCGCCCGGGGACGATCCGAGACGATTGCCGGCCGGTGCACGCAGTCGCGCCAAAGACGAAGAAAGTTAAAATTGGTAAGCTGTGAGCATTTGAAGTAACCGAATTTTATTCGGTTATACGCCATCCTGACCACAATAGTGGGGGTGGCACATGTTTTCGTCCAATATTGGTCGACTGCGCTTTTTCCTTTACTCTCTCGGCCTCGCCGTGGCCGAGACCGTGGTGATCCTTATTTGCATTGTCAGTACGATCGGCTTCGAAGGGCTGATCAATTCGGGGCCTGGTCCGGCGCGGCAGGGCATGGCGGGCGCCGTCCTCATCGCCTCCCTCGTCTTTGTCGCGCTGCGCGGCAACATCGCCTCGCGCCGCACCCGCGATGCCAACGGGCGCCGATGGATCCTGTGGGCCTACATCGCCCTTTCCGCCGTCTACGCGCTTTTGCAGGCGGGCGTGCTGCTGGTCGTCAAATTCGGCGATCCCGAGAGCATTCCAGGCGGGCTGAACCTGCTTGGACTTTCGGTGTTCGGCCTCTGGTGCACGATCCTGTGGGCGAAGCCGGTCGCGGGCAGCAATATCGATGAATTGACCGATGTTTTCGATTTCGACGGTCCGCTTCCGGCACCGGCGCGTGCCGGACGCACCGTAACAGCCAGCGTGCCGGCCGCCCCACGTGCCGCCGCTTCCGCCGCGCGCGTTCCGCCGGCACCGCAGCCTTTCGGCAGGCCGCGCCCCGCCGGCTTCGGCAAGCGCGGGATTTGAGTAAGTCTTAGAGATAGAGCATGACGTCGTCCGAAAACCGCTTCACACTTTTCGGCACCATGCCCTGGCGCCTGCGCAAAAGCTGCTCGCATTCGCCTCTTCAAGACCACGATCATTCGCGATAGAAGCGCCGTCGGTCCAATCATGGGCCTGACGCTTCTCATGGCTGGATGACAATGAGCGATCGATCAAGCCAACGCCCGATCCTGATGTTCGATTCCGGCGTTGGCGGGCTGACCGTGCTGCGCGAGGCGCGCGTGCTGGTGCCCGATCGCCGATTCGTCTATGTCGCCGACGACGCGGCTTTTCCCTACGGCGCCTGGGAGGAACCGACGCTCAAGGATCACATACTTACGCTGTTCGGCAAATTGCTCGACCGGCTTCAGCCAGCGATTTCGGTCATTGCCTGCAACACCGCCTCGACCCTGGTGATCGATGCGCTGCGCGACAAATTCCCCGGCCATCCGTTCGTGGGCACCGTGCCGGCGATCAAGCCGGCCGCCGAACGCACCCGCTCGGGCCTGGTATCGGTGCTGGCGACGCCGGGCACGGTGAAGCGCCAATACACGCGCGACCTGATTAGCAAATGGGCGCAGAAATGCCATGTGCGCCTGGTCGGCAGCGACCGGCTGGCCGGGCTCGCCGAGATTTACATGCGCCAAGGTTTCGTCGACGAGGAGGCCGTGCGCGCCGAAATCGCGCCCTGCTTCATCGAGCGCGACGGCAACCGCACCGACATCGTCGTGCTCGCCTGCACGCATTATCCGTTTCTCGTCAACCGCATGCGCAAGACCGCGCCCTGGCCGGTCGACTGGATCGATCCGGCCGAGGCGATCGCGCGGCGCGCCATGTCGCTCATCGAACCGGTCGGAGAGACATCGGGCGAGAGCGAGCCCGATCTCGCCGTCTTCACTTCCGGCAAGGTGGATTTTGCCACCAGGCGACTCATCCAGGGCTTTGGACTGACCGCGCGCTAAGGCGCGTTGAGATTCAGGTGAGGCCGGCCCGCAAATGCCAGGTTCCTGCGCTTCCGGTGCTCACGTACCTTAAGTACGCTCCGCTCCGGTTCTCGGAACCCGCCATTTTCGACTCGGCCTGACCTGAATCTCAACGCGCCTTCACCCAGCCGCTAAACAGGCTCGAAGATGATGCTGCGCTGATCCGGGTCGGCCGAGACCAGCTTCAGGTTGAGATCGTCGCCCTGCCTGAGCCCGGAAGCCTTCACGTTGGCGACGACGGGCATGTCGGCAAGCTGCGCGCGCACGCCATGATCGACGAAGTCGGTGACGACGGCCTTGAACGTCTCGCCCTCGCGTCCCTTGAGCATGACCGCCTCGGCGAGGTCGATGGCGGCATGGTTGATCTGCGAAGCGCGGGCATCCGCACGCCCCATCACCTTCGGCAATCTGGCGAACGCGTCGGTGACGGCCTGCGGCACGGGCTGGCCGTTGGCGATCGCCAGCGTGCAGCGCACGACATAGCGGTCGGCCAGCCGCCTGAGCGGCGCGGTGGCATGCGCATAGGTCGCGGCCATCGCCTCATGCCAGGGGACGACACCCTCGTGATAGGGTTGGTAGGACGCACCGTTGCCTGCGCGGCGGATTTCCAGCATCAGCGCGGCGTGTTTCGGATCGGCCGGATCGAGCGTGCGCTGATAGTCGCGCAGGCTGGTGGAGGCGGGCCAGGAAAGCCCAAGCGCCTGTGCCGCGTTGCGCAGTCTTTGCACCTTGGAGGCGTCCGGCCCCGACATCACCCGGAACAACCCGGTCTTGTGCGCCAGCATGGCGTCGGCAATCGCCATATTGGCGGCCAGCGAAAGTGCTGCATTGTCCTGCTCGGATTGCAGCAGCGGCCTGAAAGAAAGCCGGAACGTGCCGTCGGCAAGCTTTTCCACCTCCTGCTCGGGCGGATCGACGCGCGAGGCGCCGCGCCGCTCTTCGTTTGCCGCCATACGCCGCGCCAGTTCCGCGAAGCCGGCTGGAACGTCCGAGGGCTGCACGCTGTCATAGGCGAGCTTCGCGCGGCTTTGGATAGTGGCCCGTTCCGCGCCGTCCAATTTCACCGCGCCGTCGCCGGCGACCCGAACCGTGAAGATGACCGAAGGGCGCGGTCCATCGGGCAACAGGCTGGCCGCAGCCTCGGCAAGCACCGGCGGGTAGAGCCCGGCCTTGCCGTCCGGCAAATAGAGCGTTTCGCCCCGGTTCCAGGCTTCGATATCAATCGCGTCGCCGTCCTCGACGAACCAAGCGATGTCGGCAATGGCATAATGCAAGAAAAGATCGCCACCGCTGGCCTCGATCGAGAACGCCTGGTCGAGATCGGTGGAACTTGCCGGATCGAGTGTTACGAAGGGCATTGCCGTCCGGTCGGCATGCTGCCCGGGCACACGCTTTGCCGCCGCCTCCGCTGCGGCAACCACAGCAGGCGGAAATCCATCCGGCACGTGGAACTCGGTGCGGATTTTGGCGAGGCCGGTGGAGAGCGCTTGTGAGGGATCGGTCAGCGATTTCATGCAACCGTCCTACACTGGCGTTCCCGACACGGGAAGGCTTGCCAGCGAAACCGCCAAGCCCGCCCGCCCGAGGGCCGGCCCCAAGCAGACCGACGGGCCGAGCCACTGCCGCTGGAACTGCCGCTTCAGCGCGGCGTTTCTTCTCACAGCAAAGGAGAAACCGGAGAAATCGCCATGCCTGCCACATCACAAGCACAGCAAAAGGCCGCCGGGGCAGCACTTTCCGCCAAGCGCGGCGAGATCAAGAAAAGCGAGCTTAGGGGCGCTTCGCGCGAAATGTATGAATCGATGAGCGAGAAGCAACTCGAAGAGTTCGCCGAGACCAAACGCAAGGATTTGCCCGGCAAAAAGTCATAGATCGCAGCATCACATGAAGAAGCCCGCGGTATCGCTCGCGGGCTTGTTCAGGTTGACTCAGCTGCCCGCTATCGCCACCAGCAGCGCTTCGTCTTGTAACGGACAATGTGGCGATGGCCGTGGCGCCAGACCACTCTTTTCGTCACCACGACGCGGCATACCTGCCTGTGGCCACTCCAATGCCTGGCCATGGCGGGTTCCGGCGTCATGACAGCCATGGATCCCGCCAGCACAGCGGCCCCGGTCAGGGTAAGGAAGAACTTTTTCATGGGAATTCGGGCTCCTCTGCTCCAGTCCCTTCATTAAGATGGCAGAGCAGCGCGGCTCCTTGAAAGCTACGCCGCTCTGCTGCCGGTGGCCTTCGCCACAACCGGCACCGCACGCAACGCGGGAAATGTTATCGGGTTGCGACCCACGCGGCCAGCCGTAAGCTTGACAGCGGTTAAATCTGTGTTTAACAGCCCCACCAACACCGGGTGGCGACGCCCGGTGGTTTCTTTTGACGTGTCCCGTGGGTTTTCCGTCGCTTTGCGTGGAAAACCCTGTCAGGTCTCGAAAACGGAGGCCAGAGGAGGGCGCGTTTCCTTCG
The DNA here is from genome assembly GCF_006440675.2 of Mesorhizobium sp. B2-8-5. Taxonomy (NCBI): domain Bacteria; kingdom Pseudomonadati; phylum Pseudomonadota; class Alphaproteobacteria; order Hyphomicrobiales; family Phyllobacteriaceae; genus Mesorhizobium; species Mesorhizobium sp. B2-8-5. The sequence continues at coordinate 3,983,049 of NZ_CP083951.1, forward strand.
CCCGGAGCCATGGGGTTCCGGGTATATTGTTTTGAAAGGGAATGCGATGAGCAAGCGCGAATCCGCGAAATACAAGATCGACCGCCGTCTCGGCGAAAACATCTGGGGCCGCCCGAAGTCCCCGGTCAACAAGCGTGAATACGGTCCCGGCCAGCACGGCCAGCGCCGCAAGGGCAAGCTTTCCGACTTCGGCCTGCAGCTGCGCGCCAAGCAGAAGCTGAAGGGTCACTATGGCGACGTTTCGGAAAAGCAGTTCCGCAAGGTCTATGAAGAGGCCAACCGCCGCAAGGGCGACACCTCCGAGAACCTGATCGGCCTGCTCGAGTCGCGTCTCGACGCGGTCGTCTACCGCGCCAAGTTCGTGCCGACCATTTTCGCCGCCCGTCAGTTCGTCAACCACGGTCATGTCAACGTCAACGGCAAGCGCACCAACATCGGTTCGTATCGCTGCAAGCCGGGCGACGTCATCGAGGTGCGCGAGAAGTCGAAGCAGCTCGTGATCGTGCTGGAATCGGTTGGTCTCGCCGAGCGCGACGTGCCGGACTACATCGAAGCCGACCACAACAAGATGATCGCGACCTTTGCTCGCGTTCCCGGCCTGTCGGACGTTCCGTTCGCCGTGCAGATGGAACCGAACCTGGTCGTCGAATTCTACTCGCGCTGATCGACATCAATCAGCCGCAGCATCCAAGGCCGCCTCTCGAGGCGGCCTTTTCTTTGTCCGCTATGTCCGCTAAGCCGGGCGCCAACAGAACGCAGGGCCGGCGCCATGAATATGCTGCCAGATGTCAAAACGCTCGAGCCGATCGGCGACGAGACCGACGGCGGCTTCCATCCGCTGTTTGCCGACGTGCCGTCCTCGGTCGAGTTCAACAAGCTGCGCAAGCGGCTGTTGAGGCTGACGCGCCAGGCGATCGAGGATTTCGCCATGGTGAAGCCCGGCGAGCGCTGGCTGGTGGCGCTCTCCGGCGGCAAGGATTCCTATGGCCTGCTCGCGCTTCTGCTCGACCTCAAATGGCGCGGTCTGCTGCCGGTCGAACTGCTCGCCTGCAATCTCGACCAGGGCCAGCCGAATTTCCCGAAGCACATCCTGCCCGATTATCTCAACGCCAACGGCATCGCGCATCGCATCGAATACCAGGACACCTATTCGGTGGTGACCGACAAGCTGCCGGAAGGCAGCACCTATTGCTCGCTCTGCTCGCGGCTGCGGCGCGGCCATTTCTACCGCATCGCGCGCGAGGAGGAATGCTCGGCGCTGGTGCTTGGCCATCACCGCGAGGACATTCTCGAGACCTTCTTCATGAACCTGTTCCATGGCGGGCGTCTCGCCGCCATGCCGCCTAAGCTCCTCAATGACGAAGGTGACGTCTTGGTGCTGCGGCCGCTCGCCTATAGTGCTGAGGCCGACCTCGAGAAATTCGCCAACGCGATGAAATTCCCGATCATCCCGTGCGATCTGTGCGGCAGCCAGGAAGGGCTGCAGCGCAACGCCATGAAGGCGATGCTCGACGACATCGAGAAGCGCATGCCGGGCCGCAAGGACACGATGATCCGCGCCATGACCAATGTAAGGCTCTCGCATCTCCTGGACAGGAAGCTATTCGACTTCGCGGGGCTCGATGCGAATCCAGGACGAGACATTTCCGATGAAATTTGACGACCGTTCGATCGACTGGCTGGCCGAGCTTCTTGCCGACGCCGCCAGGACTGAAATCATGCCGCGCTTCCGCCGGCTGGGCGAGGGCGACGTGCGCCAGAAGACGTCCGCCGCCGACCTCGTGACCGAGGCGGACGTCAATGCCGAGAGGCTGATCACCGCCCGGCTGCTCGAACGCTATCCCCAGGCCATGGTGGTCGGTGAAGAGGCCTGTTCCGACAACCCGGCGCTGCTATCTGGCCTTGGCGATGCCGCGCTTGCCTTCGTCATCGATCCGGTCGACGGCACCTTCAACTTCGCTTCCGGCGTGCCGCTGTTCGGCGTCATGGCCGGCGTCGTCGTCAACGGCGAGACCGTCGCCGGCATCATCCATGATCCGGTCGGCAAGGACTGGCTGATCGGCGCCAAGGGGGCGGGCAGCCATATCCGCCACGCGCATGGCGCGCTGGAGAAGGTCCGCGTCGCGGCACCGGTGCCCATGGCGCAGATGACGGGCGCCGTTTCCTGGCAGTTTCTCGAAGAGCCTGAACGCTCGCGGCTTGCCCGCAACCAGACCAAGACGCTGTCGCAATTCGCCTATCGCTGCGCGGCGCATGAATATCGGCTGCTTGCCAGCGGTCACGCCCATTTCGTGCTCTATAACAAGCTGATGCCCTGGGATCATCTCGCCGGCGCGCTGATCCATCAGGAAGCCGGCGGCCATGTCGCGCGCGTCGACGGCAGCGCCTATCTGCCATCGCATGTCGACGGCGGCCTGCTGGTCGCGCCGGACAAGCAAAGCTGGGACGAGCTGCGCCGCGAGCTCTGGGCTGAGTAGGGTAATCCTGCGCTCGGCCGGCGATCTGCCGGCCGGATAGCAATTAAAGCGCGTCGCGCTGAAGCGGATTCAGGCGACGCGCTTTAAAACCTTTGTTTTCATGCATGTCGTTATCGCAAAACCGCTGAAACTTTTGCGCGACATGCATTAGTGCAGATCGGTGACGTGTCCCGAAACAGGGGGATTGTGGGGCTGGAACATCCTGCCCCGCTCGGCGATCAGGATCATCAGCAAAGCCGCGACCGAGACGCTGCAGAAGCCGGCGGCCAGAGGCGTGACCGTGCCGTTATAGGCCTGGCCGATCGCCGCGCCGATGAGGGCACCGAGGAAGGTCTGCATGAAGCCCAGGATGGATGCCGCCGTGCCGGCGAGCTCGCCGAGCGGCTCCATGGCCAAAGCGTTGAAATTCGCGCCCAGTCCGCCGAATGGCAGCATCGCCCCGGCAAAGAAGGTGACGAAGAGCCAGAGCGGCATCTGTATCTCCAGCGAGACCACCAGCCAGGCAAGGCTGATGCACAGGAAGATGAGCAGCGCGCCTTGCGACAGGCGGCGCATGCCAATCTGTCCGACCAACCGAGAATTGAGATAGTTGGAGAAGGCAAGCACGCCGGCGACGCCGGCAAAGATCAGCGGGAACAATTCGCCGACATGAAAGATGTCGATGTAGATCTGCTGCGCCGAACTGATGAAGCCGAACATGGCGGCGAAAATGAACGTGCTGGCGAAAGCGTAGCAAAGCGTGAGCCGGTTGGTGAGCACGATGCGGAAGCCGCTGACGACGGAGCTTACCGTCAGCGGCCGGCGATATTCCGGATGCAGCGTCTCCGGCAGGCGCAGCAGAGCCCAGGTCGAAACGATCAGCGCGCCGATAGCCATGGTCACGAAAATCCAGTGCCAACTGGCGAACAGCATGACGAACTGGCCGATGCCGGGCGCGATGACAGGGATGGCCATGAACACCATGAAGATCAGCGACATCACCTCGGCCATGCGCCGGCCTTCGAACGTGTCGCGCACGATCGAGACGGCGATGACGCGGGTCGCGGCCGCGCCGATGCCCTGTATGAGACGCCAGGTCAGCAACAGGGTGAAACTGGGAGCTATGGCGGCGGCGGCCGCAGCCACGACATAGACGACCAGGCCAAGGACCAGTGGCGCCCGGCGCCCGAAGCGATCCGAAATAGGCCCGAACAAAAGCTGCCCGCCGCCGAAGCCGAGCATATAGGCGGTGATGACATATTGGCGGAGGTTCTCGCTCTCGACGCCGAGCGAGGCGCCGATCTGCTGCAGCGCCGGCAACATGATGTCGATGGCCAAGGAGTTGAGCGCCATGAGCGCGGCGCAGAGCGCGATGAATTCCCAGCGCGGAATGGGCAAGCTGCTTGCCCGTTGCGACGCTTCTACCTGCTTGTCCACGGCAAATTCCGATCTTTCAAACGAACAGGCGCCGGCTGGCCGGCGCGCTGGTTCGTCTCATCCCCGAGACCCGGGGGTTATGTTGCCGAGGTGGGGGCGGCCCCGAGCGATGCTTGCCGGCCGGAGGGTTAGCCTCCGCGCCGGCGAGCAAAATTGAATCAGGCGGCGCCTTTGACGCTGACGCCCTTTTCGATCAGGAAGTCCTGCAACTCGCCGGCCTGGAACATTTCGCGCACGATGTCGCAGCCGCCGACGAATTCGCCCTTCACATAGAGCTGCGGGATGGTCGGCCAGTTGGAATAGTCCTTGATGCCCTGGCGCAGTTCGGCCGAGTCGAGCACGTTGACGCCTTTGTAGTCGGCCCCGATGTAATCGAGGATCTGCACCACCTGGCCGGAGAAGCCGCATTGCGGGAAGCCGGGCGTGCCCTTCATGAAGAGTACGACGTCGTTGCTCTTCACTTCATTGTCGATGTAGTCGTTGATGCCGGTCATGGACGGTCCTTTCACGCCTGTGGGAGTCAGGCTCGAAACATGTCCTTCAAATAAACCCATAGGTTGGCTGAAACAAGACGTTAGCCGCGACGCCGGCCCAATGGCGCAAGGGATAACGCGATTTTGGGCTAAGCCTGAGCGGCGCCGGCGCTCAGTCGGGAATGCTGGTCTGCAGCGCCAGCGCGTGCAGCAGGCCGCCCATATTGCCCTTCAGCGCGTTGTAGACCATCTGATGCTGCTGCACACGGCTTTTGCCCCGGAAGCTCTCGGCCACGACCTCGGCCGCATAATGATCGCCGTCGCCGGCCAGGTCGCGGATCGTCACCTTGGCGTCCGGAATGCCTTCCTTGATCAATTTTTCGATGTCGTGAGCATCCATTGCCATGGCAAAATCCTGTTTCAAGCGGGCAGGCTGTATATGTGACTCGGGGTGAGCCTAAAGCCTTTCCAGCCCGGATTGAAGCCGTTCCGTCGGGTGATGAGGCCCTATGGGTTATCCTGGCTCGAATGAACCACGCCGTCTTCGGTGATGTCATCGCGCGTCGAATAGGCGCGGCCGAGGCTGAAGACCAGCACGTAGAGCGGGAGGTTGATCAACAGGCTGACGATCGGAAGATAGCTCGTCATCCGCCATGCGGTTGAAAAGAAGGGCTGACCATAGCCGTCGCAGGTCAAGGACGAGCCATAGTCCCAAATAGCCCCGATCAACGCGGCGACGGCGAAGAGCTTGATGCAGGTCGCGACGTGCCTTGCCCGCGCCGGCTCCGGAGAAAGCCTGTTCCAGAGCACCAGGCAGACGACTGGAACGGCGTAGATCAGGGTCTGCAATACCAGCATCGGCAGCGTGCCGTTGGCCGCGGCAAGGAACTCGGCGCGGGTTTCCAGCCGCGGGCAGACCTCACTCGAGGTCGTCGACAACAGGAACAGGACGAACGGCCCGAGAAACCAGAAGAAGAACAGGGACGGCCAGAAGACGACTGCAATCAGCGCCCTGGCGGTTAAATCATGTCGCATAAAAAAGGATTGCTTCTAGCCCGGTCAACTGGCCTGATCCATGAAGCGCGGGAACCAGCCCTCATGGGCGGCGGTCAGCTCGCTGACGGGGATCGGTCGGGCCTCGCCGAGCTTCAATTCACGTCCGCCGGTGGTGCCGATCCAGGGCGCGAAGATGCCGAGCATGCCCTGCTCTTCGCGGATCCTGTCCCATTCGCCGCTTTGCGGGTCGATCGACAGCGTCAGCAGGTAGCGCCCCTGGTCCTCGCCGAACCAGACCGGGATCGGATCGGTGCCGGTAAGCCCCGGAACGGTGGCGCCAATGCCGGAGGCCATCGCCATTTCGGCGAGCGCTATCGCAAGGCCGCCGTCGGAGACGTCGTGCGCCGATGTCACGATGCCGGACGCGATCAGCGCGCGCACATGGTCGCCAACCCGCTTCTCATGATCGAGGTCGACCGGCGGCGGCGAGCCGTCGCCTCGACCGTGGATGTCACGCATATAGACGGACTGGCCGAGATGGCTGCCCCATGTGGCGGGCGCGCCGACCAGCACGATCATCTGGCCTTCGGCGGCAAAACCGATACGCGCCATCTTCGACCAGTCGGCAATCAGCCCGACGCCGCCGATGGTCGGTGTCGGCAGGATGCCGCGGCCGTTGGTTTCGTTGTAGAGCGAGACATTGCCGGAGACGATCGGGAAACCGAGAGCGCGGCAGGCATCGCCGATGCCCTTAACCGCGCCGACGAACTGGCCCATGATCTCGGGCCGCTCCGGATTGCCGAAATTGAGGTTGTCGGTGGCCGCAAGCGGCAGGGCGCCGGTGGCGGTCAGGTTGCGCCAGCATTCGGCCACGGCCTGCTTGCCGCCTTCGTACGGGTCGGCCTCGCAGTAGCGCGGCGTGACGTCTGAGGAGAAGGCCAGCGCCTTGGTCGGATGACCCTCGACGCGCACGACGCCGGCGTCGCCGCCCGGAAGCTGCAGCGAATTGCCCTGGATCAGCGTGTCGTACTGCTCCCACACCCAGCGGCGCGAAGAGAGATCCGGCCCGCCCAGCATTTTCAGCAGCGCGTCGGCGACATCGGCCTTCGGCGCATCGTTCGCGGCGAGCGGCGCCGGCTTCTTCGGCTCGACCCAGGGGCGGTCATATTCCGGTGCCTGGTCGCCCAGGTCCTTGATCGGCAGGTTGGCGACCTCGTCGCCCTGATGGATGACGCGGAAACGCAGATCGTCGGTGGTCTTGCCGACGATGGCGAAGTCGAGCCCCCATTTGCGGAAGATCGCCTCGGCTTCTTCCTCCTTCTCGGGGCGCAGCACCATCAGCATGCGCTCCTGGCTTTCAGACAGCATCATCTCATAGGCGCTCATGCGCTCCTCGCGCACCGGCACCTTGTCGAGGTCGAGCTCGATGCCGAGGTCGCCCTTGGCGCCCATCTCGACCGCCGAGCAGGTGAGGCCGGCCGCGCCCATGTCCTGAATGGCGATGACGGCGCCCGACGCCATCAGCTCGAGGCAGGCTTCCAGCAGGCATTTTTCGGTGAAGGGATCGCCGACCTGCACGGTCGGACGCTTCTCCTCGATCTTGTCGTCGAATTCGGCCGAGGCCATGGTGGCGCCGCCGACGCCGTCGCGGCCGGTCTTGGCGCCGAGATAGACGACCGGGAGGCCGACGCCCTTGGCCTGTGACAGGAAGATGGCGTTGGTCTTGGCGAGGCCCGCCGCGAAGGCGTTGACCAGGATGTTGCCGTTGTAGCGGGCATCGAAATTGACCTCGCCGCCGACGGTCGGCACGCCGAAGGAATTGCCGTAGCCGCCGACGCCCGAAACCACGCCGGCAACGAGATGCCGGGTTTTCGGATGATCCGGCGCGCCGAAGCGCAGCGCGTTCATGGCCGCCACCGGCCTGGCGCCCATGGTGAAGACGTCGCGCAATATGCCGCCGACGCCGGTCGCCGCACCCTGATAAGGTTCGATGTAGGACGGGTGGTTGTGGCTCTCCATCTTGAAGACCACGCAGTCGCCGTCGCCGATGTCGACCACGCCGGCATTCTCGCCCGGACCCTGGATGACCCGCGGGCCGCTGGTCGGCAGCGTGCGCAGCCATTTCTTCGAGGATTTGTAGGAGCAGTGCTCGTTCCACATCGCAGAGAAGATGCCGAGCTCGGTGAAGCTTGGTTCGCGGCCGACCAGATCGAGGATGCGCTGGTATTCGTCGGGCTTCAGCCCATGCGCGGCGACGAGCTCGGGGGTGATCGGCACGGAATTGGAAATGGTCATGAGCGGCGATTTTTGTCCGTGGAAGAGGGGAGTTTCCTTGAGTCTCCTCTTATCGCAAGCTTTCGCGCGATACACCCCATCGGATGACGAAAAAAGCCGGAAAACTGCCCCTGCCGGCGGAGGTCAGGGCCTAGAGCTCGCCAGCTTGATCAGGAAAAACTGTCGTAGCCGGCGCGGCCTTCGTCGAGCAGGCGGCGGATGACGGCGACGCCGCCGGCGACATCCTCGCGCCGCCTCGGCTGCGAAATACCGAAGCGCACGCCGTGGAAGACCTGCTCGGAACGGCCGGCCTTGAATTCGTCCTCGTCGTCGATGAGCAGGCCATGTTCGAGACAGGCTTTCTTGAAGGTGCCGGACAGCCATGGGTCGGGCAAGGTGAGCCAGACGAAGGGCACTTTGTCGTGCGACCTGAAGGCGAAGCCGGCCAAGGTCTCGCGCACGATCGCGATGCGAGCGCCGAATTCGGCGATGCTGCGCCGGCGGATGTCGCCAGCCTGGCCGGACAGCACCAGCCGCGCATTCACCTCGGCCAGCAGGAAGGGCATGCCGCCGGTCATCATCTTGTGGGCGACGCGGATGCGATGGCGATAGGCAGGCGGGCACGACAGCCAGCCGCCGCGAAGGCCGGCAGCCACGGATTTCGACAGGCCGCCGGCGACGATGGTGCGCTCAGGCGCGTATTCGGCCATCAGCGGCGTCGGGTCTCCGGTTAAGCCGCCGTAAAGATCGTCTTCTATGAGGACGACATTGTACTCACGCGCGATCCGCGCGATCGCCTCGCGGCGCGACGCCGGCAAGATGGCCAGCGTCGGGTTCTGCGCCGTCGGCATCAGAAAGATCATTTTCGGGTGCTTTTGCGCGCAGACCCGCTCGAAATCCTCGGGATCGATGCCTTCGTCATCCGATGCCACCAGCGCGATGCGGCGCCCGATCAGCCCCGCGCTGCGCGCGATCTGCGAATAGGTGAGGTGCTCGAAGACGACATAGTCGCCGGGCATGGTCAGCGCCGCGATCGCCGCCATGACCGCGGCGTGGGTGCCCAGCGTCGGCACGATCGAATCGGGCGAGGGGCGGAAGGCATTGCGTGCCAGCCAGCGGCTTCCGGCTTCGTACCAGCGTTCGGGAAAATCCCGCGTATAGCTCGAAATGTCGTGCGGATGCTCCTGCGCCGTGCGCGCCAGCAGGTCGGCAATCACCGCGCCTTGGCCGACATCGGGCGCGGCGGTGCTGTCGAAACGCAGCTTGCCGCTCGGCGCGTCGATGAAGCGCGTGCCTTGCAAGCTTGGTTCGACATCGGGTTTCGGGGTCTCCGTCCGCTGGCCGAGCACATAGGTGCCGCGACCAACCTCGCCGCTCACCAGACCGCGCTCGCGCAGCAGTTGATAGGCCCTGCCGATGGTGCCGACCGTCGTGCCGATGTCATAGGCGAGGTCGCGCTGCGGTGGTAGTTTTGCACCGGCATCGATGACGCCCTTGTCGATATCTGACTCAATGCTGTCAGCAAGACGCTGATAGAGCGGACCGGAGCCAGAGGAAAGATCGGGGAGCCAATTTGTCATGGTGACAATTTTCTATATTGCACCGCGCGATGAGTCAATCCATATCGAGCTGGCGATTGGAAAGGTACAATCGAGACAAGGTAGCACGGAAATGGATACAACCGAGACAATTCGCCACGCTCGCCCGGCCGTTGGCGCGCAGTCCGAGCCCTTGGCCCATCGCGGCTTCGTCGGTCGCCTGGTGGTTGTGCTCCGTTCCATCGCGAGGCAGATCGATCGCATGCTCGAACGTCGGCGCGGCCGCCTTGCGCTGCTGGAGATGACGGACGAGCAGCTCAAGGATATCGGCGTCTCGCGCTGCGACGCCCATCGCGAAGGCATCCGGGCGTTCTGGGAGTAACGATCTAGCGGCGGCTCGATTGAACCCGGGCTGCGGGCTTTCCCCGCAACCGGCCGATGCCGTGATCGACAAGCACGGCGAGTACGCTCAGCCCGACGAAAAGGGCGGTGACGGCCAGCGCTGAAACCGCGACGCTGGCCGCGCCGTTCTTGGCGACGTCGAGGAACGGGTAAGGTATTTCGCCGGCGAAGGGCGCGCGTATCAGCGCGTAGGCGAGATAGGCAACTGGGTAGATCATCCACCAGGCGATGTCGCTCCACTGCCGCCTGCCATCGGCGCCCGCCACCAGCCACCACAGCACGAACATCACCGGCGTCACATAGTGCAAAAGGACGTCGCAGAGCAGGAACAAACCCTGCGGCTGCCAGAGCCTCGCCAGAACCGTGGCGTAGACGATGAAAACCAGAGTTATGGCCACCGCCACGCCGGCCCGCATCCGCTGCCCGGCAAAGGCCGGGAACCAGGCATAGCCGGCGGGTGACAGCAGCGAAGCGTGCACCATCACCGCCGCGATGTTGGTCAGGATGGTGAAGAAGCTGAAATAGAAGACGATCGAGCCGAGCAAGCCACGGCCTGCGGCCATGGATGCCGGCAAGGTGATGGCGAATTGCAGGACAAGCGCAATCAGCCCGACAACCAGCCCCGCGATCTGCAGGAACCGGCCCATCGCAAGCTCAGGCGGCAGCCGCGCAGGACGGATTGCCGGCCTGCCAGCGGGCGATGTCGGCACCGATGCGCGCGCCGAGCGGCTCATTCATCAGCGGCCCGAACACATCGACGCGGCTGGAGTTGCCTTGCGCCTGCACGACCAGCAGCGGTTTGCCGCCATAGTGCTTGGCGGGCACCAGCAGGAAGCGCGGCGTGCCGCTGTAGGAATTGAGCTCGTTGGCCATCTGGTAGGCCTTGAAGGCCGGATCCTTGCTGGCGATCCAGCATTTATGCGCGGCGATCGCGACCTGCTCCATGGCAAGCAAAGAGGCGCTCTTGCCTGAGGGAACCGGCGTTGTCTTGGGGCTGGACTGGCAGGAAGCCAAGGCGAGCCCCGCGGCGGCCAGGAGAGCAAGGCGAGCAATCGTCAGTCTCATGGTCAGTCCGCCCCCCCCCGCGTTCCGATAGGATGTTAGAGAATCAAGCCGCGATGCCGAGCGCGCTCTCGAACAGCGCCCGTCCGTCATTGCCGCCATGCGCCGCCTCGATCAGGTTTTCGGGATGCGGCATCAGGCCGAGCACGTTGCCCTTGTCGTTGACGATGCCGGCGATGTCGTTGATCGAGCCATTGGGATTGGTGCCTTCGGCATAGCGGAACACCACCTGGCCTTCGCCTTCGAGGCGGGCCAGCGTCTCGGCATCGGCGAAGTAATTGCCGTCGTGATGCGCGACCGGCGAGCGGATCACCTGTCCGGGCTGATAGCCGCGCGTGAACATGGTGTTGGCGTTGGCGATCTCAAGCTTCACCTGCCGGCAGACGAATTTCAGCGAGGCGTTGCGCATCAGCGCGCCGGGCAGCAATCCCGCCTCGACCAGAATCTGGAAGCCGTTGCAGACACCGACGACGGTCACGCCCTTGGCGGCCTTTTCGGCGACCGCACGCATCACCGGCATGCGCGCCGCGATCGCGCCGCAGCGCAGATAGTCACCGAAGGAGAAGCCGCCGGGGATGGCGATCAGATCGACATCGGGGATTTCCGTGTCGGTCTGCCAGACGGTCGCCGGCGCCTGGCCGGAAATCTTGGTCAGCGCCGCGATCATGTCGCGGTCGCGGTTGAGGCCAGGCAGGAGGACGACGGCTGATTTCATTTCAGGCAATCTCCACCGCGTAATTCTCGATCACCGTGTTCGCCAGAAGCTTGTCGCACATGGCCTTGAGATCGGCTTCGGCCTTGGCCTTGTCGGTTCCGGTGAGCTCGATGTCGAACACCTTGCCCTGGCGCACCTGGCCGACGCCGTCGAAGCCAAGCCCGGAGAGCGCGTGCTCGATCGCCTTGCCCTGCGGGTCGAGGACGCCGTTCTTGAGGGTCACGGTGATACGGGCTTTCATCGATGCTCCTGGGCAGATCGTCGTTTGGCAAAAAAGGCCTGCCATTGTCTGGCAGGCCCGTCAGTACTTAGTGCTTCAGGCCCTTGGGCGCCTCGGAGGAAGCGACGAGCACGGGACCCGTCGGGCGCGGCGGCTCGTTCTCGTTGATGATGCCGAGACGGCGGGCAACTTCCTGATAGGCTTCGACTAGGCCGCCCATGTCGCGGCGGAAACGGTCCTTGTCGAGCTTGTCCTGTGTGGCGACGTCCCATAGCCGGCAGGAATCCGGCGAGATCTCGTCGGCGACGACGATGCGCATCATGTCGCCCTCGAACAGTCGGCCGCATTCGATCTTGAAGTCGACGAGCTGGATGCCGACGCCGAGGAACAGGCCGGAGAGAAAGTCGTTGACGCGGATGGCCAAGGCCATGATGTCGTCGATTTCCTGCGGGCTTGCCCAGCCGAAGGCGGTGATGTGCTCTTCCGACACCATCGGGTCGTCGAGCGCGTCGGCCTTGTAGTAGAATTCGATGATCGAGCGCGGCAGCACCGTGCCTTCCTCGATGCCGAGACGCTTGGACAGCGAGCCGGCGGCGACGTTGCGCACCACGACCTCGAGCGGAATGATCTCGACTTCCTTGATCAGCTGCTCGCGCATGTTGAGCCGGCGGATGAAATGGGTCGGGATGCCCATCCGGTTCAAGTGGTTGAAGATGTGCTCGGAAATGCGGTTGTTGAGCACGCCCTTGCCATCGACCACCTCATGCTTCTTCTTGTTGAAGGCGGTGGCATCGTCCTTGAAAAACTGGATCAGCGTCCCCGGCTCAGGTCCCTCATAGAGGATCTTGGCCTTGCCTTCGTAGATGCGGCGGCGATTTTTCATCTGATTTTTTCTCTGGATCTGCGGGCAGGCGGCAAGTGACCAGTTCCTGTCCGTTTGCCTAAGTTAGTATGGCGAAGGCGGCGTTCAATGCCGGTGTTATCGCAATCGTCCTGTTTGCTCAATCGGCAAATCCCGCGAATCAACCGCTTTCGGAACCGAAATGCCGCAGCGCAGCATGCGACGAAGCATATTGACCGGCTCGCGGCCTTTTGGTTTGTGCTTGCCCATCACACATATTCATCGCCAAGCGAATCGGATTGATCGGAGGGACGTCATGAGCAGCATGAAAGACCGCGAAGAGGGCTTCGAGCGCAAATTCGCCTTCGACGAGGAACTTCGCTTCAAGGCCGCGGCGCGCCGCAACAAGGCGCTGGGGCTGTGGGCAGCCGAGAAACTCGGCAAATCCGGCGCCGATGCCGAAGCCTATGCCAAGGAAGTGGTGGTCTCCGATATCGAGGAAGCGGGCGACCATGATGTCTTCCGCAAGATCCGCAAGGATTTCGATGCCGCCGGCGTCGCTCAGTCCGACCACCAGATCCGCCGCACCATGGACGAGCTGATGGCGCAGGCGATCGAGCAGATCAAGAACAGCTGAGGCTATGTGGGCATGATGTCGCCGGAAAACCGCTTCACGCCTTTCGCCATCATGCCTATCTCTTTGTTTTTACGCAATTCCGGACGGAAAACCGTTACACACTTTTCCTGGAATTTGCTCTGACTGGACCAATCGACCGCCCGGCCAAACCGGGCGGTTTTTCTTTGCCTTAGCGTCGTTTCCAGCCGAAACTGCGGATTGTTAACAAGGAAAGTTCCGATGTCGCTCAAGTCCCGCCTGGCCGCCGACGAAACGCTGTTCACCGCATGGTCGGGCGTGCCGGATGCGCTGACGGTCGAGATCATCGCCAAGCAGGGTTTCGATGCGGTCACCCTCGACATGCAGCATGGCGGCCATCACGAGGACAGCGTGCTGCGCGGCCTGGTGCCGGTGCTGGCCGCCAACAAGCCGGCGCTGGTGCGCATTCCGGTCGGGCGCTTCGACATGGCGAGCCGCGCGCTCGATTTCGGGGCCGAGGCGGTGATCGCGCCGATGGTGAACTCCGTGGCCGATGCAAGGCAGTTCGCCGCCGCGATGAAATACCCGCCGCTGGGCGAGCGTTCCTGGGGGCCGACCTATGCCTTCCCGCGCCACGGCAAGGGCGACCATGCCGAATGGCTGCGCGATACGAACCAGCGCACCATGGCTTTCGCGATGGTCGAAACGCGGGCGGCCCTCGAGGCGCTGGACGGTATTCTGGATACGCCCGGCATCGACGGCATCTTCGTCGGCCCGTCGGATTTCTCGATCGCCTGGTCGAACGGCGCCACCGTCAGTTCGACGCTGGAAAGCATGATGGAGACGGTCGCGTCGATCGCCGAGCGGACACGCAAGGCCGGCAAGCATGCCGCGATCTATGTCATCGAACCGGCGATCGCCGGGCGCGTCGTTTCGATGGGCTTCCGGCTGCTCGCCATGGGCTCGGACCACACGCTGATTTCACTCGGCGCGAAGACGCTGCTGAAGAGCATGCGGGATTCGATCGGCTCCTAGACGCCGATTAGGGTTCTTTCAGTTCCGTCAGAAACTTGGCGAAAGTCATCGAACCCTCGGGCCAGGGGCCGAAGCCCGCGTCGTGGTTGAGATGGCCGGCCTCACCGGCGTCGATGAAGAGCGATCCCCAGGCGGCGGCAATGTCCTCGGCGACCTCGAAAGCGCAGAACGGATCGTTGCGGCTGGCGATCACGATGGACGGAAAGGGCAGCGGATCGCGCGAATAAGGGCCAAAGGTCATCAGATGTTTCGGCCTGATTTCCGGATTGGAGACATCCGGCAGCGCGACGAAGAAGGCGCCCGCGACCGGCTTCTTGAATTGCGAGATGGCCTGCACCGCGGCCGCGACGCCAAGCGAGTGCGCTACGAGAACCACCGGCCGCTCGGCCTCGTTGACGGCGTTCGCCACGCTCGCCGTCCAGTCCTCGCGCACGGGCTTGGTCCATTCCGCCTGCTCGACACGGCGCGCCGTCGACAGTTTCGACTGCCAGCGGGTCTGCCAATGCTCGGGACCGGAATTGGTGTAGCCCGGCACGATCAGAATATCTGCGTCTTTGACTTTCATGGCGCCGATGTAGCGAGCGGTCTTCTCGGCTGCAACCCTGTCGCCTATATCGGCGTGATCACAATTGTGAACAACTTGTTCGACTCTTGCCCTCTTGTGTGAACGATCGCAATCGACGATTTGGAGGGGAAGAAGAGGTGGCGGCCTGCAAATCCCATTTCGGGAAGAGGCGACGCCCGAACGGAGAGTTTGATGAGCGAACTGCCTTTTGCCGCGACCACCCCGGTCAGCGTTTCGCGTGTCGGGCTGAAGGCGCAGGACGCCGAGAGCCTTGCCTCCTATTATCGCGCGGTCGTCGGCCTGCAGGAACTGAGCCGCGCCGATGGCGCGATCACGCTCGGCGCCGCCAACCGGCCGCTGCTGGTGCTTGAACAGGATTCTTCGGCCAAGCCGGACGATCCGCGCAGCGCCGGGCTTTTCCACACCGCTTTCCTTTTGCCATCGCGCGCCGATCTTGGCCGCTGGATCAGCCACGCCGCCGCCAGCCGCATCGGTATCGAGGGCGCGTCCGACCATCTGGTCAGCGAGGCGCTTTACCTGACCGACCCAGAGGGCAACGGCATCGAGATCTATGCGGATCGCCGCCCGCAAGACTGGAAGTGGAACGGCGACAAGATCGCCATGGCGACCGAGCGGCTGAACCTGCCGGCGGTGGTGGGCAGCGTGCCGGCGGGCGATGCCGGCTGGCAGGGCGCGCCGGAAAACACCATTGTCGGCCACGTTCACCTGCGCGTCGGCCGGCCGGAAGATGCCGAAGCCTGGTGGCATGACCAGTTCGGCTTCGACACCGTCGCCAAATATGGCGGCCAGGCGGTGTTCCTGTCGTCCGGCCATTACCACCACCATATCGGCGCCAATGCTTGGCAGAGCGCCGGCGCCGGCCGCCGCGACCCCTCCCGCTCGGGCCTCGCCTGGGTCGAGATGCGTTCGGACAATGTGAAGCAAGAGACGAGCCGAGAGGACCCGTGGGGCACGGTGATCAGGACCGTGCCTGGGAAGGCTTGATCGGGCGTCGGTGACACCGTCTTTCTCCCCGTCACTATACGGGGAGAAATGCCCGGCAGGGCAATGAGGGGCGACGCCAAGTCTTGAGATTGTCTTTTCAGCCACAAAGCCTACGGGTGCGGGGATCGCCGAAGTCGGCGCCGCCCCTCATCCGCCCTTCGGGCACCTTCTCCCCGTATAGAGACGGGGAGAAGGAAAGATCAAGCCTCCCCGAACACCCGCCTGAAGATCGTGTCGACATGCTTGGTGTGATAGCCGAGATCGAATTTTTCGCGCAGATCGGCTTCAGATAGCGCGGCCGTCACGTCCTTGTCGGCAAGCAGTTCCTCAAGGAAATCGGCGCCGTGTTCCCAGACCTTCATGGCGTTGCGCTGCACCAGGCGGTAGGAGTCCTCGCGCGACAGGCCGGCCTGGGTCAGCGCCAGCAGCACACGCTGGGAGTGCACAAGCCCGCGGAACTTGTTGAGGTTCTTCTCCATGTTCTCGGGGTAGACGAGCAACTTGTCGACGACGCCGGTAAGGCGTGCCAGCGCGAAGTCCAGCGTTACCGTCGCGTCCGGCCCGATCATACGCTCGACCGAGGAATGCGAAATGTCGCGCTCGTGCCAGAGCGCCACGTCTTCCATGGCCGGCAGCGCCATCGAACGCACCATGCGGGCAAGGCCGGTTAGGTTCTCGGTCAGCACCGGGTTGCGCTTGTGCGGCATCGCCGACGAGCCCTTCTGCCCCGGCGAGAAATACTCTTCCGCTTCCAGCACTTCGGTGCGCTGCAGATGGCGGATCTCGACGGCGAGGCGTTCGACCGAGGAGGCGATGACGCCGAGCGTTGCAAAGAACATGGCGTGGCGGTCGCGCGGGATGACCTGCGTCGATACCGGCTCCGGCTTCAGCCCAAGCTTTGCCGCCACATGCTCTTCGACATAAGGCTCGATGTTGGCGAAAGTGCCGACCGCGCCGGAAATGGCGCAGGTGGCGATGTCCTCCCGCGCATGCACCAGCCGCTCGCGGCAGCGCGAGAATTCGGCATAGGCCTGCGCCAGCTTGACGCCGAAGGTGGTCGGCTCGGCATGGATGCCGTGGCTGCGGCCGATGGTGACGGTGTCCTTGTGCTCGAAAGCACGGCGCTTCAGCGCCGCGAGCAGGGCGTCGATGTCGGCAAGCAGGATGTCGCTGGCCCGCGTCAACTGCACGGCAAGACAGGTGTCGAGCACGTCCGACGACGTCATGCCCTGGTGAATGAAGCGGGCATCCGGTCCGACGAATTCGGCAAGATGGGTCAGGAAAGCGATGACGTCATGCTTGGTGACGCGCTCGATCTCATCGATCTTGGCGACGTCGAATTTGGCCGCGCCGCCTTTCTCCCAGATGGTCCTTGCCGCTTCCTTCGGAATGACGCCTAACTCGGCCAGCGCATCGCAGGCATGCGCCTCGATCTCGAACCAGATGCGGAAGCGGGTTTCGGGCGACCAGGTGGCGACCATTTCCGGCCGGGAATAGCGAGGGATCATCCGTTTTTTGAGTCCTGATGGGAAAAGCGTTGGCCGCGTCCTAACAGAGGCGGGCCCGATGCTCAACGCCGCTGCCGCGCAAACCAGATACTTGCCGCGACAAGCGCTGCAAAACCCAGCGGAAAATAGAGCCGCAGGCCGAGCACGACGAACTGATAGAGCGCGGTCAGCATGGTGAAGGCGAATTCAAACGCCCAGGTCAGCGTGAACGCCGGCGCGTGCCATTCGGCATAGTAGGAGCGATATTGCAGCGCGAACAGGCCGCCGGTGAAGGCGAGCGTTGCCGTCAGAAGCGACACGAATGCCGCGGCGAAGGCTGTTTCCCAAAGACGGCCGCGGGAAACCAGTCTGGCCAGCATCAATCCAACCGGGAAGGCAAGCACGCCGCCTAAACCATAAAGCAGCGCCACGAAACGGATCCTGTCGGGCGTCTCCCAGGCGGCCAGCAGAAGATTTGCCAGCGCACTCGCACCCATGGCGGCGCCCCAGAGCAAAGTTCCAACAACAGCCTCGCTTGCCGACGGAGCGGCGGCGCGCAACCGATCCGTGAGACCGTGGCGCAAGGGAACTTGCTGCAGCGGCATCATGGGCGGCAAGCCGTATCGCGCGTCGGGTGGCCGGGCAGGCTGGGCGTCATCTGCATGACATCTGTCTCATCAGCGTCATGCGTATCACGCCATGGTGAACGAGACGTGCCGTGCGATGCATCCAATCCGGCGTTCATTTGTTATTGTCGGCCGTCTCGCATCCGAAAGGGCAAATCGCCATCCAGTGGAGGACCAGCATGAGCACCGACATCAGCAAGATACGCGGACATATGGAAGTGATCGGCGCCGATGGCGTCCATATCGGCACCGTCGACAAGGTCGAGGGTGACCGGATCAAGCTGACCAGGGCTGACAGCGGCATGGGCTCGCACAAGGGCCATCACCACTACATTTCGCTTGCCCTGGTCGCGGAGATCGACGGGCAGAAGGTATGGCTCTCCGCGAATTCCGATGTTGCGGTCACCTTCGAGGAAGAGAAATCCGATCCGACTTGATTAGCCGTCAACGCGACGACCAGACCGGAAACAGGTCGCCGTTCGCGGGTGTCGCGGCATATACGCCGCGGCTGATCGCGCGCGCCATGGTCGCGCCGGCCGCCGCGAACAGGTCGATCGCGGCGTCGGCGCCGAGTTCGATGCCGCTCGTGCCGGTCGCCAGCGCAAACACCAGATCGCCGTCGGCCGGCGTATGCGTCGGCCAGATGGCGCGGGCGAAGCCGTCATGCGCCGAAATCGCCAGCCGCTTGGCCGCGGCCTTGGTCATGACGGCGTCCGTGGCGATGACGGCGATGGTGGTGCTGGCGGCTTCCCCATGCCCGCCGACGCGCCTGTCGCGGTATTTCAGCAGGATCTTCCTGGCCTCTTCGGGCATCGGCGCGGGATAACCCAGGCCGCCGAACTCGTCGCCGATCTCGAAGGGTGCTGCCCAAAAATGGCGGCTCCGGCCGACCGTCGCCGAGCCGGTCGGGTTGACGGCGGCGAGGGCGCCAATGGTGACGCGGCTGTCGAGCACAGTCGAGGCGGAGCCCAGCCCGCCTTTCAGCCCCGAGGTCAGCGCGCCGGTGCCGGCGCCAGCCGTGCCGATTTCGAAATCCACTGTCGCCGCCTGGACAGCCTCATAGCCGAGGTCGCGATAGGGCGGATAACGGCCCCAATCCTTGTCGCCGCCGTTGCGCAGGTCGAACAGGATCGCGGCCGGCACGATCGGCACGCGGAAGCCGCCCACCTCGACACCGATGTTTTTCTCGCGCAGCGCCGCCTGCACGCCGGAGGCGGCATCGAGACCGAAGGCGGAGCCGCCGGACAGGACGACGGCATGGATCGTCGCGATCGAATTCTGCGGCTCGAGCAGATCGGTCTCGCGCGTGCCCGGCGCGCCGCCCAGCACCTGGAAGCCGGCCACGGCGGGTTCATCGCACAGCACCACCGTGACGCCGGATTTCAACTTGCTATCGGCTGTATTGCCGACACGAAGGCCGGCAACGTCGGTGATGAGGTTGCGCGGTCCGGTGCGGAACATCACTTGTCCTCCAGCGGTACGAAATGCGTGCCGTCGAAGCGGAAGACGCGGAACGGGTTCTGGCTGAGGTCGCCCTTGTCGTCGAAGCGAACGGTGCCGATCGCGGTGGTGAAATCATGGCCGGTCAGCGCATCGGCGAGTGGCTGGCCGGAGCTTTCCGCGCCAGCCAGCGCGGCCTTGGCGACCTCGACCGCCGCATAGGCCGGCAGCGCGTAGCCGTCGGGCACGATGTTCTTCGCGGCGAAAGCCTGCATCACCTTGGGATCGGCGATCTCCGACCATTCCGGCGGGGCGATCATCAGCGTGCCGACGGCATAGGGCACATCGCCCGGCGGCGTGCGCAGGTTTTCGCCGCCGGCAAAGGTGATGCCGGCATCGAGCTGGGCGGCGTCGCGGCCCATGATGGCGATGTCGTCGCCGTCGCCGCCGGCGAACACTTTTGTCGCGCCGGCCTTCTTCAGCCGGCCGACCAGTCCGATCTGGTTGTCGAGCTGCGGCCGGAACGTGTCGACGAAGGCAGGTTTCAGCGCCGCCTGCTCGGCCGCGGCGCGAAAGGTCTCGGCCATCTCGCGGCCATAGATGGTGCCGTCGTCGACGATGGCGAACAGGTCGTCGCGCCAGAGCTGGGTGAGCTTGGCGGCGACCGCGTTGCGCTCATCGTCGCCGCGCGGGCCGAGCCGGTAGACCGGCCAGCCGGTCTTGGCGCGCCGGTCGGTCAGGCTTTCGGTGCGCACGCCGACGGTGATCACCGATATGTTGGCGTCCTTCAGGATCGGCAGCGCGGCCTCGATCGCCTCTGTGCAGAGGAAGCCGACCACGACATTGGCCTTGGCGTCGACGAATTCCCGTGCCGCAGCGGCGCCGCCCTCGGCGGTGCAGGCATCGTCGACGGCCTTGAACGCGATGCCGTTTGCCTCGGCTGCCAGGCCGGCGCCGGCCTCGACCTGCTTGCCGAGGATCGCCGATGGGCCGGAAAGCGGCGCGGCAACGCCGACCAGCGTCTCGGCGTCAGCGTTCGCTGCCAGCCAAAACAACGCGGCTATCGCCGTCGTCAGTGCGGCTATTGTCGTCGTCAGAAGGCGCATTCGGGCGAAGAGGTCCTCCGTGCCGGGCGTATGGTTCCGACACTATTCCAGGAAAGACCTAAAGGCTGGCTAAGCGCCGCGCAACACGCGAATTTGCGGATTGCAGTCAAGCACTTCGCCCGTGCTATGCAACTTGTGGCGTGCAATATGCCGCCATATATAACGAACTGGTTCCGACAGGTGGATTATCGGGTGCTGAAAATCAATGATATCGGGCCGCAGCACTATCGCGATGCGATGGCGCATTTTGCCGGCCATGTGCATGTGGTGACGACGGACGGGCCCGGCGGCAAGAGGGGCGCGACGGTGATCGCCGCCTGTTCGGTTTCGGACACGCCGCCGACGGTGCTGGTTTGCCTCAACCGCGAGAACGCCAAGAACGAAGCTTTCGTCAAGAACGGCAAGTTCGCGCTCAACACGCTCGCATCGGACCAGGAAGCCGTCTCGGTCGGCTTTTCGGGCGTCACCGGCCTGCCGGCGGAGGAGCGCTTCGCGCTTGCCGAGTGGGATGTGATCTCGACCGGCGCGCCGACGCTGAAAGGCGCCCTTGCCGTGTTCGACTGCGAGATCATCGATGCCAAGGACCTTGCCACCCACCGTGTGCTTTTTGGCAAGGTGACAGGCCTGCGCATCGGCGATAATTTGCGCCCGCTGATCTACCACAACCGCGGCTACCATTTTCTTTGAAACGGGCAAGCGGGATCCACGGAGACAAGATGACCGCGCCGCGCCCCGCGCCGAAATCGATCGACGAAACGCTCGATCTTTTGACCGGCGCGGATTATGTCGCGGACCGTTCGCTGGCGACCGTGCTGTTTTTGTCGCTGCGCATGAAGCGGCCCTTGTTCCTCGAAGGCGAGGCGGGTGTCGGCAAGACCGAGATCGCAAAGGTGCTGGCCGACGCGCTCGGCCGGCGGCTGATCCGCCTGCAATGCTATGAAGGGCTCGACGTCTCCTCGGCCGTCTATGAATGGAATTATGCCGCCCAGATGATCGAGATCCGCATGGAGGAGGCGGCCGGCAAGGTCGTGCGCTCCGACATGGAGCGGAACGTCTTTTCCGAGAAATACCTGATCCGCCGTCCGGTGCTCGATGCGCTGACCGGCAAGGCGGGCGCGGCGCCGGTGTTCCTCATCGACGAACTGGACCGCACGGACGAAGCGTTCGAGGCGTTCCTGCTCGAAATCCTGTCGGACTTCCAGGTGACCGTCCCGGAGCTCGGCACGATCAAGGCGGAAGAGCCGCCGATCGTCATCATCACAACCAACCGCACGCGCGAGATCCACGACGCGCTGAAGCGTCGCTGCCTCTATCATTGGGTCGACTACCCGAATGCCGAGCGCGAGCTGGAGATCGTGCGTCGCAAGGTGCCGCAAGCGAACCGACGGCTGTCGGCGGAGGTCGTGTCTTTCATCCAGAAGCTGCGCCAGGTCGAGCTGTTCAAGGCGCCCGGCGTCGCCGAAACCATTGATTGGGCCGGCGCGCTGACCGAACTCGACAAGGTGGCGCTGGATCCGGAGACAGTGTCGGACACGATCGGCGTGCTTTTGAAATACCAGGACGACATCGCCCGTATCGGCGAGGGCGAGGGCCGGCGCATCCTCAATGAGGTGAAGGCCGAGCTTTCGGCGGCGGAGTAGGCACGATGCCGTCGCCGCATCCGGAACCAAGAGAAGCGACGGCTGACGGGCGCATCGCCGACAACATCGTCTATTTCGCCCGCGCCTTGCGCAAGGCCGGCATGCGCGTTGGCCCGGCCTCGGTGAAAGACGCCATCGAGGCGGTGCTTGCCGCCGGCATCGGCTCGCGCGACGATTTCTATTGGACGCTGCATGCGGTGCTCGTCTCGCGGCACGAGGATCATCCGGTCTTCGACGAGGCCTTCCGCCTGTTCTGGAAATCGCGAGAGCTGATCGAGAAGCTGCTGGCGATGTTTTCGCCTGTCGCGCCGGACGATCGCGAAAAGCAGAAGCCGCGAGCGGCCGAGAACCGCGTCAGCCAGGCGATGTTCGAAGGCCATCGGAAGAACCAGCCCGTGCGCGAAGTGCCGGAGATCGAAGTCGATGCGCGCCTCACCTTTTCCGGCAACGAGGTGCTGCGGGCCAAGGACTTTGCCCAGATGGATGCGGCGGAGATGGCCGAAGCCAAAAAGGCGATCGCGGGCTTGCGCCTGCCCTTCGATCTGATCCGCACGCGGCGCTTCAAGGCCGCCGCGCAGGGGCGCCGCATCGATCCGCGCGCCATGATGCGCTCGGCCTCCCGCACCGGCGGTGAGCTTATCCTGCCAAAATTCCGGTCGCCGCGCGAAGTGCATCCGCCACTGGTGGTGCTGGCCGACATTTCCGGCTCGATGAGCCAGTACACGCGCATCTTCCTGCATTTCCTGCACGCATTGACGGAAAAGCGCCGGCGCGTGCATGCCTTCGTCTTCGGCACGCGGCTGACCAACCTGACCCGTCAGATGCGCCATCGCGATCCGGACGAGGCGCTGGCCGATTGCTCGGCGGCGGTGAAGGACTGGTCGGGCGGCACCCGCATCGGCGACACGCTCGCCGAGTTCAACCGGTTGTGGTCGCGGCGCGTGCTGGGGCAGGGCGCGGTTGTGCTCCTCATCACCGACGGGCTGGAGCGCGACGACGTCACCGGCCTTTCGCAGGAGGTGGAGCGGCTGCATAAATCCTGCAGGCGGCTGATCTGGCTCAATCCGCTGTTGCGCTTCGGCGGGTTCGAGGCGCGCGCCCGCGGCGTCAAGGCGATGCTGCCGCATGTCGACGAGTTCCGCGCAGTGCACAATCTCGATGCGCTGGCCGATCTTTGCGCCTCTCTCGACCAGCGGCCGGCTGCTTCGGTCGATCCGCGCCGCTGGCTGCGAACTGGCGGGAGGCAGGCCGCGTAGCCATATGTTCGTGAGGGGGAAACTAAAGTTTTCCTTGAAAAACAGACTTTGTGAGAAGCGACGATGGATGAGAGCATTTATCTCGATGAGGCCCGCGATCCCCTGATCATCGCGGAAGGCTGGATGAAGGACGGCAAGGATGTCGCCATCGCGACCGTGGTCGAGACCTGGGGGTCGGCGCCGCGTCCGGTCGGCAGCCATCTGGTCATCGACGCCGATGGGAATTTCCATGGCTCGGTCTCCGGCGGTTGTGTCGAGGGCGCCGTGGTGACCGAGGCGATCGACGTCATCGATTCGGGCAAGGCGAAGATGTTGGAGTTCGGCGTCGCCGACGAAACCGCCTGGCAGGTAGGCCTTTCCTGCGGCGGCCGCATCAAGGTCTATGTCGAGCGGCTGGGCTGATCATCGTGGATCCGTATGTCCTGAAGACGCTCAACGAAGAACGCCGCGCCCGCCGCGCCGCGGTGCTTGTCACCGAGCTTGGCGACGGCCGAGACCGCATCGTGCGCGAGGGCGACCATGTTGCAGGCGATCTCGGGGCGGCCATCGCCAATGCGTTCCGCACCGGAAATTCGCGATCGGTGGAAGCGGAAGGGCGGACCTTCTTTCTCAACGCGCATCTGCCGCGCCCACGCCTTGTGGTGATCGGCGCCGTGCATATCAGTCAGGCGCTGGCGCCGATGGCCAGGATCGCCGGCTATCCCGTCGAGATCATCGACCCGCGCACCGCCTTCGCCACGCCGGAACGATTTCCCGATGTCGCGCTGCATGCCGAATGGCCGCAGGATGCGCTGGAGCGCGCGCCGCTCGACAGCTATACCGCGCTCGCCGCCGTCACCCACGATCCGAAGATCGACGATTTCGCGCTGAAGGCGGCGCTCGACGCGCGGTGCTTCTATGTCGGGGCGCTCGGCAGCCGCAAGACCCACGCCAAGCGTATCGAACGCCTGCTGGCGCTCGGCGCCGGCGCCGACCAGATCGCCCGCATCCACGCGCCGATCGGCCTCGATATCGGTGCTGCCAGTCCGGCCGAGATCGCCGTCGCCGTCCTTGCGCAGACCATCCACGCCTTCCGCTCGCGCGGTCTCGAAACGAAAGGCGCCGTGGCGTGAAATTCGGACCGGTTCCGATCGATGAGGCGGAAGGGGCGGTGCTGGCGCATGCGACCGCCGCCGGTGAAAAACGGTTCCGCAAGGCGCACCGGCTGAGCCGTGAGGATATCGCGGCGCTCAAAGCCGCGGGCATCGGTGAAGTCGTCGCCGCGGTTCTTGCCGAGAACGATCTCGGCGAGGATGCCGCCGCCGCGACGATCGCGGCCGCCATGAGCCACCGCAACATCGAGGTTAAGCCGGCCGCGACCGGGCGGGTGAATTTGCATGCGGGAGCCGCAGGCGTCTTTACCGTCGACGCCGGAATGATCGATGCCATCAATGCCGTCGATCCGGCCATCACCATCGCGACGCTGGCGCAGCATGCACCGGTCGAGAAGGGCCAGATGGTGGCGACTGTGAAGATCATCCCCTTTGCCGTCGCCGCAAGCCTGGTGGACAACGTGGCGAGGATCTGCGCCGGCCGCGAGATATTTGCCGTCAACGCCTATCGCCCCATCACCGTCGGCGTCATCCAGACGGTGCTTCCCGGCGTCAAGCCGAGCGTGCTCGACAAGACGCTGCGCGTCACCGAGGCGCGGCTGGCGCGTTCCGGCGGCCGGCTGACGGCCGAACGGCGCACGCCGCA
Organism: Mesorhizobium sp. B2-8-5; assembly: GCF_006440675.2. NCBI lineage: Bacteria > Pseudomonadati > Pseudomonadota > Alphaproteobacteria > Hyphomicrobiales > Phyllobacteriaceae > Mesorhizobium > Mesorhizobium sp. B2-8-5. Next base: position 4,007,955 of record NZ_CP083951.1, read on the forward strand.
CGAGATTGCGCCCGTCGCGGCGGCCGCAACCCAGCTGGCGCGCGACAACGACATGGTGGTGATCTTCGGGGCATCGGCGATGAGCGACTTCGCCGATGTCGTGCCGGCCGCGATCGAGCGCGCAGGCGGTACAGTCGTCCGCGCGGGCATGCCGGTCGACCCCGGCAATCTGCTTGTATTGGGAACGCTCGACGGCAAGCGTGTCGTCGGCGCGCCGGGATGCGCGCGCAGCCCGAAGGAGAATGGCTTCGACTGGGTGCTCGATCGCCTGGTTGCCGGGCTCGAGGTGACCGCGGGCGATATTGCCGGCATGGGCGTCGGCGGGCTTTTGATGGAAATCCCGACCAGGCCGCAGCCACGCGAACCGGCGCCGCAGCCGGCAAGGTCGGCGCTGAAAGTCGATATCGTGCTGCTGGCCGCCGGCCGTTCGAGCCGCATGGGCGGGCCGAACAAGCTTCTGGCGCTGTTCGACGGCGAGCCACTGGTGCGCCGCACCGCCGGGCGTGCGCTGGGCTCGAAGGCCGCCGGCACCATTGTCGTCACAGGCCATCAGCGCGACCGCGTGCGTTCGGCGCTTGGCGGTCTCAGCGTAACATTCGCGGACAATCCCGATTTCGTCGACGGCCTTGCCTCGTCGTTGAAGACAGGAATCGCGAAGGTCGCGACCGATGCGGCCGGCGCCATGATCGTGCTTGGCGACATGCCCGGCGTTTCGTCGACGGACCTCGATAGCCTGATCGATGCGTTTCGCCGCTCCGGCGGTCACGCCGTGGTGCGCGCCTCGCATCAGGGCAAGCGCGGTAATCCGGTGCTTTTGCCGCGATCGCTTTTCGCGGCCGTCGCGCAACTCGAGGGCGACACCGGGGCGCGGCATCTGGTCGAAGCCGAGGGTCTCGACGTCATCGATGTCGAGATCGGGCAGGGCGCCTCGATCGACGTCGACACGCGCGAGGCGCTGGAAGGGGCGGGCGGCGTTCTGCAGGATTGACAAAGCGGAGCCGAATTTCGCATGGCTCTCGGCATGGCTTTCCGTTTCCGACTTTTCTTCGCCCTGATCGCCGCGACAGCGCTTTCCGTTTCGGCCGCCGAGGGGCAAACGCTTTCGCTAAAATCGTTCAAGGACGACCTCTTCGCTTATCCGGCGACGCTGTCGACGAGCGACAACGGCGCCTACACCGTCCTCGACTATCGCGAGACGCGCGACATCAACCAGCGCGACGAGGTGCCGGAGAGACGCGTGCATGCGCAATACACCGACCCCGGCGTGCGCAAGGTGCAGCAGGACCTGATGCTGAAGACCGACGCCGGCGATATCAGGCATGTCGCGGTCGGCAGGACGCAAGGCGCTTCCATCATCGTGCTCTACCTGCACGGACAGGGCGGCAGCCGCAAGCAAGGCGTCGACGACTTCACCTTCGGCGGCAATTTCAACCGCATCAAGAACCTGATGGCCGCCAACAACGGTCTCTATCTTTCGCCCGATTTCCCCGATTTCGGCGACAAGGGCGCGGCGCAGGTCGCGGCGTTGATCGATCACTATGCAGAGCAATCACCGGGCGCGAAAATCTTCGTCGCCTGCGGCTCGATGGGCGGCATGATCTGCTGGAAGCTCGCCGCGCGCAAGGATACGGGCAGCCGCGTCAACGGCCTGCTGCTGCTCGGTTCGCTATGGGACGACAGTTTCCTCACCAGCCCCGCCTTCAAGCGCCGCGTGCCGGTGTTCTTCGGCCAGGGCAGCCATGACGTGGTCTTCCCGGTGGAGAAGCAGGAAGCCTTCTTCCGCTCGATTCTGGCCAAGAAGGCTTATCCGACCCGCTTCGTGCGCTTCGAAACCGGCACCCACGGCACGCCGATCCGCATGGTCGACTGGCGCGGCACGCTGAACTGGATGCTGACGAAAGCGCCGTGATTGCGCTGCAGCGCCTCAAGGCGCCGTGTTGTAGTCGATGACCGTCTGCGGATTTTGCTCGCCGTCATAGGATGCATCAACGTCATACTGGACGAGCGAGAAATCGCCGTTGCGGAAAAGGTAGGTTCCCGATGACGAGGCATCCCCCACACCACGCCATTTGTTGGATGTGGTGATGGTTTTTGTGTTGTCGTCATAGTCCGAGTTGGTCGCCCAGCCGCTGGTCTTGAACCCGATGATATGGATCGATTCGACCTTGCCTTCGCTGTTGTTGTTCTCGTAGCGGATGTCGAGCTCCGGCTCGGTGAACTGCAACTGTGAGACGCCGTTGACGTCGTCGGTGATGTAGTAGACCGCCGTCTCGTTGTAGGCGGCCATCGAGCAGAAGAAGCGGAACAGCCGCGTCTCGCGCTCCGGGTCGCTGGGCTGGGCGTCCTTGTCCTTATAGTGGATGGAATGAGCCTCTGGCTCGCCGATCGGCTTGCCGTCAGGATCCTGCTTGTCGCACTGGTCGCCATAGGTGGCGAGGAAGGCTTTCTTGGCCTGCTCCAATGCCTCGTCCTTCTTCGGCGGCGGCGGACCGTCGCCGCAGCTTGCCGGCACGGCGCTGTCGAAATCCTCGGTCGACGGCTTCAACGCGCCCTTGTCGATGAAGATCGGCTGAAAGGGCGGCTCCTGGATCTGCGCATTGACCTGGCGGACCGTGTAGCAGCCGGCGAAAACCTTGGCCTCGCCTTTCTTGTCGGTCGCCTGGATGGCGACGGGGACGCTGTAATAGATGCTGCCGGCAGCACCGTCCTCCGAGATGGCGCCAGTCTTGACTTCGACGCTGTCGGTGCCGTCGTAACCCTTGACGAAGGCATTGAAGTCCTTTGCCGGCTTCGTATCGCCGAAATAGCCCCAGGCGCGGGCGAATTCGTGACGGTTGATGGCGCTGTAAAGCGAGCGGACGACCGCATCGGCGCTTGATCGGTCATCGACATAGGGCGCATCCGCCGCGGACGCGGAATGCGTGAGGCCGGCCAATGAGAAAAAGACAGTCGCTGCGAAAGTGGCTCTTTTCATCGAATCCTCCGCTCGGTAACGAAAATACTACCACGGCGATTGCGGCGGCGCGGTGACGCCATAGCCACGGCCGCTTGAAGAATCGTGGCGGGAGGCGCTAGTTCACGGCCCGCGGCGCTGGGGCCGCGTGGGAGATACCCCGTGACCATTTCCATGTACGACATATCGGTGGGCGTGTTTTCGGCCAGGCTGAAAGCGCTGGCCAGCGTCTTGACGGCGGCGGAGCAGAATGCCGGCGAGCGCAAGATCGATCCGCAAGTGTTCCTCACCGCGCGGCTGGCGCCCGATATGTTCGCGCTGACCAGGCAGGTCCAGATCGCCACCGACCATGCCAAGGGCGCGCCGTCGCGGCTGGCCGGCCGCGAGGTGCCGAAATACGAGGACAATGAAGCGAGCTTTGCCGACCTGCAGGCGCGGATCACCAAGACGCTCGATCATCTGGCGACATTCGCGGCGGCCGATCTGGAAGGATCGGAAGACAGGACGGTCGAACTAAGGCTCGGCGGGCGCGAAGCTACGTTGCCCGGCCTGCAGTATCTGCTGCATGTGGCGACGCCGAATTTCTACTTCCACGTCACAACCGCCTACGACATCCTGCGCCACAATGGCGTGCCGCTCGGCAAGCAAACTTTCCTCGGAAATCGCTGACCTTTGAATGGCTTGGAGGTTTCCCAGGCGTCCTGGGAAACCTCTTTGGTTCAGCTCAGCGGATCGACATCTCGCGCGCGATGCGCGGAAAATCCGCCGGCTTGATGCCGATATCGGCGCGGTCCGCATTGCTCATCGCGTTCAGAAGCGCGAGCGCCGAGCGGTAACGCTGGTGTTCCTGCGGCCGTGGCCGAGCGAACATTTCAGTGAAGAACCCCATGACTCAGTTGCCCCTGTTGGTCCTCCCGACATCACGATATAGATGATTTGTTAAAATTGTGCAGTGCAGCAATTGCATGGCTGCCATGCCGCACGGAATTTTTTCCGCCACAATCGATTTTCCGTGAAACTTTTCGGTGGGCTCGACCGTACGCACTCGTGCCGGCACATGGCTGGCTTTTCCTCGCCACTCCTGGCGATCTTGCCGGACTGCACGAAGAGCAGTCCGGCTTTTTATTTTCCGATGTCGTCTTGCCGGGCGAAAAAGCGGCAATTGTTAGCATCGCCAGCATTCATTTTTAACGAGAGGCTCCTATGTTTGGCGGCATCAATGCATGCCGTCACGACAGGGAGGTTGAGATCGGCACCGGGAACAAGCTCGATTTCGCTTCGTTGCTCGACGACCTGATCGTCGCCTCGGAGAAAGGCGAGGACGAGGGCGCCCGGCCCTCTATCCCGTTCGACTATCTGTCCGTGGCCGATGAACTGCATTCCGGCCGCATCAAGGTCGCCGGCGAGAGCGTCGCCGCCGAATATCGCGAGCAAGGCGCCGACCTTGCGGCCGAGTTCGCGGCACTTCTCGACCAGGCGAAACTGGCTCTTGCCGGCGAAGAGCACCGGCCGGAGGAAAAGCTGCCGCCGATCGATCCCGAAGCGATTGCCGGCGAGCTCGGCCTCGACCGCCCCGCCAAGAACGCCGATCTCGGCCGCATCCGCCGTAACTTCGCCTTCGCCAACCATCCGGACCGGGTCGCGCCGCATCTGCGCCAGCGCGCCATGATCCGCATGCAGGTGGCCAATATGCTGATCGACGAGGCCAAGCGGCGGGCGCTGGCCGGGGCGCGCCGCTAGCCGCGCAATTCACTCAAAAGTCGAAGACAGCGGGCTTGGAGAAACTCCGGCCTTTGCTTTATGCTTGAACTTCCTCCCCGCGCAGCTCGCGCAAAAACTCCCGCCGGAGACATTCCATGCATAAACGCCGCCTCGGTCGGACCGATCTCCTTGTTTCGCAAATCTGTCTCGGTTCGATGACGTGGGGCCAGCAGAACAGCGAGGCCGAAGGTCATGCGCAGATGGATCTGGCGTTCTCGCGAGGGGTGAATTTCATCGACACGGCCGAGCTTTACCCGATCCCGCCCAAGGCGGAGACGCAAGGGCGAACCGAGAGGATCATCGGCAGCTGGATGAAGGCCAACGGCAACCGCGACAAGGTCATCCTCGCCTCGAAGGTCGTCGGCCGCACCGCCAACGCGTGGTTCCGGGGCGATCGTCCGTCGAAGCTGGTGCGCGCGGATATCTTCGACGCGGTCGAGAAATCGCTGGCCAAGCTCGGCACCGACTATATCGACCTCTATCAGATCCACTGGCCGGACCGGGACATCCCGTGGGGCTCGAATCCGACGCGCGTTGGAGCAGTGGCGCGGCGCGCGGATGCGGCAGGCGCTCTGGGAGACGAGACGCCGATTGCCGAAACGCTCTCCGTCTTCGAGGAACTGGTGAGGGCGGGCAAGATCCGCCATCTCGGCCTCTCGAACGAAAGCTCCTGGGGCGTCATGCGCTTCGTCTTCGAAGCGGAAAAGGGGACCAGTCCGCGCATCGCCTCGCTGCAGAACGCTTACAGCCTCGTCAACCGCACCTTCGAGGTGAACCTTGCCGAGGTCTGCGAGCGCGAGGAGATCGCGTTTCTTCCCTATTCGCCGCTTGCACAGGGCTATCTCACCGGCAAATACAATCATGGCGCGCGACCGCAGGGCTCGCGCTCGCAGCTCTTCAATCGCGGCCAGCGCTACGAGACGCCGAATGCGGCGGAAGTGCTGCTGGAATACACCGAGCTGGCGCGCTCCTTCAGCATGGAGCCAGCACTTTTCGCCAACGCCTATGTGGCGAGCCGGCCCTTCGTGACCGCGAACATCGTCGGCGCGACCACGATCGCGCAGCTCGATATGGCGCTGTCCTCGGCCGTCGTCAGCTGGACCGAAGAGATGCAGAAAGCGGTCGACGCCATCCATCAGCGTGTCGGCAATCCGTGCCCGTGATCGGGAATCGTTAAAAAACAAGAGGATGGACACGATGGCAGAGTTTCCGATCGAGGCCGTGCGCGGCAGATTTCCGGCGCTTTCGCTGGCCGATGACGGTCGCCGGCGCATCTATCTCGACAATCCCGCCGGCACACAGGTGCCGCTGGCGGTGGCGGAGGCGGTGTCGCGCTGCCTGCTGTCGACCAATGCCAATCTCGGCGGTTTCTTCGCAACGACGCTCGCGGCGCAGCAAGTGGTCGACGAGGCCCATGCGGCGATGGCCGATTTCCTCAATGCCGCGAGCGCCGAGGAGATCGTCATCGGCGCCAACATGACGACGCTGACCTACCATATGTCGCGCACGCTCGGCCGCACGATGAAGGCCGGCGACGAGATCATCGTCACGCGCATGGACCACGAGGGCAATGTTTCGCCATGGCTGCAACTTGCCGAGGATCTCGGCCTGGTCGTGCGCTTCCTGCCGTTCGACGAGCGGAGCTGGCAGGTGGAGGAGGCGGCGCTGAAGGCGCTGCTTTCGGAGAAAACGCGCCTTGTCGCGTTGAACTATGCCTCGAACCTCACCGGCTCGATCAATCGCGTGAAAGCGCTGACGGCGATTGCCAGGCAGGCCGGCGCGCTGGTCTATGTCGATGCCGTGCAGTTCGCACCGCACGGGCTGATCGACGTGCAGGAACTCGGCTGCGATTTCCTGATCTGCTCGGCCTATAAATTCTTCGGGCCACATGTGGGCATATTGTGGGGCCGCCGCGACGTCCTCGATACGCTGAAACCCTACAAATGCCGCTGTTCTTCGAACGTCCTGCCCGAACGGTTCGAACTCGGCACGCCGCAGATCGAGCTGATGGCCGGGCTGACGGCGGCAATCGACTATTTTGCAGCTCTCGGCGCTGCCGCCGGCGAGGACGGCTCGCGGCGGCAGCTGATCGCCAAGGCGTTCGAGGTGTCGATCGCTTACGAGAACGCGCTGGCCTGGCAACTGATCGAAGGCCTGTCCGATATCGAAGGCCTGATCATCCATGGCATCACCGATCCGGAACGGCTTACCGAGCGGGTGCCGACCATTTCCTTCACCGTCGAAGGCATCGAGCCGGAAACGATCGTGCGGCAGATGAATACCGAAAACATCTTCCTGTGGTCAGGCCACAACTATGCGTGGGAGGTCGTCCACCAGCTTGGCATACCGGCCGAGCAGGGCGTCGTGCGTATCGGCATCGCGCATTACAACACGGCGGCCGAGATCGAAGAGACGCTGGAAAGCGTGCATCGCGTGATCGCGATGCTGCGGCAGCAGCGTTCCTAAGGCTATCTAACCCTGCTTGCTGCCGAAGCCGGTCAGGAAAGCGGTGAGGTTGTCGCCGAGCGCATCGCAGAGATAGCCGCCTTCCTGGACGATGACCGTCGGCAGGCCAAGTCCGGCTATCGCTTCGCCGATGCGCGAGAAACCCGGCGTCGTCACCGACAGGCCGCCGAACGGATCGCCCTCGAAAGCGTCGAGGCCGAGCGCCACCACCAGCGCTTCCGGCGCGAAGGCGCGGATGCGCTGGAATGCTATCACCAGCGCTTCGAGAAAGGCCGCATCGCCGGATTTGCGCGGCAGCGGCAGGTTGAGATTGTAGCCGAGGCCGGGGCCTTCGCCGCGCTCGTCGGCATGTCCCCAGAAGAACGGGTAGAAGCGCACCGGATCGGCGTGCAGCGAGACGGTCAGCACGTCGGGGCGGGCGTAGAAGATGCCTTGCGTGCCGTTGCCGTGATGCAGGTCGACATCGAGGATGGCGACGCGCGCGGCGCTCTTGCGCAGCACCTGCGCGGCGACAGCCGAATTGTTGATGAAGCAGAAGCCGCCCGCGACATCGGCGAAGGCGTGATGGCCTGGCGGGCGGCAAAGCGCATAGGCCGACGGTGCTCCGGCCATCACCGCTTCAGCGGCCTCCACCGCGCTCCAGGCGCTCCACAGCGCGCTGTTCCAGGTCTCGGCCGAGATCGGGCAGGCGGTGTCGGCCATGTGGTAGCCGGCCTGGCCGACAGCCGAGGCCGGATAGGAGCCGTCGCGGGCGATCGGGTGGATGTTCGGGATGACTTCCGCCGAGGCGCCTTCGATGCGCTGCCAGCGCGGAAAAATGTGCTCGAGGAAGTCGAGATATTCGGGCGTATGCACCGCCGCGATCGGGCCAAGCCCATGATTCCCTGGACGTTCGACCGTCAAGCCGGCAGATATTGCGCCGGCTAATAATCTCTCGACCCGTTCCGGCTTTTCCGGGTTGGGCTGCGGTGCGCCGCTGGAGAGGAAAGCCTTGGGGTCGTGGCGTTTCTGCTCTTCGGCGTAGAAGGTTTTCATCGTCATTCCTCCGGCATATCGGCAAAGGCGAAAAAGGCATCGCCGACGATCTTCTGCACCTGCTCGTAGCTCGACCAGCCGATGCCCAGTCTTTCGTAGAAGGCCCTGGCGGTCTCGTTGTCGGTATCGACGGACAGCCTCAGATAGACCCCGCCCGCCACGCGGCATTCCTTGGCTACGCGTCGAAGCAGCTTTTCGCCGATCCGGCGGCCGCGGAAGCGATCCTCGACGTATAGGTCCTGCACATAGACGCCAGGACGGCCCATCCAGGTCGAGAAGATCGGAAAATGCAGGCAAAGCCCGGCGAATTCGCCGTCGATCTCGGCGATCAGGGTCGAGAAAGCGGGCTTTTCGCCGAAGCCGTAGCGGCGGAGGTCGTCCGGTGTCGAGGTGACTTCCTGATGCGCGCCGATGTGGGTGCCGAGGCGCAGCAGGGCGGCATGAATGGTTTCGACATCGTCAATGGTGCCGGGGCGGAGGACAATCGTGCTCACGACAAATACGGCGCCCAGGCACCCCCCTCTGTCCTGCCGGACATCTCCCCCGCATGGGGGGAGATTGGCAGCTTGGGCCATATCGCCCATCCTGCACCGTCGGAAATTGGCGAAAGCGAAAAACACGGCTGATCTCCCCCCTTGCGGGGGAGATGTCCGGCAGGACAGAGGGGGGTGCGAAGGATCGCAAACATCTCAGGATGGCTCAAACGTTGCCCGGCCTCAGCCTTCCACCGGCAGATCGAGTTCCTCCGCCAGCGCCTGCAGCGAGTCGCCGATGATGGCGATCATCTCGGCGATCTGCTCGGCTGTAATGATCATCGGCGGCGCCACCATGAAATTGTCGCCGTCGATACCGCCCTTGACCTTGCGGCCATAGATGATGAGGCCGCGCGCATAGGCGTGATCGAGCAGGCGCTGCGTCGCCTTGCTGGCCGGGTCGATTGGCTTCAGCGTCTCCGGATCGGCGACCATTTCGGCGCCGGTGAGCAGGCCCTTGCCGCGCACGTCGGCGATGAAGGGGAAGCGCTTTTGCAAGCCCTTCAACTCCGCCATCAGCACGTCACCCATGGCGGCGGCGTTGGCGATGAGATCGAGCCGGTCCATCTCGCCAAGCACGGCGAGGCCGGCGGCGCAGGCGAGCGGATTGCCGGCATAGGTGTGCCCATGCTGGAAGCCGCCCGAGGCAAGCAGCGGCTCGACCAGGCGCATCGGCGCGGCAAGAGCGCCGAGCGGCGCGTAGCCCGAGCCCAGTCCCTTCGAGAGCGCGACGATGTCAGGCCGGCAGTTCCAGTGGTCGCCGCCGAGGAATTTGCCTGTCCTGCCGGCGCCGCTCATCACCTCGTCATGGATCAGAAGGATGCCGTAGCGGTCGCAGATTTCGCGGATGCGCGGATAATAGCTGTCGGGCGCGACAAGGGCAGCCGTTGCCGCACCGCCGATCGGCTCCATGATGAAGGCTAAAACGCTTTCCGGGCCTTCGGCGAGAATCTTCTCCTCCAGCATGTCGGCATAGCGGATGCCGCGCTGTTCCATCGTCAGGTTGTCGCGGTCGCGCCAGGCGGTCGGCGCCGGCACGGTGGGCATGACCCGCATCATCGGCGTGAAGGTTTCGGCGAGCGCATCGTCGCCGGTGATGGAGAGCGAGCCCAGCGTGCCACCATGGTAGGAGGGGAAGCGGGTGATCACCTTCCAGCGCTTCGGCTGGCCGGTGGCGACCGCCCACTGGCGGGCGAGCTTTATGCAGGATTCGGTCGCTTCCGAGCCACCGGAAACGAAGAAGATGCGGTCCATGCCTTCGGGAAGCTTTCCGGCCAGCGCGCGCGCAAGCTCTTCGGCCGGCTCGTTCTCGAAATGCAGCCGGTATGCAAAGGTGGTCTTGTCCATCTGCCGCTTCATGGCGTCGAGCACGTTGCGGTTGGAATGACCGATATTGGCGACCATCGGTCCGCTCGAGCCGTCGATGAAGCGGCGCCCATCCTGCGTCCAGAAATAGATGCCCTCGGCGCGATCGACGAGCGGCCGGCGCAGGCTGGACAGATAGAACAGATGCGATGGCGGCCGCGTTTCGATTTCGGGCGAGGGCTTGGCTTGCAGCTTCGACATGTCAGGACTTTCCGAGATAGCGGTCGAGAACATTTTTGGTCACGCGTTCGACCATCGCGTCCTGCCTTAGCAGGCCGGCGACCCATTCGCAGCTTCCGGCGTGGAACACCTCGCCCTTGCCGCGCGGGAAATTGACGATCATGCCGTTGCCGCGCTTGACCTTGTCGAGATTGGCGTCGCTGGCCTCGCCGAACAAGGTTTCGGCGGTGAAGCGTCCGTCCTCGTCGGTGAGGAACTGGTCCTCGATCGGGATGTCGGCGCTCTCCTCGACCTGGCTCGCCATGCCGACAGCCAGCACCTGCAAGCCATCCGGCGCGCCGCTGGTTTCAGTCGGGTAGGGCAGGCCGCCGCGGATCTCGAAATCGAGACCGTCGACCTCATAGCCATAGACATGGCCGTCGGCGCCAAGCAGGTCGCCATAATAGATGCCGGTGCCGGCGAAGGCCCAGTGCTCCGGCCGGTAGATCGGAAAGCCGCGCACGCCGCGCGGCGCGCAGCCGCCCCAGCCGGCATAGACGCCCCGCGTCGCATTGAGGCCGAAGGTGGCGCTGCCCGGGCGGCCGATCTCGGGTGCTTCCCAGGAATTGGTGGCGCGCGTGACATCGCCGCCGCGATAGGCGGGATCTTGCGCGCGCGCCTTGTATTTATAGCAAACCTGGCGGCGGCCCTCGTCCTCCAGCCGCGTCTGCCACATGAAATTGCCGGCGAAGCGCGCCGCATGGCCCCCGCGCTCGACGTAGTTGTCGACCGCGTCTCGCATCTCCCAGGTCCAGTATTCGTCATGGCCGACGAAGACGACGCAGTCATAGCCAGCGAGGATTTCGGGCGAGAAATGCAATTCGTGCTGGCTGGCGAGGTCGACCGCATAGCCGGCGCGCTCGGCGAAGCGGAAGAAATGGCTGTCATAGCTCGCCCAGCCGGAAGAGGCGTATTTCTTCGAATGTCCGGTGGCGAAAGCCCATTCCATATGCGGGTAACGCGGCACGATCTTCGGCGGCACCGCGACTTCGAGCGGCACGCGCGGCGCATCCTTGGGCAGCACGACAAAGCCGCGGCACCAGGGACGCTGCGTCGACACCATCATCGCGTATTGGTCGCGGTTCGGGCCGGTGATGCCCTGATAGTGGTTCGAGCCGCCCCATGTGTTGTAGGCGAGCCACGTGCCGGTCGCGGCGACCTGCAACAGGCGACCGGGCTTGCGTCCGGGCAGGGGTGTGACGATGAAGAGATGATGGCTGTGGATCGGCTTGCCGCCACGGCCCTCGGCCGAGAGCGTCACGCGATAGGCGCCTGACGGCCAATCGTCGCCGACACGGAATTCGAACGACGCCTCCCAGCCGCAGCCTTCGACCGAGCATTGGTCGGGCGTGTCCTGCCAGCGCGCCGACAGGCCTGTCTTCTCGAAGACCTTGGTCTCGCTGCCGCCGTCGCGGACGATGACCATGCCGAATTGCGGCGCCGTCGAACTCACATGCAGCGTCACCGTTTCGCCCGGGCGATAGGAAAAGCGGCCGCTGTAGCACCAGATCTCGCCGCTCGAACCATCCATGCCCGGCCATTCGTAGCAATGGCCGCGCACCGCCTCGCGGCGCTGCTCGGGCGTCAGCCCGAAATCGGGGAATTCGGTGGGCAGTTGCGTCAAGGAACACCTGAGATCACGAGGCCGCCATTGAGACCATTGGCCGGCCAAGCGTCAAATGGAAAGCGTCGGGCCAGCCCGCACTTGCGCTTGGCGATGTCCGGCAAACGGACTATCTCATCCTAGGGTCCATCGATATTTCAGGCGAGGCCGGCCTGCGAATGGCAATTTCCCGCGCTTCCGGTGCTCACGTACTTCAAGTACGCTCCGCTCCGGTTCTCGGGAACCGCCTTTCCCGGCTCGGCCTGACCTGAATCTCGACAGACCCTGGCGCAAGATTTCCCACGGGGAGCCGACATGCTGCGTGTGCAAAAGGTCAAGGTCGACGACATCTACGTGCCGACGGCGCGCCGCAAGACGCTGCACCCCGAAACCGTGCGCCATCTCGCCGAGGATATTCTCGAAAACGGCATGAAGACGCCGATCCAGGTGCGGCACGACGGCAAGCGTCACGTCCTGGTCGAGGGGCTGCACCGGCTCGAAGCCGCCAAATGGCTGGGCGAGACCATGATCGACGCCTATCTCGTCCAGGCCAAGCGCCATTGATCTCTCGTCCGGGGCTGGCCTATCACCGTTAGCGATCGCGTCCCATCAAAGCTTTTTGATTGACGCCGCCATGCCGGCGGCTAGAGCGTTCCGATACTCGCGAACAGGATGCTTATCATGGCGAAGTATGAGGGCGGTTGCTTGTGCGGCGCGGTGCGGTATCGGGCCGATGCCGAGCCGGTCAACGAACGGGTTTGCCATTGCCGGATCTGCCAGAAGGCGATCGGCGCCGCCTTCAACGCGCGGCTTCTGTTCCGCATCGACGACGTGACGATCGAGGGGCCGGTGGCGACGATCAATTCCACGCCCGACCTCCAGCGCGGCTTCTGTCCGGTGTGCGGCACGACGATGTTTTCGCGTCGCGACTCCAGGGGCATTCTCGGCGTCACGTCCGGCTCGCTCGACGATCCGTCGCTGTTCGAGCCCGACATGCATTTCTGGACTGCTTCGAAGCAGCCCTGGCTGATGCTTGATGATGGCCTGCCGCAACATGAAGGCGCGCCGCCGGCCTGAGTCATTGCGACGCAGGCCTGCACAAAAATTTCATCTTGGATTCACGAGATAGCCGGCAAAGCGTCATTGGCGGGCCATCATTGGCTGCCTATCTAAGCGCCATGCGGGAAGGCATCGAGGAGGCGACGGATGAGCGAGAGCATCAACACCCTGGACGAGCTTTTGAACGACCCGATGGTCCAGCTCGTGATGGCGCGCGACCGCGTGCGCCCCGCCGAGCTTCGCCTGCTTCTGGAAAAGGCTCGCGACAGGGCGGGCGAGGATTCTCGCATCGACCAGGCTTCGGTGCCGCCAGCGCATGTTGTGGCAAGAAGCTGCCTGAAGCAGTGGTTGTACCGTTGAGGCAACTCCGCCGAAATGGTCAGCTCGAATTCGCGGGTAAGTAACTGTAGTGGCTGCGCAAATAGGCGAGCCTGAAGCCGAGCCGGTCGTAGTTGCGATAGGCCGGTCCGTCGCGGTCGGGGCGCGGCGCCTCGATGTCGGCGACAAACAGTTTCGCGCCGGCGGCGATGCCGTCGCGAACCAGCCTTTCGCCGAGCATGGCATCAAGATCGAAGCTCGGTGCCATGATTCCCGGCACCGGGGCGTCGATGCCGCTCCAGGCGGCGCCGTTTGAGATGAACAGCGAGCGCACGGCGGCGACCGCGCCCTTGCGTTTCAGCATGTAATGACGCCAGCCCTTACGACCGACAAGCGCCGTGAGCCAGGGCGAGGTGGGAAGCCTGTATTTGGCATCGATGAAAGAAGCCCATTCCGAAGCTGTCTTGGGTGTGACCTCCTCGATCGCCAGATCGTCGACTGGGATCAGCGGGTCGCCCGGGAAAAGCGGCTCGTCCGGCAGCGGCGTCGCGTCGCGAAAGATGCGCTCCCAGCCGCTTTGCTGCTGCATCCCGCGCGCTTCCAGCCAGCATCTCAGCCGCGACGGCTCGGTGTGCGGATTGGTATAGAACCACGGTCGCACGATGCCGGCCGCGCGGTAGTGCGCGAGCAGCGCATCGACCTGTTCTTCCGTCGCCGGGCCATCGACGCCGATATTCTTCACGCAGTTGAAATGGATGAAAGGGATCGTCGTGCAGGTGGTCCAGACAAGGTCGCCGTCCTTGGCGATCGACAAGCCTTGCCGTGCCGCGAAATCGGCGGGCGCCGCCTCGTAAAGGTCGAGCCAGGCAGCAACTTCGGCGCGTTCGATGGCGCGGCTGAAATCGCGCGACACCGCCTCGATCGCGATGTCCGGGACGTGCGTTTGCGGCGGCACGACTGGCTGCAGTTCCGAGAGGGCGGCGGTCGACATGGGATGCTCCTCCGATTTGCCTTACAGTGTAAGATTAGAGGAGAATAATATGATGTCGCCTGTTGTCAAGCAGGATTAGCGGCACCTTACAAATCCGTGAGTTGGAATCACGCTGTCGTGAGGCTAAGCCTGTCCCCGATGGGCTTTCGATGACGATTCACTTTTGCCCCGGATGACGGCCGGGGCACGGGGAAAGGACCGGGATGACCGACGTCTGCACGCAAGGACTGGATACCGGCTTTGTCGGCCTGGGTTACGCCAAGGTGGCGTTCCTCGGCATCGTGCAAGGCATCACCGAATTGCTGCCGATCTCATCCACGGCGCACATGCGCATCGTGCCGGCCGTGCTGGGCTGGCAGGACCCCGGCTCGGCCTTCTCCGCCGCCATGCAGCTGGCGGCGCTGGCGGCGGTGATCAGCTATTTCTGGAGCGATGTCAGGGACGTGCTGTTCGGATCGCTGTCGGCGATCTCGCGCCGCGATTTCGGCGACCGCTATTTCCGCCTCGCGATCAGCATCGTGCTTGCGACCGTTCCGATCGTCATTGCGGGCCTTGCCCTTTCCGGCGTGCTCAACGCCTGCAATTCGCCCTTGCGCGGGCTCGCCGTCATCGGCTGGGCCTGCATCGCCATGGCGATCCTTTTGGCGCTCGCCGAAATCTTCGCCAGCCACAAGCTCGTGCTGCGCCAGGCATCGATCCTCGACGCGCTGCTGGTGGGCATCGCTCAGGTCGGCGCGCTCATTCCCGGCGTCTCGCGCTCGGGCTCGACGCTGACGGCGGCGATGGGGCTGGGCTTTGCCCGGCCGGAGGCGGCGCGCCTGTCGTTCCTGCTCGGCTTGCCGGCCATCGCGCTGGCCGGCCTCAAGGAGCTCTATGAACTGCACAAGGTGCATCTCGACGCGCATGGCTGGTCGATCCTGGCCGTCGGCCTTGTCGTCGCCTCGATCTCGGCCTTCTTCGCGATATGGGGGCTGATGCGGGTGCTCGAGCGCTTCTCCGCCTGGCCGTTCGTCATCTATCGCGGCCTGCTCGGCGTGGTGCTGCTGATCGGGATCGCCACTGGCTGGCTTGTCTAAAGCGCGTCGCGTCGAAACGGATTCACGCGACGCTTTAGGTCGTTGCTTGATGCATGTCGTTGTCGCAAAACCGAGGCCACTTTTGCGCGACATGCATTAGAGGTCTCGACCCAATCCGCTGTATCGACGCCGACGCTCGGGTGCGCTGATGGATCTTGTGACTCTGCTGCAATCCGTGCCGTTGCTGGCGACGCTGGTGAAATCGGCGGCGCCGGCGGCAATCGGTGCCGGCATGGGCCTTGGCCAATGGCTGGCGGCGCTGCCGCCCTGCCGCGACCAGACCTTCGAGAACGCGGCCTATCTGGTCTGCGAAGCCGATCCGGAGCATTTTTCCATCGAGCTGTTCTGGAAGAACAAGGACGGCGATTTCTACCGGTCGCTGCACAATCTGCGCAGCGCGCAGCAAGCGACCGGGCGCACCCTGCTTTTCGGCATCAATGCCGGCATGTATCATCCGAACCTCGCGCCGGTCGGGCTCTATGTCGAACGCGGCGAGCAGATCACGTCGGCGAAGACCGGATCTGGGTCCGGCAATTTCTCCATGCAGCCCAATGGCGTCTTCTATCTCAGCGCCGGCAAGGCCGGGGTTCGCGCGACCAAGGATTATCTGAAGCGCCCACCGCGCGTCGACTATGCCACGCAGTCCGGGCCAATGCTGGTCATCGACGGCAAGCTGCATCCGAAATTCCGTTACGACGGCACCTCGCGCAAGATCCGCGATGGCGTCGGCGTGCGCGCCGACGGGGTCGCGGTCTTCGCGATCTCGAACGATGTCGTGACTTTCTACGAATTCGCGCGGCTGTTCCGCGACCAGCTCGGCTGCCCGAACGCGCTCTTCCTCGACGGCTCGATCTCGAGCCTCTATGCGCCCGCGATCGGCCGCAACGACGATTTCTGGAATCTGGGGCCGATGATCGGCGTGTTCAGGCGCTAGCCAAGAAGCTCGCTTCGGCGCCATCCCGAATCATCCGACCGCGCCAAAAGTAAATTTTGATTCAAACTTTGTTGGTAATTTCTCATTAGGAATGGGGGTTCCGGCGGCGCTGTTCCTGCCTTCGGTCTGTTTTGTTTTGCGTACAGGTCAAGATGCGGATTTTTGGCGTCGTCAGTTTCGTGCTCGCATCGCTATGCCTTGCCGGCTGCTCGTCCACGTCGGGCGTCGATGCCTTGCAGATGCCGTCCAACGAGACGACGAGCTCGGTCGTGCGGCCGAGCGCGCCGGTGTCGAAGGGCGTAAGGACCGCCGTCACCGAAAGAACCGTCGAGACCGCGTCGATGTCGGGCGCCGCGCGCATCAAGCCGCCAGCGCCGTTGCTCGACGAGGGTAACGCGAGCCCCGGCGACGAGGACACTCGCCCCTTCGGCCTTGCCGAGGAGGAGACGGTGAATTTTCCCGCGACCGAATTGCCGGACAGCGTCGAGCCGCCGGTGCAGGAGGCAGCGCTCGTCTCGCCGCCGAAGCGGCTGTCGCGCGCGGCGCCTGCTATGCTCGCCGGTCCGGTCACCCGTTATGCGTTCCGCGACGCGAAGCCGATCAATTTCGGCCGCTCTTCACCTCGCCATCTTGCCGTTCACGGCGTCGACGTCTCGCGCTGGCAGGGCAACATCAGCTGGCAGAAGCTGCGCGCCCAGGGCGCCAACTTCGCTTATATCAAGGCGACCGACGGCGGCGATCATCTCGACCCGATGTTCATGAAGAATTGGCGCAACGCCGATGCCGCCGGGCTGAAGCGCGGCGCCTATCATTTCTTCTACTGGTGCCGCACCGCCGGCGAGCAGGCCGACTGGTTCATCCGCAACGTGCCGAAGGTCGACGGCGCGCTGCCGCCGGTCATCGACGTCGAGTGGAACGGCGATTCCTCCTGCAAGCGGCGGCCTTCGCGCGAAAAGGTGCTGGAGAAGATGCAGGTGTTCATGGACAAGCTGGAGCGCCACTACGGCCAGCGGCCCATCATCTACACCAGCCCCGACTTCTATCGCGACAACCTGCGCGGCGCCTTCCAGGATTATCCCTTCTGGCTGCGCGCGGTGGCGGCCCACCCGTCAAAAGTCTATCCGGGTCGCAGGTGGCTGTTCTGGCAATATTCGGGCTCCGGTCTGTCGCATGGTGTCAGCGGCCGCATCGACCTCAACGTCTTCCATGGCGACGAGCGCCAATGGCGCGCCTGGCTGGGCGGGGGGCAGATGGTGGCCGACGCGGATTAGGATTTCTTCTGGAGGCGGCCGGAGAGGAGTGCTCCAGGGAAGGCCGCTCCGTTGAAGAATCGGGCATCGCACGCCTTCGTCATCCACGGGCGGAGCAAGGAGCGAAGCGACGCAGCGCAGACCATAGAATCCTGTGTGTTGGTTCTGGTGTATGGTTTGAAGTGGGAAGGAGACCGAATGAATCCTGGTCGTCCTTTCGGACAGGCCGTGGCATGGCCCGGTCCCTTCCCACCGGTGAACCATCAACCTGAACAGTTGCACGGGGCTGTTCTAAGCAGACCCCGCACCACAGGAAGAGGCGTGGACATGATAGCCCAGAACTATGTCGGCTGCGACATCTCAAAGCAGTGGCTCGATTTTTTTGATGAGACAAGTGGCCGTCTTCGGCGCATCGACAACCAGGCCGACGCGATCGCGGCGTATGTGGCGGGCCTTGATCCCAGTCGGGACTTCGTCGTCATGGAGGCGACGGGCGTCCATGACCGGCTTCTGCGCCATGCGCTGGCCAAGGCCGGCGTGCCGTTCTCGCGGCACAACCCGGCGCATACCCACCACTATGCGAAGTCGACGAGACGGCGGGCCAAGACCGATCCTCTCGACGCCAGGATGCTGAGCGACTACGGCCGTCGCTATAATCCTGAGGCCGAGCCGGCGCCGCGCGAAGAAGTCGAGCGGCTTCAATCGCTTGCCCGCTACCGCGATCAACTGGTCGAGATGCGGGCAACGGCGAAGAAGCACCTCGCCGAGGCCTTCAATGAGATCGTCATTGCCGATCTGGAAGAAACGATCGCCTACCTCGACACGCGCATCAAGGCGATCGAGAGCCAGATTGCCGAAGTCATTCGTCAAGCCGAGGACACCGCCCGCGATTACACGCTGATGGTCTCCGTGCCCGGTGTCTCCAAGGTCGGCGCATTCTCGCTGCTGGCGCTTCTGCCCGAGCTCGGCCAGCGCTCACCCAAGGCGATCGCGGCACTGGTCGGCCTGGCCCCGTTCGACAACAAAAGCGGCAAGCTCAACCGCAGGAGCCAGATCCAGGGCGGGCGATCACGCGTGCGCCGCGCTCTCTACATGGCAGCCCTCACCGCCATCAGAACCTGTGAGCGCTTCAAGACCTTCTACAGCGCACTTGCTGCCCGCTCCGGCTCCAAGAAGCTCGCCATCATCGCCGTCGCAAGGAAGCTCCTGGTCGTCCTCAACGCCATCATGCGCGATAAAACCGCATTCGCATGAACACAGTTGCCATTCCGTGACGTCAAGGCGTCGCCACGGTGCAGAATTTTGCTCCGCTGTACTCCCTGGTGAAGGTAATGGCATGGATTCTAGGGTCTTCGCGACGGAGCTTCGCTCCTGCTCCGCCCTAGAATGACGAAGCGGAGGGCCGCCGCCACATTACGCCTCGTTGATCATCGCCTCGATATTATAACCGTCGGGATCGAGTACGAAGCAGGCGTAGTAATTCGGGCCATAGTCCGGGCGCGGACCGGGCGCGCCATTGTCCGCGGCGCCCGCCGCGAGCGCCGCGCGATGAAACGCATCGACCTCAGCCTTGCTCTTCACCCGGAAGGCGACATGGAGATGGGTGAGCGGCGGCTTCTCGCTCGTGCGCTGAATCTCAAACAGGCAGCCATTGCCGACATCGAAGGCCCAGAACAAGCCTTCCTTGCCGAAGGCAGGGTTGTAGCCCAAGGGCGCAACGCCATTTCGTAGAAGAGCTTGCTCTTGGCGAGATCGCCGACTTCGATGGTGATGTGGTCGATCATGGCGAGAAATAGAGACTTCGCTGCTTACTTCGAAAGCGATCGATAATATTGCTCCGACGCGATTTTCTCCATCGTGGCCTTTACAATCCTGTCGATCGGCGAGGCTTCTTGATAGTCGGCTGGCGCGATGAAATTGACGCGTCCATCACTGAGCATCTTCTGAGATTTCGTCTTGGCGCCTTTGGTATGTGGCCTGAACACAGCAATCGAGGTACCACCAAGATTCTTGACAAGGCGAAAACATGGAACGTCTGTCAGGCCGTCCCCTATGTATATCATATTCGAGAAAGGGACGGGCCGCTCTTCAGGAGGAATATATTCGTTTATCAATGAGTTGTCGTATACGTTGTGGCTACCTTTATTTATTCGAAATAGATATTGTGTTTTTGTTGTGTAATTTAAAGCCAGCGCTGGCCACACAGCGATTCCGTGATGATCATAACAAAAAGATGACGCATAGATATTCTCAAAATATTTCGATATATTGCTCCCAGATATCATCTCTCTAATTCCAGATGAGATGACATGATGGGAAATCTTTAGACCGCCCTCCTTGCCATATTCGTTTATACGGGCAAACCATTGCTCGACGCCATCGAATAGCTCAAGCTCTTTTCCAAATTTTTCAAAATCCTCCTTTCGGACTTTGACCTCTTTGCCTGATGCCTTTGCAAGCATTAACTTCATATATATAAGAATTTCATCCGCATCGTGCTTGACGCAGTCGGCCTTCACCTCAGTCCAAAACGCCTTTTTCGTCATTCCAATGGCAGGAATGAAATCTCGCTCCTGCATATTTCCAGGAGCGAGAGTGCCGTCAAAGTCGTAGCATATTGCTAGAGGAAGTAGCTTTCGCGGCAACCGTTTAACTATCCTTTCGGCGGGTAATCGTCATTACCGTATGAGTTCCGAGCTCTGATTTTACCGTCCGCCCCTTGCAATAGTGCTTCACTTTGTGCCCCACGCGCTAGTCTTCTGGTTTCCGACCACGCTTCAGCCTGCGTGGTATGAACGGATGATGCGCGGCTAGCACCTTCCCTCTTTACGGCCCAGCCGTCGCTACGCCTAGTAGTCCAATAATTCTTCGCCATCGTTCTCTCCCTTGCGAACAAAACGCGAACAAACCTAGATCAATGCATTCCCGGTGGCAATCTGATTCTCAGCTGCACCCGCTCGTCGACCCACACGTGTCGCACTTCTCGCAGGTGCCGTTCCGCACCATGGTGAAGTTGTGGCACTCGGAGCATTCGTTGCCCGTGTAGCCCTGGAGCAGCGACTGCTGGCGCCTTGTCGCGGCGAGCTTCTTCGCCTCGGCGGCCTCGTTGGCGGCAGCGTCGGTGAAGAGGGCTTCCGCGCCGCCGGCGGCCTCGGCTTCCTCTTCCACCATATCCTCGGCCAGTTCCCTGGCGCGCTCCTCATAGTCGCGCTTGTAGGCGATGGCCTCGTCGCTGGCCGGCTTCAGCGCCAGCACGTTGGAGCCTGAGAAGGCGGTGGGCGCCGCGCGGGCAGGGGCGGTCGACGGCCCCGAGCCGCCGAAACCCTTCGGGTCTGAGCCAGCAGCCGACACCAGCTTCACCGGCGAGGCGCCGCGATAGAGGCCCTTGGAGAAGGGCGTCGCCTTGCCTTCGGTGATGCCGCGGCCGAGCGCGGTCTTGTCGAAGTCCGACTGGTCGACATGGGCGAGGTCGTGGCGGCCGAGATAGGAGACGGCAAGCTCGCGGAACACATAGTCGAGGATCGACGTCGCGTTCTTGATGGCGTCGTTGCCCTGCACCATGCCGGCCGGCTCGAACTTGGTGAAGGTGAAGGCCTCGACATATTCATCGAGCGGCACGCCATATTGCAGGCCGAGCGAGATGGCGATGGCGAAGTTGTTCATCATCGCGCGGAAGGCGGCGCCTTCCTTGTGCATGTCGATGAAGATCTCGCCCAGGCGGCCGTCGTCGAATTCGCCGGTCCTGAGATACACCTTGTGGCCGCCGACGACGGCCTTCTGCGTGTAGCCCTTGCGGCGGTTCGGCAGCTTCTCGCGGTCGCGGTAGAGCCGCTCGATGACGCGCTCGACGATCTTTTCCGTCACCTGGACGGCGCGCTGTGCGGCAGGCGCGGCGATCAGCTGCTCGACCGCCTCGTCCTCGTCGTCCTCGCCGTCGGCGAGCAGCGAGGCATTGAGCGGCTGCGACAGCTTCGAGCCATCGCGATAAAGCGCGTTCGCCTTCAGCGCCAGCTTCCACGACAGCATATAGGCGTTCTTGGCGTCCTCGACCGTCGCCTCGTTCGGCATGTTGATGGTCTTGGAAATGGCGCCCGAGATGAAGGGCTGCGCGGCCGCCATCATCAGGATGTGGCTGTTGATCGAGAGCGAGCGCTTGCCGATCTTGCCGCAGGGGCTGGCGCAATCGAACACCGGCAGATGCTCGGCCTTGAGGAAGGGCGCGCCTTCGAGCGTCATGGCACCGCAGACATGGATGTTGGCGGCGTCGATGTCCTTCTTCGAGAAGCCGAGAGCCGGCAGCATCTCGAAGGAGATGTCGCCGAGCTGCTCGTCGGTGAAGCCGAGCGTCTCCTTCACCCAGTCGGCGCCGAGCGTCCACTGGTTGAACACGAACTTGATGTCGAAGGCCGACTTCAGCGCGGCATTCAGCGCCGCGATCTTCTCGTCGCTGAAGCCCTTGGCCTTGAGCGAGGACGGGTTGATGCCGGGCGCCTGGTTGAGATTGCCGTGGCCGACCGCGTAGGCCTCGATCTCGGCGATCTGGCTTTCGGAGTAGCCCAGCGTCCTGAGCGCTTCCGGCACGGCGCGGTTGATGATCTTGAAATAGCCGCCGCCGGCGAGCTTCTTGAACTTCACCAGCGCGAAGTCGGGCTCGATGCCGGTGGTGTCGCAATCCATGACCAGACCGATCGTGCCGGTCGGCGCGATCACGGTCGCCTGCGCGTTGCGGTAGCCATGCTCCTCGCCGAGCTCGATGGCGCGGTCCCAGGCAGCGCGGGCATGCTCGGCCAAAGCCTGCTGCTTCAGGTCGGCGGCGACCAGCGGCACCGGGTTGACGGCGAGCTTCTCGTAGCCGTCCTTGTCGCCGTAAGCGGCGCGGCGGTGATTGCGCATGACACGCAGCATGTTCTGTGCGTTGCGGTCATAGTCCGGGAAGGCGCCGAGCTCGGCGGCCATCTCGGCCGAGGTCGAATAGGCGACGCCGGTCATGATGGCGGTGAGCGCTGCACAGATCGCGCGGCCCTCGTCGGAGTCGTAAGGGATGCCCGAGGTCATCAGCAGGCCGCCGATATTGGCGTAGCCGAGGCCGAGCGTGCGGTAGTCGTAGGAGAGCTTGGCGATCTCCTTGGACGGGAACTGCGCCATCATCACCGAGATTTCGAGCACGACGGTCCACAGGCGAACGGTGTGCTCGTAGGCGGCGATGTCGATCGTGCCGTCTTCGCGGCGGTAGGGCAAAAGGTTGATCGAGGCGAGGTTGCAGGCCGTGTCGTCGAGGAACATGTATTCCGAGCACGGGTTGGAGGCCCGGATCGCACCGGCGGAAGCGCAGGTGTGCCAGTCGTTCATCGTCGTGTTGAAATGCAGGCCCGGATCGGCGGAAGCCCAGGCGGCGTAGCCGATCTTTTCCCACAGATCCCGCGCCTTCAGCGTCTTCAGCACCTTGCCGTCCTTGCGGGCGGTAAGCTGCCAGTCGCCATCGGCCTCGACGGCGCGCAGGAAGTTGTCCTTCAGCGACACCGAATTGTTGGAGTTCTGGCCGGAGACGGTGAGGTAGGCGTCCGAATCCCAGTCGGTGTCGTAGGTCTTGAACGACATCGAGGTGTAGCCCTGGCGGGCGAACTGGATGACGCGGTAGATGTAGTTCTCCGGCACGGCGTCTTTCTTGGCCGCCTTGATCTCGCGCTTCAGCGCGGTGTTCAAAGCCGGATCGAAGCAGTCGTCGTCATGACCTTCGCAATTGACGCAAGCCTTCATGATGGCTTCGAGATGCTTCTTGACGATCTTGGAGCCGGTCACCAGCGAGGCGACCTTCTGCTCTTCGTTGACCTTCCAGTCGATGAAGTCCTCGATATCCGGGTGGTCGGCGTCGACGATGACCATTTTCGCCGCACGGCGCGTCGTGCCGCCCGACTTGATGGCGCCCGCCGCGCGGTCGCCGATCTTGAGGAAGCTCATCAGGCCGGACGAGCGGCCGCCGCCGGACAGCTTTTCGCCTTCGCCGCGCAACATCGAGAAGTTCGAGCCGGTGCCGGAGCCGTATTTGAACAGGCGCGCCTCGCGCACCCACAAATCCATGATGCCGCCCTCGTTGACGAGATCGTCCTGCACGCCCTGGATGAAGCAGGCATGCGGCTGCGGATGCTCGTAGGAGGACTTCGACTTGGTCAGCTTGCCGGTGAAGGGGTCGACATAGAAGTGGCCCTGGCTCGGGCCGTCGATGCCGTAGGCCCAGTGCAGGCCGGTGTTGAACCACTGCGGCGAGTTCGGCGCGACGCGCTGGGTGGCGAGCATATAGGCGAGCTCGTCGCGGAAGGCGCGCGCGTCGTCCTCGGATTTGAAGTAGCCGCCCTTGTAACCCCAGTAGGTCCAGGTGCCGGCGAGGCGATCGAAGACCTGGCGGGCGTCGGTTTCCGAACCATAGCGCTCAGCCTCGGGCAGCTTGGCGAGCTCAGCCTCGTCGGCAACCGAACGCCACAGGAAGGAGGGGACGTCGTTCTCCTCGACCTTCTTCAGGCGCGCCGGCACGCCGGCCTTGCGGAAATATTTCTGCGCCAGGATGTCGGCCGCGACCTGGCTGAACTGCGCTGGCACATCGATGTTATCGAGGCGGAACACCACCGAGCCGTCGGGATTCTTGATCTCCGACAAAGCCTTGCGGAATTCGATCTCCGCATAGGCAGACTGATCTGGCTTGGTGAAGCGACGCTCGATGCGCATTGGTCCCGTTCCTTTGTGTCTATATATAGCGCTTTTCCCCAGGGATTGCTGCCCCACATGGCGAAAAGCGCAGTCCGTCGTTTGCCGGCATCGCGGGCGACGCCAACACTCTCCTCGTCGCAAGTGCCGGCACGCAGACAGCAAGACGCTTTCCCAAGCATCCGCCCGGGCTGCAGGCCGACCCTCGCGGGTCCCTAAACTGAAACTTTTGTCGATTCCCTCCGTAGAGGGAGGTTCACACTATCTAGCGTCGAGCCTGCCTGCAAACACTAAATATAGTGTTAACAGATCATTTTTTCCAGACCGACAATTCTCCCTTTCGCCCACCCAAGCCCTAAAGATCCCCACGCCTCCGCCGGCCTCGTGAACAGGCGGAAATCCGGGCAAAACGCACAAAATCCGGGAAAAAAGACCGGGCTCGAAACTCTCCGGTCGCGCCCGCAACAGGAGCGCATGGCCTATAAAAAGCGACTCGTTCCGACCCGTCAAGGATTCGTTTTTGTAGCTTTTGTGACCCCAACATCTTGTGTGTCACATATGTGGATAACGGGGACATAGGAAGCTTGGGTTCGCAGGCACTTGACGCGGTTTATCAGTCTGCCGTGAAGCATGTCGGGCCGTCGGCTTTTCATTTTAGCTGGCTTGCACTATCTGTTGCGTTCGCGCGGGGGCGCGCCTTGTCAACACCAAAAGCATCCGCTACGCCCCGCTCATGACAGTTACTGTACGTTTTGCCCCATCGCCGACCGGCCGCATCCATATCGGCAATGCGCGCACCGCGCTGTTCAATTGGCTTTTCGCCATGAACAACAAGGGCCGTTTCATCCAGCGCTTCGACGACACCGACATTGCCCGCTCGAAGCAGGAATATGCCGATTCCATCCTGTACGACCTGCATTGGCTGGGCATCTTCCCGGATGTCACCGAATACCAGTCGCGTCGCTTCGAGATTTATGACGCTGCGGTCGAGCGGCTGAAGGCGGGGCGGGTGCTCTATGCCTGCTACGAAACGCCTGAAGAACTCGACCTGCGCCGCAAGGTGCGCCGCACGCGCGGCCTGCCGCCGGTCTATGGCCGCGAGGCGCTGACGCTGACGCCGGAGCAGGTGGCCGAATACCAGTCGGATGGCCGCCGGCCGCATTGGCGCTTCCTGCTGCCCAACTTCACCGGCGATCCGCTGCAGCCGGAGCGCACCGAAGTGCATTGGAACGACCTCGTGCGCGGCGAGGAGACCGTCGACCTCGCCTCGCTGTCGGATCCCGTCCTGGTGCGCGAGGACGGCACTTATCTCTACACGCTGCCTTCGGTGGTCGACGACATCGATATGGGCGTCAGCCACGTCATTCGCGGCGACGACCACGTCACCAACACCGGCGTGCAGATCGCCATCTTCAAGGCGCTCGGCGCCGAGCCGCCGGTCTTCGGCCACCACAATCTGCTCACTACCGTGTCGGGCGAGGGGCTGTCGAAGCGCACCGGCGCGCTGTCGATCGAAAGCCTGCGCGAGGACGGCATCGAGCCGATGGCGGTCGCGTCGCTGGCCGTGCTGGTCGGCACGTCGGAAAATGTCACCGCCGCGCATGATCTCAACGAGCTTGCCGGCCATTTCGACCCGGCTGCGACGTCCAAGTCCGCCTCCAAATTCGACCCGGACGAGCTCTTCGTGCTCAACCGCACGCTGATCCATCATATGCCGTTCGAGGAAGCGCGCGACCGGCTCATAGTGCTGGGCATTTCCGGCGACAAGGCCGAGCCGTTCTGGCTTGCCGTGCGCGGCAATCTCGACCGCCTGTCGGACGCGGTCGCCTGGTGGCGAATCCTGAGCGAGGGTCCGCAGGAGCCGGCGGAATTTTCCGGCGAAGACCGCGATTTCCTCAATCAGGCGTTCGACGTTCTCCCCGAGGAGCCGTGGAACGGCACGGTCTGGAAGGACTGGACCGGCAAGATCAAGGAAGCAACGGGGCGCAAGGGCAAGCCGCTGTTCATGCCGCTGAGGCTCGCCCTTACCGGGCGGACTTCGGGGCCGGAGCTTTCAGATCTATTGCCGCTGATGGGTCGGGAAGGAACGCTGGCCCGACGACCCTGACCTTGCGCTGATCCGGCGGCAGCGCCGAGACCGGCGACACCGGCACCTTGGTGATCAGCCGCTTGATCGCATCCTGGTCGAGCCCGCCCTCGGTATTGGCGAGCGTTTCCGGATCGGCGCCGGGATCCGGCTTGGACGCCGGCACGGGAATGAAGGGCGCGGCCTCGCCGTCGGGCCGCGACTGTTCGGGATTGGGCGGGTTGCCGCCGATGATCGTGAAGTTGCCGGCTTGCGCGTTGCAGCCGCAGGTCGGCGGCCGTGAATAATTGGCCTGCTTGTAGAGATAGGCGGTCGGCAGCTCGCTGTAGGGTTGACCGGTCGCAGACGAAGTCATCGAGCCAGAGTCGTCGTCCATTCCACGCGAATAGAAGACTTGCATTTCGGTGCCTGGGCAGCTCGATTCGCAGTTTTTCTGGTCGCGCTCGAAGTCGCCGATGGAAGCCGCGTTGGACATCGGGAAGAAATAGCCGTCGCAGGTGCGCACGCACATGGTGTGGAACTCGCCGCCCAGTCGCGGCAGGTCCATGCCGTCCGGCTGGTTGATGACGCGGCGGATGTTGCGCTCGCCGGGATCATCGGAAGGCACCTCCGAGTCCGGCATATCGGGGGCGTCGGGCGTTTCGAGCTGCTGGTCCTGGCGGCCGAAAAGCTGCTCGAACAGATTGCCGCCGCCATTGTCGCGGGCCGCCTCCCGAAGCGGGGCGCGGCGCGGCGCGATCTCGTCGTCGCGGCAGCCATTGGCGTCGAGCGCCGCCAGGATGCGGCTGCGGTCGCGCCGCGTGCCGCCGTCGGCCAGCCGCTCGCGCTTGGCCTGCAACGTGTCGAGATTGGCGTTCATGCGCTGGATCGAGGCATTGATCGCCGCGCATTGGCTGACATTTCGCGAAAACAGCGTGAAGCCGCAATTGGCGTCGCCCGCCCGGCTGCGGGCCTTGGCAAGCTGCTCGCGCTGGCGCTGGATGGCATCATCATATTTGCGCACGATGCCCGGCCCTCCGCCGCCACCGCGTGTCGCGGCGAGTTCGGCTTCGAGCTGCCTGCAAGCGCGCGAGGCCGCCTCGGACTCGGTCACGGCGACGACCGAGCCTGCAAGCGCTGCAAGCAGCGCCATCAGGTGGGTCAGCTTCAACCCCGCGCCTTTCATCCGAAACCCCAAATCGCCTGTTCGACCCGAAGCTACGCTGCCGTGGTTAATCGACTATGCCAGAGTCGGAGCCACTGAGCTCAAGGACAATTCGGCGTGAAACGTTTTCAACCGGAAACACAACCTCCGTCGCCAGCCGCAAAACGCCGAGAGCCTAAAAAAGACGCTTTCGCGCGGGACCAATTGCGCGAATTCGGCTTGCAAGAGAGGGGCGATGCATGATCCCGATTACCCGTCGAAGCGCGCTGCAGCTCGGCCTTCTGTTCCTGGCCGTGCCGTACGCGATGGCCAGAAAAGCCACGCCTGAGGCGATGGCGAAGATCGCCACGCCTGAATGGACCTTCAGGCTGGTCGATGCCGCGCGCAGGCAGATCGGCGTCACCACGCTCTACGATCCGACTTACACCCGCATCCCCTATCCCGGCGGCGATGTCGCGCAGGACCGGGGCGTGTGCACGGATGTCGTGATCCGAGCCTATCGCCACGCCTTCCGGCTCGACCTACAAAAGCTGGTGCATGAGGACATGCTGGCCGATTTCTCCGCCTATCCCAAGGCCTGGGGTTTGAAATCGACCGATCCGAACATCGACCACCGCAGAGTGCCCAATCTCGCCGTGTTCTTCGAACGGCGGGGGGCTTCGCTCGCCGTCAGCGACGATCCTGCCGACTATCAGCCGGGCGATCTCGTCACCCAGATGCTGCCCGGCAACCTGACGCATATCGCCATCGTCTCCACCAACCGCTCGACCGAGGCACCGGAACGGCCACTGGTCATCCACAATATCGGCCGGGGCGCCCGCGAGGAGGACACGCTCTTTGTCTTCAGGCGGACGGGGCATTTCCGCTTCGCGCCTGCCTAGGCAGGCCTCAACACACCCTAACCCAGATCGACCACCGCCTGCGCCTTGTGCGCCGCCTCGACCACGGCTAGCGCGGTCATGTTGACGACGCCGCGCGAGGTCACCGACGGCGTCAATATATGCGCGGGCTTGTCCGTGCCGAGCAGGATCGGCCCGACATGCAGCGCGTCCATCATGGCGCGCAGCGCCGTCAGCGTGATGTTGGCCGAATCGAGGTTCGGGAAGACCAGCAGATTGGCTTCGCCCTTCAGCCTGGAATGCGGATAGACGCGCTGGCGCAGATGCTCCGAAAGTGCTGTATCGGCATGCATTTCGCCGTCGCACTGCAAGCCGGGCGCGATGCGGCCGAGGATTTCCGCCGCGCGGCGCATCTTCAGCGCGCTCGGGGAATCGCGCGAGCCGAAATCCGAATGCGACAGAAGCGCTGCCTTCGGCTCGATGCCGAAGCGCTGGATTTCCTCCGCCGCCAGCACCGTCATTTCGGCGATCTCCTCCGCGGTCGGGTCGACCGAGACATGTGTGTCGGTGAGGAAGATGATGCCACGCTGCGAGATCAGCATCGACAGCGTCGACAGGTCATGATCCTTGATGCCGGCGCGCGGCCCGATGATCAGCGTGACATTGCGCAGATGCCGCTCGAAGCGGCCTTCGAGGCCGCAGACCATGGCGTCCGCGTCGCCGCGCTTCAGCGCCAGGGCCGCGATCACCGTGTTGTCGGTGCGCACCATGGTGCGGGCCGCTTCCGTCGTCACGCCGCGGCGGCCGGCCAGTTCGATCAGGAGGTCGACATAGTGGCGATAGCGCGGATCGTCCTCCGGGTTGATCAGGGCGAAATCGACGCCCGGCCGGATGCGCAGGCCGTAGCGCTTCAGCCTGACCTCCACCACATGCGGGCGGCCGATCAGGGTCGGTTCGGCGATGCCTTCCTCCAGCACCACCTGCGCCGCGCGCAGCACGCGCTCGTCCTCGCCGTCGGCATATATGACACGCTTGGCGCTTGAAGCCTTGGCCGAGGAGAACACCGGCTTCATCACCAGGCCGGAGCGGAAGACGAAGCGGTTCAGCTTGTCGATATAGGCGGCGAAGTCGGCGATCGGTCGCGTCGCGACGCCGGTGTCGCAGGCAGCCTTGGCCACCGCCGGCGCGATGCGCAGGATGAGGCGCGGGTCGAAGGGCGAGGGGATCAGGAAATCAGGACCGAACATCGGGGTCTCGCCGGAATAGGCGCGCGCCGCGACATCCGATGGCTCCTCGCGCGCAAGGGCGGCGATCGCGCGGACCGCCGCCATCTTCATCTCCTCGTTGATGGCGCTGGCGCCGCAATCGAGCGCGCCGCGGAAGATGTAAGGAAAGCAAAGCACGTTGTTGACTTGATTGGGAAAATCCGAGCGCCCGGTGCAGATCATGGCGTCCGGCCGCGCGGCTCTTGCCGCTTCCGGCATGATCTCGGGATTAGGGTTGGCCAAAGCCAGGATCAGCGGCTTCGGCGCCATATGCCGCAGCAGCTCCGGCTTCAGCACGCCGGCGGCGGAAAGGCCGAGGAAGACGTCGGCACCGGGAATGACGTCGGCCAGCGTGCGCGCCTCGGTATCCTTCACATACGGGTCTTTCCAGCGATCCATCTCCTCGACGCGGCCCTTGTGGGCGACGCCGAAACGGTCGGTCACCCAGATGTTTTCGACCTTGGCGCCGAGCGAGACCAGAAGGTTGAGGCAGGCGAGCGCCGCGGCACCCGCGCCGGAAGTGACAATCTTGATGTCGGAGATTGCCTTGCCGGCCAGTTCCAGCCCGTTGAGCACCGCGGCTGCAACGATGATCGCGGTGCCGTGCTGGTCGTCGTGGAAGACCGGGATGCCCATGCGGGCTTTCAGCCGCTCCTCGACCTCGAAACATTCAGGCGCCTTGATGTCCTCGAGGTTGATGCCGCCGAAGGTCGGTTCGAGCGCCGCGACGGTCTCGACCATGCGCTCGATCTCCGGCGCGTCGATCTCGATGTCGAAGACGTCGATGCCGGCGAATTTCTTGAACAGCACCGCCTTGCCTTCCATCACCGGCTTGGAGGCGAGCGGACCAATATTGCCGAGCCCAAGCACGGCGGAGCCATTGGAAACGACGCCAACGAGGTTGGCGCGCGCGGTGTAATCGGCGGCGGTGGCGGGATCGTCGCGGATCTCGAGGCAGGGCGCGGCCACCCCCGGCGAATAGGCAAGCGCCAGGTCGCGCTGGTTGCCGAGCGGCTTCGTGGCCTGGATTTCGAGCTTTCCCGGCGTCGGGTGCTTGTGGAAGAAGAGGGCGGCCTCGTCGAGGTCCGACCGGGCCGTTTTCTTGCTCTCGCCGTCCATCCGGCCCTCCCTCTGTTCCTGATTTGGAGCCTTTTAGCATGCGCCGACGAGTTTTCGCGACGGCAAATCGCGGACCCCGGTCTTCACAATGCCGGAGCGAAAATAATCAACCGATTCCAGACGGTTGGCTCGGAAGCCTCAGGCGTATTGGATTGGCGGCGGTCAAAACGCGCTGACGTAGAGACCGCCGTCGACCGGGATGTTCTGGCCGGTGAGGTAGCCGGCATGGACGGAGCAGAGGAAGGCGCAGATCTGACCGAATTCCTCCGGCGTGCCGAGACGTTTTGCCGGCACGTCGGCGCTGATGCGGGCCTTGCGCGCGGCGGCCGCGGCCGGGTCTTCCTCGGTGCCGGCCTCATGCGGGCCGCGCAGCCGGTCGGTATCGAGCTTGCCGGGCAAGAGGCTGTTGATGGTGACGTTGCGGTCGATCACCGTGCGCGCCACGCCGGCGAGGAACGAGGTCAGGCCGGCGCGCGCGCCGGACGACAGGTCGAGGCCGGGGATCGGCACATAGACCGACAGCGAGGTGATGTTGACGATGCGGCCGAAGCCGCGCTTGGCCATGCCGCCGATCACCGCCTGGACGAGTTCGATCGGCGTGACCATGTTCTGCGTAACGCCCTCGAGGATCTTTGCGCGGTCGAGCTCGCGAAAATCGCGCAGCGGCGGGCCGCCATTGTTGTTGACCAGGATGTCGGGGTCTGGGCAGGCGGCGAGTATCGCTTTCTGCACATCCGGCTTCGACACGTCGCCGGCAACTTCGATGACCTTGACGCCGAACCGGTCGCGGATGTCCTTGGCGGTCTTGGCCACCAGTTCGGCGTTGCGACCGTTGACGACGAGATCGACGCCGGCTTCGGCAAGCGCAATGGCGCAGCCGCGCCCCAGTCCCTTGCTCGAGGCGCAGACGATGGCCTTCTTCCCGCGAATGCCGAGATCCATGACGTTTTCTCCTGATTGACTTGCGCGCAAGCTAGCGCCTGGGCTGGATCAACCGCAACCGTCATACGGTTGTTGCATGAATCGGGGCATAGGCACGCGAAAGCAAAGGGTAAAATCGTCATGTCAGACCCAGAGCCCCGCACTTTCCGCGCCCTGTTCATTTCCGACGTGCATCTCGGCTCGAAAGCGGCCAAGGCCGATTTCCTGATCGACTTCCTGCGCTATCACGACGCCGAAATCATCTATCTGGTCGGCGATATCGTCGACGGCTGGCGGCTGCGGCGCAGCTGGCACTGGCCGCAGAGCCACAACGACGTGGTTCAGAAGCTGCTGCGCAAGGCGCGCAAGGGCGCTTCGATCACCTACATCGCCGGCAATCACGACGAATTCGCCCGCCAGTTCCAGGGCGTGCATTTCGGCGGAATCGTCGTCGCCGACCGCGCCATCCATGAGACCGCCGACGGCCGGCGCCTGCTGGTTATCCACGGCGACCAGTTCGACACGGTGGTGCACAACCAGCGCTGGCTCGCCTATCTCGGCGACTATGCCTATGACACGGCGATGGTGATCAATCGGGTGGTGACCAAGCTGCGCCACCTGCTCGGCCTGCCTTACTGGTCGTTCTCGTCATGGGCGAAGGTCAAGGTCAAGAAGGCGGTGAACTTCATCGGCTCGTTCCAGACCGTGCTTTCAGAAGAGGCACGGCGCTCGCATGTCGACGGCGTGATCTGCGGCCACATCCATCACGCCGCGATCGAAAGCTATGGCGACGTGCAGTACATCAACACCGGCGACTGGGTGGAAAGCTGCACGGCGGTGGTCGAGCATTTCGATGGCCGCATGGAGATCCTGACTTGGGCGCATGTCCTCCCTGAGACCACCGCAGGCAGCGACGTGCTGGTGCCGGTCGACATCATCGACCTGAAAGGCAGGGCGGCTCAGGCGGCTTGAATGCAGCTGCCTTTTCCGGTTCCGCCTGCTTTCCTGGTCGCGCTGACATGAGGCGCGAGCCGCGCTCGCTCCCAGGCCCCGTCCGTCAACAGCTTTGCTCTTGATCGATTGATCCAGCCAGTTCCGCCGCGCTTTGCCTCATGTTAGGGATCGAGACACGTTGCATGGGTGTCGTATGCAGCGAAATTGGATCGATTCATGTCGCTGCCGCCGCTATCGCCAGAACAACTTGTCAAGCCAAGCCATTTCGAACTGCGCATGAGCCTGATCTTCGCGACCTTGTTCGTGTCGCAAGGTACCCATCTGCCTTATTTTCCGCTCTGGCTGCAGGCGAAAGGTTTTCATGCCGAGCAGATCGCGGTCATCCTGGCGGCGCCAATGTTCCTGCGTGTCGTGACAACGCCGGTGCTGACCGCGTTCGCCGACCGCGCGAATGACCGAGCCAATGTCTATATCGCATTGGTCGCCGGCTCGATGGTCGTCTCCGCCGGCTATTTCCTGCCGGCCACCTACGCCATAGTGCTCGCCGTCTCGCTTTTGCTGACGATCGTCTGGACGCCGCATTCGCCGATGGCCGATTCGCTGGCGTTGTCAGGCGTGCGGCGCTTCGGCTCGAATTACACGGCGATGCGCAAATGGGGCTCGATCTCGTATCTCGGCGCCAATGTCGTGGGTGGCTTCATCCTGGCGGCCACGGGTCCGCAGGCGGTTCCGGCCATCATCTTCATTGCGCTCGGCGCGGCGCTGGTCGCGGCGCTGCTGTCGCCGCGCATGGGGCGACCGCGCAAGGCCTCGCCGCTTTCGGCGACCGAGATCCAGCATAAGGCGCCGAGCCTGTTCAACGCCTATTTCCTTTATTTCACGCTTGGCGTCGGCATCATCACCGCCAGCCACGCCTTCCTCTACGGCTTCGTCTCGATCTATTGGAAATCGATCGGCATAGGCGATTCCGTCGTTGGCCTGCTATGGGCTTGGGGCGTGGTCTCCGAAGTTTGCATGTTCCTGTTTTTCAACCGTATTTTTGCGTCCATCTCGGTCGTCAGGGTAATGGTGATCGCCGGTATCGGTTCGATCGTGCGCTGGATCGCCTTTCCGCTGGTCTGGCCGCTCGGCCTGGGCGTCGCCGGCTTCTTCCTTGTTCAGACGCTGCATTCGGTGTCGGTGGCAATGGTGTTGATCGGCCTGCAGAAGATGATCGGCGAGACGGTCTCCGAAGAGCGCACGGGTGCTGCGCAAGGCATCGCCTATTTCTTCAACGGCTTCTTCATGGCGGCGGTGACGCTGGCTTCCGGCCCCCTTTATGAGCGGCTTGGCGTCGACGGTTTCCTGGCGATGATCCCGATCGCGATCATCGGCATGGTGCTGATAGGCCTCGCTTCCCGCTCAGCCCCAAAGCACCCGCTCAGGGGGTGAAACCAGCGATCCCCGGTAGACAAGGCCGGGCTCGCGGTCGCGCGCAAGCAGCAGCGGGCCGTCGAGGTCGACGAAGTCCGCGTCCTGCGCCAGGAGCACCGCCGGCGCCATGGCGAGCGAGGTGCCGACCATGCAACCCACCATGATGCCGAAGCCAAGGTCGCGCGCGCGGTCGCGCAGCTTCAACGCCTCTGTCAGGCCGCCGGATTTGTCGAGCTTGATGTTGACGGCGTCGTAGAGGCCGACCAGCGCATCGAGGTCTTTCGCCGCATGAACGCTTTCGTCGGCGCAGACCGGCACCGGATGTGCAATCCGGCGCAGGATGTCGTCCTTGCCCGCCGGCAGCGGCTGCTCGACCAGCGTGACGCCGTGTTGCGCGGCGAAAGCGAGGTTCGCCTCGATATTTTCGTCGGTCCAACCCTCATTGGCATCCAGGATGATGCGGCTTTCGGGAGCGGCTTCCGTCACCGCGCGGATTCTGGCCATGTCGTTGTCGCCGCCGATCTTGACCTTCAGCAAGGGCCGCGTGGCGTTGGCGCGCGCCTGCGCGGCCATGGCCTCCGGTGTGGCGAGCGACAGGGTGTAGGCGGTTTCCAGCGGCCTGGTCGGAACGGCCCCGATCGCCACCGCCACCGGCGTGCCGGTGAGCTTGGCTTCCAAGTCCCATAACGCGCAGTCGATGGCGTTTCGCGCGGCGCCCGCGGACATGGCCGCAAGCAGGGCGGTCCGGTCGATGCCGGCGACGATCCGATCACACATGGCTTCGATGGCCGCGCGCACCCCCTCCATGGTCTCGCCGTAGCGCTTGTAGGGCACGCATTCGCCACGGCCGGAACGTCCCCCGTCAGCGATCGTTACGGTGATGACTTCGGCCTCGGTTTTGGATCCGCGCGAGATGGTGAAGGTGCCGGCGATCGGAAATCGCTCCATTTCGACCGAAATGACACGCGCCATAATTTTCTTCTCCGGCTGTGCGACACCAGTCTGCCGGCAAATCGACACGCCAGTCCGGTCACGCTAAACAGGACGCCATGTTGACCATTCGCAAACGCGACGCAAGCGGCGAGGCCAAGGACGCCGAGCATCGGCCACGCGTTGCCGTGGGCGAGGAAGGAGGCGTGCTGGGCTGCGCCTTTTCCGGTGTGTGGACGACGCGCACCGTGGCTCTGGTCGATGCCGACATGCGCAAGATCGAGGGGAAAAGCGGCGCAAAGCAGCTGATGCTCGATCTTTCCCACATCGAAAAGATGGACACAGCCGGCGCCTGGCTTATCGACCGACTGGCGAGCGCCTTCGAGAAGAAAGGCGTCGAGGTCCATTTGCAGGGGCAGAGCGAGATCGCCTCGATCCTGCTCGGCGCTGTCGGCGATGCGGTTCGCCGTGAGCCCGAATCGGGCCCGTCCGGGCCGCCCAACATCATCCTGCGCGCGCTGGAGCTGGTTGGCCGGCGGGTCTATGAGATGCGCGACGATTTCCTCGCTTCGATGAACATCCTCGGCGCCACGATCCGCGGCGCGCAGATGAAGCTTGGCCGCGGCCACGCGGTCAACCTGGCCGCGATCTTCAACCAGATCGATCGCATGGGCGTCGGCGCGATACCGGTGGTGGTGCTGATGTCGGCCATTGTCGGCGCCATCGTCGCCCAGCAGGGCGCCTACCAGCTCAGCTATTTCGGCGCCAACATCTTCGTCGTCGACCTGGTCGGGGTGCTGATCCTGCGCGAGCTCGGCGTGCTGATGACGGCGATCATGCTCGCGGGACGTTCAGGCAGCGCCATCACCGCCGAGATCGGCTCCATGAAGATGCGCGAGGAAGTCGACGCGCTGAAGGTGATCGGCCTCAATCCGATCGGCGTGCTGGTCTTTCCGCGGCTCGTCGCGTTGGTGATCGGGCTGCCGTGCCTCACCATCATCGCCAATTTCGCCGCGCTTGCCGGCGGCATCGTCGCCGCCTGGCTCTATTCCGATATTCCACCGGCCGCGTTCATCGACAGGCTGCGCGTCGCCATCGATCTCAGCACCATCTTTGCCGGCCTGATCAAGGCGCCGTTCATGGCCCTGATCATCGGCATCATTGCCTCGGTCGAGGGCATGAAGGTCGGCGGCAGCGCCGAATCGCTCGGCCTGCACGTGACCGCATCGGTGGTGAAGTCGATCTTCGTCGTCATCATCCTCGACGGGCTTTTCGCCATGTTCTACGCAGCGATCGGGTTCTGAGATGGCAAACGGCAACGGCGCAGCGGCAGCGCAGGATACCAACGACGACGAAATCGTGCTTTCAGTGCGCAACGTCACCGTGGCCATCGACGGCAAGCTGATCCTCGACAAGCTCTCGCTCGACATCAAGCGCGGGGAGATCCTTGGCTTTGTCGGCGCTTCGGGCGCCGGCAAATCGGTGCTGTTGCGCACCATATTGGGGCTGATGCCGAAGCAATCGGGGACGATCAGCCTGTTCGGCGTCGATGTCGACAAGGCGAGCGACGCCGACCGCCTGCGCATCGACATGCGGCTCGGCGTCCTTTTCCAGCATGGCGCGCTGTTTTCGGCGCTGACGGTGCTGGAAAACGTCCAGGTGCCGATGCGTGAATATCTCGACCTGCCCAGGGCGCTTATGGATGAGCTCGCCTTGCTCAAGATCGAGCTGGTCGGGTTGCCGGCCGACGCCGCACAGAAGTTTCCGTCCGAGTTGTCCGGCGGCATGATCAAGCGCGCGGCGCTCGCCCGCGCGTTGGCGCTCGACCCTGACATCGTCTTTCTCGACGAGCCGACCTCCGGCCTCGATCCGATCAGCGCGGCCGAATTCGACGAGTTGGTCGTCAAGCTGCGCGACACCATGGACCTGACCGTCTACATGGTCACGCACGATCTCGACACGCTGTTCACCGCTTGCGACCACGTGGCGGTGCTCGGCAAGAAGCGGGTGCTGGTCGAAGGCACGATCGACGATATGCTGAAGAGCGAGGAGCCGTGGGTGAAGTCCTATTTCCGCGGAAAACGCGCCCGGCAACTTGATCTTGCGGCGCGCGCATAGCCATAAGTGAGGCGATGGAAACAAGAGCCAACTACATTATTGTCGGCATCTTCACGCTGGGTGCGATCCTGGCGGCCTTTGCCTTCGTCTATTGGACCGCGGCGATCGGCGACAGAGGCGAAACGACAATGCTGCGCGTGCGCATTCCAGGTTCGGCCTCGGGCCTCGGCCGCGGCAGCTTCGTGCTGTTCAACGGCGTCAAGGTCGGTGACGTCAAACGTGTGTATATCGACGTCGACAATCCGACGGTAGCCATTGCCGACACCGAGATCGACCGCATGACGCCGATCACCAAGTCGACACAGGCCGATATTGGCCTTGCCGGCTTGACCGGCCAGGCCAATATCGAACTCCGGGGCGCCGACCCCAAGGAAGCGAAGCTGCTCGACGAGGCGGAAAAAGAGGGCAGGATCCCCGAGATAACCGCCAATCCGTCGGCGGTCACCAACCTTCTGCAGACGGCGCAGAACATCTTCACCCGCGCCGACAAGGTGCTGAGCGAGCTCGAAGGCTTCACCAAGGACGTTCGCGGCCCGCTGACGCAGACGGTCAAGAATGTCGAGACCTTCTCGGATGCGCTGGCCAAGAACTCCGACGGGATCGACAAGTTCCTGTCGGCGGTGAGCTCGCTTTCGGATCAACTGAAGAATGTCTCGGGCCGACTCGACAGCACGCTGAAGGCCGCCGAAGGCCTGCTCAATTCCGTCGACAAGGACCAGATCAAGAGCATCGTGGCCAATGTCGACACGGTGACGGCGAATCTGAAGGAGACCTCGAAGCAGTTCGATACAGTCATCGGCAACGTCAACACGGCGGTCGGCTCGATCAACGATTTCGCCAAGCAGACGCAAGGGACATTGGCCAAGGTCAACGGCGTGCTCGACGGCATCGATCCGGCCGACGTCAAGGCCGCTTTGGCCAACATCCAGAAGGCCAGCGCCAGCGCCGACAAGGCGGCCTCGGACATCGCCAAGGTGACCGACAAGATCGCCAACCGCTCCGACGATATCGACCAGACCATCAAGGACGCCCGCCAGCTCGCGCAGCGGCTCAACGACGCCTCGGTGCGCGTCGACGGCATCCTGGCCAAGGTCGACAAGATCCTCGGCTCCGGCGAGGCCGACGGCGTGATGGCCGATGCCAGGGCGACGCTGAAATCCTTCAAGCAGGTGGCCGACACGCTGAATGCGCGGCTCGGCACCATCACCGACAATCTGGCGCGTTTTTCCGGCCAGGGCCTGCAGAACGTCGAGGCGCTCGTGCAGGACAGCCGGCGCTCGATCAACCGCATCGAGGAAGCGGTGACCGACCTCAGCCGCAATCCGCAGCGCATTCTGTCCGGTGGCGACGGCGAGGTCCGGCAGTTCGATGGAAGGACACGGCGTTGACTTCGGCTGCCGCGACCGCCAAGAAAATGAGCCGCGAATGCGGGTTGATCGTAAGATCCGGGGACAACGGGGATCACGCGTGAAGTCGGTCAGGGTGGGAGCGGGTCGTCTGAGATTGTCCGCGGCAGCGTTGCTGGTGCTTTCGGTTGCCGGTTGCGCGGCCCTGGGCGGCAAGCCGGCGCCGCTCGACACGTTCGAATTGTCGGCGCCGTCGGTCGACATGCATGCCCACAGCCGCCGCCAGATCCTGATAGCCCAGCCGTCGGCACTCAAGGCGCTGGACAGCCAGAACATCGTCATCAGGCCTTCCGACCGGTCGATCCAGTTCCTGAAGGGCGCGCAATGGGCGGACCGGCTGCCACTGATCGTGCAGGCGAGGCTGGCCGAAACCTTCCAGCGCTCCGGCAGCTTTGCCGGCGTCGGCAAGCCGGGCGAGGGGCTGGCGATCGACTACCAGATCATCGTCGAGGTGCGCTCCTTCGAGGTGCGCGTCGACGGCGGCGAGCATGCCGATGTCGACCTGTTCGTGCGCATCCTTAACGACCGCGATGGCGAGGTGCGCGCCTCGAAGAACTTCACCGCGAGCGCGCCGGTCTCCGGCAGCGGCAACGCTGCCTATGTCGGCGCGCTGGACAACGCCTTCGGCCAGGCGGCGACCGACATCGTCCGCTGGACGGATTCGACGATCTGAGCGCCGGACAGGCAATCAAACTCCAACATAAAAAAGGCGGGCCTCGGCCCGCCTTTTTGTTTCAGTCCGCCGATCGGCTTCAGTGCAGGCGACCGCTGGCGTGGGCCAGCATGGTGTAGACCTTGCCGGTGTCGGACGTCAGATAGGTCTGCGCCATGATGTTGTCGCGGTCGTTGCGCGAGACATCCTTGAGCAGCTTCTCGAAATCCTCGCAGTAGCGATCGACCGCGGCGCGGAATTCCGCCTCTGCCTGGTACTTGCGACGGATCTCGTCAAAAGTCTGCTGGCCCTTCAGCGTGTAGAGGCGGCGCGTGAAGACGTCGCGCTCGCCGCGCCGGTAGCGGTTCCAAAGCTCGATCGAAGCGTCATGGTCGATGGCGCGGGCGATGTCGACGGAGAGCGAATTGAGCGACTCCATGACATGCAGCGGCGAGCGCTGGGCAGGGGTCGCGCGCGGCGCTTCCGCCGGCGCTGCCGGCCGCAGCTCCTCCTCGCGCGAAGCGTTGGTCAGGAGATCGCGCACCCAGCCGCCCTGCGGCGTCTTGCTGTTCGGGTCGCGGCGCGGCGCCTCGGCAGGACGTTCGAGGTCGAGCGTGCCGCGCAGCGTGGTCTCGGCGAGCGGTGCCTGAGGGGCGCGAGCCGTGGGCTGCGGCTGGGGCTGAGGGGCCGGCGGACGGCGCAGCGGCGGCTCGGCGGCGCGGGCCGGCGCCTGCGGAGCAGGCCGCAGACCGCGCGGTTCGCCCTGTTCGCTGCTGCCGCTGCGGCCGGATTTCGCAACGATATCCGACAGTTCCTTGAGCGCATTGATCTGCTCGGCGACGGCGCGACGGATGGCCGAGGTCGATTCCTTGGCCTCTTCCGGCATCTCGATGACGCCCTTCTTCAGCTCGGCGCGGGTCAGGTCGAGCTCGCTCTTGATCGAGCCCGCGGTGCGGCGCATCTCCTCGGTCGCGTCGGCAAAGCGACGCGTCGCCGAATCGACAACCTCGGCGATGGCGGTGCGGATCTTTTCCGCCGATTCCATCGTGCGGCCCTCCGCGGTCTGCATCGTCTGGCCGACGAGGCTTTCGAAGGAACGCATCACCTTCTCGAGGTCTTCCGACTTCTTGACCAGGCCGACGGCGAGGTCTTCCAGCGAGGACTGACGCTCCAGCGTGTGCTCGAGATTGCTCTGCGCGGAGCTGAGCAGGTTAGAGGCGCTGGAGAGCAGGCGGCTGTGCTCGTCGAACTTGGTCGCGATCGAGGCCACCTCACGCAGCGTTGCCGAGGACAGATCGGTGAGCCGCGTCGTGTTGGAATCGACGAGACGCGCGGAGCTGGCGAAGGTCTGGGCGGCCTTCTCCGTGGTCGTGGCGAAGCTCTGCGTGCTGCCGGAGAGCCGCTCCTCGACCTGGCCGAGGTTGACGGCAGCCTGCTCGATCAGCTGGCCGAGCTGCGCGCTGGAGGTCGTCATGCGGCCGATGAGATCGGCCACGCTGTCGGCAAGCGAGGAACGCGCGCCTTCGACGGCCGACAGGGTCTCGGCCGTGCGGTTGGCCAGCGCGTTGACGAGGTTCGTGTTCTCGCTGCGCAGCTTCTCGGCCGCCCGTTCGGTGACCTCTTCCATGCTGCGCTGCAGTTCGGAGCCGCCCTGGGCGAAGCGCTCGACCAGCGGCTTGGCCGTCTCGTCGAGGATTTTCGCCATCTCGGCCGAACGCGCCGCCAGCATTGTGTTGAGCTCGCGGGTGTTGGCGCCGATCGTGCGCGCGGCCTCGTTGGTGCTCTGGCCGATATGCTGGCCGACCGCCGTGAAGGTCTCGGCGATGACATTGGCGCGCGAGATGAGCTGGGCCTCGGCGCTGGAGACCTGCTCGTTGAGCTTCTGGCCCATGGTCTCGGCGGTGTAGGCGAGGCGGTTTTCCACGCTCGCGACCTGGTCCTCGACACGGGCGGCCGCGGCAGAGGCGCTTGCGGCCAGCCGCTCGTCGGCGCCGGCCAGCGCCTGCTCGATCTCGCGGGCATGCACGGCAAGCTCCTGGCCGGTCTGGCGGGCGCGGTCTGCGACACGCTGCTCGGTGGCGGCGAAGGCGCTGACGATCGTGTCGGCATGCTCGCCGATGGTCGAGCTGCTCGAGGCAATGCGCGACACCAGGCGGTTGTCGGCGTCGTCGAAGATGCGGCCGATCTCGCCGGCGCGGGCGGAAAGCGCTTCCGAACCCTCGGCAATGCGCGACATGAGCTGCTGGTCGGCGCTGTCGAAGATGCGGCCGAGATCGGAGGCGCGGGCGGCCAGCGCTTCGGCCGATTCCGTGATGCGCATCGACAGCCGCTCGTCGGCGCCCTCGAAGTTGCGCAGGATGTCGCCGGCGCGGGCGGCCAGCGACTGCGCCGTTTCGACGGCGCGGGCAACCAGCTTCTGGTCGGCCGTGTCGAAGGTGTTGGCGATCTCGCCGGCGCGCGTCGCCAGCTTGTCCGCGGTTTCCTCGGCGCGGGCCATCATCGCGCTCGACGCATCGTCAGCGCGCGCCATCAGCATGTTGGACGTATCCTGGGCGCGCTCATGCAGGCGGCGGTCCGCCGCCTCGAAGGCCTGGGCGATGTCCTCGGCCCTGGAAAGCAGCGCGGCGGACGTCTGCTCGGCGCGTTCGGCGATCTTGCGGTCCGCGTCGCTGAAGGCAGCACCTGCCTGCTCATGCAGGGCACTGGTGACTTCCATGACCTTGTCGCGCAACGCGCCAGCCACGAACACGGCGGTCTTTTCCAGCACGCCGCGGACATTGTCGACGCCGGTCGACAGCGCGCGCTCCATGGTGCCGGCGCGTTCTTCGATCACACCGGTCTGCCGGCTGAAGGCCTGCTCGATCTTCTCGACGTCGGCGGCAATCGCCGCCGAGATGTCGCTGCTCCTGGCGGCGATCTGGTCGATATGCCCGGAAACCGAACGATCGACGTCCTTGCGCGCGTCGGCGAGCTTGACGAGATCGTCCTCCAGGGCCCTGGCAAGCATGTCGCGGCCCTCGGACAGCTTGCCGACATGGCCGGCGATGACGTCGTCGATCTCCGAGCGGCTCTCGGTCAGCTTCTGGAGGTCGGCTTCGAGGGCGCGCCTGAGGATATCGCGGCCTTCGGCGAGCTTCTCGACCTGGCCGGCGACAAGGCCGTCGATGCCGGAACGGCTCTCGGCGAGCTTGGCGAGGTCGGCTTCAAGCGCGCGCGTGAGGATGTCGCGGCCTTCCGAAAGCTTCTCGACCTGGCCAGCGACGAGGCCGTCGATCGAGGCGCGGCTCTCGGCCAGCTTGGCGAGGTCGGCTTCCAGCGCGCGCTTGAGGATGTCACGGCCCTCGGCGAGCTTCTCGACCTGGCCGGACACCAGGCCGTCGATGCCGGCGCGGCTCTCGGCGAGCTTGGCAAGATCGTCCTCAAGCGCCTTGGACAACGACGTGCGGTTCTGCGACAGCTGGTCGGCATGGGTCTGCATGAGGCCGCTGGCATTGGCCATATCGGCTTCGAGCGCACGCGAAAGCTCGGCGCGGTGGTCGGTGATCTTCTGCGAATGATCGACGATCGCGCCCTGGATGGTGTTGAGGTCGGCTTCCAGCGCGCGCTTGAGGATATCGCGGCCCTCGGCGAGCTTCTCGACCTGGCCGGCGACCAGCCCATCGATGCTGGAGCGGCTTTCGGCCAGCTTGGCGAGATCGTCCTCCAGCGACTTCGACAGCACCGAACGGTCCTGGACGAGCCTGTTCTGGTGGTCGGCGATGGCGCCGCTCACATTCTGGAGGTCGTCCTGCAGAGCCCTCGACAAGGTCGAGCGATCCTGCGCGAGCCTGTCCTGGTGATCGGCGATGGCGCCGCTGACGGCTTGGAGGTCGGCTTCGAGCGCTTTCGACAGCTGCGAGCGATCTTCCAGCACCTTGTCCGAATGTCCCGCAATGGCACCCTTGATGGTGTTGAGGTCGGCCTCCAGGGCGCGCTTGAGGATATCGCGGCCTTCGGCGAGCTTCTCGACCTGGCCGGCGACAAGACCGTCGATCGAGGCGCGGCTTTCGGCCAGCTTGGCGAGGTCGGCTTCCAGCGTCTGCGAAAGCAGGCCGCGGTCATCGGCGAGCTTGCCGGCGTGGCTGTCGATGAGGCCGCGGATGCCGCTCAGATCGTTTTCAAGCGCGCGGCTGAGTTCGCCGCGGTCCTCGGCGAGCTTGCTCGAGTGCGTCTCGATCAGGGTCCTGATGCCGATGATGTCGGTTTCGAGCGCTTTGGCGAGCACGGCGCGACCTTCGGCGATCTTCTCGACCTGACCGGCGACAATGCCGTCGATCGAGGCGCGGCTGTCCTGCAACTTGCCGAGATCGGCCTCCAGGGCGCGTGCCAGGATGTTGCGGCCCTCGGCCAGCTTCCCGACATGGCCGGCGACCATTTCGTCAATCATTGTACGGGCTTGGACGAGTCTGCCGGAGTCTTCGTTCAAGGCCTGAGACAAGCGATTGCGGCCTTCCTCGAGCTGCTCCAGATGGCCGCCCAGCGACGCATCGATAGCTGCGCGCGACTCGTTGACCTTGCGCAGATCTTCTTCGAGCGCGCGCGAGATCAGGCCGCGGCCTTCCGCCAGCTTCTGCACCTGGTTGGTGACGGCGGAATCGATCGCCGCGCGGCTTTCGGCGAATTTCGCCAGGTCCGCCTGCATGGCGGTGGCCATGCGTTCGCGGCTCTCCGAGAGCGCGCGGCTGTGGTTCTCGACCGCTTCCTCGATGCCGACACGGGCATTGGCCAGCCGCTGGATGTCGGAATCGAAGGAGCGCGACACCACATGCCGGGCCGCTTCCATGCGCCCGGCGAAGTCGGTGGCGCGGGCTTCGAGCATCGAGGAGGTCGACGAGATGATGTCGGCCATATCGGCGCCGATCTGGGTCTTGCCCTGATCGATCATCGCCGACAGCGTGTCCTTGCTCTCCGCGAAGGCGTGGGCGATTTCCTTCGCGCGCTCCACCATCGTCTCGTTGATCTGGCGGGCGCGCGCTTCGAGGGCGGCATTGAGCTTCTGCGTGCCGGTGTCGAGCGCCTCGGCGCGGGTCTGGAATTCGCTGATCAGCGCCTGGCCGCGCTCGGCCAGCGTCCGTTCGATGCCGCTGAGGCTCGTCTCGAACTCCGAGCTCAAGGTGCGCGCCGCGCCGCCGAGCAGCGAGACCATGCCATTGGTGCGGTCGTCAAGCAGGTCGGTCAGCGAGCGGGTGAGGCCGTCCGTGGTGTCGGTCAGCTTGGCGATACGGGTGTCGAGGAGGCTCGCGAAAGCCTCGCCGGAGGTCGAAAGCCGGTCGGTGATGTTGTCCAGGCGCGATTCGACGGAATCGAAGATCGACGTCGAGCTTTCATTGATGCGATCGATCAGCGTGTCGCCGGAATTGTTGATCGTCATCGACAGCTTGGTCGATGCGTTAAGGATGGAGTCGCGGATGATATCGCTGGCCGAGCCGATCTCGTCGCGCAGCGTCTCGTGAGCGCTGGCAATGGAGGCGCGCACGCGCTCGGCATGGGTGACGACCGCCTCGCG
Source organism: Mesorhizobium sp. B2-8-5 (assembly GCF_006440675.2). NCBI lineage: Bacteria > Pseudomonadati > Pseudomonadota > Alphaproteobacteria > Hyphomicrobiales > Phyllobacteriaceae > Mesorhizobium > Mesorhizobium sp. B2-8-5. Next base: position 4,052,609 of record NZ_CP083951.1, read on the forward strand.
CTCGCTGCCGAGACCATCGACCAGCGAACGGATGCGGGCCTCGTTCTCGGAATAGGAGCGCTCGATCTGGCTGACTTCGCCGTGGACAAGCGTTTCGAGCTCGACCGCGCGGGCCAGGGTACGCTCGATGCCTTCGCCCATGGCCGCCACCTCGCGGCGAACGGCCTGGCCAATCATCATGACACGGTCCTGGGCGAGGTTTTCGGGCTCCGCCAGGCGGAAGGCGACCTCGGTCATGGATTGCGCGGCGATGCGCATTTCCTGCGCGCGCCGGATCATGGTGGCGAACGCCCAGAACAGGATGACCGGAACGATCGCGGCAACCGCCAGGCCAATCAGCTCGGGACGGGCGAAGAACTGGTCGAAGGTGCGGATCTTCCAGATGCCGGGGCCGAACAACAGGTTGGCCAGGCCGCCGGCGCCGGCGATCCAGGCCAGCGAGATAAAGGCGATCACCCAGTAGACGGTGCTCGACGCACGGCGGTTGAGGCTGTGCAGCAGCGTCTTGTAGTCTTTCTGGCGGTCGTCATTGGCGGGCGTGAAGCCGGCGGGAGGCGTAAGGCCGGACGGGTGCCCATTACGCGGCTCGACCGGGCGCAACTCGGCCGGCTTGGCCGCGGGCGCCCTGGGAGACTGGGGGTTGGCAGGCTGGGGATTGTTTGCCGGCTCCGTCCTCTGGCTGCGGCCTTCGCGCGCCAGTTCATCGGCCGCCGCCGAAATCTGCGCTTCGAGATCCTCCATCGACGCCGCCATATCGAGGCCGCCGTCGTCGCCGTTAAGGTCAAGGTCAAGCGCCTTTTCCAGTTCCGCGGCTACGTCATTCTCGAGAGACTTGGTCGTCGTTGGTTTCTTAGCCATGCCTTCGCTACCCTGTACTAGCTGCCGCGGGACTTATGATTTTGGCCTGATTCTGGCCCGATTCTGGCTTGTCTATCCCGAGCAGGAGGCTGAAAAATGGACCTTCGTATCGTAATGACACACAGGGGTAAAGAAAACATGCATTCCGGGCGATACGTAAAACTTTAAATATAAGGTTAACGGAGACGTGATCCGGCTGCCTCCGTGACAACATTTTTCCCCTGCAATCGTTAACCCGTTGGCGACCGGAAGCGCCTATTTTCCTGGGCCCGTCTGCCCGCTTGATGGAGTTGCAGTGCGTATGCGTGGCGAAAGTGGTATTGCGTTTTCCATGCCGGGGGGAGATGCCTCCGGAACGGCCGGAGCCCGGCCGGTCGACCTCGGCCATCTGGCGCGCCAGACGATGGGCGACCGTGACCTCGAACGGGAAGTGCTGGCGCTGTTCGTGCACCAGTCGCTGTCCGTCCGCGACCAGATCGCGGATGCCGACGCCAGGCAAAGGGTGCTTCTGGCGCATGGCCTGAAAGGCTCGGCGCGCGGCATCGGCGCCTTTGCGGTGGCCGATTGCGCGGCGATCATCGAAAGGCAGCCGGAAGACGTCCGGGCGCTCAAGCGGCTCGGCACGCTGATCGAGGAAGTGCGCGACTTCATCGCCGGCATCAGCCGCTAGAGCCGGATGATTTCTGAATCCGTCCCTAGATCAAAGAGATAGAGCATGATGTCGCCCGAAAACCGCTTCACACTTTTCGGCATCATGCTCTAGCACTATCTTTCTGAAAAACGTCATTTCGTGGCGCTTTCGCGCCGCAGTTGACTTGTCCGGTAGAGTGATTATCTCGGCTGCGACTCCTCAGGTGACTTAATGACCAAGCTGACTTACATCGCCCATGACGGGACCCGATTTGACGTGGAAGCCGAAAACGGCTCGACGGTGATGGAAAACGCGATCCGCAACGCGGTTCCGGGCATCGAAGCCGAATGCGGCGGCGCCTGTGCCTGCGCGACCTGCCATGTCTATGTCGACGAAGCATGGACGGCAGAGGTCGGCGAGCCGGAGGCGATGGAGGAGGACATGCTGGACTTCGCCTATGAGGTCCAGCCAAACTCGCGCCTCTCCTGCCAGATCAAGGTGCGCGACGCGCTGGACGGGCTGATCGTTCGGGTCCCCGAACGCCAGGGTTAAGCCGATTTTCCAATTTTCTTTCGCGCTGGCTGCTTGGCAGCAGCCGATAGGTCATGCAGTCTCGCTTCATTCCCAATTGGGGCGCAGCGCATGAGCGAGACCATCAAGACGGACGTTCTTATTGTCGGGGCAGGGCCGGTCGGCCTGTTTGCCGTGTTCGAGCTCGGCCTGCTCGACATGAAATGCCACCTCATCGACATTCTCGACCGTCCGGGCGGGCAATGCGCGGAGCTCTATCCGGAAAAGCCGATCTACGACATTCCCGGCTGGCCGACGATCTCCGCGCAAGGCCTGGTCGACAAGCTCATGGAGCAGATCCATCCGTTCAAGCCGGACTTCACCTTCAACCGCATGGTGTCGAGCCTGGAAAAGCTCGAGGACGGAACCTTTCGCGTCGCGACCGACGAAGGCGAGATGTTCGAAGCCAAGGTAGTGGTGGTCGCCGCCGGCGGCGGCTCGTTCCAGCCCAAGCGTCCGCCCATTCCAGGCATCGAGGCCTATGAAGGCAGGAGCGTGTTCTATTCCGTCCGGCGCATGGAGGAATTCCGCGGCCATGACCTCGTCATCGTCGGCGGCGGCGATTCGGCGCTCGACTGGACGCTCAACCTGCAGCCGATCGCCAAAAGCGTGACGCTGGTGCATCGCCGTCCGGAATTCCGGGCCGCGCCCGACAGCGTCAACAAGATGTATGCCATGCAGGAGATGAAGCAGCTCGAATTCCTGGTCGGCCAGGTCAGCGGCCTTGCCGGCGCCGACGGCCAGCTTGCGTCGGCAACCATCAAGGGCGGCCCGGACGGCGACGTCGAGGTGCCGTGCACCCGCATGCTGCCATTCTTCGGCCTCACCATGAAGCTCGGGCCGATCGCCGAATGGGGCCTTAACCTGCACGAGAACCTGATCCCGGTGGACACCGAGAAGTTTCAGACGTCGATCCCGGGCATCTTCGCCGTCGGCGACATCAACTGGTACCCCGGCAAGCTGAAGCTGATCCTGTCAGGCTTCCACGAGGTGGCGCTGATGGCGCAGGCCGCCAAGCGCATCGTCAGCCCGGGCGAGCGGATCGTTTTCCAGTATACGACCTCGTCGACCAGTTTGCAGAAGAAGCTCGGCGTCCACGACTAAGCGCGTATTGATATTCTGGTGACGCCGGCCTGCGAACGGCAGCACCTTGAATCTCAACACCTATTCCGCAAGCACGGGCGCGGCGTGCTCGTCGCGGCCGCGCAGTTCCTTTTCCGGCATCAGGAAGAGCACGACAAGCGCCAGAACGAGCATGATGCCGGCGGCGACGAAAATCATCACGAACGGCAACGCCGATGCCAGCTGGATATGCGTCTGCGAGCCTTCGGCGGAGAGCGGCAGGCCGTAGCCGAGCGCGACGGCGCCAAGCAAAGCGACACCGAGCGCGCCGCCCAGCGTGCGCAGGAAGGTCAGCACGCCTGTCGCGACCCCCAGATGCGCGCGATCGACGGCATTCTGGACCGAGACGGTGGCGACCGGGAATGTCGTGCCGCTGCCCAGGCCGATCAGAGTGGTCAGGATTTCCACCTCGAGCAGCGAGGCGTGTTCCGCAATGGCACTGAGCACGCCAATGCAGACGATGGCCAGGCTGACGCCGATCATGGCGATGCGCTTGTAGTGAACGAAGCGCGGGATCGTGCGACCGCTGAAGGTCGCGCCGGCGACCGTGCCCAGCAAGAGGCCGAGCATCGCGGTGCCGGATTCGCTGACCGAAAGCCCGACGACCGATTGCAGATAGACCGGCAGGTATACCGACGCGCCGATGTTGGCGGCTTGCAGCAGGAACATCGATATTGTGCCGGCGAGCACGATCGGGTTGCTCAGGACTTCGAGCGAGATCAAAGGCTCGGCCGCCTTGAGCACCCTCAACGCGAAGAAGGCCCAGAATACCACCGAGCAGGCGACCAGCCCAAGGATTTCGCGGGAGAACCAAGGATAGGCGCTGCCGCCCCAATTGAGCGCCAGGAGCAGCAGCGACGTGGCGATAACCAGCAGCACCGCGCCCAGGCCGTCGATGCGGTGGTTCTTGGCCGCGATCGGCAGCTTCCTCAGCGGGTTGTTGATGATGGCCATGGCCAGGAAGCCGATCGGCAGGTTGATCCAGAAGATCAGCGACCAGTGCAAATGTTCGGCGAATACGCCGCCGAGCAGCGGGCCGGCGACGCTGGCGACCGCCCAGGTTCCGGAGATCCAGGCCGCATAACGCGCTCGCTCGCGCGGCGGCACGAGATCGCCGATGACCGTCTGGGCGAGCGCGAAGAGACCGCCGCCGCCGGCGCCCTGGATGGCGCGGCCGATGACCAGCACCAGCATGTTGGGCGCGAGCGCGCTGACCAGCGACCCGAGCAGGAAGACGAGGATGGCGGCGTAGATGACGGGGCGGCGTCCGTAGACGTCGGAAATCTTGCCGTAGAGCGGCGCCATCGCGGTCGCGGTCAAGAGATAGCCGGTGACGATCCACGGCAGATACTCGGCGTGGCCGAGCGCGCGCGCGATCGTCGGCAGGGCAGGGGCTACGATGGTCTGATCAAGGGCCGCCAGCAACATCGACAACAGCACGCCGCCGATGATGGCATTTTTCTCGCTCTCGCTCATCGTCGGCGCGGCTTTCGGCGCCATCGCCTGGTTCTCGACGGTCTGGTCCATGCGTCATTCTTTCAAAGGCTGATGCTCAGTGCGCCAAAACGGCTGCGGCCGACCCGTCGTGCCTGGCGTCTGTCATTTCTCTTCACCGTTCGAGGCCCCGGGGGGCTGCTTCGAACCCGCTATATGTCGTTCGATATAGGCCGATTTCGACCGCCGCTCGAAAGTTTTTCCAGTCTGGCACCATGCTTGGGCGAAATTGGCCCGGGATGGGGCTGGCTCTCAAGTCAAGGCGGCGGCAGTTGGCCGGCTTCGACGCGCTCCATGCGGTAGCGCATCAGCCGAAGGATGCGGCTTTCGAAATTGACGCTCTCGACGCGGTCGAAGCGCAACTGGTCCTGATCGTGCCTGGCGAGCTCGGCTGCCTGGATCGCGGCGGCCTTCGCCTTCGCCTGTTCGCAAGTCTTCTGCACGGGGGCGGCCTTCAGCGCATCCTCGAGCGCGCGCGCATAATTCTTGGCGATCTCGACATGGCGCTCCTCATGCCGCTTGATGTCGGCCGACAGCGTGTCCCAGAACAGCCTGACGTCGGGATCGGCTTTGCGCGGGCGCCGCCATTCGGGAAGGATCACCTTGACCTTCACGGTGACGGCGGCATCGGTGATGCGGCAAGAGTCCGCGCCCTGCGCGTAGCTGATGCGGGTGGTGAAGGCCATCTGCGTGGCGCCTGGATGCCGCGAGCCGGTGCTCTTCACCTTGGGGCCGTTTCTCGACAGCTGGTTCTGGATATCGTCGAGCGTGCGGCCGCCGACGCTGAAATAGCTGTAGGTCTTGACCAGGTTGGCCGCGCCCGCCGGCATGGCGGTCAAAGCGAGCATCAGGGCGCAGAGAAGGGATCGGTTCATCATATTGCCTCTTCGCGCACCTTGCTTTAGGGCCGTCGCCAGCGCAACGGAATTGATTTCGCGCGGATCACGCATGGTTGATGGATGATGACGACAAAGCGATGGCAGCTGGCGCATGGGCGCTATCTCGACCTCGGTCCGAAGGCGGTCGTCGTCGGCATCCTGAACGTCACGCCCGACAGTTTTTCGGACGGCGGCCTGTTCATCGCGCCTGAAAAGGCGCTGGAGCAGGCGCGCCGTATGGTGAAGGAGGGCGCCGCCGTCATAGACGTCGGCGGAGAGTCGACGCGGCCGGGTTTCGCCCCGATCACGGCCGAGGAAGAGCAGGCGCGCGTGCTGCCCATCATCTCGGCGCTCGCCGCTTCCGGCGAGGCGCTGATCTCGGTCGACACATATCGCGAGGAAACCGCGCGGCTTGGCGTCGCCGCCGGCGCCCATATCGTCAACGACGTCTGGGGGCTGCAGCGCGAGCCGGGCATCGCGCGCGTCGCCGCCGAGACCGGGGCCGGGCTCGTCATCATGCATACCGGGCGCGAACGGCACAAATTGCCCGACGTGATCGAGGATCAGTTGCTTTTCTTGCGCAGATCGCTGGAGATCGCGCGCGCCGGCAATGTCGCCGACAGCCAGATCGTGCTCGATGCCGGCTTCGGCTTCGCCAAGGAAACGGCGGAGGAAAACCTCGACCTGATGGCGCGATTTTCCGAGCTCCGGGCGCTCGGCTACCCGTTGATGGCCGGAACCTCGCGCAAGCGCTTCATCGGCGCCGCGACCGGGCGCGAGCCCGCCGAACGGGCAGCCGGCACGGCTGCCACCAGCGTCATCCTGCGCTTGAAGGGAGCCGACCTGTTTCGCGTCCACGATGTCGCAATCAACGTGGATGCGCTGGCGGTGACCGATGCTATGCTTCAACGCGAAACCGAGCTTCCTCCCGGACACTGATCATGTACGTCATCCGTATGAAGAACTGCGCCTTCTTCGCCCGCCACGGCGTGCTGGACGAGGAGGAGACGCTTGGCCAGCGTTTCTATGTCGATGCCGAGCTGACGGTCGAGCCCAGCCGTCCGCTGACGGAGGATTCCATCGAGGATACCGTCAATTACGGCGTCGCCTTCGCGGTCATCGAGAAGATCGTGACCGGACATCGCCGCTTCCTGATCGAGGCGCTGGCGCTGGAGGTCGCGAAGGCGCTGACGGCCAGGTTTTCGCAGATCAGGAAGGCCGAGATCACCGTGCGCAAACCAAACGCGCCGGTGCCCGGCGTGCTCGATTATGTCGAGGTGACCGTTGTCTGGCCAGAATAGCGCTGTCTACCTCAGTCTCGGCGGCAACCTCGGCGAGCCGGCGAAGTCCATGGGCGCGGCATTGCGCATACTGGACGGCGACGACGCGACGCGCGTCACCGCCGTCTCCTCGCTTTATCGCACGCCGCCTTGGGGCAAGCTCGACCAGCCGGATTTCCTCAATGCCGCCGCCGCGATCGAGACGGCTCTCTCGCCGCGCGCGCTGCTCGACCTTTGCCTCGACGTCGAGAGGCGGTTGAAGCGCGTGCGCGAGGAGCGCTGGGGGCCGCGCCTCATCGATATAGACATCCTGGTGTTCGGCGACCGCGTGATCCACGAGACCGGGCTCGAAGTGCCGCATCCGCGCATGCTGGAACGCGCCTTCGTGCTGGCGCCGCTGGCCGAGATCGCGCCAGGGCTTTCGGTCGGCGGCAGGAGCGTGGCGGAACGGCTCGGCGCCGTCGATATTTCCGGTATCGAGCGGCTGCCGTCCGGCCGCGAATGGTGGCTTGGGTAAAACCGACTGGTTAGCCGGAAAAACCGCCGCCGTCCAAAAATGCCTGCTCCTCGGCGGTCGTCGCGCGGCCAAGCATGCGGTTGCGGTGCGGAAAGCGACCGAAGCGCCGGATGATCTCCAGATGCTCATCGGCGTATTTGAGGTATTCGGGCGCTTTGGCGGTTGTGAGTTGCATTGACCGTTCCTGGTCGGCCAGCAATTCGGAATGCTCGAACGGCAGATAGAGGAAAACGCGAAGCGATTCTTCCAGTTCCAGGTCCTGACCGGCGGCGATTGCCTTGTCGGCGAAGTATCTCGCCAGCGGATCGGTCGCGAACATGTGGCCGGTGCCACGGAAGCAGTTGCGCGGGAACTGGTCGAGCAGGATCATCAGCGCCAGCGACCCTTCGGCATGCGCGTTCCATTGGTCGCATTCGCGCCGCGCGGCGGCGTAATGCAGCTCCAAAAAGCGATTGCGGAAATCCGTGTCGAAGGCGTCGTTCTTCTCGAACCAGGCGTCCTCGCCGCCATCGCGCCAGAATTTGGTGACCGAAAGCGCCCACGGATCGAGTTCTGCCATGCGTTGCCCCTCAGTTTTTGGTCTCTGCCTGGTTCAGCACGACGGCCGTTTCCTGGTTCAACGCTCGGCCGGCGCGGCGCGGCTGGGTGAGCGGCGTCGGGATCGGCGTGCCGATATTGCCCTTGAGGAAACGCTGGCCGGCGCGCACGCCCTCGGCCAGTTGCGTCTCGAAGCGCGCTTCGTCGCGGCGCCGCACATCCTCGATGACCTCGGCGACTTCTTCCGGATCGACGCCCAGCGCCTCCAGCGCGGAACCGCCGAAGACCAGCGCCGATTCGAAGGTTTCGCGCAGTTGATAGTCGACGCCGGCCCGCACGAGCTGCAGCGCCGTGCCTCGATCGAAGGCGCGCGCCAGGATGGTGACCAGAGGGAATTCGGCCTTGATCAACTGGGCGATGCGCACGGCGGCGTCCGGCTTGTCGACGCAGATCAGCACGGCGCGGGCGCGCCCGACGCCGGCCGCATGCAGGATGTCCAGCCGCGTGCCGTCGCCGTAATAGACCTTGAAGCCGAAATCGGCCGCGGCCTGGATCATCTCCACCTCGTTGTCGATGATCGAGACGTCCATCCCGCGCAGCAGAAGCGGCTGGCTGGCGATCTGGCCGAAGCGGCCGAAGCCGATGATCAGCACGCTGCCGGTGAGGCCGTCGGCGATGTCGACGCCGTCGAGGGACTGCTCGTCGCGCGGGGTCAGGTAGCGCAGCGCTATGATCGCCAAGGGCGTCAGCACCATGGAGATGATGACGATGGCGGTCAGCGTGGCGTTGGCCTGGCCATCGATGATGCCGACCGCGGCGGCGGACGAATAGAGCACGAAGGCGAACTCGCCGCCCTGCGCCATGAAGACGGCGCGTTCGAGCGCCTCGCGGTGGCTGCTCTTCAGAATGCGCGCGACGGCGTAGATGCCGACCGCCTTCATGACCATGTAGGCGACGACATAGACGGCGACGAGCCGCCAGTTCTGGGCGACGACGCCGAGGTCGAGCGACATGCCGACGGCGAGGAAGAACAGGCCGAGCAGGATGCCGCGGAACGGCTCGATATCGGCTTCGAGCTGGTGGCGGAAGGTCGATTCCGACAGAAGCACGCCGGCAAGGAAGGCGCCCATCGCCATCGACAGGCCGGAGAGCTGCATGGCCAGGGCCGATCCCAGCACCACCAGAAGCGCGGCGGCGGTCATGACTTCGCGGGCGCGGGCGTCGGCCAGGATGCGGAAGAGCGGATTGAGCAAGTAACGGCCGGCCACGACCAGTCCAACGATCGCGGCGATGCCGATGCCGACCTCGGTCAGTCGCTCCGAAAGGCTGGTTTCGGCGCCGCCGGGCGCGAGGAACGCGACCAGCGCCAGCAGCGGCACGATCATCAGGTCTTCGAGCAACAGGATGGAGACGATGCGCTGGCCTTTCGGCGTGGCGATCTCACCGCGCTCCTCGAGCAGCTGCATGACGATCGCCGTCGAGGTCAGCACGAAGCCGGCGCCGGCGACGAAGGACTGCGCGATGGGAAAGCCTCCGGCCAGTCCGACCAGAGTGAGCAGGACAGCGCAGACGCCAACCTGCAAGGCACCCAGGCCGAAAATCTCGCGGCGCAGCCCCCAGAGCCGCGACGGCTGCATTTCCAGGCCGATGATGAACAGGAACATGACGACGCCGAGCTCGGCGACATGGAGGATCGCTTCCGATTCGGAAAAGATGCGCAGGCCGAAGGGGCCGATGACCACGCCGGCGGCGAGGTAGCCGAGGATCGAGCCCAGCCCCATGCGCTTGAAGATCGGCACGGCGACGACGCCCGCGGCGAGCAGCGCCACCACCTGCACCAGATCGCTGCTCGACGCTTCAGCTGCCATGCCTGTCATCCCATTCTCTAAGGCGCGTCCCTCTGAAACGGATTCAGGCGACGCGCTTTAGGTCTTTGATTTGATGCATGTCGTTGTCCCAGAAACCGCTGCACACTTCTGGGCGACATGCATCAGAAGCACTCCTTGCATGCCCCGGGAGCGAGAGGCAAGGGCGCGGAGACTAGCTGGAAGAGCAGGGGCACGCCGCAGGATACGAAGCAGCAGGTTCCGCGCAAACGCCTGTTGCAACCGCGTTACACAAGTTGACACGGCCCGGTCGTTGCGTAACGCCACAATCAGAGGTTATGGCACGTTCGGCTTCGGCCATCGGAGGCAGCGGCGATGGGCGGCTGCCTTTTTTTAGGAGATGATTGATATGAAGAAGTTTTTGCTCGTTGCCGTCGGTGTTGCGGCATTGGCCGGTTCGGCTTGCTCCAAGGGGCCGGAATGCACGCAGGAAATAGCTGCCAAGAAGGCGCAGGACATGGCCGCCGCGCTCCAGGAGGCCATCACCAAGGATCCAAGCAAGGCGGCCGATCTGACCGCCAAGGTGCAGGCCGTGACGACCAAATATCAGGGCGCGACGACACTCGACGAAGCCTGCAAGGCCTATGACGAGCTGACCGCCACCATCAAGGGTTGAGCCAAACCGTCGACAATGCGAGGGCGGTGGTCACGCGGCCGCCGCCCTTTTCTTGCAGATGTTGGCGCGCCGGATCAGTTCTTGGCGATGGCGCCGACTTCGACCGGATCGATGCGCTTCAGGCTCATGCCGATCACCGGCACCAGCTGATTGTTGACGCGCACGGCCACCGTCACGGTCATCGAATTGCCGTCGGGGACACGCGCCTGCATGACGCCGTTCAACTGCTTGCGGTTGATGGTGAAGACGACTTTCTGGGCGTCGACGACATTGCCGCCGACAATGTCCATGCCGCTTTCGGTCGAGCCGCCCATGAAGGTGCCCCTGTAACCATCGCGCCCCTTGCGTTCGACGCTGGCCGACATCTTTTGCGTGAACACGCCGACCCTGCAGCCGCCGTCAAGCGTCATGCCGAGCTTGCTGGCGGGCGTCGAGCCATTGAAATCGCAGGTGAATTTGGTGCCTTTGTACTTGCCGGCGATGATCTCGCCAGGGCCGACCCATCTGCCTTCGACGGAGCGGAAAAACTGCTTGTCCGGCTCTGCGCCAAAGGCCTTTTCCACGAGGCCGAGCGGCGCGGCAATCGCAATGGTGGCAGGCAGGACGCAGGACAGGATTACGCTTCTCATCGACGACACCCGGCACGAAAGAGTCTATTCTTGGGACCGGATTGACCATGCAGAAGATTGGTTAATGCTTCGTCACCCGCAGCGGGTCACGCGTTTACCTTATCGGTCGTCTGGCTGTTCTTTCGCGCCGCGAACGAGGTCAGCGCCGAGAGGAAATCGCCGAGGCCGGGGCGCTTGACGGCGATGAACGGCAAGGGGCGGGCGGTTTCCATCGCGGCGATGCCGATGCGCGCCGTCATCATGCCGTTGACCACGCCTTCGCCGAGCTTTGCCGAGAGTTTTGCGGCCAGGCCATGGCCGACGATCTGCTGCACGAAACTGTCGCCCACCGCGATCGAGCCGGTCACCGCCAGATGCGCGAGCACGCCGCGCGCCAGCCGGAAGAAGCCGAGCGTGCCTGGGCGGCCGCCGTAGAGTTCGGAGAGCCGCCGGATCAGGCGGCCGGCCTCGAACACGACATAGGCGATGTCGACCAGAGCGCGCGGGCTGACGGCCGTGATCAGGGATACGCGCTTCGCGGCCTCGAGGATCATGATTTTCGCGCGGGCATCGAGAGGCGACAGGATCTCGGTCTCGGCAAGCCGCACCAGATTGGCGCCGTCGATGATCTCGCCGCGCAATTCGGCGAGCGAGCGGCGCCCAGCGGCGGTCTCGGGCTTTGCCGCGACGAAGGCCGAGAGTTCGTCGACCAAGGCACGCGCCGCCTTGGGATCGTCGCGCGCCACGGCATCCAGGGCCCGCTTCTGCATCTTTTCGACTTCGGCCAGGCGGGCGATGGCGAGGAATTCGCGGACCAGGATGACGAGCAGCGAGAGCAGCGCAATCGCCGCCATGCCGGCCGCCAGCCAGCCAAGCCATTGGGCGCGCGCGAACAGGTCGCGGATCAGCCGGTCGGCCCACAGGCCGACCGCCAGCGAGACGAGCACGCTCAGAGCACCGAGAAACAGCCGGGCAAGCAGCGAGCGCCTTCTCGGCGCCGTCGCCGGCGGCGGGACGGCAGCCTCGATGTCCGGCTCGTCGAAGACGTCGACCTCCGAGGGGATCACGACCGCCACATCAGCCCGCGCGGCACGTGATCTGCGCGCCGGCGGCTCCTCGGCGACGCGGTTTCGCTGTGGTTGCGGCGGCGCCTCGGTCTCAGGCGCGATGCGGAAGGCCGCCGGTTTGCGGGGCGCGGTCATGCCAGATGGTCTCCGATCAGGAACTGCAGCGCGCGGTCGAGCCGGATATGCGGCAAGGACAGCGTGACGCCTTCGGCGGTGCGTTCGAGTTTCGGTGGGCGGAAACGCACAAAGCGGATCGCCGGTTCGGTGCTGTCGGGCGGCGATCTGGAATTGTCGAACACCGCATCGACCTTTTCCGGCAAATCGCCCGGGAATATGGCGGTTTCGGTCTTTCCATCGAATGTCTCGCCGTTGATCTTCTCGCCCTTCAGCGGGGCGCCGATGATGACGGGCAGCGTCTCGCGGCCCTGCTTCACCGTGCCTTCGCGGGTCGAGCGAACCGCGGCCATGGCGACGACGTCGACGGCGGCGCCGCTGAAATTCGCGCGCGCCACGGCGCGGTCGGTCAGCCGGCGCACGATCGCCTGCAGCCGGTCATGGCTTTCGTGGTGCAGATGGTCCGCCTTGGTCGCGGCGACCAGGATACGGTCGATACGGCGCGAGAAGAAGTCGGTGAGGAAATTACCCCGCCCGGGCCGGAAGCATGACAGGATCTCGGTGACGGCGCGCTCCAGATCGGCCATGGCGGCCGGCCCGGCATTCAGCGCCTGCATGGCGTCGATCAGCACGATCTGCCGGTCGAGGCGGGCGATGTGCTCGCGAAAGAACGGTTTGACGACATGCGTCTTATAGGCCTCGTAGCGGCGTTCCATCATGGCCTGCAGCGATCCGGAGCGCGGCCGGCCTTGCGACAGCGTCATCAGCGGCGCGAAGGTCAGCGCCGGCGAGCCTTCGAGATCGCCCGGCATCAGGAAACGGCCGGGCGGCAGCGTCGACAGCGCGCGTTCGTCGAGCTTGCAGGCCTTGAGATAGGCGGCGAAGCTTTCGGCCAATCGCCGCGCTGCCATCTCGTCGGCGTCGGCATCGGGATCGATGGCGGAGGCCAGTTCGCGCCAGGCCTGCGACAGGTCCGAGCGGACGGGCAGGGCGGCCAGTTCGACCGCCTCGCGCGAAAAGTCGGCAAAGGATTTGCCAAGCAGCGGCAGGTCGAGCAGCCATTCGCCGGGATAGTCGACGATATCGATGGATAGTTTTCCGGCTGAAAACAACCGGTTCCAGCCCGAAGCCGACTCATATTCGATGGTGAGCCGCAGTTCCGAGATGGCGCGCGTGGAGTCCGGCCAGACGCGGTCGTTCACCAAAGCCGCGACATGATCCTCATACTGGAAGCGCGGAACGGCATCGTCCGGCTGCTCCTCGAGGAAGGCACGGGCGATGCGGCCGGATTTCTGCGCTTCGAAGAGCGGCAGGCGTCCGCCATGGATGAGATTGTGAACGAGGGCCGAAATGAACACCGTCTTGCCGGAGCGGGAAAGGCCGGTGACGCCAAGACGCAATGACGGAGAGAAGAGCCCGGCGGCGCGGCCCGACAACGTGTCGAGCGCAATCCTTGCCTCGTCGGTGAAATTGGTCAGCGATGATGCCAAATCGGGTCTCTGGTTGCGCGTCAGCGCCCGATATAGGCCCTGGACCGCGCGTTTGAAATGGCCTCAGAGGTCGGCGGGCGTGAGAAAGGCTTCGAGATAGCCGTTGCCCTGCGCCGCTTCGGCAAGGTTGCCGGGAAAGCGCACCACGGCAAGGCCAGAGGTCGGAAAACCGTGATTCATCATGCCGCGCGCCGCCTGCTCGCCATCTCCGGACACCGCCATGGCCAGATCTTCGGTCATGGGGTTGTGGCCGATCACCAGCAGCGAGTTGGCGCCGCCATTCTTGCGGATGATGTCGAGGTAGCCGGCCGCATCCTCGCTGTAGAGCGTGTCGAAGAACAGGACCCGGCCGGTGTCGGTGCGCCCCGCCAGGCCTTCCAGTGTCTGCCTCGCCCGCTTGGCGTTGGAGCAAAGGGTGACGTCCGGCACGTAGGTGCGGGCCCGCATGGCCTCTCCGATCGCTTCGGCATCGGCGATGCCCGATTCGTCGAGCGGGCGGTCGAAATCGCGCACGCCGGGCAGCGCCCAGCCGGCTTTGGCATGCCGCAACAGATAAAGTCTGCTCAACCGGACCCCCGTGACGCCGCCTTCTTGGCAAAGCGCGATTAGTCACCAGAACCAAGTCATGCACAATGGCCGGCGCCAGCAACTGCAACGAATCATGTGCGAATTCGTTTTGTGCCGTTGAAACAAAGTCATCGCGCGGGCTGCCGATGCGTGACTAACAATTGCGTGAAACTGTCGCCGATAGCGCTTGTGCAGGCTCTTGTCCCCGAATATATAGGCGCCAAATTTGGGGTTGTTGGGTGAGTCGAATGAACGATATCGTTACCGCCAATTACGTACCCTCCGAAGACGAGCCGTTCATGAACGAACGGCAAAAATCGTACTTCCGTCAAAAGCTTATCACCTGGAAGAACGACATTCTCCGCGAAGCGCGCGAAACCCTCGAAATCCTGCAGCAGGAAAACGCCAACCACCCCGACCTAGCCGATCGCGCCTCCTCCGAAACCGACCGCGCCATCGAATTGCGCGCCCGCGATCGCCAACGCAAGCTCATCTCGAAAATCGACTCCGCGCTCCAGCGCATCGACGAAGGCACCTACGGCTATTGCGAGGAGACCGGGGAGCCGATCGCGCTGAAGCGGCTCGACGCACGTCCGATCGCGACACTGTCGATCGAGGCGCAGGAGCGCCACGAGCGCCGCGAGAAGGTCTATCGCGACGACTGACGCGATCTAGCTGGGCAAGAACATCGAAAATGGCCGGGATTTCCGGCCATTTTGTTTTTCAGCGCCCCATTTGTCTTTGCCGACAGGGGCGTGAAGAGGCTCGCTTGCGCCGGTGGCCGGTCAGCGCTTGTGGCTGCCCAACTCGCCAAGCAGCTTGGTCATCTCGTCATCGAGCGAAGGCTTGGCTGCGGGCTTGGCGATTGCCGGCTGGGAATGCTGGTCGTCGAGAGAGGTTTCGAGTTCGTGCATCAGCGTGTCGTCGATGGAGTCGTTTGAGGGCGGTGGCGCATATCTGGTGCTGCCGTTCGTCGTCCCGTAGCCCGGCAGCGGCATGACCTTGGCCGTCGGCTGGCTCGGCGCCGCCGGCTTGATGGGCGCGGGCGCCGGCGCGCGCGGATGTGTGGCGGCAGCTGGCTGGGCGGCAGGCGGCGCCGGCGGCCTGGCGGGGGCGGGCGCCGGTTGCGGCGCGCGCGGGCGTTGCGCAGCTCCTGTCTGCTGCTGACCGCCGTCGCCCGTCAATGCCGGGCGGCGCGGCGCCGCCAGCCTGATGTCGCGCTCGACCACGACATCGGTCGGCCCACCGATCAGGATCAGGTGCTCGATGTCGTCGCGGCGCACCAGGACAAGCCGGCGATGGCTGTCGACAGCGGTGGCATCCATCACGGCAAGCCGCGTCTTGCGGTTCCTGCCGCCGGCGACGAAGGTGCCGAAGGTCAGGTTGCGGACCACCTTGATGGCGAGCAGGACGACAACCAGCAGGATGAGGGCCGCTACCGTCCACAGGATTGCAGCGACGTAACCCGGGCCCGCTACATTATCCAGCCACTGCATCAGTGCACCCCAATCGCCATCTTTGAAGTGAGGGGACACTAGACCGTTGGGACCAGCGACCGCAAGTTCACATCACCTATCGTGAACAGTTTGAAACATGAATCGTTGATTTTATCGGACATTTGCCGCCGGGGCCTTTTCCGTTACAGGAGAATGTGATTCAACCGGCCGTCCGCGCCCGTCGGACACCGGAATCACGAGCAGGGGGAACATGGCCAAGGAAGCGCGCGGCGATTTCTATCCGGTACCGATCGTCGACCAGAACACGCGTCCGGGCGCCGTCACCAGGCTCATCGTCTTCATCGTCGTCTTGACCGGCGCCGCGATCGTCTTCGGACTGTTCCGCGAGCGTCTCGGCGATCCTTTCCTGCTCGGCATGCTCGGCGTGCTCGCCATGATCGGCGTCGGCTTCCTGTTCGCGACCGCGATCGGCTTCGTGCAGATCGCGCCGCGCTCGACCGGCGACGAATTGTCGAAAGCCTTCGTCGACTCGATGTCGCAGGGCCTTGTGGTCACCGACACCAAGGGCCGCGTCGTCTACGCCAACCGCGCCTATGCCGATATGACGGGTGCCGCCTCGGCCGCCGATCTCAAGACCGTCGAAGGGCTGCTTTCGGATGTTCCCGAGGCCTCGATGACGATCTACCGGCTGGCGTCGGGCCTGCGCGACGGCCAGGCCGGCGACGGCGAGTTCCGGCTGGCGCAGTCGATCAAGCCGGGTGCCGAGCCCGGCGCGCGCTGGTACCGCGCCCGCGCCCGCGCCTTCAGCATGCCCGGGCAAAGGCTGCCGATGCTGGCCTGGCAGCTCGCCGACATCTCGCAGGAACGGGCGGAGCAGGAGCGTTTCTTCCTCGACCTGCAGAAAGCCATCGACCATCTCGACCATGCGCCGGCCGGGTTCTTCTCGGCCGACCAGGAGGGCCGCGTCACCTATATCAACGCCACGCTCGCCGAGTGGCTGGGCATCGACCTTGCCTCCTTCACGCCGGGCGCCATCACGCTGCCGGAAATCATCGCCGGCGACGGCATGGCGCTGGTCCGCTCGGTCAAAGCCGACCCCGGTACCACCCGCAACGCCGTCATCGACCTCGACCTCACCACCATGAGCGGCCAGGCGCTGCCGGTACGCTTCATGCACCGCGTTTCCGCGAGCCGCGAAGGCGTGAACGGCCCGACCCGCACGATCGTGCTCAACCGCACCCAGGGTGAGGACGCTTCCGCGGAACTCAGAGCCTCCGAGGTTCGCTTCACCCGTTTCTTCAACTCGACGCCGATGGCCATTGCCGGTGTCGATGCGAACGGACGCATCCTGCGCACCAACGCGCCCTTCCTGCAGCTGTTTTCGTCCGTGGTCGACCGCGACGCGGTCGACCGGCGGGTGCGGTTCGAGACCATCGTTCACGAGCGCGACCGGCCGGCTTTCGCCACAGCCTTCGAGAAGGCCCGGCAGCGGCAGGCCAATATCGAGCCGATCGACTCCGTGTTGCCCGGCAACGAGGAGCGCCACATCCGCTTCTACGTCAACGCCGTCGCCGACAGCGCGGGCAGCGAAGGCGCCGAGGAATCGGCGATCGTCTACGCGGTCGAGACCACCGAGCAGAAGGCGCTCGAGGGGCAGATGGCGCAGAGCCAGAAGATGCAGGCGGTCGGTCAGCTTGCCGGCGGCATCGCGCACGACTTCAACAACGTGCTGACCGCCATCATCATGGCGTCCGATCTTCTCTTGACCAACCACCGGCCGTCGGACCCGTCGTTCCCCGACATCATGAACATCAAGCAGAACGCCAACCGGGCGGCCTCGCTCGTGCGGCAATTGCTGGCCTTCTCGCGCAAGCAGACGCTGCGGCCGGAAGTGCTCAACCTGACCGATGTTCTGGCCGATCTCAGGATGCTGCTCGCCCGGCTGGTCGGCAACGACATCAAGCTGAAGATCGACCACGGCCGCGACCTGTGGCCGGTCAAGGTCGATATCGGCCAGTTCGAGCAGGTGGTGGTCAATCTCGCCGTCAACGCGCGCGACGCCATGCCGAGCGGCGGCGATCTCACCGTGCGCACCCGCAACGTCACCGCCGACGAGTGCAAATCCTTCGCTTATCGCGAACTGACGCCGGCCGACTATGTGCTCGTCGACGTCGAGGACACCGGCAGCGGCATCGCGCCCGACGTGCTGAAGAAGATCTTCGAGCCGTTCTTCACGACCAAGGAAGTGGGCAAGGGCACCGGCCTCGGCCTGTCGATGGTCTACGGCATCATCAAGCAGACCGGCGGCTTCATCTTCTGCGATTCCGAGGTCGGCAAGGGCACGGTGTTCCGTATCTTCCTGCCGCGGCACATCGCCGAGGTGAAGAAGCAGGCAGAGCCCGGCGAGGCGCCGGCGGCGGCAGCGGCCCCGACCAAGCCGGCCGATACGGCCAAGGATCTTTCCGGCTCGGCCACCGTGCTTCTGGTCGAGGACGAGGACGCCGTGCGCATGGGCGGCGTCAGGGCGCTGATCTCGCGCGGCTACACCGTGCATGAGGCGTCTTCCGGTGTCGAGGCGCTGGAAGTGTTCGAGGCGCTCGGCGGCAAGGTCGACATCGTCGTCTCCGACGTGGTGATGCCGGAGATGGACGGGCCGACATTGCTCGGCGAACTGCGCAAACGCCAACCGGACATCAAGTTCGTGTTCGTTTCGGGCTATGCCGAGGACGCGTTTGCGAAGAACCTGCCGGCCGACGCGCATTTCGGCTTCCTGCCGAAACCGTTCTCGCTCAAGCAACTGGCGACGATCGTCAAGGACGTGCTGGAGTCCTAAAGAAGCTAGCGCTTGCACATTGCGGCAGCCCTGCCCATGATGGTCGTCGGATGGGTCTATCATGGGGATGGTAGCGCGTGACGCCGCATATCGAGGCGGGCCGGGGGGACTATGCCGAAACGGTGCTGTTGCCGGGCGATCCCGAGCGCGCCCAATGGATGGCGGAAACTTTTCTGGAGGCGCCGCGCTGCGTGAACCGTCGAAGAGGCGCGCTAGGCTTCACCGGCCGGTTCCGCGGCAAGCCGGTGAGCATCCAGGCAACCGGCATCGGGGTGTCGTCTTTCCTGATCTATGCCTTCGAACTGCTGGATTGTTACGGCGCCAAGACACTGATACGCACCGGCACCTGCGGCGGTTTGTCGGAAGATGTGCCCCTGCGCGGCGTCGTCATCTCCAGCCAGGTGCGGGCCGAGGGAGCAATCAGTGGACAAGTCTTCGGGCTTTATCAGCCGGCCGGGCCGGATCCGGCGCTGCATGCGCTGGCGCTTCGACGCGCGGCCGATCTCGGCATCGCCTGCAGCTCGGGACTGACCGTTTGCAGCGACGTGTTCCACCATCCCGATGGGCGCGCCCGGTTCGACGAGCCGATCGCGCTGGGGGCGTTGGCCGTCGATATGGAAACCAGTGCGCTCTATCGGATTGCGGCGCAGTTCGGCGCGCGAGCGCTGTCACTACTCACCGTTGTCGATCATATCGCCACCGGCGAGCTGACCGATTATTCGGAGCGCCAGGCTCTCTTCACCGACATGACCCGGCTGGCGCTCGAAGTCGCGGCCGAAAGCTAGGCGGCTTCCTGCTTCAACGCAGCCTGCTCCTCGGCGTTGGGGCGATGGCCCCGCAGATAGAGCGCGCAGGTGGTGCGCAGCATGGAAGCGAAGTTCGGAATCTGGCCGTTGATCTCGATCGCCTCGTCATAGAGCTTCGAGATGAATTTCGGCGTCGTCAGTCCCTGGCTGTCGGCGATCTCGTCAAGAAGACCCCAGAATGTCGCCTCGAGCTGGATGCTGGTCGAATGGCCGTCGATGCGGATCGACCTGTTGATCTGCCGGTAGCCTTCCGGATCCTGTCCGGCAAAGACTCTGCACATCGGTACCTCCCGTTCTTGTTTGTCTTGGGCGCCGATTGAGTTGCTGGCGCCTTTTTGAACACTGCCTGCGTTTGTCATTTTCGATCCGATGGCCGGCAACGGCAATCGGACTTTCGTCCTTGAAGCGCGCCGCTTGAAACCGTTTCGGCGCGCCCCGCTTCAAGCCTTTGTTTGCTGCATGCCGGTCCCCAAAACCGCGGCAGGCTTTTGGGCAGCATGCAGCTAAAACTGGAGCGACACTAGCCGTTTTCCAGTTCCGTGCGTGGTAATCGGCTGCCACCACCTTTTTTCGCCGGCGCGCATAATCGTTTGCGTAAGCACCAGAAGCTGCGGAGACCGATTTGGCGAAGGCGATCCATTCCATGATCCGGGTTCTCGACGAGGCGCGGTCCGTCGATTTCTACAACAAGGCCTTTGGCCTCGAGATCGCGCAGCGGCTCGATTTCGAGACCTTCACGCTCATCTATCTCAGCAATGGCAGTTCGCTGTTCGAGGTGGAGCTGACCGTGAACAAGGGGCGCACCGAACCCTATGCGCTCGGCGACGGCTACGGCCATCTCGCCGTCTCGGTCGCCGATCTCGACAGCGAGCACGACCGGATCGGCGCGCTCGGTCTCAATCCGAAGAAGATCGTCGAGTTCAACCGCGACGGAGCGCTGATCGCCCGCTTCTTCTTCATCGAGGATCCCGACGGTTACAAGATCGAGGTCCTGCAGCGGGGAGGACGCTTCCAATAGGGGATATTCGCCGCGGAGGGGCGCGGCGCCAGCAACAGCACTCCCTCAGGGGGGTGCGAACAGCAAGCAGGGAGGAAATCATGGTTACAGTCTACGAGAAGAAGCCGGGCTACGAGAAGAAAGCCGGGCTTTCGCGGCGCGAGCTTCTCAAGCGCGGCGGCGCTGGTGCGCTGCTCATCATCTCCGGCAGCGCCGTCATCAGCCCCGAACACGCCTGGGGTCTCGAAACCTCGGCGCTGAAGCCCGAGACGATGGCGACGCTGATCCAGGTGGCGCGCGACATCTATCCGCACGACCAGGTGCCGGACAAATACTACGCCATTGCCGTCAAGGGCCACGACGAGACTGCAGCCAAGGACCCGGCCCACAAGGAACTGATCGAGAAGGGCATCGCCGAGCTCGACAAGAAGGCCGGCAAGGGCGGCTATCGCGGGCTTGGCTGGGAAGAGGAGCGGGTCGCGCTGCTGACCGGCATCGAGAAGACGCCCTTCTTCCAGGCGGTGCGCGGCGGCCTCGTCGTCAGCCTCTACAACCAGAAGGAGGTGTGGCCGATCTTCGGTTACGAGGGCGAGTCCTACTCCAAGGGCGGCTATATCGCGCGCGGCTTCAACGACATCGAGTGGCTCTGAGCCGCTCTGTCCCGAACCGCATTTCGACAGATTTCATGGGAGGAAACCATGGCAGCATCATTTGATCTCAAGAACGACGGCGTGATCGTCATCATCGGCTCCGGCGCCGGCGGCGGCACGCTCGGCAACGAACTTGCGCAGAAGGGCATCGACGTCGTCATCCTCGAGGCGGGCGCCCGCCACGAATATGAGGACTTCATCAATGACGAGTGGGATTCCTTTGCCCAGCTTGCCTGGAAGGACAAGCGCACCACCTCGGGCGACTGGCGCGTGGCCAAGGATTTCCCGAACCTGCCGGCCTGGATCGTCAAGTCGGTCGGCGGCTCGACGACGCACTGGGCGGGCGCCTCGCTGCGCTTCCAGGAACATGAGTTCAAGACGGCCTCGACCTACGGCAAGGTCAAGGGCGCGAACCTGCTGGACTGGCCGGTGACGCTGGCCGAGATGGAGCCTTATTACGCCAAGGCCGAAGCCAAGATGGGCGTGACAGGCACCAACAACTGGCCGCGGCTGCCCGGCAACAACAACTTCAAGGTGCTCAAGGCCGGCGCCGACAAGCTCGGCTACAAGGAGTGCCACACCGGCAACATGGCCATCAATTCGGTGGAGCGCGACGACCGCAACTCCTGCCAGCAGACCGGCTTCTGCTTCCAGGGCTGCAAATGGGGCGCCAAATGGTCGACGCTCTACACCGAGATTCCGAAGGGCGAGGCGACCGGGCATCTGGAAGTCCGGCCGAATTCGATGGCGATCAAGATCAACCATGACGCTTCCGGCAAGGTGACCGGCGTCGTCTATGCCGACAAGGACGGCAAGCTGCAGGAGCAGAAGGCCCGCATCGTCGCGGTCGCCGGCAATTCGATCGAGAGCCCGCGCCTGCTGCTCAATTCGGAATCGTCCAAATTCCCGCATGGGCTTGCCAACTCATCCGGGCAGGTGGGCAAGAACTACATGCGCCACACCACCGGCTCGGTCTATGCGATCTTCGACAAGCCGGTGCACATGTATCGCGGTACAACCATGGCCGGCATCATCCGCGACGAGGCGCGCCACGATCCCTCGCGCGGCTTCGTCGGCGGCTATGAGATGGAGACCTTGTCGCTTGGCCTGCCATTCATGGCGGCCTTCCTCAACCCTGGCGGCTGGGGCCGATCCTTCACCACCGCGCTCGACCATTACGACCACATGGCGGGCCTTTGGATCGTCGGCGAGGACATGCCGCGCGAGGAGAACCGCATCACGCTGCACAAGGACGAGAAGGACGAGCACGGCATGCCGATCGCCGACGTCCATTTCGACGACCATCCGAACGACGAAGCAATGCGTGATCATGCCTACAAGCAAGGCCAGGCGCTCTACGCCGCGGTCGGCGCAACGCGGACCTTCCCGACACCGCCTTATCCGTCGACCCACAATCTCGGCACCAACCGGATGAGCGAGAAGCCGGAGGATGGCGTCGTCAACAAGCACGGCCAATCGCACGACATCAAGAACCTGTTCGTTTCCGACGGCAGCCAGTTCACCAGCGGTGCCGCGGAGAACCCGACGCTGACCATCGTGACGCTGGCGATCCGCCAGGCCGACTACATCGCAGCCCAGATGTCGGCAAAGACTATCTGACCTCCCGACTGCCTGCTGGCGCGGGACCCGTGAGGGTTCCGCGCCTTTTTTATGCGGACTATCTTCTGGTGCAGGTCGAGGCCGTGAAGGCACCGTCCTGCTGCTTCATGATGATGTCGAAGGAGGGACCGCTTGGATCGTCCAGCGTCGCCTGGGTCATGGAGATCGAATTGCCGCCGCTGGTGTAGCCGCCGAGCGGACCAAGCCAGGTGATCTCGCCATTGGGATTCATCTGGTAGTTATAGGTTCCCGAAGCGCCAAAGGTCACTGGGCCACTATAGACATTGCCCTTGATGGTGATGTCGCCGAGATTGAGGAACAGGCCGAGCAGGTAGACCTCGCAGTGATAGGCGCCGTCCGGCAACTTGCCATCGGTGAAATCGGCGCGAGCGCCGCCGGCGGCGGAGACAAGAAGCAGGAAACTCAGGATCGTTCGGGCCATGACGTCGCTCGTTTGCTCGGCGACCTTGCCCCATTTTGCCATAGGCCCGCAACGGGGCTGATCAGCCCGGCTCTGCCTTCATGATGAAAGTTTAGGCATTTTTATCATTTGGGCAAAATCTAGGCAGCATTGCGTAAACTTTTCTCAACCCGCTGCATTGCAGCGGATGCGAAAAGTTTCCCGGCTACCGGATAACCGACTGTAATCTCTCCGTTATCTGAAATTCCGTCGAGCGCATTCCCGTCTGGCACGTCGCTTGCACAGTGTATGTTGCGATGCAAACAATCACGCTTGGGAGTGTGTCATATGAGGGGTAACTTCGCGAAAATTACAAAAATCCTGTCGGCGGGCGTCGTCGCTGCCGGCCTGCTGGCCTCGGCTTCCGCCAAGGCGGCTGAAGACACGATCAAGGTCGGCATCCTCCATTCGCTGTCGGGGACCATGGCGATCTCCGAGACGACGCTGAAGGACGTCATGCTGATGCTCATCGACGAGCAAAACGCCAAGGGCGGCCTGCTCGGCAAGAAACTGGAAGCGGTGGTCGTCGATCCGGCGTCCAACTGGCCGCTCTTCGCCGAAAAGGCGCGCGAGCTGATTTCCAAGGACAAGGTCGCGGCCGTGTTCGGCTGCTGGACCTCGGTGTCGCGCAAATCGGTGCTGCCGGTGTTCTCGGAGCTCGACAACATCCTGTTCTACCCGGTCCAGTATGAGGGCGAGGAGAGCGAGCGCAACGTCTTCTACACCGGTGCGGCGCCGAACCAGCAGGCCATCCCGGCTGTCGATTACCTGATGAGCGCCGATGGCGGTTCGGTGAAGCGCTGGGTGCTCGAAGGCACCGACTACGTCTATCCGCGCACCACCAACAAGATCCTCGAAGCCTATCTGAAAGCGAAGGGCGTGCCGGCCGAGGACATCATGGTCAACTACACGCCGTTCGGCTTCTCCGACTGGCAGACCGAGGTTTCGGCGATCAAGAAATTCGGTTCGGCCGGCAAGAAGACGGCCGTGGTCTCGACCGTCAACGGCGATGCCAACGTGCCGTTCTACAAGGAGCTCGGCAACCAGGGCATCAAGGCCGAAGACATTCCGGTCATGGCCTTCTCCGTCGGCGAGGAAGAACTGGCCGGTCTCGATACCGGGCCGCTCGTCGGCCATCTCGCCGCCTGGAACTATTTCGAAAGCGTCGATACGCCCGGGAACAAGAAGTTCATCGACGACTGGCACAAGTTCATCAAGAACGACAAGCGCACCACCAACGACCCGATGGAAGCCCACTACGTCGGCTTCAACATGTGGGTGAAGGCGGTCGAGAAGGCCGGCACCACCGATCCGGACAAGGTCATCGACGCCATGGTCGGCGTGTCGGTGCCGAACCTGACCGGTGGCTATTCGACGATGATGCCCAACCACCACATCACCAAACCGGTGCTGATCGGCGAAATCCAGGCCGACGGCCAGTTCGAGACCGTCTCGCAGACGCCTGGCCTGGTGATGGGTGACGAATGGTCCGACTACCTGCCTGATTCCAAGGACCTGATCTCCGACTGGCGCGCGCCGCTCAGCTGCGGCAACTTCAACGTCAAGACCGGCAAGTGCGGCGGCAAGGGCACAAACTGATCCTCCCAGGTCCTTCGGGTCGAGAAGTGGCCCCACGATCCGAGACCGCTGCCCGGGCAGATTCCTCAACCCGCCCGGGCAAGATCACCGAAACCAGGAAAGCTGCTTGAAGACGACAATGCTGCTGCTGCGCGCAATTGGTCTGATGTTGCTGCTGACGATGGCTGGACTGACGCCGTCGAAGGCGGCCGAGGCCGACCTTCGCGCATCGATCGCCAAATTCGCGACGGCAACCGGCTTCTCGGCTACCGAGGCCGTCGTGCACGAGCTTGCCGCGAGCGGCGATCCGGCCGTCGAGCGACCCCTTTCGGCGCTGGCCGACGGCAATCTCTACATTCGCAAGGGCGACTCACAGGTCTTTGTCGGCAAGGAAGCGGGAGACAGCATCGAATTGCTCGATCCCCTAAGCGGCGAAAAGACGGCCGACGCCGCCAAGGCCGATCTCACCAAGATCAAGGTCAACAACGGGCTCCGCCGCACGATCCGCGATGCCTTGGGCACGTTGACCTTGCGCGCCAAGGACGCGAGCGTGCGCCTTGCCGCGGCGATGACGATGTTCAAGACGCCAGACGCGGCGAACATCGAGCCGCTCGATGCCGCGATTGCCGCCGAGACCGATCCCGCCGTCAAGACGATGTTCGATGAGGCGCACGCCGCGTCCATCCTGGTCTCGGATAAGCCGGAGGCGGACAAGCTCGCGGCGATCTCGGTGATCGCGACCCGCGGCGACCGCGACGCGCTCTCGCTGCTCACCTCCGTCGAGGCCAATGCGCAGGGTGCGGTCAAGGATGCGGCGACTGCCGCGATCGGCAAGATCAATTCGACGCTGGCGCTGTGGGATGCCGGGCAGAACATCTGGTACGGCATCTCGCTCGGGTCGGTGCTGCTGCTCGCCGCGATCGGGCTCGCCATCACCTTCGGCGTCATGGGCGTCATCAACATGGCGCATGGCGAGATGGTGATGCTCGGCGCCTACACTACTTTCGTCGTCCAGCAGGTGATCCGCACCTCCTTCCCCGGCCTGTTCGACTGGTCGCTGGTCATCGCGCTGCCGCTCGCCTTTCTCGTCGCCGCGCTGGTCGGCCTCGCCATCGAGCGCGGCATCATCCGCTTCCTCTACGGCCGGCCGCTGGAAACGCTTTTGGCCACCTGGGGCGTCTCGCTGATCCTGCAGCAGGCGGTGCGCACCATCTTCGGCCCGACCAACCAGGAGGTCGGCAATCCGTCCTGGATGTCGGGTTCGTTCGATATCGGCCAACTGGCGATCACCTGGAACCGGCTGTGGATCCTGGTGTTCGCGCTGCTGGTGTTCGGCGTGCTGCTCTATGTCATGAAGCGCACGTCCTGGGGGCTGCAGATGCGCGCCGTCACCGCCAACCGGCGCATGGCCGCCTCGATGGGCATCAAGACGCCATGGGTCGACGCGCTGACCTTCGCGCTGGGGTCAGGCATCGCAGGCATTGCCGGCGTGGCGCTCAGCCAGATCGACAATGTCTCGCCCAATCTCGGCCGCGGCTACATCATCGACAGTTTCATGGTCGTGGTCTTCGGCGGCGTCGGCAATCTGTGGGGCACGCTGGTCGGCGCCTTCTCGCTCGGCATCGTCAACAAGTTCCTCGAGCCCTATGCCGGCGCGGTGCTCGGCAAGATCGTCGTCCTGGTGCTGATCATCCTGTTCATCCAAAAACGCCCGCGCGGCCTGTTCGCGCTCAAGGGCAGGGCGGTGGAAGCATGATCGTGAAGCGCTTCTTTTCGGCCGACCGCCGCATCGCCGTCACGATCCTCGCGCTGCTCGCCGCAGCCATCGTCGTGCCGCTGCTCAACCTGGCAGTCTCGCCGCAAAGCGCCTTCTACATCGCGCCCTACATCGTGGCGCTGGTCGGCAAGTATCTCTGCTACGCGCTGCTTGCGCTCGCGCTCGACCTGGTCTGGGGCTATTGCGGCATCCTTTCGCTCGGCCACGGCGCCTTCTTCGCGCTCGGCGGCTATGCGATGGGCATGTATCTGATGCGCCAGATCGGTTCGCGCGGCGTCTACGGCAATCCGATCCTGCCGGATTTCATGGTGTTCCTGAACTACAAGGAGCTGCCCTGGTTCTGGCACGGCTTCGATCATTTCTGGTTTGCGGCGCTCATGGTACTTGCGGTACCGGGCCTGCTCGCCTTCGTCTTCGGCTGGTTCGCCTTCCGCAGCCGCGTCACCGGCGTCTATCTGTCGATCATCACCCAGGCGATGACCTATGCGCTGCTGCTCGCCTTCTTCCGGAACGACATGGGCTTCGGCGGCAACAACGGCCTGACCGATTTCAAGGACATACTCGGCTTCAGCGTGCAGGCCGACGCGACGCGCTCGGCGCTGTTTGCGGCGAGCGCCGTCACGCTTGCGCTTGCCGTCTTCGTGACGGCGACGATCGTTCGCTCCAAATACGGCAAGCTGCTGATGGCCGTGCGTGACGCCGAGAGCCGCACCCGCTTCCTCGGCTGGCGGGCCGAGAACGTCAAGCTCTTCGCCTTCACCGTCTCGGCCATCATGGCCGGCATAGCCGGCGCGCTCTACGTGCCGCAGGTCGGCATCATCAATCCCGGCGAGTTCGAGCCGTCCAACTCGATCGAGGTGGTGATCTGGACCGCCGTCGGCGGGCGCGGCACCATCGTCGGCCCGATCATCGGCGCGCTGTTGGTCAACGCCGGCAAATCCTGGTTCACCGGCGTGATGCCGGAATTCTGGCTGTTCGCCCTGGGCGGGCTGTTCGTCGCCGTCACGCTGCTTTTGCCCAAGGGCATCGTCGGCATGTGGGACGGCTGGCGCGGCAGAGCGAAGGCGCTGCGCGCGGCTTCGCTTGCGGCGGAAGCCGGCGCCGATCCGCAGGCGCCCGAACCGAAGATCGTGCGCTCGGCGGCGACGACACCGGGCGCCTGGTCGGCCACCGGCCCCGAGCCGCAGCCGGCGGAGTGAGCGATCCATGAGCAAGTCCAACACCATCCTTTATCTCGACGGCGTGTCGGTCTCCTTCGACGGTTTTCGCGCCATCAACAATCTGTCGCTGGTGCTCGACAAGGGCGAGATGCGAGCGATCATCGGGCCCAATGGCGCCGGCAAGACGACGATGATGGACATCGTCACCGGCAAGACACGGCCCGACGAGGGCGAAGTGTTCTTCGACGGCCAGGTCGATCTCACCCGGCATGACGAGGCCGAGATCGCCATGATGGGCATCGGCCGTAAATTCCAGAAGCCGACCGTCTTCGAAAGCCACAGCGTCGAGGACAATCTCATGCTGGCGCTGAAGGGGCCGCGCTCGATCTTCCCGGCGCTGTTCCATCGCCGCTCGACAGCCGAGACACGGCGCGTCGACGACATACTCGGCATCATCCGTCTCGGCGACAAGCGCGACGAGTTCGCCGCCAATCTGAGCCACGGCCAGAAGCAATGGCTGGAGATCGGCATGCTCTTGGCGCAGGACCCCAAGCTTCTCCTCGTCGATGAACCGGTCGCCGGCATGACCGATGCCGAGACCGAGGAGACCGCTCGCCTGCTCAAGGATATCGCCCGCGACCATTCGGTGGTGGTCGTCGAGCACGACATGCATTTCGTGCGCGAGCTCGGCGTCAAGGTCACCTGCCTGCACGAAGGCTCGGTGCTGTCGGAAGGCACGCTCGATTTCGTCTCGGCGGACGAGCGCGTCGTCGAAGTTTATCTGGGGCGGTGAAGGATGATCTGGCGGGTTCCGTTCCATCGTTTCGATTTCGCTTTTTTGAAGCGCTGGACAAGGGGCTGACCATGCTCGAAGTCTCCAACGCCACGCTGCATTACGGCGCCGCCCAGGCGCTGCGCGGCGTTTCGCTGAAGGCAGGTGCCGGCAAGATCACTTGCGTGCTCGGCCGCAACGGCGTCGGCAAGACCAGTTTGATGAGATCGATCGTCGGCCATCACCGGCTGACGAGCGGAAGCGTTGCCTTCGAGGGGAAGGCGCTCGACCGGAGCGCGGCGTATGATCGCGCCCGGTCGGGCATCGCATTCGTGCCGCAGGGCAGGGAGGTTTTTCCGCTGCTGACGGTGCGCGAGAACCTGGAATCCGGTTTCGCGCCGCTCAGGCGTGCAGACCGTATTGTTCCGGCACATGTCTTCGAGCTGTTCCCGGTCTTGAAGCAGATGCTGTCGCGCCGCGGCGGCGACCTTTCCGGCGGGCAGCAGCAGCAACTCGCCATAGGCCGGGCGCTGGTGATGCGGCCCAAGCTCCTGGTGCTCGATGAGCCCACCGAAGGCATCCAGCCTTCGATCATAAAGGATATCGGCCGCGCCATCCGCTATCTGCGCGACCAGGCGGGGATCGCGGTGCTTCTGGTCGAGCAATATCTCGACTTCTGCCGGGAGCTTGCCGACGAGGTCAACATCATGGATCGCGGCCAGATCGTGCATACCGGTCCGGCCGAGGACCTCGACCGGGCGGATGTGCGGAAGTTCCTGACAGTGTAGCGACGGTCGTCATCCTTTAGCGAAGCAGCGACGCCGCGCACCGATGCCGGATGATGCGGCGGTGCAGAATAATAGCCGTTCAACCTCGCTCCTACCTTCCTACATTTGGCACCGTTAGTGACGCTTCGAAGTAACGGAATGGATCTTCGGGTCTTCGCTCCGCTTCGCGTCGCTACGCCCAAGGATGACGAAGTGTTCGACGGCTCTGGTGCGTCGAATACCGCATGCTATTCTTTTCTTGGCCTTGGTGAGTCGGCCGCTTTCCGTATCAGTCGCGAATGAGGGGGAAGGCGCGCGGACACCGCCCGCAAGTTCCACGCAAGCAAGCCTGCTTAGCTTTCCCCGCAGTGATTGTCGGTCAACGCGTCCAAAAAGAATCTTGCCAGGGGACGGCGATGGAACGTTTTGTCGAGGACTACCAAAAGCGGCGTCTCACCGAGCGCGTCGATATCATGACCGCGATCAACATCCTGATGTCGCAAGGCTATGACGAGGATCATCTCCTGGATGAGATCACCAAGGTTTTCTACGTCGATCTCGACGCCTTCAACGAAGTGATCTCACACCATTGACGGCTTGCGTTCAATCTCGACTGCAGATGAAACGAGTGCCAACCTCAACTCTCAGGTCGCGCCAACGGAAATAACCACCTGCCGTCGATGATTTCTGCCCGCGGTCGAAAGAGACGCACCGTGTAGTTCCAACCGGGTGTGATCGGCAGACAATTCAGGACCTGGCCGTCGCACCCGCCGAACTGGATGCTGACGGCACCGTCAGCCCCTTTTTTCGCGGTGAGGCTGTTCACCGAATAGGCGTTATCCTTGTTGGGCTGGAGATAGCCTTCCTTGTTGTAGACGGTGAGTGACCAGAAGCCGTCGACAGGCACTTCCCCAACCGTCAATTCGTGGATCGTGGCGCCGTCATTCCGCGCAGGCGTCGTCGGAAGATAGAGAGAGTCCTTCTCGGGAGCTCCGCCCCAAAGCATGGCGCTTCCGATCAGATGCTTGACGGGGTCGACCTGATCTTCACTGGCGCCAAACATGCGGCGCGTGTCGGAAACTGTCGTTCCCAACTGCAAGAGCGCCGCCTGCACTTTCTTGAGGCTTGCCTCGTCCCAGTTGGGGACGTCGAACGTGCCTGTCCCTTCCTGAGAGAATTGCACCCTATCCTGCAGCGCGTGAACCTGTTCGATATCTGCCTTGTTCGTGTAGTTGACAAGGAAACGCACGACGGCAATCGCATAGCGAGTGCCGATCGTATCCCGGGTTAGCGTGTAACTGCCGGCATCGTAGAAAGTGGCCCGGGTGTATTGATCTTCATTGACGACCTGTAGCCCCATGAAGCGCCTGCCTGCGTCCGGCAGCGTAATGGTCGCCGGCCCGGCGTCGAGATCGACAATCACAAACGAGTACAGCGTGTCGCGGTTGGGGCGAACGATGCCTTGCTGCACGGGAGGGGCGAGCTCGCGGCCATGCCTGAATTTCCCGAAGCCGCCGCTCTTGACCACCCCGGCGAAATAAACATCGGTCTGCGCGCGGTTGTAGTTTTCGAATGTGACGGCTTGGGCTGTCGAAGGACTTGCCCGTGCCGACGTGACGGAACTCGCTAGCAACAATGACATGCCTATCAAAATCCTGATGCCGGCCTTCTTCATAGTGCCCTCCGGGTCGGAGATCTTACGATCCCGGGTTTGCTACGCCGGCCAGATGTGGAAGTGAACAGTCAGCCTTGACAGTCATCCTATCAAATATGGTAGGGCTGCAGCATGGATTTGAACGCTACGCGGATGTTTGTTGCGGTCGTCCAGGCGGGCAGCCTGTCGGCGGCAGCGACTCGTCTCGGAATACCCCTTCCGACACTGAGCCGCCGTGTCCGGGAACTGGAGCGGCAGCTCAACGTGCAGTTGTTGGCCCGCTCGGCACGCGGCACCAGACTGACTGACGCTGGCATGAGGCTGTACGAGCACGCCGCTCGCGGTGTCGAGGCATTGCTGGAGGCAGAGCAGGCTGTGGTGAGCGACCAGGCCCAGTTGAGAGGACGTTTGCGGCTGTCTTTTCCGCCGACGGTCCAGCCATGGTGGGATTTGCTCGCCGCCTTCCAGCATCGCTATCCGGACATACAGATCTATGTCTACTCAACCGAACGTCGGCTGGACCTGATCGAGGACGGTATCGATATTTCCCTAAGGGTCGGCGCGATCGTTCACGAGGGCATGGTGGCGCGACAGATGATGTCCGTCCGCAATGTTCTCGTCGCCAGCCCAAGGTTGGTCGAGCGTTTCGGTATGCCGGCCGATCCCGATGCGCTTCATCGCTTGCCGTGCGCGGTGTGGGCCTCGCGCGTCGATACTCCTGTCCGCTGGCAATTGGGCGACCATGTCATTGAACCGAACGCGATTCTGTCCACCAATGACTATCACCACCTGTTTAATCGTGCGCTCGGCGGCGATGTTGTGACAGAGTTGCCGCCGTTCCTGGCGGCCGCGCCCATTCGCGAGAAGCGCCTGGTGAGACTGCTACAGCAATATCCCTTGCCCGAGTGGTCAATCAATCTGCTGTATCCGCCACAGCGCCACCGATCGACTATCGTCAGGGCATATCTCGACTTCTGCCAGAGCTACCTCCCAAAGATCGTGCAAGCCTGCGAGATCGATGCCGACGAATAGGTAACGGTTGCGAGCGACAGCTAGCCCGCGCGGCGCAGTGCTGCTGCGAGCACGCGGTTGCGGCCGTCTCGCTTGGCGGCATAGAGCGCCTTGTCGGCGGCCCTGAGCACTTTGTCGAAGTTCATGCCGTCCGTGCTGCCGAAGGCGAAGCCGGCGCTGACCGTGCAGCGCAATGGCCCGGTCTCTGTCTCCACCGTGCGCGCGGCGAAGGCGGCCCTGACACGTTCGGCCGTCGCCTCGGCTGTCTCGGGCAAGGTGCGCCTCAACACCATGGCGAATTCCTCGCCGCCCATGCGGGCAACCGAGTCGCTCGGGCGCAGATCGGCGGAGAGCACTTCGGCAAAGACCTTCAGCACCTCGTCTCCCGCAGCGTGACCGAACTGGTCGTTGACCGCCTTGAAGCCGTCGAGGTCAAACACCACCACAGCCGTGAAAACGCCGACGGGTGTCTTGCCGTGAAGGTCGAACAACGCGCGGCGGTTGAGCAGCCCGGTCAAGGCATCGGTCTGCGCCTCGCGCTGATGATGGCGGGCTAGCCGCCCCTGGTTGAGCGCCAGCGACAATGCGCCGATGCCGGTCATGGAGGCGATGACGATGACAAGGCTCAGATCCTCCGCCCAATTGCTCGGCGCATGGCCGAGGACGAGCTTGCCGTCCCATGCCAGCACGGCCGCGCACAGCACGAAGGATGCGGCCGTCAGCGAATAGAGCAGCGCCACGCCGATGAGGTGGACGGGGGCCTCCGCGCGACTCCGCCAATATTGATACGCGGTGCCGAACAGCAGCAGCGCGGCCAGGGCGTTTTCCAGCATGAAGCCCAGCCCGTCATAGCCGATCGCCATGGGCGGCAAGGCGAGAGCATAGGAAATGCCGACGCCAAGCGCGATAAGCGGCAAGGGCGAGCGTCTTGTCCTGAATTGATGGGCAGCGCCAAGCATCACGGAGAAGCAGAGCAGCAGCAGCGCCAGCGTCAGCACGCCAAGGGCCGTTCCGGGTCTCTCAATATAAACCTCGTAGGCAAAGACCTCGGCCACGACTACCAGCACGCTGATCGCCCAAGTCAGCAGGAATTTGTCGGAACGGGCGGTCAGCCATGTTCCGAACAGTGTGAGGCTGAGGCAGGCTGCGGAGAAGCCGACGGCCAGCAGCAATGAATTGTAGTCGAGAAGCATGCACTCGCCCTTGCCGCCGCCGGGTCTCTGCAACCTGTCGTGCTTGCATTAGTGCGGCAAGGAAGTATCGATTACGTTACGATAGTGGTGAAGATGCCATTAATTCAGAAGACCGCCACCAACAATAGCAGGATGATGCCGACCCCCATCATCAGCAGACCCGGCCAGTTCTGTGAGAGGCCGAGGAAACCGAGGCCGCGCCGGCGTGGCTCAAGCGTCGGGCCAGGCGTTGCCAGGTTTGGCATCGGGCGATCCGAGGCTGCAGCTGCCGGATCGCTAAGTTTCCCGCGCCTCAGGACCGCACCGGCCATGTACACGATGCCGGCGACAATGAGCAATGCCCCGATGAGGATGACAGCCATATCACCTCGCTTTCTTCGGGCTCTCCCGATGCCGGAGCCCGAGCCATTGTTCCGCGACGCTCAACCGCTATGGAAACCCGCTCCCGGCGAGAAAGGCAAAACGGTCGAGATGCCCCGTAAGTTCCGGCGGAGCTGCCGGAGGCAAGGCGCAGCCGACACCAGGCAGGCAGGATCCGATGCTCAAACAAAAGGATATGGCCGCAGTGAAGGCTCGCCTCAATCGGTTACCCGCTTCATCAGAGCCATGGCGCCGAATGGCGCGCGCACCTTGCCCTCGGTGATGAAGTAGGCGAATACGTCGCGCGGCTTGACCGGCGCATCGGTCTCGGGATCGGCGCGCGGCAGGTCGGCGGGTTGCTTGCCTTGTGCCCATGTCTTCACCCGTCCCGCCCATTCGTCGAGGCCTTTCGGCGTGTAGCAGTCGGGGTTGTCGTCGCTGCCGGTCTGCAGCCGCGCATAGACGAAATCGCCGGTGACATCGGCGATCGCCGGATATTTCGCGTGGTCGGCATAGACGATCGCGGCGTTGTATTTTCGGGCGAGCGCTGGAAACTCCGGCACGATGAAGCTGTCGTGGCGCACCTCCAGCGCGTGGCGCAGAGGCACGCCGTCCTGCTTCTCGGGCAGAAGTTTGAGAAAAGCTTCGAAATCGTCGGCGTCGAATTTCTTGGTCGGCGCGAACTGCCAGAGAATCGGGCCGAGCTTCTCGCCGAGCGCGGCGACGCCGGAGCCGAGGAAGCGCATCATCGACTCTCCCGCCTCGCCAAGCACGCGGCGGTTGGTGATGAAGCGGTTGCCCTTGAGCGAGAAGACGAAGCCGTTCGGCGCGTCGTTGGCCCACTTGACGAAAGTCGGTTCCTTGAAGCTGGAATAGTAGGTGCCATTGACCTCGATGCTCGGCACTTGGCGGCTGGCATAGTGCAGCTGCTTGGCCTTGGCGAGCTTCTCCGGATAGAAGGAGGTATCCCAGGGCTCAAAAGTCCAGCCGCCCATGCCGGAGCGGATCTTTCCTTGGCTCATCGTCTTCCTCCTCGTGTTTTGAAACTCGGTCAGGCGGCTCTGTCGACCGGCTTCACCATGTCGACCAGCGTCCATCCTGGCCGGTGCGGGTTGGCCCGGCGACCCGTTTCGCGATAGCCATAGGTCGCATAGAGCGCGATGTTCCGCTCCATGCGCGAATTGGTATAGAGCCGCACCTCCGGCACGCCCCATGACCGCGCCTGCTCGTCGGCGAAGGCCAATAGTGCAATGCCGAGCTTCCGGCCCTGGAAAGCCGGCGCGACGGCGACGCTGAAGATCATGGCGTGGTCGGGATGACGCTCGATGACGATCAATCCGGCGAGCTGTGAGCCTTCTTCCAGCAGCCAGATTTCGCTGCGCTCGATGCGCGGCCCATAATCCTCGGTGACCGGAACCGGCGGTCCGCCGAAGATGGGCGTGTAAGGCGCATAGGCTTCGGCGGTTAGCGCGACGACGGCGGCGAGATCACCAAGCAGCGCTTTCCTGAATTTTGATCCCATTTTGTAGAACTCGGGCATCTATCGACTATCGGAAAACAAATTCAACGATCTGCGGAGAGTAGCAACCAAATCCTTTGCAAAATCCTCCGCATGGTCGTTTGACCATATTATCGTCGTGCAATGATTTGTATCGAAATGGGTTTTTGCAGCGTCAAATTTGGCGCGTTCACAAATATAAATAACAGACTTTCCAAGCCCTTCTGCATACCCTGCTTCCCAATAGGCACCAGAATTGTCATGTGTCAGGTCAACTATAACAAATGCGCTGTCGCGAATTTGCTCTCTCATGATATTGTCAATAATTCCAGCGCGAGATACATCGCGCATATCGATTAAATCATGGCCAGTGTGAATCTTGATCGCTGGTTTAATTACGTCACGTACAAACGGATCGAGAATTGTGTCGCCGAATTTCATGGCGATAAACCCGAATTTTCCAGAAAGTTGTCCGGTTCGTTCTTGCTCGTAAAACTCCCAACCTTCCAGTGTCAGCCCGATAGAGAATGCCGACGGTGGGTTATTCAATGTCCGGTTTTCGGCTCCAATAACTAAGCCCTTTCCGATAAGTTCAAGCAAAAGGTCACCTGAAAAATCTGGGCTTGGCGAGCCAATTATGGCGAAGAGTGACTTTGGCAAGCTAGGGATGCGTTGGCCGGTGCGCGATACATGGTCGCCGATATGGCGAATGAGATTTCTAGTTTGTTGGGCTGGATTGGGGCCTGGGCAGCCGTCGCGAAAGAACCGTTCAATAAGATCAGACTCGATTCGCGGTCGGATGTCAGAATTGCGCTGACTTGTGCGAATTCGATGAGAAAGACGAGCACGCTGGGTGGGCGTCATCCTCTGGCCCGGGCCAGAGTTGGTCTCAAGATAGTCTTCATTGGCCTCGTCGGAAATTACGAAGCGCCCACAATTGTCGCAACTGACCCCTAGATCACCCATACCTTTTCGTAGTTCGACCTTTGCCCCATTGGCATTTAGACAAACTGGGCAGTAGTCGACCGACATCTTGTCACTCCGCCGCTTCGCGCTTGCCTCCGGGGCGGCGCTCCAGAAGCTCCTTCAGGAACTGGCCGGTGTAGCTGCGCTTTTCGCGCACGATCGCTTCCGGGGTGCCCGACGCCACCAGCTCGCCGCCGCCGTCGCCGCCCTCGGGGCCGAGGTCGAGCACCCAGTCGGCGGTCTTGATCACCTCGAGATTGTGCTCGATGACCACCACCGTGTTGCCCTGGTCGACCAACTCGTGCAGCACTTCGAGCAGCTTCGCGACGTCGTGGAAGTGCAGGCCGGTGGTCGGCTCGTCCAGGATGTAGAGCGTCTTGCCGGTCGCCTTGCGCGACAATTCCTTGGCGAGCTTGATGCGTTGCGCCTCGCCGCCCGACAGCGTCGTCGCCTGCTGGCCGATATGGATGTAGCCGAGGCCGACCTGCTTCAGCGTCTCCAGCTTGTCGCGCACGCCCGGCACCGCCGAGAAGAAGTCGACGCCTTCCTCGACCGTCATGTCGAGCACGTCGGCGATCGACTTGCCCTTGAACAGGACGTCCAGCGTCTCGCGGTTGTAGCGCTTGCCGTGGCAGACGTCGCAAGTGACGTAGACGTCGGGCAGGAAGTGCATCTCGATCTTGATGACGCCGTCGCCCTGGCAGGCCTCGCAGCGGCCGCCCTTGACGTTGAAGGAGAAGCGGCCCGGCTGGTAGCCGCGCGCCTTGGCTTCCGGAAGGCCAGCGAACCAGTCGCGGATTGGCGTGAAGGCGCCGGTATAGGTGGCGGGATTGCTGCGCGGCGTACGGCCAATCGGCGACTGGTCGATGTCGATGACCTTGTCGAGGAATTCTAGCCCTTCGATGCGGTCATGCTCGGCCGGATGCTCGCGCGAGCCCATGATGCGGCGCGAGGCCGCCTTGAACAGGGTCTCGATCAGGAAGGTCGACTTGCCGCCGCCCGACACGCCGGTGACCGCGGTGAAGGTGCCGAGCGGGATTTCCGCCGTCACATTCTTCAGATTGTTGCCGCGCGCGCCGACAACCTTGATGCGCCGGTTTTTCTTCGCTTCGCGCCGCACGCCAGGCGTCGCCACTTCGAGCGCACCCGACAGATATTTGCCGGTGATCGAATTGGGATTGGCCATCACCTGCTGCGGCGTTCCCTGAGCAATGATCTCGCCGCCATGGATGCCGGCGGCGGGGCCCATGTCCACGACGTAGTCGGCATGCAGGATGGCGTCCTCGTCATGCTCGACCACGATCACCGTATTGCCGATATCGCGCAGATGCTTCAGCGTTTCGAGCAAGCGTGAATTGTCGCGCTGGTGCAGGCCGATCGACGGCTCGTCCAGCACATAGAGCACGCCTGTCAGGCCGGAGCCGATCTGGGAGGCCAGCCGGATGCGCTGGCTCTCGCCGCCCGACAGCGTGCCGGAATTGCGCGACAGCGTCAGATAGTCGAGGCCGACGTCGTTGAGGAAGCGCAGCCGCTCGCGGATTTCCTTGAGCACGCGGACCGCGATCTCGTTCTGTTTGTCGTTGAGCTCACCCGGCAGATCGGTGAACCATTGATCGGCCTTGCGGATCGACTGCTCCGTGACCTCGCCGATATGTTTGCCGCCGATCTTCACCGCCAGCGCTTCAGGCTTCAGCCGGTAGCCGTTGCAGGCCGGGCAGGGGGTGGCCGACATGAAGCGCTCGATCTCCTCGCGCATCCAGGCCGATTCCGTTTCCTTCCAGCGCCGGTCGAGATTGGGGATGACGCCCTCGAAAGTCTTGGTCGTCTTGTAGGAGCGCAACCCGTCGTCATACTGGAAGGTGATCTCGCGCTCGCCCGTGCCGCGCAGCACCGCGTCCTGCGCCTCCGCGCTGAGGTCCTTGAACTTGTCGCCGAGCTTGAAGCCATAAGCCTTGCCCAGCGCTTCCAGCGTCTGCGCATAGTAAGGCGAGGTCGACTTCGCCCACGGGCTGATGGCGCCGTCGCGCAGCGAAACGTTCTCGTCCGGCACCACGAGGTTGGGATCGATGGCGCGCTGGCTGCCGAGGCCATCGCAGGTCGGGCAGGCGCCGAACGGGTTGTTGAAGGAGAACAGCCTCGGCTCGATCTCCGGAATGGTGAAGCCGGACACCGGACAGGCAAACTTCTCCGAGAACAGGATGCGCTCATGCGTCTCGTTCTTCGACTTGTTGACGGAATCCTCGCCGGTCAAGCTGGCGTCGAGCGGCCGGTCGGCGAACTCGGCCACGGCAAGGCCCTCGGCAAGCTTCAGCGCGGTCTCCATCGAATCCGCAAGCCGGGTTGCCAGATCGCCGCGCACGACGATGCGGTCGACGACGACGTCGATGTCGTGCTTGTACTTCTTGTCCAGCGCCGGCACGTCGGCGATCTCGTAGAAGACGCCGTCGACCTTGACGCGCTGGAAGCCCTTCTTCTGCAGCTCAAGCAGTTCCTTGCGGTACTCGCCCTTGCGACCGCGCACGATCGGCGCCAGCAGGAACAGGCGCGTGCCTTCGTCGAGCGCGAGCACGCGGTCGACCATCTGGCTGACCGTCTGGCTCTCGATCGGCAGGCCGGTGGCCGGCGAATAGGGAATGCCGACACGCGCGAACAGCAGGCGCATATAGTCATAGATTTCGGTGACCGTGCCGACCGTCGAGCGAGGGTTCTTCGAGGTGGTCTTCTGCTCGATCGAGATGGCCGGCGACAGGCCGTCGATCTGGTCGACGTCCGGCTTCTGCATCATCTCCAGGAACTGGCGGGCATAGGCCGACAGGCTCTCGACATAGCGGCGCTGGCCCTCGGCATAGATGGTGTCGAAGGCGAGCGACGACTTACCGGAGCCCGACAGTCCGGTCATCACGATCAGGCTGTCGCGCGGCAGGTCGAGATCGATGTTCTTGAGATTGTGTTCGCGCGCCCCGCGAATGGAAAGGTATTTATGGTCGGCCATCGCCGGTCGCCGCCTCAAGTCTGGAATGTGGTGGATTGGCGGGTTTTCCCCGGCCATCCCTTATGTAGGTGGTTTCGCCGCCAAGTCGAGTGACGCCACACATCTCGACAACAAGCGTTTAACCGCCTTTCGCGCGAGCGGGCAAGCGGAAAGAACAAAGGCCGAACACGCTCCTGACAAAACTGTGGAAACAGAGAGCGCCTGCGCCGCGTCCGAACCGGTTCACGAAGGCGCTCGACTTACCTGGACGTAACCTCCGCGATCACATTTTTCGGTAACCGGCTATTCAACGGTTGACGTGTCGGACTGGGGGGAGCAGTCTCGAAAGCGTCAACGAAGCCGGCCGTCTTTCGATGGCCTCGCCGCCCAACTGGCGGCCTGCGAGACGCCGCAGGCGATAGCGATTAGCGCTTCGAACGACATTGTCGCAACGGACCCAGGAGCGGAGCATGACGCCACCGGACAGTCCTTTGAGGCTCCACACGGAGATGGAGCCGCGGCGGGCATAAGTGCCAGGGCAGACTTGAAACGCCAGCCCGACAAACCGTGACTTGCCGATTCCCTACAATTAGAGACGATAGTCGGATCGTCGGTTGAACGCCGCGTTGCATCCGAAACAGAACGCCGGCAGTCCACTCCCGGCTAAAGTTGGATTTCAGATCCATGAAGCCCCATCCATCTGCACAGCAGGGATGGGGCTTACATTTTTGCGCTCTTGCGTACTTTGGCCTGCATCGTCACCCGGCGCCGACTGTGCTGAGGGGCACCACCCAATCGGACAAATTTCCGGGGCAGGACGCTCAGTGGTTCGGCAGCTTCATGCCGCCCGTCGCCATGTCGATCGTTATGCTGCCGCCGATCCTGAGATCGGTGTTGCCGATCCTGAACGAGCCGTCGTTGCCGGCCGGCAGGGCGTCATCCGGTTCCGGCTGCGGCGCCCGCTTGGCGATGCGGTAGTCGTCGCTGACGCCGGGCAGCTTCTGCGATGAGCTGTCGTCGGCAAGCGCGGCGCCGGCCGTCAGCGCGCCGGCAAGCGCGGCGGCGGCAACGCACAAATGTCTGGTTTGCAGCAGCTTGGGCATGCCCGAACTATAGAGGCGCGGCTGGATCGATGCCAGACGCAGGACGATCAATTTGCCGCGCGTCCGGCCCGCGATATCAGGCAGCTTTCTTGCGCGTGTCGTAGACGTGGTCGACGAGACCCCAGTCCTTCGCTTCCGCGGCGCTCATGAAATAGTCGCGGTCGAGGGTGCGCTCGACCTCCTCATAGGTCCGGCCGCAATGCTTGGCGTAGAGCTCGGTCATGTGCTGCTTGGTGCGCACGATGTCCTCGGCATGGCGCTGGATGTCGGAAGCCTGGCCCTGGAAGCCGCCAAGCGGCTGGTGCAGCACGATGCGGGTGTTGGGCAGCGCGATGCGCCGTCCCGGGTTGCCGGCCATCAAAAGGAAGGAGCCCATCGAGGCGGCAAAACCCATGCACACCGTCGACACCGAGCAGGAGATGTATTGCATGGTGTCGTAGATGGCGAAGCCGCTGGTCACCATGCCGCCGGGCGAGTTGATGTAGATGGAGATCTCCTTGTCGGGATGATCGGATTCCAGCGACAGGAGCTGCGCGCAGACCAGCGCCGAGACGCTGTCGTTGATTTCCCCGTTGATGAAGACGATGCGCTCGCGCAGCAGCCGCGAAAATATGTCGAAGGCGCGTTCGCCGCGGCTCGACTGCTCGATCACCATCGGCACCAGATTGGCAATGCTCATCGCTTTTCTCCTCGATCTGATCAGGCCGCGCGCAGCATCATGCAGGGCGCATTGGCGGCGATTGGATTTTTGCGCGCATCGAGCGAAAGACCGCAGCCGGCGCCCGAGATGGCGACGAGAGGCTGCGCTGCCTGCGCGAAGCCGTCATGGACGATGCTGAGATGCGTGCCGCCGGAAGCGGTGCGCGCCAGCGTGAAGGTGACGATGCTGTCGAAGGCCGGGAGTTCGCCATCGTCCGCGCCAGGCCGCTCGCGCCAGGAATAGCGCAGCAGCCTGCCGGGCTCGGCCTCGAGCACCTCGCATTCGATCGGCGCATCCGGGCCGGCAAAAGCGAAGCGGCTGCCGGCTTCCGCCTTCATGTCGTTCGGCATCATCCAGGCGGCGAGCAGCTCCGGCTCGGTCAGTGCCCGCCAGACTTTTTCCGGCGGCTCGGGGAGGTCGCATTCGAAGCTGAGCGGCGCCTCGGCCGCTGTCGGGTTCCCTGCTTTGGTCATTGGTCCAATCCCTTCAGAACGGTCTTCAACTTCTCGATGCGTTCCGGCCAGAAGGCGCGGTAGCGTTCGATCCAGCCGAGCAGCGGGTCGAGCCCTTGCGGATCGGCGCGGTAATAGGCGTTGCGACCGGCGCGCCGCTCGACCACCAGGCCGGCGCCGCGCAACACGGCAAGGTGCTGGGAGACCGCCGGCTGCGACACGCTCATGCCGGCGCGCAGTTCGCTCACGCTCATCTCGCCGGCGGTCAGCCGCTCGTAGACGGCGCGTCGCGTCGGGTCGGCCAGAGCGCGGAAAATCTCTGCTTCGATCATGATAGAAGCATAAGTCGATACTTATTGATTTGGCAAGTGTTGTTTTAAGATGTCCAGCGTCTCACCGGCGCCGCGGCTCCGTCGAAGCTTGCCTCGAACACCGGCGATGCGAGCACGGCTTGGATGTGAAGCGTGCCGGAACCGACGTTTCGAAAGCCATGTTTGCAATGCGCGGGAATGATCAGCGAGTGCCCGGCCGTGAGCACGGCGCGTCGGTCGTCGATCCACATTTCGGCTTCGCCGGCAATCACCGTCAGCACTTCCTCGACCGTGTGCGCGTGCGTCGGCGCGCCGGTACCTGATCCGACCCACTGCTCGAATATACAAAGGCCGGTCGCGCCATTGATGGCGGCAACATGCATGCGGGTTTCGACTCCGGCTCGCCACGTTTCGCGCGGCTGATCCTCATGCGAAACAATGTTCATTCCGATGTCCCCCTTGTTTCCTGCGCAAGAATACTACCTGTTGCTGACATTCCTTGACAGAGGCTGCGGCCAGGACTAGAACGAAAAGAGAACAAAAACCTTGTGGGAAAAGCCAGCCTGTGCGGGCGGCGGCGACCCACAGGCTGTAAGGTGAGCGACTTAAAATTTGTTTCGGATGAGCGCGGAGAAGTAACATGGCGGGTAGCGTCAACAAGGTCATTCTGGTCGGCAATCTTGGAGCGGATCCTGAAATCCGCCGCCTGAATTCCGGTGATCCGGTCGTCAACATTCGCATCGCCACGTCGGAAAGCTGGCGCGACAAGAACTCGGGCGAGCGCAAGGAAAAGACCGAGTGGCATAACGTCGTCATTTTCAACGACCAGCTCGCCAAGGTGGCCGAGCAGTATCTGAAGAAGGGCATGAAGGTCTATGTCGAGGGCCAGCTGCAAACCCGCAAATGGCAAGACCAGACCGGTGCCGACAAATACACGACCGAGGTCGTGCTGCAGAAATTCCGGGGCGAGTTGCAAATGCTCGACGCGCGCGGCGAGGGCGGCGGCGGCCAGGTCGGCAACTATTCCGGCGGCGGCAGCAGCCGTGGCTCGGATTTCGGCCAGTCCGGTCCGAATGAAGGCCGTGGCGGCGGTGGCGGTTCCAGGGGCGGCGGTGGCGGCGGCTCGTCGCGCGAGCTGGACGACGAGATCCCGTTCTAAGCGTCTCGAAACGGTCGTCTGAAGGGAAGGCGCGATGTCGCTCGGACCGCTTCTGTCGGCGCCTCCTCCCATTCCATGGCATGCATTCGCGGCCTTCGCCGCGCTCGCCGTGGGCGGCGCCCAGCTGGCGCTGCCCAAGGGCAATACGCGGCACCGGGTGATGGGTTATGCCTGGGTGACGCTGATGCTGGTCATCGCCATATCCAGTTTCTGGATCCAGCAAATCCGGCTCATCGGCCCGTTCAGTCCGATCCATCTGTTGTCGATCCTGGTGTTGGTCACCGTGCCGCTGGCGGCTTGGTATGCGCACACGCATAAGGTGGCCGCGCATCGCGGCGCCATGATCAAGCTCTATCTGTTCGCGCTGGTCGGCGCCGGCATCTTCACGCTTCTGCCCGGCCGGATCATGCATGCCGTCGTGTTCGGACAGTAGGGCGGCAGGAACCTCGTAAGGAGGATCAACGTGAAAGCACGCATCAAATGGGTCGAGGAACGCACCTTCGTCGGCGAATCCGGCAGCGGCCACAAGGTCGTGCTGGGCACGGCGAATGGGCCGGAAGGCCGGACACCCGGACCGAGCCCGATGGAACTGGTGCTGATCGGTACCGGCGGCTGCTCGGCCTATGATGTCGTCCACATCCTCGAGAAGGGCCGGGAGGCGGTCGAGGATTGCGTGGTCGAGCTCGACGCCGACCGGGCCGAGGCCGATCCAAAAGTGTTCACGCGCATACACATGCATTTCATCGTCAAGGGCCGCGCCCTGTCGCACGACAAGGTGAAACGCGCGATCGACCTGTCGATCGAGAAATACTGCTCGGCCAGCGCCATGATGGCGAAGACGGCGACCATCACGCATGATTTTGAAGTGGTCGAAACGGCGGCAGTAGGTAGTAGGCAGTAGGCAGTAGGCAGTAGGGTACTGCTCAAGCGGCCATCAGCGCCCTGACGCCGTCGGCCACGAACTGCACCGCCAAGGCCGCCAGGATGACGCCCAGGAGCCTGGTCAGGATCGAGCGGCCGGTCTGGCCGAGGATGCGGTCGATGCGTTCCGACAGCACGAACACCAGATAGGTGATGACGAGGCAGAGGAAGATGATGCTGACCAGCGCTGCCTGGGCGGCAAAGCCCTCGAAATGTCCCGACAAGAGCACGGTTGCCGAAATGGCGCCGGGGCCGGCGATCAGCGGGATCGCCAGCGGGAAGGCGGCGATGTTGTGGATCATGTCCTTGGTGATGGCGACGTCGCCGATCTTTTCCTTGCGGTCCTGGCGGCGCTCGAAAACCATCTCGAAGGCGATGAAGAACAAGAGAAAACCGCCGGCGACGCGGAAGGCCGGCAGCGTGATGCCGAACACCGACAGGATCGAGGCGCCGGCGATCGCAAACAGCGCCATGACCAGGAAGCCAATCACCGAAGCGCGCACCGAGACCTGCTGACGCTCCTCGCGGTTCATGCCGCGCGTCACGGCGAGGAAGAGCGGCGCCAGCCCCGGCGGGTCGATGGTCACCAGGATGGTGACGAAGGCGTTGAACAGGCTGTCGAAACTCGGCATCGCTGGTCCCCTCCCGCCGGGCGAAGCCCAGACTCTGCAATTGGTAGAGCAAAGCCCAGGCGCTGGAAACAGCGCTGAAGGGGAAAACAGCCGGCTATTCGGGCCTGCCGCAAAAGGCTTCCAGGCGGTAGCCGTCCGGGTCGATAACGAAGGCGGCGTAGTAGTTGTCCCCATAGGCCGCCCGGAGCCCGGGCGCGCCGTTGTCCTTGCCGCCTTCATGCAATGCCGCGGCGTGAAAGGCGTCGACGCTGGCGCGCGTCGACGCTGAGAAACAGAAATGCAAGCCAGACTCCGCTTCGGCCGGAACCGGCCATTCGGCGTCGTTCACCCAAAGCTGGACTGTTTGGGCGCCATAACCGAGGGAGCCGGGCGACTGGCTGAGACAGGAATAACCGAGCGGCTCGAGCGCGGCATCGTAGAAGCGTTTCGAAGCGCCGGCGTCGCGGACACCGATCGAGACATGGTCAAGCATTGTTTCCTCCATGATTTACAATTGGTTGATCGCTCAGGCTGGAGTCGTGCGGCGGGCCAGGAATTCGACCTCCATGCGCCAGGTCGCGCCGCGGTCTTGCGAGCGTTCGCCGAGCCAGCGGAACGAGTTCCCGGTGATGCGCGAAAAGCTCCAGCGCACCGACGCGCCGGTGCCGTCGGCGCCGACCTGGACGATGGTGTCGTCCTCGGCGCGGCCGAGCTGCCGGCTGTAATACTGGTTGCGCGGATCGCTCCA
Organism: Mesorhizobium sp. B2-8-5; assembly: GCF_006440675.2. Taxonomy (NCBI): domain Bacteria; kingdom Pseudomonadati; phylum Pseudomonadota; class Alphaproteobacteria; order Hyphomicrobiales; family Phyllobacteriaceae; genus Mesorhizobium; species Mesorhizobium sp. B2-8-5. The sequence goes on from NZ_CP083951.1 coordinate 4,097,379, forward strand.
GAAGATGTGCCAGGCGTCGGCACCGGAATCGTAGACGCGCAACGTCGTGCCGTAGAAGGTCCATGGCCCGAGCGACGGGGAGGGGCCGGCGTCGCGCGCGGGCAGGATCCAGACGTCCTGCACGGCCCTGCCTTCGAGAACCCAGCCGAAATGCACCTCGCCGCGCCCGGTGAGCGTGGTGCCATCCTCGAGGATGCGCGTGGCGTCGAAGGTCCAGGCGCCGATGAAGCGGCCATAGAGCTTCAGCTTTTCGGCAAGATCCGGATTGGGGCCGTTGCTGTGCAGGGCCTCGGCAAAGGGATCGGTCATTGTTGCTGCCTCGTTTGTCAGGAGAGGGCGAGCAATAGCGGCATGGCTGGGTTCTTCGCTTGGGAAAAATTGCTATCCTTCAGCCATGACCACCGCGCAGAAAACTCTGGCTTGCGGACATGGCTGGCAGGTGTCCGACGTGATCTGCACGGCAGTCGCCGGCGACAGGCCGTTCGAGGAAGAGCATCGGAGCTTCTGCGTCGCCGCGGTGACCAGGGGCACGTTCCGCTATCGCACGAGCCAAGGCACGGCGATGCTGGCGCCGGGCGCCATCCTGCTCGGCAATCCCGGCGCCTGCTACGAATGCGGGCATGAGCACGGCGCCGGCGACCGCTGCCTCTCCTTCCATTTCTCGCCGGCCTATCTGGAGCGCGTCGTGGCCGAACTGCCGGGCGCGAAGCGACTGGGCTTCGCCGATCCGCGCCTGCCGCCCTTGCCGGCGCTGGCGCCGCTACTGGCCGAGGCGGAGGCGGCGCGAGAAACCGGTGACGACGGAGCGTTCGAGGAACTCGGCCTGCGCATGGCCGGCGCGGTTGCCGCGGCTGCGACAGGCTCCTCCGGACCTACCCGGATACCCAGCCGTCGCGACCAGAAACGCGTTGCCGAGGCGGTGCGGCTGATCGAGCTCAATGCCGAACGGCCGCTGTCGCTGACCGAGCTTGCCGACGGCACGGCGACCAGCCCGTATCATTTCTTGCGCATTTTCCGGCACGTTGCCGGCATGACGCCCTACCAGTTCCTGCTGAGGACGAGGTTGCACCGTGCCGCGGTGCAACTGCGCACGTCAAATGCCGCGATCTCGACGATCGCTTTCGACGCCGGTTTCAACGATCTGTCGACCTTCAACCGCCGGTTCCGGCGCGAGATGGGGAAAGCTCCCGGCGCCTATCGCGCCCGCCGCACGGGCCGATGAGGTCTGTCGCTGTCAGCCGGATTTTTCGTCAGTCCGATGTCGGGCCGCACCAGCCCGGCAGGTAATCCGCGTCCTTACCTTTGGCCAGAACGAGCGCTTGCTTCATCGCCTTGTCGAAGTTCTTCACGGTCTCTGACACTCCAGCCGCTCAGCGCCCGCAAAGGCAACCATGAGGCCAGGTTCATTGCGCTTGCGGTTTTTGCCCGATCCATCGCCGACCTTGCCGCACGACGGCGAAAACGACTGTGGCCATATCGTCGCAATCAGCGGTATCCATTTGAAATTACCATCAAAATTGTCTCTGGAAAAGTCCGGCCGACATTGGAGTTTCGGCAAGGCTTCCTATATAAGCATGCAGTGATTCCCGACTGGATTGTGACCTGATTTGACCGACCAGAAGACACCGCGCGGGCCTGATGGTGGCCCCACCGGCATCGAGCCGATTTCGATCATCGAGGAGATGCAGCGCTCCTATCTCGATTACGCCATGAGCGTGATCGTCAGCCGCGCGCTGCCCGACGTGCGCGACGGCCTCAAGCCCGTGCATCGCCGCATCCTCTACGCCTCGCATGAGAGCGGCTACCACTGGAACCGCAAATATGTGAAGTCGGCCCGCCCGGTCGCCGACGTGATGGGTAAATACCATCCGCATGGCGACGCTTCGATCTATGATGCGCTGGTGCGCATGGCGCAGGACTGGTCGTTGCGCGTGCCGCTGATCGACGGTCAGGGCAATTTCGGCTCGATCGACGGCGATCCGCCGGCGGCGATGCGCTACACCGAGTCCAGGCTTACCAAGGTCGCGCATGAGCTGTTGGAGGACATCGACAAGGAAACTGTCGATTTCCAGGATACTTACGATGCGTCCGGCAGCGAGCCCAAGGTGCTGCCGGCCCGTTTCCCGAACCTTCTGGTCAACGGTTCCGGCGGTATCGCCGTCGGCATGGCCACCAACATTCCACCGCACAATCTTGTCGAGGTCTGCAACGGCGCCATCGCTCTCATCGACAATCCGGCGATCGACCTGACGGCGCTGATGGAGATCGTGCCCGGTCCGGATTTCCCGACCGGCGGCATCGTGCTTGGCCGTTCGGGCATCTACAACGCCTATTCGACGGGCCGCGGCTCGATTGTCATGCGCGGTCGCGTCGAGATCGAGCAGCGCGGCAATGACCGCGAATCCATCGTGGTCACCGAGATTCCTTATCAGGTTAACAAGGCCTCGATGATCGAGAAGATGGCCGAACTGGTGCGCGACAAGCGCATCGAGGGCATTTCCGACATCCGTGACGAGAGTGACCGCCAGGGCTACCGCGTCGTCATAGAGTTGAAGCGCGACGCCGTGGCCGACGTCGTCCTCAACCAGCTCTACCGCTTCACGCCGCTGCAGACCTCGTTCGGCGCCAATGTGGTGGCGCTCAACGGCGGCAAGCCGGAAGTGCTGACGCTGATCGACATGCTGAAGGCCTTTGTCGGCTTCCGCGAGGAAGTCGTCAGCCGCCGCACCAAATATCTGCTTCGGAAAGCGCGCGAGCGGGCGCATGTGTTGGTCGGTCTGGCGATTGCCGTGGCCAATATCGACGAGGTGATCAAGCTGATCCGCACCGCGCCGGATCCACAGACGGCGCGCGAGCAGTTGATGGAGCGGCGCTGGCCGTCACACGACGTCGCTCCGCTGATCCAGCTCATCGACGATCCGCGCCACCGCATCAACGAGGATGGAACCTATAATCTGTCCGAGGAACAGGCGCGCGCCATCCTTGACCTGCGCCTGCAGCGCCTGACCGCGCTCGGCCGCGACGAGATCGCCGACGAATTGAACCAGATCGGCGCTGAAATCGTTGATTTCCTTGATATTTTGTCGTCGCGCGCGCGCATACAGCAGATCGTCAAGGATGAGTTGGTCGCGGTCCGTGACGAGTTCGGCACACCGCGCCGGACCGAGCTGACCGACGGCGGTTCGGATATGGAAGACGAAGACCTGATCCAGCGCGAGGACATGGTCGTCACCGTCAGCCATTCCGGCTACATCAAGCGTGTGCCGCTCTCGCTCTACCGGGCGCAGCGCCGCGGCGGCAAGGGCCGCTCCGGCATGTCGACCAAGGAAGAGGATTTCGTCACCCGCCTGTTCGTCGCCAACACGCACACGCCGGTGCTGTTCTTCTCCTCGCGCGGCATCGTCTACAAGGAAAAGGTCTGGCGGCTGCCGATCGGCAACCCGCAATCGCGCGGCAAGGCGCTGATCAACATGCTGCCGCTCGAGCAGGGCGAGCGCATCACGACGATCATGCCGCTGCCGGAGGACGAAACCAGCTGGGGCGAACTCGACGTTATGTTCGCGACCACGCGCGGCACCGTGCGCCGCAACAAGCTGTCCGACTTCGTCCAGGTCAACCGCAACGGCAAGATCGCCATGAAGCTGGAGGAAGAGGGCGACGAGATCCTCGGCGTCGAGACCTGCACCGACAATGACGATGTGCTTCTGACTGCGAATTCCGGCCAGTGCATCCGTTTCCCGGTCTCCGATGTGCGTGTCTTCCAGAGCCGCAATTCCGTCGGCGTGCGCGGCATAACCATGGCCGAGACCGACCGCATCATCTCGATGTCCATCATCGAGAATGTCGATGCGTCACCCGCCGAGCGCGCCGCCTATCTGAAGCGCGCCGCGGCCGAGCGCCGGCTTGCCGCCGGCGGCGCAGCCGAGGAGGAAGAGATTGCGCTCACCAATGAGGAAATCGGTGAGGAAGCCGAGCTTTCCGAAGAGCGCTACGAGTTCCTCAAGGCGCATGAAAAACTTGTGCTGACGGTGACCGAGTATGGCTACGGCAAGCGCTCGTCTTCCTACGATTTCCGGCTGACGGGCCGCGGCGGCAAAGGCATCCGCGCCACCGATGTGTCGAAGGTAGCTGAGATCGGCCGGCTGGTTGCGACCTTCCCGGTCGGCAATGACGATCAGATCATGCTGGTTTCGGATGGCGGCACGGTCATCCGCGTGCCGGTCAACGGCATACGCTTTGCCAGCCGGGCCACCAAGGGCGTGACGATCTTCAACACGGCCGAAGGCGAGAAGGTCGTGTCGGTGGAGCGGATTTCGGAGCCGCAGGCCGACGATGAGGTCGAGGAGGTGTCTTCGAGCGAGACTGGCGCGGACGACGATATGGGCGGGAGCGAATAGGCTTTCATCCGGCTTAACAGGCCCTTTGGGCCGGCTCGGTCATGGTGGAGATCAGTGGCGACGATAAACGTTGCGATGGGCGAGACCATCGAGCCGCTTGGTGTTGGCCTTGACGCGCACCCGCGCTGCTTCCTGATGCAACCCAAATGCGGTCGCGATCAGCATCACGATGGTCATTGCAGTGGCAAGCATGTAGATCAGCATTTGCGTGTTCTCCTGGACTTACAACGATGACATGGGGATTTGGTTTCACCCCTTGAAGCGGCAACTTAGTGAACGCTGCGTGAAATGTTCGTGATCGTCGCATTCATCTGTCGTTCATCGGCGCGAAAAGGTTCACGGCCGGGCAATCGATGGGATTTGCCTTTGTTCGAGAGGCTCGCTAGAAGCCTGCCATGACCGAACGCACCGCCCTTTATGCCGGCTCCTTCGACCCGCTGACCAACGGCCATCTCGACGTGCTCAAGGCCTCGCTGGCGGTGGCCGACACCGTCTATGCGGCGATCGGCACCCATCCGGGCAAGAAGCCGTTGTTTTCCTTCGAGGAACGCGTGGAGCTGATCGAGGCGGCAACCAAGGCCGAGTTCGGCCGCGACGGCGGTCGCATCAAGGTCGTTTCCTTTGATGGCCTTGTCATCGACGCGGCCCGCAAGCACGGCGCCTCGATCATGATCCGGGGGCTGCGCGACGGCACCGACCTCGATTACGAAATGCAGATGGCGGGCATGAACGAGACGATGGCGCCGGAGTTGCAGACGGTTTTTCTGCCCGCCAGCCCGTCCGTGCGCACCATTACCGCCACACTTGTGCGCCAGATTGCGTCGATGGGCGGCGACATCCGTCCTTTCGTGCCAGCGGCCGTCGCCGGCGCTCTCACCGCCAAGTTCACCAAATAGGCTTTCCGGAGATTCCTATGCAGCTGAAGAAGCTCGCTTCGTTCCTCGTCGTGCTTGCCGGCCTTTTCGCGGCATCCATGCCGGCCGTCGCCGCCGACAAGGAAAACACCATGATCATCACGCTGAAGGACGGCGACGTGACCATCGCGTTGCGTCCCGACCTGGCGCCCAAGCACGTCGCGCTGATCAAGAAGCTGGTGCGCGACGGCGCCTATGACAACGTCGCCTTCCATCGCGTCATCGACGGCTTCATGGCGCAGACCGGCGATGTCAAATTCGGCAATATGAAGAAGGGCTTCAACCCCGAAGCCGTCGGCACCGGCGGTTCCGATCTTCCCGACCTGCCGGCCGAGTTCTCGCAGAGCGAGCAGTTCACGCGCGGCGTGATCGGCATGGCCCGCTCGCAGGATCCGAATTCGGCGAACTCGCAATTCTTCATCATGTTCGCGCCGGCGCCGAACCTCGACGGCCAGTACACCATCGTCGGCAAGGTTGTCGGCGGCATGGACCTCGTCGACAAGATCAAGAAGGGCGACGAGGCCGACAACGGCACGGTCACCGACCCCGACCGCATGATCAAGGTTCGCATCGCCGCCGACGGCAAATAACTCCCTCAATTTTCAAAAGGATTTTTGTGACATGGCTGAGATCAAGGACCGCGAGAACGCGCTCATCATGGAAACGACCAAGGGACAGGTCGTCATCGAAATGTATCCTGAATTGGCGCCCGGCCACGTTGCCCGCATCAAGGAGCTGGCGCGCGAAGGCGCCTATGACGGCGTGGTGTTTCACCGCGTCATCGACGGCTTCATGGCGCAGACCGGCGACGTCAAGTTCGGCAATTCGAGCAAGCCCACCTATGCGCCGTCGCGCGCGGGCATGGGCGGCTCCGACAAGCCGGACCTGAAGGCCGAATTCTCCAACGCCAATCACGGACGCGGCGCCTGCTCGATGGCTCGGGCACAGAACCCGAATTCGGCGAATTCGCAGTTCTTCATCTGCTTCGACGATGCCGCCTTCCTCAACCGCCAGTACACGGTGTGGGGCCAGGTCATCGAAGGCATGGAGAATGTCGACAAGATCAAGCGCGGCGAGCCTGTGCAGGATCCCGACAAGATCGTCTCGCTGAAAGTCGCGGCAGACGTCAAGTAAGGGCGGAACGATGGGCGCTGTCTGGTCCCTGCTCGGCATCCTGTCCGGCGCCTTCATCGCCATCCAGGCGCCGATCAATTCGCAACTGGCGCGCGGCCTCGGCCTTCCCGTGGCCGCCGCGGCGTTCTCCTTCCTGTCCGGTGCCATTGTGCTTGGCATCATCTCCATCTCGGTGGTGAGGCTGCAGGGCATCGAGCTCGACTGGAAGGCGCCGGCGCCATGGCTGTTCGTCGCCGGCGGTATGCTCGGCGGCTTCTATGTGACGCTGTCGACGATCCTCACGCCACGTATCGGCGCCGCAGCGCTGATGGCCTTCCTGGTCGCCGGCCAGCTGATCGCCGGCATGCTGATCGACCGCGCCGGCTTCCTTGGCGTGGCGGTGCGCGAAATCTCGCTTGGCCGTGTCGCCGGCGCTGTGCTCTTGCTTGCCGGGGCGCTGCTCATTCGGCTCTACTGATGCGCGTCGACCTGTTCGACTTCGATCTGCCGGAAGAGCGCATCGCGCTTCGCCCGGCTGAGCCGCGCGACAGCGCCAGGCTCCTGGTCGTCAAACCGGGCGAGACGCCGCAAGACCGCCTTGTCGGCGAATTGCCGCCGCTGCTTCGCGAAGGCGACGTGCTGGTGTTCAACGACACCAAGGTCATCCCAGCGCAGCTGAAGGGCATGCGCAGGCGCGGCGAGGCGGTGGCGCAGGTCGAGGCGACGCTGCACATGCGGGTGGCGCCGGACCGCTGGCAAGCCTTCATGCGGCCGGGCAAGCGCATCGCCGCCGGCGACCGCATCCATTTCGGCCATGACGGCAATTCCTGCTTCCTCGGCCAGCTCGACGCCACGGTGCTCGAAAAGGGCGAGGCGGGCGAGGCGCTGCTCGGTTTCGACCTTTCCGGACAGTTCCTCGACGAGGCGCTGCATGCCGTCGGCCATATTCCGCTGCCGCCCTATATCGCCTCGAAGCGCGACGACGACGAGCGCGACCGCGCCGACTACCAGACCATCTATGCCCGGGAAGAGGGCGCGGTCGCTGCCCCCACCGCCGGCCTGCATTTCACGCCGGAGCTGTTTACCGCGCTGGACGCCAAGGGCATCGAGCGCCGCTTCGTCACGCTTCATGTCGGCGCCGGCACTTTTTTACCGGTGAAGGCCGACGACACGGCCGACCACAAGATGCATGCCGAGACCGGCTCGGTGAGCCCGGAAACGGCGGCGGCGCTCAACGCGGCCAAGACGCGGGGAGGGCGGATCGTCTGCGTCGGCACGACGTCGCTGCGCTTGCTTGAGAGCGCAGCGCGCGATGACGGCAGGATCGAGCCCTGGTCCGGTCCGACCGACATCTTCATCACGCCCGGCTATCGCTTCCGCACGGCCGACATGCTGATGACCAATTTCCATCTGCCGCGCTCGACGCTGTTCATGCTGGTCTCGGCCTTCAGCGGGCTGGAGACGATGCGCTCGGCCTATGCGCATGCCATCGAGAACCGTTACAGGTTCTATTCCTATGGCGACGCCAGCCTGCTTTACCGGGGGGACAACGGTGGCTGAGATAAGGTTCGTTGATAAAACTTTGTTTGGCGAATGGGATGCTTTCCCGCGATCGCCTGGTGAATATTACATTGGGAAAGAATTGCTTCTGACCTGGGACGAAATGCGCTCTCGCGCGGAATGGTGTATGGAAGATCTTCCATACACTGACAATCTTCTTTTGGAGGACGAAGATCATCGCCTGCTCAGAGATTGTATGTCGTCATACATTTTTGGGCTGTATGCAGCCGCGGTCATTTCGGCAGACGCATTTTTAGAGCGCATCATCACGGATGTCGTCGAAACACATGGTAAGAGACCCGCGAAGGTAGGTTTCGGTGGAACTCTCGCCACATTCGGCAAGCTTGGATTAGTGGACAAAGCTATATTCGAGCGCCTGCAGCATCTGCATTCGGTACGTAATAATCTTGCGCACGAGAAGGGTCCAGATCATGAAATGAGGATTTTTCGGAGAGCGTTGGCACGAAGAACTCGTGCTGAGCATCTTTTGGATACCGATGCGAAAGAAGCGATCTGCTTGGCCTACGGACTCGCTGGAAAACTGATCCGAAACTTCCCAAGGCTGGCATTGCCAGGCGTTGGCACACCAAGAATATATCGTTCACATTACAAGCAATGACAGACACTTTTGCCTTCCATCTCATCGCCACCGACGGCAAGGCGCGGCGCGGCCTGGTCTCGATGCCGCGCGGCGAGATCCGCACGCCGGCCTTCATGCCGGTCGGCACCGGCGGCACCGTCAAGACCATGTATATGGACCAGGTGCGTGGGGTCGGCGCCGACATCATCCTCGGCAATACCTACCATCTGATGCTGCGGCCGGGCGCCGAGCGCGTGGCCCGGCTTGGCGGGCTGCACGAGTTCGCGCGCTGGCCGCATCCGATCCTGACCGACAGCGGCGGCTTCCAGGTCATGTCGCTGTCGAAGCTCAGGAAACTGACCGAACAGGGCGTCACCTTCCGCTCGCATATCGACGGCGCGCCCTACGAGATGTCGCCGGAGCGATCGATCGAGATCCAGGGACTGCTGGATTCCGACATCCAGATGCAGCTCGACGAATGCACGGCGCTGCCGGCCAAGCCCGAGGAGATCGAGCGCGCCATGGAATTGTCGCTGCGCTGGGCAGAGCGCTGCAAGGCGGCGTTCGGCGACCAGCCGGGCAAGGCGATGTTCGGCATCGTCCAGGGCGGCGACAGCGCGGCCTTGCGTGTGCGCTCCGCTCAAGCCCTGAAGGAGATGGACCTCAAAGGCTACGCCGTCGGCGGGCTGGCGGTCGGCGAGCCGCAGTCAGTGATGCTGGAGATGCTCGACATCACCTGCCCAGAACTGCCGGCCGACAAGCCACGCTACCTGATGGGCGTCGGCACGCCGGACGATATCCTGAAATCGGTGGCGCGCGGCATCGACATGTTCGACTGCGTGATGCCGACCCGCGCCGGCCGCCATGGCCTTGCCTACACGCGGCGCGGCAAGGTCAATCTCAGGAACGCCCGCCATGCCGACGATCCGCGGCCGCTCGACGAAGAAAGCGACTGCCCGGCCGCGCGCGACTATTCGCGTGCCTACCTGCATCACCTGGTGCGCTCGCAGGAAGCGCTCGGCGCCATGCTGCTGACCTGGAACAACCTGTCCTATTATCAGAGGCTGATGCAGGACATCCGGGCGGCCATCGAGGCGCAGGCTTTTGAAGCGCGCGCCGCCGAGATCACCGAAGGCTGGGCGAGGGGCGATATCCGGGCGCTATGACGCCGCATTGTTCTGGCGCAATTCCGGACGGAAGGCCACGGCGAAGACGCCGAGCCCAACCGCTCACACTTTTCCTGGAATTGCTCAGGTGCTGACCGAAGTCGAAGCGCGCAGGCTGCAGCCGGTGATCTTGAAACTGCCGTCCGCCTGCTGCTGCAGCGTGTAGACCGCCTCATAGTCCTTGCCGTCGGGTCCGACGATCAGCACCTGCTGGACGATCGAACCCGGCCCGGTCTGCTCGACCTTGCCGAAGGAATAGGACTGGGGCTTGCGCACCGGCGCGTAGCCGTTCGTCACCATGTTCATGAAGGTATCCACGGTCGGAAAGATCTGCTTCACGTTCGGCGCGGCGAAGCTGTAGGCGGTGGCGCCGTCATCGGCGATGAAGGCTTTCAACTGGCTGTCGATGACTGCCTGCGCGGTCTTGATCTCGGCATCGCCGGCAAAGGCAAGCGAGGCTATCCACATCGGAACAAGAGCTAGTGCGAACAATATGCGGCGCATGGGCTGCCTCCCGGAACTCGCTTGGCGAATGCAATCTAACATACGCGCTTCGATGCCCGGCGGTTTCATCCCTTCGCAAGATTTCGCCGTTTCGACGCCGGAGCGCCCTGCTTAGGCGGTCGTCAAGAACGGCGCGCGCCGGCTGATGCTTGAAAGCCGGGCGGCAGTCTGCCACAAGGGCCGCTTAATCGTGAAGCAGGCTGGCAGGACCGGGCAATGAAGGCATTTTTCGTGCAGATCAAGTGCGACCTGGGCAAGTCCTATGAGGTCGCCAGCGCGCTTGCCGATGCCGAGATTGCCTCCGAGATCTACTCGACCGCCGGCAATTACGACCTGCTCGCCAAATTCTATATCGACGACGAGGAAGACGTTGGCCACTTCGTCAACGAGCGGGTGCAGATTCTGCCTGGAATCAAGGACACCTTCACGATCGTGACCTTCCGGGCGTTTTGACGGACCTGGCGATGCCCCGCCGGGAAGCAGCAACTGACCCGGCCTGGCCGCTCATGCCTTAAATTTAGGCAATTCGCATAGAGCGGCCACCATCGCGTGCTAAATCACCGATTGCGCTTGATTTTCTCCGGCGAGGCCAGTGAAATGGTCCAGAGGGGAGTACGCGATTGGCAGCGTTCGACGAAATGCTTCCGGAAGTCTCCGGATTGAGAAGACCTTATGAGGCTTACGATCGCTGGCTGAAGGAGCAGGACCCGGCCAGGCTTACCCAGAAAATGCAGGACGCCGAGCGCGTCTTCCGCAAGACCGGCATCACCTTTGCCGTCTATGGCGAGCAGGAGGCGTCCGAGCGGCTGATCCCCTTCGACATCGTCCCGCGCATCCTCTCCGGCCAGGAATGGCGCCGGATGACGCAAGGCATCGAACAGCGCGTGCAGGCGCTGAACGCCTTTCTCGACGACATCTACCACCGCCAGGAGATTCTGCGCGCCGGGCGCGTGCCGAGGGAGCTTGTTGCGAAGAACGAGGCCTTCCTGCCTGAGATGATCGGGGTGAGGCCGCCGGCCGGCGTCTACACCCACATCATCGGCGTCGACATCGTCCGCATCTCGGAGAACGAGTTCTATGTGCTGGAGGACAACGCCCGCACGCCGTCCGGCGTCTCCTACATGCTGGAGAACCGCGAGACGATGATGCAGCTCTTTCCGGAGCTGTTCCAGAAGATCAAGGTTCGGCCGGTCGAGAACTACCCGCAGCTTTTGCGGCAGTCGCTCGCCGCAGTTCGGCCGCAAAGCAGCAAGGGCGCGCCGACCATCGCGGTGCTGACGCCGGGTTCCTACAACTCGGCCTATTTCGAGCACGCCTTCCTCGCCGACCAGATGGGCGTGCAACTCGTCGAAGGGCAGGATCTGCGCGTCGTCGACGGCCATGTGGCGATGCGCACGACCGAGGGCTACAAGCAGATCGATGTGCTCTACCGGCGCGTCGACGACAACTTCCTCGATCCGCTGACCTTCCGGCCAGATTCCGCGCTCGGCGTGCCCGGCATCATGGATGTCTACCGCGCCGGCAACATCACCATCGCCAACGCGCCGGGAACCGGCATCGCCGACGACAAGGCGATCTATTCCTACATGCCGGAGATCGTCGAGTTCTACACCGGCCGCAAGGCGATCCTCGGCAACATCCCGACCTGGCGCTGTTCGGAACCGGACAGCCTCAAATATGTGCTCGAGCACATCGGCGAGCTCGTCATCAAGGAAGTGCACGGCTCCGGCGGCTACGGCATGCTGGTCGGCCCGGCGGCGACCAAGAAGGAATGCCAGGAGTTTGCCAAGAAGCTGCAGGCGAAGCCCTCCAACTACATCGCCCAGCCGACCCTGGCGCTGTCGACCTGCCCGATCCTGACCGAGAAGGGCCTGTCGCCGCGCCATGTCGATCTCAGGCCTTATGTGCTGGTTTCGGATCGTATCCAGATCGTGCCGGGCGGCTTGACGCGTGTCGCGCTGAAGCAAGGCTCGTTGGTGGTGAACTCTTCGCAAGGCGGCGGCACGAAAGATACTTGGGTGCTGGATGATTGAGATGAGTGAGTAGGAAATAGTCAGTAGTCAGTAGGGGAAAGAGCAATGCCACATTCGGTCGAAGTTCGAAAATTCACTACTCACTACTCCCTATTCCCTATTCGCTAACCCGAAGGGCCTGACATGCTTCTCGGCCGCACCGCAAACGGTCTCTACTGGATGAACCGCTATATCGAGCGGGCCGAAAACATGGCGCGCCTGGTCGACGCGGGATTGCGCATGGCGCTGACGCGCACGCAGAGCGCTTCGGAGGAATGGAACTCGGTGCTGCTCAGCGCCGGCTCGGACATCGCCTTCAGCCGGAAATACCAGGACTACACCGCCGCCAACGTCTCCGACTTCCTGCTGCGCGACACTTCGAACCCGTCGAGCACGATGTCGTCGATCGAGACGGCGCGCAACAATGCCCGCATGGTGCGCACGGCGCTGACGCGCGAGACCTGGGAAAGCATCAACGAAGCCTGGATGTCGCTGAAGCGCATGCTGGCGAGGCCGATCGACGAACGCGACCTGCCGACGGTGCTCGATGCCATCAAGCGCGAGACGGCGCTGATCCGCGGTTCGTTCTACGGCACGATGCTGCGCAACGAGATTTTCGACTTCTCGCAGCTCGGCACCTATGTCGAGCGCGCCGACAACACGGCTCGCATCCTCGACGTGAAATATTACGTGCTCTTGCCTTCGCTGTCCTGGGTCGGCTCGACGCTGGACAACTACCAGTGGGAGTCGATCCTGCGCTCGGTGTCGGCACACCGCTCCTATCGCTGGGTTTACGAAGCCGACTACAAGCCGACGAACATCGCCGACTATCTCATCCTCAACGTGCGCATGCCGCGCTCGTTGACCTTCTGCTACCGCTTCCTCGGCGAGCATCTGAAATTCCTCGCCGACGATTATGGTGAGCGCCATGCCTGCCATGCCACGGCCGAGAAGATCCAGGCATTGCTCAAGAGAGGGTCGATCAAGGACATATTCGACCACGGCTTGCACGAATTCCTGGCAGAGTTCATTCGCGACAACACCAGGCTGGGCGACGAGATCGCTCAGGACTACCGGTTCTATTGAGCACAGCCGAGGGCGAGCGCTATGCGGCTCAAGATCATACATCGCACCGAGTACCGCTACGATCAGCCGGTGCAGTATCTGCTGCAGCGGCTGCGCCTGCTGCCTTCCAGCGGGCGTACGCAGACCGTCGACTCCTGGGCGATCAAGGTCGAGGGCGCGCGCGAGGAGGTGCGCTTCATCGACCATTTCGGCAACGATACGCGGCTGGTGAGCGCCGAGAGCGGCCAGAACTCGATCACCGTCGAGGCCGCCGGACACGTGACCACGCATGATACGGCGGGCGTGACGGGCCCGCATCAGGGCTTTGCGCCGCTCTGGCTGTTCGCACAGCAGACGCAGCTCACCACTGCCGGCGAGCGCATCCGCGAATTGGCCGGCGCGGTCGGACAGGGCACCGAGATCGAGCGACTGCACCGGCTGATGGGCGCTATCGGCGAACGCGTCGCCTACAGGCCAGGCACCACCAGCGTCGTGACGCCGGCGGAGGAGGCGCTCGCGTTGAAATCCGGCGTCTGCCAGGACCATAGCCATATCTTCATCGCCGCGGCGGGCGCGCTTGGTTTTCCCGCCCGCTATATCAGCGGCTACCTGATGATGGATGCTGCCGTCGAGCAGGCGGCAAGCCATGCCTGGGCCGAGGCCTATGTCGTCGGGCTCGGATGGGTGTCCTTCGACCCGGCGAACGGTATCTCTCCCGACGAACGCTATGTGCGGGTGGCGACGGGGCGCGACTATCGCGATGCCTCGCCGGTCTCGGGGATATTGCTGGGGCAGGCGCAAGAGAAGCTTGCCGTGACCGTCACGGTAGAGCAGTAATCTGCGCCGCAATCGCCAGACCGGTTCAGCGTTTGATAGAATCGCTGAACCGCTCTATCTCTTTGTTTTCACGCAATTCCAGACGGAAAACCGCTACACGTTTTTCCTGGAACTGCTTTCGCAGAAGAGCGACCATGACCTATTGCGTCGGCCTCAAGATCGATCGCGGGCTCGTGTTCATGTCGGACACGCGCACCAATGCCGGCATGGATTCGATATCGACCTTCAAGAAGATGCATGTGTGGGAACAGCCCGGCGAGCGCGTCATCGTGCTGATGTCGGCGGGCAACCTTGCCACGACGCAGGCCGTCGTCAGCCTGCTCGACGAGCGCAACAAGGCGGTCGGCGACCGCCATGGGAAGCTGCTCGAGACCCCGTCCATGTACCAGACGGTGCGGCTGGTCGGCGATACGGTCAAGGAAGCGATCGCGCATGCGTCGCCCGACGGCGAGAAGGCGGACGCCTATTTCAATGCTTCCTTCATCCTCGGCGGCCAGATCAAGGGCAGCCCGCCCAGGCTGTTCATGATCTATCCGGAAGGCAATTTCATCGAATCGACCGACGACACGCCCTTCTTCCAGATCGGCGAGACGAAATACGGCAAGCCGATCATCATCCGTGCCTATGACCGGACAATGAGCCTGGCGGAGACGGTGAAGCTGCTGCTGGTATCCTTCGACTCGACGCTGAAATCCAACCTTTCGGTCGGGCTGCCGCTCGATCTTCTGTTCATGGAACAGGATGCGTTCAAGGTGGGGCTGAACCGGCGGATCGGCCATGACGATCCTTACTACCGCACCATTTCGGATGGCTGGTCCAGCGCGCTGAAACTGGCCTTTTCAAACCTGCCGGATTTTCCGGGGTAGGGCCTTTTCGATCCAGCCGTTGCCTTAATATATTTAACATGTTAAGCAAAACTGAGAGCGGTTCGGTTAACCGACATGGGCGGTTGCTGGGAGGAAATTATGGACAATGAGGAATTCCGCGACTGGTCGAGGCGGGCAGCCGATTGGGGCGCCGATTACCGCGCCGGCTTGCGCGAGCGTCCGGTGCGGCCGGCAATAGCGCCGGGCGAGATTTTCAGGAGCATCGAGTTTTCGCCACCCGAAATGCCCGAGCCGATGGACAAGATCTTCGCCGACTTCGAAGAAAAGATCGTGCCGGGCATGACGCATTGGCAGCACCCGCGTTTCTTCGCCTATTTCCCGGCCAATGCGGCGCCGGTTTCGGTCGTGGCGGAATATCTGGTCTCGGCGATGGCCGCGCAATGCATGCTGTGGCAGACCTCGCCGGCGGCGACCGAGCTCGAGACGCGCGTCGTCGACTGGATGCGCCAGGCGCTCGGCCTGCCCGAGGGCTTTTCCGGCGTGATCCAGGATTCGGCCTCGTCGGCGACGCTTGCCGCGGTGCTCACCATGCGCGAGCGGGCGCTTGACTGGCAGGGAAACAAAAAAGGGTTGGCCGGGCAGGCAAAGCTTCGCGTCTACTCCTCCGACCAGGTCCATACCTCGATCGACCGCGCCATCTGGGTTTCCGGCATCGGCGAGGAAAACCTCATCCGCATCCCGGTCGGCGGACGTTTTCGCGCCATGGACACGGCGGCGCTCGAGGCTGCGATCGTTGCCGATCGCAAGGCCGGCCTTCTGCCGGCCGGCATCATCGCCTGCGTCGGCGGCACCAGCACCGGCGGCACAGACGACATCGCGGCGGTAGCCGCCGTCGCGAAGCGGCACGGGCTCTACCTGCACGTCGACGCCGCCTGGGCCGGATCGGCGATGATCTGCCCGGAATACCGGCAATTCTGGACCGGCGTCGAAGGCGCTGATTCCATCGTCTTCAATCCGCATAAGTGGCTGGGCGCGCAGTTCGACTGCTCGATCCAGTTCATCCGCCAGCCGGAGGATCTCGTGCGCACGCTGGCGATCAAGCCGGACTATCTAAAAACCCGAGGCCATGACGGCATCATCAACTATTCGGAATGGTCGGTGCCGCTCGGGCGCCGCTTCCGGGCGCTGAAGCTCTGGTTCCTGCTGCGTGCCCATGGCCTCGAAGGCCTGCGCAACATGATAAGAAAACATGTCGCCTGGAGCGAAGGGCTTGCCGCGCGGCTGGCCAGGGAGGCGGATTTCGAGCTCAGCAGCGAGCCGATGCTGTCGCTTTTCTCGTTCCGGCATCGCGCGGCACCAGGCATCGATGCTGACGAGCACAATCTGCGTCTGGTCGACGCCATCAACACCGATGGCCGCGTCTATCTCACGCAGACGCGGGTCGACGGGCGCGTGGCGATCCGCTTTCAGGCGGGGCAGTTCGAGGCGACGGCAGCCGATGTCGACGCGGCGTTCGACGTCATAACCGAGATTGCGCGGCGTCCATCCTGAAGCAGCAGGCGTGTTCCGCACTGGTTTGCCTTTTGCAATCAGGTGATTTTCGTTAGCCGGCTTATGCCTTTTCTTCGCTTTCGTTTTCCGATATAGACGGAAAAAACGAAAATGGAGGACGCGCGATGTTTCTTTCGCCACGCCATGCCGAGATCATCCAGATGGCGAAAGACCATGGCCGGGTGCTGGTCGACGACCTGGCGACGCATTTCAATGTGACGCCGCAGACCATCCGCAAGGACCTCAACGATCTGTGCGATCAGCGGCTGCTGACCCGCATCCATGGCGGTGCGCTGTTCCCGTCCGGCATCGAGAACATGGAGTACGAGGCACGGCGCAAGATTGCGGCCGACGAGAAGGAGGCGATCGGCAGCGCGGCGGCGCGGCTGATCCCTGACAATGCCTCGCTGTTCATCAATATCGGCACCACCACCGAGGCCGTCAGCAAGGCGCTGCTCGACCATAACGGGCTTATGGTCATCACCAATAATATCAACGTTGCCAATAGGATGCGCATCTACCCGACGATCGAGGTGGTGATCGCCGGCGGCGTCGTGCGCGGTTCCGACGGCGGCATTGTCGGCGAGGCGGCCGTCGATTTCATCCGTCAGTTCAAGGTCGATTACGCCGTCATCGGCGCCTCGGCAATCGATCATGACGGCGCGCTGCTCGACTTCGATTTCCGCGAGGTGAAGGTGGCGCAGGCCATCATCGCGAATGCGCGCCACGTCATCCTGGTCTCCGACCGGACGAAGTTCGAGCGCACGGCGCCGGTTCGGATCGGCCATCTTTCGCAGGTGAATACCTTCATCACCGATCGTTGCGAGATCCCGTCGATCCGCAAGATTTGCGAGGAAACCGAGGTCCGGCTGCTTGAGACAGCGCTCGAATAGGCGCGCATCTCGGCTTGCTCACGCAGCTGTGATATTTCGTTTGACATTCGGTTTGAGTTCGAAATAATTCCGCCACGGTTTCGTAAAACACAAAAATGGTGCAATGCGAAATCGTTGGAGGATTCTTTGGACGCATCTCCGATCCATGACATTTTCGTCATCGGCGGCGGCATCAATGGCTGCGGCATAGCCCGCGATGCCGTTGGTCGTGGATTTTCGGTATACCTCGCCGAGATGAACGATCTCGCCAGCGGAACCTCGTCGGGCTCGACCAAGCTCATCCATGGCGGCCTTCGCTACCTCGAATTCTACGAGTTCCGGCTGGTGCGTGAGGCGCTGATGGAGCGCGAGGTTCTGTGGAAGAACGCGCCGCATATCATTTGGCCGATGCGCTTCGTTCTGCCTTATGCCAAAGGCCTCAGGCCCGCCTGGCTGATCCGGCTGGGATTGTTCCTTTACGATCATATCGGCGGGCGCAAGCTGCTGGCGGCGACGAAGACGCTGGATATGGCCCGCGATCCGGCGGGCAAGCCGCTCAAGCCATTGTTCCGCAAGGCTTTCGAATATTCGGACGGTTGGGTCAACGACGCGCGCCTGGTGGCGCTGAACGCTCGTGACGCGGCAGACCGGGGCGCCGTTATCCGCACCCGCAGCAAGGTCGTCGGTGCGCGGCGCGACGGTGCGCTTTGGACCATAAAAGTGCAGAATGTGCTTACCGGTGAAATCGAGGAGGTTCGCGCGCGGCTTCTCGTCAACGCCGCCGGCCCTTGGGTCGATCACGTGCTCTCGACCGCCGTCGGCCAGAACGACGTCCACAATGTCCGCCTCGTGCAAGGCAGCCACATCGTCATCCATAGGAAGTTCGACGATCCGCGCGCCTATTTCTTCCAGAACAAGGATGGCCGCATCATCTTCGCCATTCCTTACGAGGAAGAATTCACGCTGATCGGCACCACCGACCGCGATTATCCGGGCGATCCGCACGACGTGAAGATCTCCGACACCGAGATCGACTATCTGTGCGCCGCGGCAAGCGAATATTTCGCGCAGCCGGTGAAGCGCTCCGACATCGTCTGGACCTATTCGGCGGTGCGCCCGCTCTATGACGACGGCGCCTCCAAGGCGCAGGAGGCGACGCGCGACTATGTGCTGAAGGCCGATGGCGGGGAGGGTGCTGCCCCCTTGCTCAACGCTTTCGGCGGCAAGATCACGACTTTCCGCCGACTGGCGGAATCGATGCTTGAGAAGATCGAAGGTTTTCTCGGCAAGCGCGGCAAGCCGTGGACGCATGACGCGCCGCTGCCTGGCGGCGATTTCGCCGCGACCGGCTTCGATGCCCAGGTCGCCAGGCTGAAGAACGCCTATCCGTTTCTCGACCAGCGGCTGGCGCGCCGCTTCACCCGGCTTTACGGCACGCGGGCGGAAAGGCTGCTCGGGCTCGCCAAGTCGAATGCGGATCTCGGCCGCAATTTCGGCGCCGACCTTTTCGAGGCGGAAGTTCGCTATCTGGCCGAAAACGAATGGGCGGTCACCGCCGAGGACGTGTTGTGGCGCCGCACCAAGCGCGGCCTGCATTTCAGCCGCGAGCAGACCGCGGCATTGGAAGAATTCATGCGCGGACTGAGCAGCCGCCATGTCGCGGCAGCGGAATGAGGATCGACCGCTGATGCGCAAGGCCTGGGAGGAGGCGTGATGCTGGAACTGAGGAACGTGACGAAGACCGTCGGCGCGCAGGAGCATATCCGCGACGTGTCGCTGACGCTTCTGCACGGCTCGCTGAACGTGCTCCTCGGGCCGACGCTTTCCGGCAAGACCAGCCTGATGCGGCTGATGGCAGGCCTCGACGCGCCGACTTCCGGCTCGGTCTGGTTCGATGGCAAGGACGTCACCAGACAGAAGGTGCAGAAGCGCAATGTCGCCATGGTCTACCAGCAGTTCATCAATTACCCGGCGATGACCGTCTACGAGAACATCGCCTCGCCGCTGCGGGTGGCCGGCCTCGATCAGGCGAAGATCGACAAGGAGGTGCGCAACGCGGCGGCGCTTTTGAAGCTCACGCCCTATCTCGACCGCACGCCGCTCAACCTGTCCGGCGGCCAGCAACAACGTACCGCGCTTGCCCGCGCCATCGTCAAGAATGCCAGCCTGGTGCTGCTCGACGAGCCTTTGGCCAATCTCGACTACAAGCTTCGCGAGGAATTGCGCGCCGAGCTGCCGAAAATTTTTGCCGCCGCCGGCACCATCTTCGTCTATGCGACGACAGAGCCGCACGAGGCGCTTTTGCTCGGCGGCAACACGGCGACGCTTTCGGAAGGCCGCGTCACGCAATTCGGCTCGACGGTCGAAGTGTTCCGCAAGCCGGTCGACCTGGTGACGGCGCGGACCTTCGCCGATCCCCCGCTCAACACCATCGTGCTCTCCAAGAAGGGGTCGGATTTCCTGCTCGAAGGCGGCGTCAAGCTGCCGGTGCCGACGGAACTCACCCGCGTTCCTGACGCCAGCTACACGATCGGCTTCCAGCCGCATCATTTGTCGCTGGAGCGGCCGAACGCTTCCGCTGTGCCGGTGCGGGCGAAGGTCACCATCACGGAGATCACCGGCTCGGAAAGCTTCGTCCATCTCGATTTCGCCGATGCGCGCTGGGTCATGCTTGCGCATGGCATTCTCGATTTCGAGACGGACGACGAGGTCGAGGTGTTCATCGATCCGCGCCACATCATGGTGTTCGACCAGA
The DNA here is from genome assembly GCF_006440675.2 of Mesorhizobium sp. B2-8-5. Lineage (NCBI taxonomy): Bacteria > Pseudomonadati > Pseudomonadota > Alphaproteobacteria > Hyphomicrobiales > Phyllobacteriaceae > Mesorhizobium > Mesorhizobium sp. B2-8-5. The sequence goes on from NZ_CP083951.1 coordinate 4,117,532, forward strand.
ACGGCCGCGCCGTGACGGCGTCGAAGCTGGCGGCGTGAGGAGCAAACGATGGCGCGCATCGAGGTCAACCATATTCGTCATTCCTACCTGCCCAACCCGCAGAAGGATTCCGATTTCGCGCTGAAGGAAGTGCACCACACCTTCGAGGATGGCGGCGCCTACGCACTGCTCGGGCCGTCGGGCTGCGGCAAGACCACTCTGCTCAACATCATTTCCGGCTTGCTGCATCCCTCGCACGGCAAGCTTTTGTTCAACGGCCGTGACGTCACCAATCTGTCGACGCAGGAACGCAACATCGCGCAGGTGTTCCAGTTCCCGGTCATCTACGACACCATGACCGTCTACGACAATCTGGCTTTCCCGCTGCGCAACCGCCGCGTGCCGGAGACGGACGTCGACCGCAAGGTGCGCGAGACGCTCGACATGATCGATCTCGCTTCGCTGGCGAAAAAGAAAGCGCGCGGGCTCACCGCCGACCAGAAGCAGAAGATCTCGCTTGGGCGCGGCCTGGTGCGCTCGGACGTCAACGCCATCCTGTTCGACGAGCCGCTGACGGTGATCGATCCGCATATGAAATGGGTGCTGCGCTCGCAGTTGAAGCAGCTGCACCGCCGCTTCGGCTACACCATGGTCTATGTCACGCACGATCAGACCGAAGCACTGACTTTCGCCGACCGCGTCGTGGTCATGTATGACGGCGAGATCGTCCAGATCGGCTCGCCGGCCGAGCTCTTCGAGCGCCCGCGACACACTTTCGTCGGCTATTTCATCGGCTCGCCGGGCATGAACGTGCTGCCCGTCGCGATCGAGGGCAGAACGGCGACGCTCGGCGCGCAGCGCATCGAATTGCCCGGCGTGCCCAAGGCCGAAGGCGGCGCCGTCGAGCTCGGCATCCGCCCCGAATATGTGCGGCTCGGCCGCGAGGGCATGGCGGTGCAGGTCTCCAAGGTCGAGGACGTCGGCCGCCACAAGGTCGTGCGCGCCAACCTGGAAGGCAGGGAGATTGCCGCGGTGATCGGCGAGGACGACGAAGTCCCGGCCGAGCCGAAAGTCCGCTTCGATCCGGCCGGCATCAACATCTATGCCGATTCCTGGCGCGTCGAGATGGGGGCGTAGATGGACAAGACCTGGAACAACAAGGCCTGGTTCCTTGTCCTGCCGGTGCTGGTGCTGGTGGCGTTCTCGGCCGTCATCCCGCTGATGACCGTCGTCAACTATTCGGTGCAGGACACGTTCGGCAACAACGTCTTCTTCTGGGCCGGCACCGAGTGGTTCGAGGAACTGCTGCACTCCGACCGCTTCTGGGAAGCGATGGTGCGCAACCTGATCTTCTCCTTCATCATCCTGGCGATCGAGGTGCCGCTCGGCATCTTCATCGCGCTCAACATGCCGAAGAAGGGCTGGGGGGTGCCGGTCTGCCTGGTGCTGATGGCGCTGCCGCTGCTCGTACCGTGGAACGTCGTCGGCACGATCTGGCAGGTCTTCGGCCGCAACGACATCGGCCTGCTCGGCTATTACGTCAATGCGCTTGGCATCGACTACAACTACGTCCAGGATCCGATCGACGCCTGGGTCACCGTCATCATCATGGATGTCTGGCACTGGACCAGCCTGGTCGTGCTGCTTTGCTACGCCGGCCTGGTCTCGATTCCCGATGCCTTCTACCAGGCGGCCAAGATCGACGGCGCCTCGCGCTGGGCGGTGTTCCGCTACATCCAGCTGCCCAAGATGCAGCGTGTGTTGCTGATCGCCGTGCTGTTGCGCTTCATGGATAGCTTCATGATCTATACCGAGCCCTTCGTCGTCACCGGCGGCGGCCCCGGCAATTCGACCACCTTCCTGTCGATCGACCTCGTCAAGACTGCCCTCGGCCAGTTCGACCTCGGTCCGGCGGCGGCAATGTCGCTGGTCTACTTCCTGATCATCCTGTTGTTGTCGTGGGTGTTCTACACCGTGATGACCAATTACGACGCGGAGCGCTGAGATGGCGGGCGCCAACGAGACGACGCGCGTGAGCGAGACGGCGGTCACCGAAGTGGGCAGCGCGCTGTCGCAGGACGAGGTGGCGAGGCTGATGCGCCGCCGCGGCGAGGAATCGCGCTGGTGGTGGATCGTGCCGACGGTCTACATCATCGTTATCCTGCTGCCGATCTACTGGCTCATCAATATGAGCTTCAAGACCAACGCGGAGATCGTGTCGTCGCTGACGCTGTTCCCGCATAATCCGACACTGGCGAACTATCGCACCATCTTCACCGACCCGTCCTGGTATTCGGGCTATATCAACTCGATCACTTATGTGGTGATGAACATGGTGATATCGGTGGCGGTGGCGCTGCCGGCGGCCTACGCCTTCTCGCGCTACCGCTTCCTTGGCGACAAGCATTTGTTCTTCTGGCTTTTGACCAACCGCATGGCGCCGCCGGCGGTGTTCGCGCTGCCGTTCTTCCAACTTTATTCGGCGTTCGGCCTGATCGACACCCATATCGCCGTGGCGCTGGCGCACTGCCTGTTCAACGTGCCGCTGGCGGTGTGGATCCTCGAGGGCTTCATGTCCGGCGTGCCGAAGGAGATCGACGAAACCGCCTATATCGACGGCTATTCCTTCCCGCGCTTTTTCGTGAAGATCTTCATGCCGCTGATCGCGAGCGGTATCGGCGTCGCCTGCTTCTTCTGCTTCATGTTCTCGTGGGTGGAGCTCCTGATCGCGCGTACGCTGACCACGACCGACGCCAAGCCTATCGCCGCCACCATGACCCGCACCGTCTCTGCCGCCGGCATGGATTGGGGCCTGCTCGCCGCCGCTGGCGTGCTGACACTGATCCCCGGTGCTTTGGTCATCTGGTTCGTGCGAAATTATATCGCCAAGGGCTTTGCCCTGGGGAGGGTCTAAGCCATGAACCTCGACTTCTCCTGGATGGCGTGGACGTGGCCGACGGCGGCTTTCTTCATCGTCATCGCGCTGATGCTCTTTGGCATGGGCGTTTGGGAATATGTCTCGCCCGGCGGCAATCCGCGCGTCGGCGTGCTGCGCTTCGAGACGACGCGCGGCGATCGTTTGTTCCTGTCGCTGCTTGGCAGCGCCTTCATCCATCTCGCTTGGCTGGGTCTGGTAGGACCCAACCTGTGGTGGGCTCTCGCTCTCTCCGTGGTCTACGCCGTTGGCGTGTTCCGATACGTATAGAGGGGGAATAGCCGGAGCGGCTGCGTGCTGGCGGCCGCCCCGGAATGCACTTGAAACCTAAGACTGGAGGAGACACATGCGACGGCAATTTCTAACATCGACGACCGCCCTAGCCCTATTGCTCGGCGCGGGCAACGCCTATGCCGGTATGGACGAGGCAAAAGCCTTTCTCGACAAGGAGATAGGCGACCTGTCGACGCTTTCACGCGCCGACCAGGAAAAGGAAATGCAGTGGTTCATCGACGCAGCCAAGCCGTTCGCCGGCATGGACATCAAGGTCGTCTCGGAAACCATCGCCACGCACCAATACGAGTCACAGGTGCTGGCGCCGGCCTTCTCCGCCATCACCGGCATCAAGGTCACGCATGACGTCATCCAGGAAGGCGACGTCGTCGAAAAGATCCAGACCCAGATGCAGACGGGACAGAACCTCTATGACGGCTGGGTCAACGATTCCGACCTGATCGGCACGCACTGGCGCTACCAGCAGGTGCGCAACCTGACCGACTGGATGGCGAATGAAGGCAAGGACGTCACCAATCCGAACCTCGACCTGAAGGACTTCATCGGCACCTCGTTCACGACGGCGCCCGACAAGAAGCTCTATCAGCTCCCCGACCAGCAGTTCGCGAACCTGTACTGGTTCCGCTACGACTGGTTCAACGACGAGAAGAACAAGGCCGACTTCAAGGCCAAATACGGCTACGACCTAGGCGTTCCCGTCAACTGGTCGGCTTATGAGGACATCGCCGAATTCTTCACCGGCCGCGAGATCGACGGCAAGAAGGTCTACGGCCACATGGACTACGGCAAGAAGGACCCGTCGCTCGGCTGGCGGTTCACCGACGCCTGGCTGTCCATGGCCGGCAATGGCGACAAGGGCATTCCGAACGGCCTGCCCGTCGACGAATGGGGCATCAAGGTCGACGAGAATTCGCGCCCTGTCGGCTCCTGCACGGCGCGTGGCGGCGACACCAACGGCCCAGCGGCGGTCTACTCGATCCAGAAATATCTCGACTGGCTGAAGGCCTACGCTCCGGCGGAAGCCCAGGGCATGACCTTCTCCGAATCCGGCCCGGTGCCGGCGCAGGGCGCGGTCGCGCAGCAGATCTTCTGGTACACCGCCTTCACCGCTTCGATGGTCGACGCCGGCGCCAAGGCGGTGCTGAACGACGACGGCACGCCGAAGTGGCGCATGGCGCCGTCGCCGCATGGCGTCTACTGGAAGGACGGCATGAAGCTCGGCTATCAGGATGTGGGTTCCTGGACACTGATGAAATCGACGCCGGACGATCGTGCCAAGGCCGCCTGGCTTTATGCGCAGTTCGTCACCTCGAAGACGGTCGACGTGAAGAAGAGCCATGTCGGCCTGACCTTCATCCGCGAGAGCACGATCCACGACAAGAGCTTCACCGAGCGCGCTCCGAAGCTCGGCGGCCTGATCGAGTTCTATCGTTCGCCGGCCCGCGTCCAGTGGTCGCCGACGGGTACCAACGTGCCTGACTATCCGAAGCTGGCGCAGCTCTGGTGGCAGGCGATCGGCGATGCCTCGTCCGGCGCCAAGTCGGCTCAGGAAGCGATGGACTCGCTCTGCGCCGAGCAGGAAAAGGTCATGAGCCGCATCGAGAAGTCGGGCGTCCAGGGCGATATCGGCCCGAAGATGGCCGAAGAGCATGACCTCGCCTACTGGAACGCCGACGCGGTCAAGAAAGGCAATCTCGCGCCTCAGTTGAAGATCGAGAACGAGAAGGAAAAGCCGATCACCATCAACTACGACGAACTGGTGAAGAGCTGGCAGCAGCAGTAACCGCATGACGCGGGCGCGCTTGCCCTTGTAGGAAGTGCGGGGGAGGCGGCTTTGCCGTCTCCCCTGTTGCATGAGAAGTGGGAGGATGCGGAATGAGCGGTTTTGTGCTGGCCATCGATCAGGGGACGACGTCGACCCGGGCCATCCTGTTCGACGACAAGATGAAGGTCGCCGGCGCCGGTCAGCAGGAATTCACGCAGCATTATCCGGCTTCCGGCTGGGTCGAACATGACCCGGAAGACATCTGGGCGAGCGTTCTCGCCACGGTGAAATCGGCGTTGAAGGCCGCCGGCCGCACGGCATCGGATGTCGCCGCGATCGGCATCACCAACCAGCGCGAGACGGTCGTCATCTGGGACAAGGCGACCGGCAAGCCAATCCATAATGCGATCGTCTGGCAGGACAGGCGCACCGCGCCGCTCTGTCAGAAGCTGAAGAAGCAGGGATTGGAGAAGACATTCACGAAGAAGACCGGCCTGCTGCTCGATCCCTATTTCTCCGGCACCAAGATCGCCTGGATGCTGGGCAAGGTGAAGGGTGCCAGGAAGCGCGCCGAGAAGGGTGAGCTGCTCGCCGGCACCATCGACAGTTTCCTGATCTGGCGGCTGACCGGCGGCCAGGTGCACGCCACCGACGCGACCAACGCCTCGCGCACTTTGGTCTACAACATCGAGAAGAATATCTGGGACGACGAGCTGCTTTCCATTCTCAACATACCGGCCGCGATCCTGCCGCGGGTGAAGGATTGCGCCGACGATTTCGGCGTCACCGAGAAGAGCCTCTTCGGGGCCGAGATGCGGATCCTCGGCGTGGCCGGCGACCAGCATGCGGCGACGATCGGCCAGGCCTGCTTCGAACCCGGTATGATGAAATCCACCTACGGCACCGGCTGCTTCGCGCTGCTCAACACCGGCGCCGACCTGGTGCGTTCGAAGAACCGGCTTTTGACCACTATCGCCTATCGGCTCAACGGCAAGACAACTTACGCGCTGGAAGGTTCGATCTTCATCGCGGGCGCCGCCGTGCAGTGGCTGCGCGACGGCATCAAGGTGATCGGCAAGGCCGAGCAAAGCGGCGCCTTGGCGGCGGCCGCGGACCCGGCGCAACAAGTCTATCTGGTGCCGGCCTTTGTCGGCCTCGGCGCGCCGCATTGGGACGCGGACGCGCGCGGCGCTATCTTCGGCCTGACGCGCAACTCCGGCCCGGCCGAGTTCGCGCGCGCCGCACTTGAATCGGTCGCCTTCCAGACGCGTGACCTGCTCGAAGCCATGCGCAAGGACTGGAAAGGCGCCTCGGCCAAGACGGTGCTTCGTGTCGACGGCGGCATGGTGGCGTCCGACTGGACCATGCAGCGGCTCGCCGACATTCTCGACGCGCCGGTCGACCGTCCGACGATCCTGGAGACGACGGCGCTTGGCGCCGCCTGGCTCGCCGGTTCGAAGGCTGGCGTGTGGCCGAAGGCAAGGGAATTTGCTAAGAGCTGGGCGCTTGAACGGCGCTTCATGCCGCAGATGGATGCGGCCGCGCGCGGGGCGAAGCTGGCCGGATGGCGCGATGCGGTACGCAGGACGTTGAGTGGGCAATAAGGAGCTGTCAGTCAGCGTGCAGGGTGAGGGGAATGGACCCAGACTGGTATGCTGCCTGGCGTGACGAGGCTTTCGAACAACTTCGAGCGAAAAATAGGCGCTTGCAGGATGACTTCCGCCTTGGCAGTTGGTCTCGCTATAATTACGACCTGAAGGCTGGAAAGCTCCTTTTCTCAGAACAAGGCGTCGTCACGGTCGTCTCGGAGATCCAAATTGCTGGGTCAACGAGCGTTGAAGCTGGCAATTGGCTCTGGGCTTGGGCCAATTCGAATTGGCCTTCGGAATTCATAACTGACGCCCAGTCAGCCCGATCTTTCGGTAAGAAGCACGGCATCGGCGATTTAACTCGAGACTATGTGACGGACGAAGATCTTGATGCACTCGGCTGGAAACTGACCTCAGCAGTGACTCGGATTTGCAACGCTTGCGGAGCCTATCGCTCTCCTCCAGATGACGGCGTAGGTCTTTATCTGATTCTCAAAAGCATTAGCTGGGCAAGCTGACCTGTGGGCGCGCTCAACTGTTGAAATCCGGCTGAACAACAACGAGAGAGCCCGTGCCTCTCGAGGCACGGGCTCAGTCAACGACCCTGGGTACTGACTGGAGGCCGTCAGTAGGGCGAAACGCACTGCTGACGCGGGCCGTTGTAGGGTTGGAAGGTGTTGTCCGAAGCGCGATACGAACGATAACGGTCGTAGCACCACTGTACGTGCGAGTTGCCGCGATAGATGCGATTGTTCTCGCTGTTGACGATGGCGCCGGTGATCAGCGCGCCAGTGGCGAAAGCGGCAAGCGGGAACCAGTAGTCGCCATGACGGCGATAGCCGCGACGATATTCACGATAGCCGCGATGGCCGTTCCAGTACATGCCGTCATTGCGCGAGAAACGCTGGCCGCCGCGCCAATGGCCGCCATGCCTCCATCGGAAATCGCGTTCTGCGACCGTCTGGACGTCGGACGAAGCCGGCGAAGCCTGCGGGACGAACACCTGGGCGGCGTTGGCAGGTACTGTCGCCGCGGCGGCGAACGAAACCGACAAGGTGGCGGCAAGCAAGCCCGACACGATCTTTTTCATGGGTCTTCTCCTTGAGAGGGTTGTTTGACGTCCCTGTGCCGGAGGAACGGAAAATGACCTCAATGGTTCCCCTTTGAATCTCAAACCATTGTTATTTCAGGAGCTTCTGAGATACCGAGGCAGATCGAAGCGAGCCATCGGACTCGGCACCCCGGATGCTTGATCGCCAGTCGCCAAAATTCGCCAGACCCGTTGATAACTCCGGCTGGCGGCCGTCTTTTTCCGGTTGACCGGCCGCGGCACTCTCCCTATGTTCCGCGCAATTTCGAGGGCGGCGTTCCGAGCCCACGGGAGCGCGTAGCTCAGCCGGTAGAGCAACTGACTTTTAATCAGTAGGTCATGGGTTCGAATCCCATCGCGCTCACCAAAATTTTTAACACCCAAATAGATGCGAGATCCGACCCACGGGCGCTTCCATGTCCGGGGCGATCGAAGCAGCACATTTGTCTGCGTCTCCGGCAATCGGAACAAAAACTTGCGCGCGGCTGTTTCCCTGTTGAAGGGACCGCAATCTGGGATGCGGATACAGTGGACGTACTGAACTTGGAACTGGCCAGGGCCAGGCTGCGCGTCAAGCGCGCAGAAACTTCGCTCAATCATGCAAAAGAAATGCTGGATGAAGAATGTGGCGTCGGGATCAATCTCGCGCTGTGCGACCGCATAAGGTCGGAGAAGAAGCGAGTGGCGGAGGCCAGAAAGCGGCTGATGAAGATCGCTTCGACCGCCTCAGCGTAACGGGGTGACTTGCCCGAAGGCAAGAGAGATCCTGCCGCGTTGCCTTGTCCCTGGATGTGGTTAAACTCGGCGCCTCCGAGGGAGGCTCCAGGATGACACTCGACCTTTCGGTAGACGCTGAGGCCCCCAAGGCGACGACACCGCCTGGCAAATATCTTTTTGGTCCGGTCGCCGACTTCCTCATGCTGGGCGGCAGCGCGTTTCTGATCCTGCCGGTGCTGTTTTTTGTGCCGCGCGCGTATGAAGGCCCGCTGGCCGCGACGATGGTCGTCGTGGCGTATCTGGTGAATTACCCGCACTTCGCCCACTCCTACCAGATTTTCTACCGCAATTTCGGCCGCAAGGCGCGCGGTGAGGGCTACGACAGAAGCCTGCAGCTTCGCTACATTTTTGCCGGCGTCATCGTGCCAGTGGTCATGGCCCTGTTCTTTGCCTATGGCGCGGCGACGTCGAACACGCGGCTGCTCGGCTTCGCGGCCAACGCGATGTTCTTCTTCGTCGGCTGGCACTACGTCAAGCAAGGCTACGGCATGCTGATGGTCGACGCCGTCCTGAAGCGCAAATTCTTCGACGACCGGGACAAGAAGGTGCTGCTCGTCAACAGCTATGCGGTGTGGATCCTGGCCTGGCTGCAGACGAATACGGCCGTGACGCAGGGGCAATATTACGGCCTTCAATATTACACCTTCGCGGCGCCGTCATGGATCACCGACATTGCCGTGCTGGCGGCCGTCGGATCGACGGCGGCCACGCTTTTCATGCTGGTCAACCGCTGGCGAAGGAATGGCGGCGGACTGCCTTACAACGGGATCGTGGCCTATGTCGCGTCACTCTATCTCTGGATCCTGATCGCCAGGATTAACCCGCTCTGGCTGCTCGTGGTGCCGGCGCTTCACTCGCTCCAATATCTGGCCGTGGTGTGGCGCTATCAGACCAATGTCGAGCGTGACGTCTCGGACGCCGCGCGGGATCCGGAGTCGAGAATACTATCCGCGTTTGGGCCCCGCTATAGATTGCGGGTGCTGGGATTCATCATTGGCGGCGGCGCGCTCGGCTATCTCGGCTTCTGGCTGATTCCCTTCGTGCTGACCGCCCTGATCCCGTACGACAGCCAGGTCCTCGGTTCCTCGCTGTTCTTCTTCATCGTGCTGATCTTCATCAACGTGCACCACTACTTCCTCGACAACGTGATGTGGCGCCGCGGCAATCCGGAAGTGTCTAAATACCTATTCCGGTAAAGTTGTGGCAGTCCGCGGATCACGCGATCAGCGACACATTTCCGCCGGCGTGGCGCTCGAGCCGTCCCGCCAGGTCGAGTTCAAGAAGCACCATGGCGATCTGCGCGGCGCTTAATCCCGTGTGGCGGATGATCTCGTCTATGCCCGTCGGCGTGGGCCCAAGCGCTTCCAGCACATCGGCGCGGTCGCTTTCGCCGGGCGGCGGCATGGCGGATATGTCGGGCGCCTCGGCAATTGGAGCGGTTCTTGGAGCCCGGGTGCCGGCAAGCGGCGCCAGCGCGCCGAGCACATCGGCGGCCTCGGTGACGAGCGTGACGCCGTCCTTGAGCAGCGCGTTGCAGCCGGCGGCGCGCGGATCGAGCGGCGAGCCCGGCACGGCGAAGACCAGCCGGCCCATTTCATTGGCGAGGCGGGCGCTGATCAGCGAGCCGGAGCGCTGCGCGGCCTCGACCACCACAAGTCCAAGCGCCATGCCGGCGACCAGGCGGTTGCGGCGCGGGAAATCCTGGGCGCGCGGCTGCCAGGCGAAGGGCATTTCCGAAACGATGGCGCCGCCGCGATCGGCGATCTCGTCGCACAGGCCGGCATTTTCGGGCGGGTAGGGGACATCGAGCCCGCCGGCCAGCACGCCGATGGTGCCGGTCGAAACGCTGCCCTTGTGTGCGGCCGTGTCGATGCCGCGCGCCAGACCGGAAACGATGGCGTAGCCTTCGCGGCCGAGATCGGCTGCCAGCATGCGCGCCATCTTGATGCCGGCCAGCGAGGCATTTCGGGCGCCGACAATCGCCACCGCCGGCAGGCGGAAGACCGCGCCTTCGCCTTTCACCGCCAGCAGCGGCGGCGGATTGTCGAGGGTCTTCAGCAAGGGCGGATAATCGGCCTCGCCAATGCCGACGAAGCGGGCGCCGGCGCGCCGGGCGGCGTCCAGTTCGGCTTCGGCCTCGGCGACGGAAGGGATGCGAACGATACGATTGGCGCCGCCGGAGATCATCAGCTCGGGCAGCATTTCAAGCGCGGCTTCGGCCGAGCCGAAGCGGTTGATCAACTCGCGAAACGAGGCCGGGCCGACATTGGGCGTGCGGATCAGGCGAAGCCAGGCAAGCCGCTGCCGGTCGCTGAGGCGCGGGCCGGCGGCCGGCGCGCTCATCCCTTCGCCCCGATCTTGCCTTCGGTGCCGGCCAGCAGCCGCGAGATGTTGGCATGATGCTTGACGATGACGATCAGGCTCATCACGGCGAACAGGCCGGCGATCTGCGGCGTGCTTATGAAATAGAGCGCGATCGGCACAATGACCGCCGCCGACAGCGCCGCCAGCGAGGAATAGCGGAACAGGAAGGCCATTGCGAGCCAGACGACGGCGAAGACCAGCATGCCTTGCCAGGCAAGGCCTAGCAGCACGCCCAGATAGGTGGCGACGCCCTTGCCGCCCCTGAAGCCGAGCCAGACCGGGAAGAGATGGCCGAGGAAAGCGCCGAAGCCGGCCAACAGGCCGAAGTCCGGCGAAAAATGCCCGGCGACCAGCACCGCGGCCGTGCCTTTCAGCGCATCGAGCAGCAGCGTGGCGGCAGCGAGCCCTTTATTGCCCGTCCTCAGCACATTGGTCGCGCCGATATTGCCGGAGCCGATCTTGCGAACGTCGCCGAGCCCGGCCGCGCGGGTGATCAGGAGCCCGAACGGGATCGAGCCGAGCAGATAGCCGAAGACGAGCGCGACTGCGTAACCCATTGTTTCCCCCTTATTTCCTGTTGCTCCGGCCGCTCGCTCCAGGATTGAGATACTGTGCGTTATGCAACCATTGTTTGCAAGAGCTAGCTCTGCTCAGGCATCAGTTGGTCATAATGGTAGAGTCGGGAGGGTTCGCCAAGCAACTCTGTGCAGGGGCAGGCCAGACAGGGCTCAAAGCGGTGGGTGGTCTATGCGGAAAACACCGTGCGTCCCGCAACCATCGTCTGCAAGACCTTGCCCTGCAGGCGCGCGCCTTCGAAACAGGTGTTCTTCGAGCGCGAGCGCAGACCGCTTTCGCTGACGATCCACGGCTCGTCGACGTCGACAAGTACGAGATCGGCCGGCGCGCCCGGCTTCAGCGTGCCGCCCGGCAGGCCGAACAGTCTTGCCGGCGCAGTGGACAGCGTCTCGATCAGCCTCAGCAACGGCACGTCGGCATAGTGGTAGAGCCGAAGTGCTACGCCAAGCAGCGTCTCCAGCCCGATGGCGCCGGCGGCGGCATCGGCAAAGGGCAGGCGCTTGGTGTCGACGTCCTGAGGGTCGTGCGAGGAGACGATGATGTCGATCGTGCCGTCCTTGATCGCCTCGATCATCGCCAACCGGTCGTCCTCGGCGCGCAAGGGCGGGGTCAGCCGGAAGAAGGTGCGGTATTCGCCGACGTCGTTCTCGTTGAGCGACAGGTTGTGGATGGCGACGCCGGCCGTGACATTGGCGCCGTCGGTCTTGGCCCTGTTCACCGCGCCGGCCGCCATCGCCGACGAGATCTTGGCGGCGTGGTAGGCGCCACCGGTCAACCGGGCCAGTGCCAGGTCGCGTTCAAGAGGAATGAGCTCGGCCTCGCGCGGGACGCCAGAGAGGCCAAGCCAGCTTGCGTAGAGCCCCTCGTTCATCACACCGGACGAGGCGAGGTCGGCATCCTGGGTTTCATGCGCGATCACACCGCCGAAATCGCGGGCGTAGGTGAGCGCGCGGCGCATCACCAGCGCATTGGCGATCGTGTGGCGGCCGTCGGTGTAGGCAACGGCGCCGGCTGCGCGCAGCAGGCCGAATTCGGTCATTTCGCGGCCTTCGAGGCCCTTGGTGATCGCGGCCGCCGGAAAGATGTTGACGCTTGCGGTGTCGCGTGCCGTGCGCAGCACGAATTCGACCAGCGCCACATTGTCGATCACTGGATCGGTGTCCGGCATCATGACGATGGAGGTGACGCCGCCCGCCGCCGCCGCCACGCTTGCCGAGGCGATGGTTTCGCGATGTTCGCCGCCTGGTTCGCCGATAAAGACGCGCGCGTCGACAAGGCCCGGAATGATCGTCTTGCCGGCGCAGTCGACGACGGCGGCGCCTTCCGGCACGCCTTGGTTCAGTGCCGCCTTTCCGGCCGCGACGATTCTGCGGCCGTCAACGATAACGCTGCCGATCTCGTCGACGCCGCGCGACGGGTCGACAATATGCGCCTTGCTGAAGACGGTCACGCTCATGCGCCGCGCCCCTCATGGTTGCGGCGCGGGTCGAGCAGAGCTTCCATGACCGCCATGCGTACGGCGACCCCCATCTCCACCTGTTCCTGGATGACGCTTTGCGGCCCGTCGGCGATTTCGGAGGCGATTTCCACGCCACGGTTCATCGGACCGGGATGCATGACCAGCGCATCGTCCTTGGCGGTCTTCAGCTTTTCGGCATCCAGGCCGAAATAGTGGAAATATTCGCGGATCGACGGCACGAACGCGCCTTCCATGCGCTCGCGCTGCAGGCGCAGCATCATGACGACGTCGGCATCCTTCAAGCCCTCGGCCATTGAGCGTGCGACGATCACGCCCATCCTGTCGATGCCGGACGGCAGCAATGTCGAGGGCGCGACGACGCGCACCTGCGCGCCAAGCGCGTTCAAAAGCATGATGTTGGAGCGGGCGACGCGCGAATGCAGGATGTCGCCGCAGATCGCCACAATCAGCTTCGACAGCGGCCCCTTGGCGCGGCGGATGGTCAGCGCATCAAGCAGCGCCTGCGTCGGGTGCTCGTGCGCGCCGTCGCCGGCATTGACCACCGAGCAGCCGACCTTCTGCGCCAGGAGCGCCGCTGCCCCGGCCGACTGGTGGCGGATGATGAGGATGTCCGGCCGCATGGCGTTGAGGGTCATCGCCGTATCGATCAGCGTCTCGCCCTTCTTCACCGAAGAGCTTGCCACCGACATGTTCATGACGTCGGCGCCAAGCCTTTTCCCGGCCAGTTCGAAGGACGATTGCGTGCGGGTCGACGCCTCATAGAACAGGTTGATCTGGGTTCGGCCGCGCAGCGTCGAGGTCTTCTTTTCCGATTGCCGCGAGATCGCCACGGCCTGGTCCGCCCGATCGAGCAGCAGCTCGATATCGGCGGGGGAAAGATCGCGGATGCCTAGAAGATGGCGGTGGGGAAAGAGCGGCAGGGACGAAGCGTCGGTCATCTCAAGGCGCTGCTATAGGGTGCGGTCCGGCCTGCCGCAAGCGCCAGCTTTGGATTGCGAGCGTTCTCCCCGGTATTTTCGTCGCGCGCCTTGGATGGCTTGGGCTATAAGGCCCAGTGGCTTCGGATTCGCGACCGCGGCCTTGAAAATGATAGGACCTCCCTGCCAAACGAAGGATTGGGCTTGACCGACGAGGTGATTAACCAGCCGCCGCCGTTGACGGGCGGCAACGCATGGCGGGGCGATCCGTTGCTCATCCAGCTTGCCGAGCGTTTTTCCGACCCCGTGCGCAAGGATCTCGACGGGCTTGGCCGGTTCGTCATGACGCAGGAGGCGCAGGAGCTCGCCCGCCTCGCCAACACCGACACGCCGAAATTGCGGACGCATGACCGCCAGGGCCGCCGCCTCGACCTGGTCGAATACCATCCGGCCTATCACGCCTTGATGCGCCGCTCGGTCGCCGGCGGGCTGCATTCTTCCGTGTGGGAAAACGGCGATGCCGAGATCGGCCGTCGCCATCAGGTGAGGGCGGCGCGCTTTTATCTGACCGCCGAGCTCGAGACCGGGCATCTTTGTCCCATCACCATGACCAGCGCCTCGCTGGCGGCCTTGATGGCAAGCCCGAAGCTTTTCCGCGAATGGGCGCCGCGCGTGACGACGCGCAAATATGACCAGACACAGAAGCCTCCGGTGCAAAAGACCGGACTGACGCTCGGCATGGGCATGACCGAGAAGCAGGGCGGCACCGACGTGCGCGCCAACACCACGAGGGCGGAGCGCACGGGAAGCGGGTTCTACCGGTTGACCGGCCACAAATGGTTCATGTCGGCGCCGATGTCGGATGCCTTCCTGGTGCTCGGTCAGGCGCCGGAGGGACTGTCCTGCTTCCTCGTGCCGCGCATCCTGGGCGACGGCTCCGGCAACGGCTTCCGCTTCCAGCGTCTGAAGGACAAGCTCGGCAACCGCTCGAACGCCTCGTCGGAGGTGGAGTTCGTCAACGCGATCGGCGAGATGGTCGGCGACCCAGGCGCCGGCGTGAAGACGATCATGGACATGGTGACGCTGACCAGGCTCGACTGCGCTGTCGCTTCGTCGGCGCTGATGCGGGCGGGCCTCGCCGAGGCCGTCCATCACACGCGTCATCGCCAGGTATTCGGCTCCAGCCTGATCGACCAGCCGCTGATGCAGCGGGTTCTGGCCGACATGGCGCTCGATGTCGCCGCGGCCACGGCGCTGTCGTTCCGGCTGGCGCGCTCTTTCGACGAGGCGGCAAGCGATCGCGGCGAGGCGGCCTTTGCCCGCGCCATGACGCCTGTCGTCAAATACTGGGTCTGCAAGATCGCGCCGCAGCTGCTTTACGAGGCGATGGAATGCCTTGGCGGCAACGGCTATGTCGAGGAAGCGCCGCTTGCCCGCTACTACCGGGAGGCGCCGGTCAACGCGATCTGGGAGGGCTCGGGCAATGTCATGGCGCTCGACGTGCTGCGCGTGCTTGGCCGCGCGCCCGGCCTGTTCGAGGAGGTGCTAATCGGCATCGACCGCGATCTCGGCACCGGCGGGCGCGGCACCATCGGCGTGCTGAAAGCCGCCATGCAGGTCGCCGCGACCGACCAAGGCTCGGCGCGGCTGCTCACCGAACAGCTGGCGCTTTCGGCCGCCGCGGCGGAGCTTCGCAGGCTGGGGGCAGGGCGAATCGCCGACGCCTTCGTCGAAACCCGGCTCGGCGGCCAGTGGCGCACCACCTACGGCATGCTCGATTCGCGCCACGACGCGCGCATGATCATCGACACGCTTTATCCGCCGGTGACCTGATCCGGCTTTTCGGCATCATGCCCCAAAAGCGGATTGCCGATCTGTGGATAGCTGTTAACCTTAACAAATGGTTTCCGTTGCGGCGAACCGTTGCAAAGCCCAATCTCCGCTTGCTGGAGTAGGGAACGGTTAACCATGACCCCCCGAGCTCCGCCAGCGGGAAGCGTATGCGGCACGTGTTGAGCTCAGTTCTGGCCTTGCATTGGGCGGTGGTTTTCGCCCTGCTTGCCTATATCTGCATAGACGGCAGCCGCGGCATAGCGGCGGCGCTTGGCGTGCTCGGCCTCTCAGTCCAGGGGAACCGCTTTCCGCAGTTTGAAAATGCCGTCGTGGTCGCGCCGCTTTCGGTCGCGCTGTTGACCGTCGCGGTGCTGTTCTGCTGGACCTTCGTCGAAACGCTGCTCAACGCGGCGGCAAGGCCGGACGCGGGCGAGAGCGTGGCGCGGATCGCCTTCATCTCGGCATCTTTCCTGCTTTCGCTGATCCTCATCGGCGGCGTGGCGCAAGGCGTCGACGGCCTGTTCATGATCGTCGCCATCCAGATGACGGCGCTGCTTGCTTCCTACGTCGCCGTGCTGGCCGAACGCCGCTCCACCTTCGCCGCAATGAATTTGCCGGAGGGCGATGTTCGTGCCGCCTCGCGCATGGCGATGGGCGCCGCGCACAGCTCGCTCCTTTCCCGCATATCCGGCCGTCCGGAACGCAAGCCAGGAGGCAGCCGCTGATGCGCACGCTGTTCGCACTCTGGGCCGCTCCGATGGCCATCTTCTGGGGATGGTTCTTCCTGTCGCTCAACGACATGAATTTCGGCTATGTGATGCTGAGCCGCCAGTTGCATGATTTCGTCTTCGAGCTCTATGGCCAGATGCTGGGCATCGATCCGGCTATTATCCCCGGCATGGTGGCGCGGACCTGCGTTTTCGACTTTTTCCTGCTGATGGGGCTTTGGGCCTTCCGCCGCCGGCGCAACATCGCCGAATGGATCAGGCAGCGCCGGCAGGGCGATATCAGCTCCGATCGGCTCGGCCGAGCGACTGAAGCCGGTCCAACGCTCCCTGCAGAATAAAGGCGGCGGCCGCCGAATCGATCTTGCCGGCGCGCTTCTTGCGCGAGAAATCCATCTCGATCAGTGTGCGTTCAGCAGCGACCGTCGACAGCCGCTCGTCCCACAGCACGAAGGGCAGGTCCGACAGCGGCGCCATGTTGCGGACGAAGGCGCGCGATTTCTGGGCCCGCGGTCCTTCCGAGCCATCCATGTTGACCGGCAGGCCGAGCACGACGGCGCCGACATTGTCCTTCTCGAACTGAGCGAGCAACTGGGCGGCATCGAGCGAAAACTTCTTGCGCAGGATGACCGGGCGCGGATGGGCGAAGGACAGCCCGCGATCGGAAACCGCCACGCCGATCGTCTTGTCGCCGAGATCGAGCCCGGCGAGCGTCCTGCCGCCGGCAAGCCGTTCCGGCAGTTCCTCGATTGAAATAATGCCCAACGGCTTTTCCTGACATCCGGGCGTCACACATTCTTTTGACGGTGAGAAGCGCCGCGCTACTTTCAATTTGCCGGGAGCGTTCTATCTTCCGGCAACGGAAAAATCGAGGAAGCATTCATGAAACTGACCTGGTACGGACATTCGGCATTCCGCGTCGAGACCAAGGACGCCACCATTCTCATCGACCCCTATCTGGTCGGCAACCCGTCCTGGACGGGCGGCTGGGAAGGGCCGGCTGAGGGCGTGACCCATGTGCTCCTGACCCACGGCCACAACGACCATGTCAGCGGCGCGGTCGAGGTGTTGAAGAAAAGCGGCGCCATGCTGGTCGCCAATTTCGAGATCTGCATGTATCTCGTCGGCCAGGGCGTCGGCGGCGACAAGATCAATCCGGGCAATCTCGGCGGCACGGTCGATTGCGGGCCGTTCACCACCACTTTCGTGCAGGCGTTGCATTCGTCCTCCTTCGGCGGTGAGGGCGGCACGAACACCTATCTCGGCAATCCGGGCGGGCTTGTCCTGCACTTTCCCGAGGACAAGACGCTCTACCACATGGGCGACACCGACATCTTCTCCGACATGGGGCTGATCAACGAGCTGCACGAGCCGAAGATCGGCATCGTACCGATCGGTGACCGCTTTACCATGGGCGGTGCGGTGGCGGCGCTTGCCTGCCGCCGCTTCTTCGGCTTCGACACAGTCGTTCCCTGCCATTTCGGCACTTTCTCGATGATCGATCAGACCGCCGACAAGTTCGTCACCGGCATGGAAGGGTCGGGCGTCAAGGTAGCGTTGCCGGAAATAGGCAAGGCGGTCACGATCTAGGTTTCTCCGTCAGGAATCTGGAATAAAATCATAGCCTTGAGACAGACTCTTTGCGTTTCGATGCTGGTCGCGGCAACGCCGGCGCCGGCGGCTGACGATTTCATCGAGGGCGTCTACCTGCAATCCGAGGAACTCTGCGACAAGGCCAAGAACGAGACGCTGCAGACGTGATCGATGCCGGCAACATCGTGCTGACGGCTGAGGGATTGCAAGGGGTCGAGTACTATTGCGAGTTCCTTCAGGTCAGCAAGGCACAGCGCACCGAGCTGGGCCGTGACCGCGATCTGCCAGGAACCCGATCATGTGTTTCCGGACGTGCTTTCGGTCACCCAGGTAAGCGCAAAACAGATCGACCTTGTCTCGGTCCGGCCGGTCGACGATGAGGGCGAGCGGTCCGGTAACGGCGGCAGCTACTATCATTGCGAAGGCGTAGCGCTGCCTCAGTAGCCGAGCGGGCGACCGCGTGCCGACCGCTCCGGCATCATCCATGTTGCGCGGTGAGCGCGGCGCCGCTATAGCCCGCACTGGTTTTCCCGAGGCGAAAAGAACATGTCCGTTGATCTTCAGACCGTGAAGCGCGTCGCGCACCTTGCCCGTATCGCGGTGAGCGAGCAGGACGCCGAGCGCATGACCGGCGAATTGAACGCCATCCTCGGCTTCGTCGAGCAATTGAACGAGGTCGATGTCTCAGGCGTCGAGCCGATGACCTCGGTCACGCCGATGGAGATGAAGAAGCGCCAGGATGCCGTCACCGACGGCAACAAGGCCGCCGACATCGTCGCCAACGCGCCGGCGACGGAAGAGAATTTCTTCCTCGTTCCGAAGGTGGTGGAGTAGGCTGTGGCTGTCGAGATCGCCATCGAGACGCCTTTGCAGGACGACGTGCGTGCGCTGGTCGCCGAACTCAACGCCGCGCTGCTCGAGCTGACGCCGCCCGAGCACTGCTATCATCTCACCGTCGAGCAGATGGCGGGCATGGATACGACGGTGTTCATCGCCCGCGACCACGGCCTTGCCGTCGGCTGCGGCGCGCTCAAGCGCCATGACGATGCCACCGGCGAGGTCAAGCGCATGTATACGCGGCCCTCGCACCGCGGCCGCAAGATCGGCGCCGAGATCGTCGGACGTGTCGAGGCGCTTGCCCGGAAGGAAGGGCTGAAGCGTCTGGTTCTCGAAACCGGCGATCGGCACCCTGCCGCCTGGACCGTTTATGAGCGCGCCGGATTCTCGCGTTGCGGACCGGTGCTGGATTATCCCGACTCCGAATGGTCGGTGTTTTACGAAAAGAGCCTTGCCTGATGAGCGATCTCACACATCTCACCATTTCCGAGGCCCGCGCCAAGCTGCGCGGCAAGGAGATCACCGCGGCCGAGATCACCGAGGCCTATCTCGCGGCGATCGATCGCGCCAATCCCGTGCTCAACGCCTATGTGGCTGTCACCGCCGACAAGGCGCGCGACATGGCCAAGGCTTCCGATGCCAGGCTCGCCGCGGGCGAGGGCGGCGCGCTGGAAGGCATTCCGCTCGGCATCAAGGACCTGTTCGCTACCCAAGGCATCCACACCCAGGCCTGCAGCCATGTGCTGGACGGCTTCAGGCCGCGCTACGAATCGACCGTGACCAGCAACCTGTGGGCCGATGGCGCGGTGATGCTCGGCAAGCTCAACATGGACGAGTTCGCCATGGGCTCGTCGAACGAGACCTCCTATTACGGCCCGGTGATCAATCCGTGGCGGCGTTCGCGCCTCGACACGGTCGTCATGCCGACGACGCATCAGGGCGACGGTGGCTTTGTTTCCGCCGGCGGCACGAAGACGGCGCGGACCTTGGACAATGCCCAGTTGGTGCCGGGCGGCTCGTCTGGCGGCTCGGCATCGTCCGTGGCCGCCTTCCTCTGCGCGGGCGCCACCGCCACCGACACCGGCGGCTCGATCCGCCAGCCAGCCGCCTTCACGGGCACGGTCGGCATCAAGCCGACTTACGGGCGCTGCTCGCGCTGGGGCGTCGTCGCCTTCGCTTCCTCGCTAGACCAGGCGGGGCCGATCGCGCGCGACGTGCGCGACGCCGCCATCCTGTTGAAGTCGATGGCTTCCGTCGATCCGAAGGACACGACCTCGGTCGACCGCCCGGTGCCGGACTATGAAGCGGCGGTCGGCAAGCCGGTCAGGGGCATGAAGGTAGGCATTCCGAAGGAGTACCGCGTCGACGGCATGCCGGAAGACATCGAGGCGCTCTGGCAGAAGGGCATCGCCTGGCTGAAAGATGCCGGCGCCGAGATCGTCGATATCTCCCTGCCGCACACCAAATATGCCTTGCCCGCCTACTATATCGTGGCACCCGCCGAGGCGTCGTCGAACCTCGCCCGCTATGACGGCGTGCGCTACGGCCTGCGCGTGCCCGGCAAGGACATCGTCCACATGTATGAGAAGACGCGTGCCGCCGGCTTCGGTCGCGAGGTCAAGCGTCGCATCATGATCGGCACCTATGTGCTGTCGGCCGGCTATTACGACGCCTACTATCTGCAGGCGCAGAAGGTGCGCACGCTGATCAAGCGCGACTTCGAGAACGTCTTTGCAGCCGGCGTCGACGTCATCCTGACGCCTGCGACACCGTCGGCCGCCTTCGGCGTCGCCGACGAGGACATGGCTTCCGATCCGGTCAAGATGTACCTCAACGACATCTTCACCGTGACCGTGAACATGGCGGGTCTTCCCGGCATTTCCGTGCCGGCCGGCCTCGACGGCAAGGGCCTGCCGCTCGGCCTGCAGCTGATCGGTCGCCCGTTCGACGAGGAAACGCTGTTCCAGACGGCGCATGTGATCGAAAAGGCCGCGGGCAGATTCCAGCCGGAGAAATGGTGGTAGGATGTCGGCCCCGTCTCGCATATCCATTGTCGAGACGGCGGGCGAACTGATCATCGGCAACCCGCCGCGGCGTTCGGCCATAAGAACAGGCTTTGTCCTGCTCTCTGTCGGGATTGTCGCCGTCACCGCGTATTGGGGGTTCTTCGACAGGTCGCCGGCGACGATCGCGATGGGCCTCGTTGGTCTTGTTTCATTCCTGGCTGTCGTTGGGTTGTTCGCCTATTTCCTCGGCAAGGAATTGCTGTGGCTGGCTAGCGCCGGGGAAGAGCTGCGCGTCACCAGAACCACCGTGCTCCGCAAAACCAGGGGCAGCCCGCTTCCCGATCGCGCCTCCCTGACCTTCAGTGGGCCGCTCTCGGTCGAAATCCTGAACCATCCCTATCCGACCGACGAGGCCGGCCTGAAGGAAGTTGTCCGTTTGACCGGCGCAACAGGTTCAATCTCCTTTGGCCGGGAACTGAGCCGGCCCGAAGCTGAAGCGGTGGCGGAAGCCGTTAGGCGATTTACCGCCACCAACCATTCCTATGCTCGGTAGGTGCCAAGCGTGTTCTACTATCTTTCCAAGATTCTCTGGTTTTTCATCCAGCCGATCAATCTGGCCATCTTCCTGCTGCTCGCCGGCCTGCTTGCGGCGCTGTTCGGGCGCCGGCGGCTGGCTGCAACCGGCAGCGTGCTGGCTTTTCTGATCCTGATGCTTTCGGCCTGGACGTCGGTTGGCGCGATGATGTTGACCCCGCTCGAAGAACGCTTCCCCAAGCCGCCACTACCGGAAAAGGTCGATGGCATCGTCGTGCTTGGCGGCGGCTTCGAGGGCGCCATCAACCTGGCGCGCGGCGGCTATGAGTTGAACAGCAGCGGCGACCGTATGGTCGAGACCGCGATCCTGGCGAGGCACTTTCCCCAAGCGAAGATCGTGGTGTCCGGCGGCAACGGTTCGCTTTTCCTCGACGGCGAGGGCGACGCCGACACGGCACCGCGGCTGCTCGGGGCGCTCGGCGTTTCGGCCGATCGCATGATCCTCGAGGACAAATCCCGCAACACCTACGAGAATGCTGTCTTCTCGCGGAATCTCGTCGAGCCGAAACCGGGCGAGACCTGGCTGCTGGTCACCTCGGCTTTCCACATGCCGCGCGCCAAGGCGCTGTTCGACAAGGCGGGTTTTGCGACCATTCCGTGGCCGGTCGATTATCGCACCTCGGGCAGGGAAGGCGTCGGCTTCTACCGCGACAATCCGGTCGACTCGGTGCAGGCGACCACCATTGCGGTGCGCGAGTGGATCGGGCTTTTCGCCTACAGGCTGTCCGGCAGGATCGATCAGTTCTTCCCCGGGCCGGGCGGCTGACCGAGCACCGCCTGCCGGGCCGCGGAGAAGAACTGACGGCGCACCGGCACGGCAAACAGCACCAGCGTCGACACCACGAACACCACCGGATCGACGAACCAGCCGAGATAGCCGATCGGGAAGAAGACGGCGCGCAGGCCCGAGTTGAAGTGATGTCGCTGACGGAGCAAACAAGGTCGGCAGCCGCCGCGCCGCAGCATGCAAAACAGCGGAACATCCCGGGAATTCCTATATGTAGGTTTCAAGCGACCCTCAGGAGACAACGCCCCCGTGTTCCTTTCGGTTTTCGACCTGTTCAAGATCGGCATCGGCCCGTCGAGCTCGCACACGATGGGCCCGATGACGGCCGCACGGCGATTCCTCGACGAGATCCTGGCCGGCGACTGGCCGCGTCCGGCAGGCGTCAAGGTCGACCGCATCGGCGCGAGCCTGCATGGCTCGCTCGCCTATACCGGCATCGGCCACGGCTCGGATCGGGCCGTTGTCCTCGGCTTGGCAGGCCAGACGCCGCAGACGGTCGATCCTGACGAGGCCGATAGCATCGTCGCCCGCATCGGCGCGCAGAAGCGCATTTCGCCGCCCGGGCATCCGGCATACCGCTTCGATCCCGCCAAGGACCTCGTGCTCGACCGCAAGACGCAGCTGACCGGTCATGCCAACGGCATGGCCTTCTATGCCTATGACGCATCCGACCGGCTGCTGCTCAAGCGCATCTACTATTCGATCGGCGGCGGTTTCGTCGTTTCGGAGGAAGAGCTGCAGCGCATGAAGGCAAAGGGCTCGGTGACGACCGAGGGCAAGAACGTGCCGTACCCCTTCAAGAACGCCGTCGAAATGCTGGCGATGGCAGCCAAGAGCGGGCTTTCGATCGCCGAGATGAAGCGCGCCAACGAGGAAAAGCATATGTCGCGCGAGGAGCTCGACGAAGGCCTCGACGCGATCTGGGGCGCGATGAAGGGCTGCATCGATCGCGGCTTGTCGCAGGACGGCATCATGCCGGGCGGGCTGAAGGTGCGCCGCCGGGCGCGGCAGCTGCACGACAAGCTGCAGGAACAGTGGCAGCAGAACAGGCCCAATCCCTTGCTCGCCAATGACTGGCTGTCGATCTATGCGATGGCGGTCAACGAGGAAAACGCTGCCGGCGGGCGCGTGGTGACGGCGCCGACCAATGGCGCCGCCGGCACGTTGCCGGCAGTGCTGCGCTACTGGCTGCATTTCCATCCTGAAGCCGACCAGCCGAGCATCCGCGACTTCCTGCTGACGGCCGCCGCCGTCGGCGGCATCATCAAGTCCAACGCCTCGATCTCGGGCGCCGAGGTCGGCTGCCAGGGCGAGGTGGGTTCGGCTTCGGCGATGGCCGCCGCCGGCCTGTGCGCCGTCATGGGCGGCACGCCGGAGCAGGTGGAGAACGCCGCCGAGATCGCGCTCGAGCATCATCTCGGCATGACGTGCGATCCCGTCGGCGGCCTGGTGCAGGTGCCCTGCATCGAACGCAACGCGCTGGGCGCGGTGAAGGCGGTGACGGCCGCTTCCTTGGCCATCAAGGGCGACGGCACGCATTTTGTGCCGCTCGATGCCGCGATCGAAACCATGCGCCAGACCGGCCTCGACATGAACGAGAAGTACAAGGAAACCAGCCTCGGCGGCTTGGCGGTCAATGTCGTCGAGTGCTGAGGTCCTACCAAGACTCCAGGCTGGTCCTGTGGAGAAGTCGCTCAAGGCGTTGACGCGTCAACCCTTGCGGCTAAATCTTGGGACATGTCACTTAATCTCCTAAAACTGTGCGTCGGCTGCGACAGCGTCGAGGACCTCGAAGAGTGGATTGCGTTCCGCCTCGACGAGCGGCGCCGTGCCGGCGAGCCGGCCGAGCACTGGCACACCACCCGCATGGTGCCGACGCGCGGCGGCGAGATCACCGATGGCGGCTCGCTCTATTGGGTGATCAAGGGCAATGTGCAGTGCCGGCAGCTAATCACCGAGATCCGGCCTTTCACCGACGGCGAGGGCATCGGCCGCTGCCATCTTATGCTCGATCCGAATGTGGTGCGCACCGACTGGCAGCCCCGCCGCGCCTTCCAGGGCTGGCGCTATCTGAAGCCCGCCGATGCGCCGGGCGATCTTGGCAAGGGCGGGGCGGCGCTCGCCGGAATGCCGCCCAAGCTGAGGCTCGAACTCGCCGAACTCGGTCTGCTCTAGCGCGATTTTGCGTACCGCCTCCGGCGCTGGCCCTTCGGCTCGTCCGATGTGGGACTTGCAAGCGCCGGACCTTGGTCCCATCCTATTTCTTATGCTCGGTCATCCGTATGGCGGTGCTAATCGATGGGCGTGATCCTTGCTTTGGCAGCGGTGCTCGTGGTGCTTTTCGGCACCGCGATGCTCTTTGTGCGCGCGGACGCGGCAAGGATGGCCGACGGTCTGAGATCGCTTGGGCCGGCCTTCCTGGGGCTGGTTGGCGCGCCCATGCTGATCTTCGGCCGCAGCCTTATCGGCGGACTGCTTTTGCTCGCGGCGCTGGCCTGGGTCGGATGGATACGCACAAGGCGGCCTCCGGCGCGGGCGGCCGCCTCCAAGCATTCGACAGTGCGCACCGCCGCGCTCGAAATGGACCTCGACCACGACAGCGGCAGGCTCGAGGGGCTTGTCTTGGCCGGGCGTTATGAAGGCAAGATGCTGGGGGCCATGGGACTGACGGACCTGCGCCAACTTCATGGCGAGCTCAGTCCCGATCCGGAGAGCCGCCAGCTCCTAGAGACGTATCTTGACGGCCGTTTTCCCGTCTGGCGCAAGGACGCGCAGCCTCACGGTGGCGAAGGGCTGGGTGTTGCGCCAGGTGCGGGCGCCATGACTAAGGAGGAGGCCTACAAGGTCCTTGGTCTTGAAGCGGGGGCTGCCGCGGCGGATATCCGCAAGGCGCACCGCCGCCTGATGCAGCGCCTGAACGCCGATGTCGGCGGCACGTCTGTCCTGGCGGCGCGGATCAATGAAGCCAAGGACGTCTTGCTCTCCAATCACGATTAGTCTCCTTCGACGCCGGTACCTTCCGGGAGATTCAACAGCCGCCTATTGCTCGACGGCGTAGCACGAGATTTTCTTGCGCTTCAGGGCATCGCAGGCCTTCCAGGCGGCGCCCTTCGAGCCGAAGCCGCCGAAGCGGACGCGGTAGTAGGTTGTGCCATCCTTGTCGAATGCGACGGTGAAGCCCGATGCGTCGGCCAGGATCCTCGGCGCCTGCTTGGCGGTCTGATCGAGCAGCGCCTGGGCTCCCGTTTTCGTCGGCGAGGAGGCAACCTGAACCACCCAGCCAGACGGCACCGACGACGTCTTGACCGGATCGATCGCGGGCGCGGCCGGCGCGGGTTCGGCATAGGCGGTGACGACCTGGGGCGAGGTCTCCTGGGATTCAGGGGCAGGCGCCATGGCGGCGACGGCAACCGTCTTCACCTTCTTGACCTTGATGACGGGCTTCGTCTCCTCGGCGACCTGCTGGGCGTCGTCGTCCTGGACGTCATCGTCGGCTGAGGCAACGACAGTGTCATCCGTTGCCGGCTTGGCGTCCGGAGTGGGCGCGTCATGCTTGGGCAAGAAGACCTTGGCCAAGGTCTTGATCGGATTGTCGCCGCCCTTGGCGATGAGATCGCCACCGCCGCGCGTCGAAGCGCGCGGCAGATAGGTGTTGATCAGCGCGGCCATCTGGTTGTCGCGGCTGCGGCCGGAAGCGCCGCCCATCACCACCGCGACCAGGCGGCGATCGCCGTCGGCCACGGAGGAGACGAGGTTGTAACCCGAGGCGCGGGTGTAGCCGGTCTTGATGCCGTCGACGCCCTTGATGCGGCCAAGCAGGCGGTTGTGGCCGTTGATGCGCTGGCGGCCATACAGGAACGAGCGCTGCGAGAAATAGCCGTAATATTGCGGGTAGTGCTCACGCAGCGCGATGCCAAGCATGGCCATGTCGTGCGCCGTGGTGAACTGGCCGGGATCGGGCAAGCCGTTGGCGTTGCGGAAAACGGTGCCGTTCATGCCGAGCTGGCGCGCCTTGGCCGTCATCATGCGGGCGAAATTGTCTTCGCTGCCGCCGAGCATTTCGCCAAGCGCGGTTGCCGAGTCATTTGCCGATTTCGTTACGATCGACAGAATAGCGGTCTCGACCGGAACCGAGCCGCCGGGCCGAACGCCGAGCTTGGTCGGTGCCTCGGCGGAGGCATGCGCGGAAAACGGAACCGGCGTGTTCTTGCTGATCCTGCCTTTCGCCAACGCCTCGAAAGTCAAATAGAGCGTCATCATCTTGGTGAGCGAAGCCGGATAGCGCCGGCCATTGGCATCGGCCGAATAAAGCACCTTGCCGGTCTTGGCGTCGACGACGATGGCCGCGGACCTTGCCGCAAGAGCCGAAGCGACATCGGCGGCGACAATCGTCACCGCGAGCGCGGCAACCATGATTGCCTTGAAGGAGAGAGAAGATTTGGAGACGAAGCCCGACAACGCCTGACGCACCGTTACTTACCCTGAATTTTCGTTGCCCCGGAGGCGGCAAAGGGAGTGCCTGCCTCGCTTCCGGCCAAGCTATCGCGCCCAGCGTTACCAATCCGTTTATGGTAACCGCAGCGTTCACCATTTTTCGGCAAATCGAGCTTCTCTTTAATCGAATTTTACCGGCCGCCGGCGCTGGACCCCTGCTTACCCAAGGGATTCTTGACTTTTGTGCATCGCACAATATATTGAAGTGCATTGCACAAGGGCGCCCGGGGCCAAAAAGGGCGTTTCAACCAAAGGGAAGCATGAAATGACCCAGACCTATGAGGACTTCACGAAATACGGCAAGGAATTTGCCGACACCGGGCTGAAGAGCTTTGCCTCGCTCAGCAAGGGCGCGCAGGCGATCGCCACCGAAGCCGGCGAATACACCAAGAAGAGCTTCGAAGCCGGCAGCGCCGCCTTCGAGAAGCTGTTCGCGGCCAAGTCGATCGAGAAGGCCGTCGAGATCCAGACCGATTACGCCAAGCAGAGCTATGAGAGCTTCGTGGCCGAGGCCAGCAAGATCGGCAATCTCTATGCCGAACTCGCCAAGGAAGCTTACAAGCCCTTCGAATCGGTGGTCGCCAAGGCGAAGTAATTTCGCCCAATCACACCCGACAAGGCCAGCCGGCCAGTCGGAAAGGCCCGGTCGCGGAAACGCGGCCGGGTTTTTTCATGCGCGAGCGCAACTCGATGCACATTAACCGCATTCACGATTGAGAAATTCGCAGAGGTTTGCCCACCTAGCCATATTGTCAGCTAAACAGAAGGGCTTAAAATCGTTCATCGAGAACCTACATGTTGAACTCGCATGAGGATTCGAAAAGGCTGGACTACGTGACGATCGGTTTGACTGCCACGGCAGGCGTGGTGCGAATGCAAGGTGACGGAGACCGCAACGATCCCGGTCGCGGCACCGCTGTCATCACGCGCACCAAAACCAAGACCAAGAAGCCCAGTCTCTACCGGGTCCTCATTCTGAACGACGACTACACGCCGATGGAGTTCGTCGTTCACGTCCTGGAGCGGTTTTTCCAAAAGGACCGCGAGGCCGCCACACGCATCATGCTTCATGTTCACAATCATGGAGTGGGCGAGTGCGGTGTCTACACATTCGAGGTGGCCGAGACCAAAGTGTCTCAGGTCATGGATTTCGCCCGACAGAATCAGCATCCGCTGCAATGCGTGATGGAGAAGAAGTGAGGTAACATGCCGGCTTTCTCCCAAGGCCTGGAAAAGGCGCTACATCAGGCGCTGACATTCGCCAACGAGCGGCATCATGAATATGCGACGCTCGAACATTTGCTGCTCGCCCTGATCGACGACACCGAGGCGGCCGCCGTCATGCGTGCCTGCAACGTCGATCTCGACGAGCTCAAGCATACGGTTCTCACCTATATCGACACCGAGCTCGACAACCTCGTCACCGGTTACGACGAGGATTCGAAGCCGACGGCAGGTTTCCAGCGCGTCATCCAGCGCGCCGTGATCCATGTGCAGTCGTCCGGCCGCGAGGAAGTGTCCGGCGCCAACGTGCTCGTCGCCATCTTCGCCGAGCGCGAGAGCCACGCCGCCTATTTCCTGCAGGAACAGCAGATGACCCGCTACGACGCGGTCAATTACATCTCGCATGGCATCGCCAAGCGCCCGGGCGCTTCGGAGTCGCGCACGCCGCGCGGCGCCG
The DNA here is from genome assembly GCF_006440675.2 of Mesorhizobium sp. B2-8-5. Taxonomy (NCBI): domain Bacteria; kingdom Pseudomonadati; phylum Pseudomonadota; class Alphaproteobacteria; order Hyphomicrobiales; family Phyllobacteriaceae; genus Mesorhizobium; species Mesorhizobium sp. B2-8-5. The sequence goes on from NZ_CP083951.1 coordinate 4,145,848, forward strand.
AGGACGAGCAGGGCGGCCAGAATGGCGCCGAGCCGCAGGAAGAGGGCGGCAAGAAGAAGCAGCAGGACGCGCTGACGGCCTACTGCGTCAATCTCAACAACAAGGCGCGGGCCGGCAAGATCGACCCGCTGATCGGCCGCGACAGCGAGATCAACCGCACCATCCAGGTGCTGTGCCGCCGTTCCAAGAACAACCCGCTCTATGTCGGCGACCCCGGCGTCGGCAAGACGGCGATCGCCGAAGGCCTCGCCAAGCGCATCGTCGAAGGCGACGTGCCTGAAGTGCTGCAGGACGCCACCATTTTCGCGCTCGACATGGGCACGCTCTTGGCCGGCACCCGCTATCGTGGCGACTTCGAGGAGCGGCTGAAGCAGGTCGTCAAGGAGCTCGAGGATTATCCGGGCGCTGTGCTGTTCATCGACGAGATCCACACGGTGATCGGGGCGGGCGCCACTTCGGGCGGCGCCATGGATGCATCGAACCTTCTGAAGCCGGCGCTGTCGTCCGGCGCCATCCGCTGCATCGGCTCGACCACCTACAAGGAGTTCCGCCAGTTCTTCGAGAAGGACCGCGCGCTGGTGCGGCGTTTCCAGAAGATCGACGTCAACGAGCCGACCATCGAGGACGCCATCGAGATCATGAAGGGCCTGAAGCCCTATTTCGAGGAGTTCCACAAGGTCCGCTATACGAGCGAAGCCATCAAGGCCTCGGTCGAGCTGTCGGCGCGCTACATCAACGACCGCAAGCTGCCGGACAAGGCGATCGACGTGATCGACGAGACCGGCGCCTCGCAGATGCTGGTGCCGGAAGCCAAGCGCAAGAAGACGATCGGCATCAGGGAGATCGAGGCGACGATCGCCACCATGGCGCGCATCCCGCCGAAGACCGTCTCGGCCGATGACGAGAAGGTGCTGCAGGGCCTCGATATCGAGCTGAAGCGCGTCGTATACGGCCAGGACACCGCGATCACCGCGCTGACCTCGGCGATCAAGCTGGCGCGCGCCGGCCTGCGCGAACCGGAGAAGCCAATCGGCTCCTACCTGTTCTCAGGGCCAACCGGCGTCGGCAAGACGGAAGTGGCCAAGCAGCTTGCCGCCTCGCTTGGCGTCGAGCTGATCCGCTTCGACATGTCGGAATATATGGAACGCCACACCGTCTCGCGGCTGATCGGCGCGCCTCCCGGCTATGTCGGCTTCGACCAGGGCGGCTTGTTGACCGACGGCGTCGACCAGCATCCGCACTGCGTGCTGCTGCTTGACGAGGTCGAGAAGGCGCATCCGGACCTGTTCAACATCCTGCTGCAGGTGATGGACCACGGCAAGCTGACCGACCACAACGGCAAGCAGATCGACTTCCGCAATGTGATCCTGATCATGACCACCAATGCGGGCGCGTCGGATGCGCAGCGCGCGGCGATCGGCTTCGGCTCGACCAAGCGCGAAGGCGACGACGTCGAGGCGATCAACCGGCTGTTCACGCCGGAGTTCCGCAACCGTCTGGACGCTATCATCCCGTTCGGCTCGTTGCCGGTGCCGGTCATCCATCAGGTGGTGCAGAAGTTCGTCATGCAGCTCGAGGCGCAGCTGTCCGAGCGTGGCGTTACCTTCGACCTGTCGCCGGACGCGATCGCCTGGCTGGCCGACAAGGGTTACGACGAGCGTATGGGCGCGCGTCCGCTCGGCCGCGTCATCCAGGAGCATATCAAGAAGCCCCTGGCCGACGAGGTGCTGTTCGGCAAGCTCAAGAAGGGCGGCACGGTGCGCGTCACCGTCGAGAAGAAGGAAACCGGCGAGTCCGGCCTGAAGCTCGAATCGCTCGCCGACGAGTCGCCCGTGCAGCCGAAGAAGGAAGAGCCGGAAGACGCGCCGAAGCCGAAAAAGGCGGTCGCCAAGAAGCCTGCGCCCAAGAAGGCGGTGGCGCAGAAGCCGGAGCCGAAGGGCAAGGACGGCAACAAGCGCAGCCTTGTGCCGCAACTGCCGCGCAAGGGCTGACAAGCCCTCGCTTGAAATACAGAAGGCCCCGGAAACGGGGCCTTTTTCGTTGAAAGGAGCACCGCTTGGAAGCCGGACAGATCATCATCCTCAACGGCGCGCCGCGCTCGGGAAAATCGAGCATCGCCGCGGCGATCCAGGAGACATTCGAGGGTGTGTGGATCAATCTCGGCGTCGACGCCTGCGCCCAAGCCACGCCGCCGCGGCTGCGCCCGGGTATCGGCCTGCGTCCCGGTGGCGAACGCCCCGACATCGAGGCTTTCGTGCCGCTGCTTTACGCCGCGCTTTACGTTTCGATCGCCGCTCACAGCCGGCTGGGACTCAATGTCGTCGTCGATATCGGTCATCACGACGCCTATTCCAGATCGCTGAACATCCTTCCCCATTGTGCGCGACGCCTGGCCGGCCTGCCGGTGCTGCTCGTCGGCGTCCGCTGCCCGATCGACGAGGTGTTGCGAAGGCGCGCAGCAGGTGGGGAAGGTACTCCATATGTCATTGGAACGGACGACGATCCCATGCCGCTGCCCGTCCGCCGCTGGCAGGAAGAGGTGCACAAGCCCGGCCTCTACGACCTGGAAGTCGATACGTCGTTGCTCAGCCCACGGGCATGCGCAGGGTCGATCCGCGAGAGGCTCATCGCGGGACCGGCGCCAATGGCTTTCCACACATTGGCGAATTTGCCGACCGCCTGAGCGCCGGTCCGTTCAGCTTCCCAGCGCTGCTCGGATCTTGCCGGCGTTCTCGGCCAACACCTCCGGCTTCTCCATCTGGCCCGAATGCGGCTTCAACGGTATGCCCTCGAAGCGCGGGACGACATGGACATGGAGATGATAGACGGTCTGCCCGGAAGCCGGCTCGTTGAACTGCATCAGGGTGACGCCGTCGGCGTTGAAGGCCTTTTTCACCGCGACCGCAACTTTCTGCGCCACGCCGAACAATGGGCCGAGCGTTGCCGGATCGGCGTCGAGCATGTTGCGCGACGGCGCCTTGGGCACCACCAGCGTGTGGCCCATGCCTTGCGGCATCACATCCATGAAGGCGACGACCGCGTCGTCCTCGTAGACGCCGTGCGAGGGAATCTCGCCGCGCAGGATTTTCGCGAAGATGTTGCCGGGATCATAGGCTTCGGCCATGGGGTGACACTCCCAATTGCATTCGCCGTCCGGTGTAGCGAAGCTGCCGATGGGCGGCAAGGCGCTCAGGCGAGATCGACCATGCCCGCTTCGACAAGAGCCCGGTGGAAGCGCTTCTTGCGCACGGACTCGCTTGCGAAATAGCGAGCGGCACAGTCAGCCAGAAGGGCCGTCCTGGTCGCGAATACCGGATCGAGCGGCAGACGCGCGGCGGACATGGTCAATGTCGACAGGAATGCCGCGTCGAGCATGGCAGGAGCGGCCAGATCGGCGGGCAAAGCGCTGTTGATCGCCTCGATCGCGTAGAAGGTCTTGTGCAAGGCTCTGTCGGAAGGCGGCAGGCCGGTGAGGGCGGCTGTGAATGACGGCTGGTGATCGCCGTAACGCACGACGATGGCTGGCCGGCCATTCAGCGCGGTTTCGAGTTGTCCGCGAAACGCGGCATAGGCCTCGATGCTTTCTGCCAGCCGCACGGCATATTCGCCGTAATTCTCATTGCCGCTCAGCGCGACGGCTTCACGGCGGATATCGGCCTGAAGCTCGGGCGGAAAGATGCGGCGACGGTGATCGCCGTGGTTCATCAGCGTCATTATCGAGAGGAAACAGGGCCTCTCGCTTCCCAAGCGGTCCGCAATCCGGTTCAGAGCATGGCTGTAAAGCTGTTCGTCATGGCGCTCGCGACGCCAGCGCTCCAGATCGAAGGGCGGCGGCAAGGTCGCGGCATAGGCGACCTCCTCGAACCCGATCGATTTATAGAAGCGATCGCAATTGACGAAGTTGGGACGATCGCAGCTCACATGCGACACATGGTACCCCATGCCTGAAAGCACCGAGGGCAATGAGTGGCGCACCCGCCCAGCCAGCAGATGAAAGACGAAGCGGCTGTCGTTGCCGAAGGAAAGCGAGGACAGGCCGGTCAGCACCGAGAATTCGGTCTGCAGCGTGCTGCCGCCGAAAACATCGACATGCAAAGCCCCAGACAGACCGTTTGCGGGCGAGAAGAATTGCTCGAAAGCACGGTTGATCGGCACGCCATGGTGCCTCGGATCAAATGTCGATTCGTGCAGGACCATGAAGATGTGCGGTCGAGCCTCGCCGTTATCCCGCTTAGCCGGCACAGGCGGCAGAAACGGCAGCGGATCGTGAGCGATGTCAACGAAGCCCGGCCGTTGCGAAGGTCCCGCGCCGAGCCACGACGCCACGAAGGCGGAGAGATGCGCGCGATCCCTGGTGAGCAGGTCGAAGCGGAAACGAGGCGCTCCGCCGCTCAACCGATAGACTGCCACGTAGATCAGCACAGCTACGGCGAAAATCGCGAGGCGCAGCGAGAGCGATGTCGCCTGTTCCACCAGAGTTATGTCGACAAGCATGGCGACCGCAACGATCGCCGCTCCGGCGAAGAGGGCCGGGATCGCCATTCGGGCATTGTCGACAAAGACGCTGCGCCAACTGCTCGCGGCCAGATGATAGAGATCTCCGGCCAGAAGATTGAAGCCGAGATAGCGGTATTTCAGCTTCGAGGCGATACCGATGATGGCCGTCAGCATGAGCGTCATCCAGAGCGCGACGATCGCGCCTGGAAAAAACAGGTGCAGGAAAGCAAAGAGAAGGAAGAAGGTGGAAAAGCCGAGAGGCCAGGTTCCCGGCTTGCCTTCGAGCCGGACGGTCAACAGCAGCGCGGCCGCAAGCCCCGCCACACCGAGCCATTGCCCGACGCCCCAAGATGCCCAAAACAGCATGCCAACCCCAAGGTGCTCGCGCACCAATGCCCCTGGCGATGACTTAGCGGATTCCACCAATCCGGTAAACAGCAGGCGTTGAGCCGGCTTCGTTGCTTAGCCAATATTATAGGCAGCTCTCGACGGCAGGCTCTGCTATTGCTTGAGAGCCGACATTTGTCGTCTGATGCGGCAATCTAGAGCGTTTCGCCGTTTCACGAAAACGGCGAAACGTCCCATCTCTTTGTTTTTACGCAATTCCGGGCGGGAGGTTACGGCGAAGGCGCCGAACTTAACCGCTCACACTTTTCCTGGAATTGCTTTAGGACGGAGCAATCATGAAGTGGGTCGTCGCCGGTTGGCTGCTGTTCATCGTGTCGGCGCTGTTTTTCATCGCCGCGGCATGGCGCGCGGGCGATTTGCTGGCGCTTGCCGGCGCGGTGCTGTTCCTGGTCGCCTGCTTTTCGTTCCTGGTTCCGATCGCCGCCCGAAAGCCGCACTGACCGCGAGACCTTATTCTGCGAGGTCCTTGCGGAAGGGCGTGTGCTCTTCGAGATATTCGCCCATGCGTTCAACCTCGCGCCGCTCCCGCCTAAGATAGTCGGCGACGGCATTGCGCAGACCGGGATGCGAAATGTAGTGCGCCGAATGCATGGTCACGGGCCGGTAGCCGCGCGCCAGCTTGTGCTCGCCCTGTGCGCCGGCCTCCACCACCGTCAGCTTGCGCTCGATGGCGAAGTCGATTGCCTGATGATAGCAGACCTCGAAATGCAGGAAGGGGTGGTCCTCGATGCAGCCCCAGTTGCGCCCATAAAGCGCGTCGGAACCGATGAAGTTGATGGCGCCGGCAATGTAGCGGCCGTTGCGCTTGGCCATCACCAGAAGAATGTCATCGGCCATGCGCTCGCCGATCAGGGAGAAAAACTGCCGGTTGAGATAGGGCCGGCCCCATTTCCTGCCGCCGGTATCCGTGTAGAAGGCGAAGAAATCGTCCCAGGCGCTTTCGGTGATGTCCTTGCCGGTCAACCAGTCGATCGAGATGCCATCGGCAAGCGCCTCGCGACGCTCCTTCTTCATCGCCTTGCGTTTGCGCGAGGCAAGTGTGGCGAGGAAGTCATCATAGTTCGAAAAGCCTTCGTTGAAGAAATGGAACTGCTGGTCGGTGCGATGCAGGAAGCCCGCCGCTTCCAGCGTCGCGACATCAGGCTCGTTGGCGAAGGTGACATGCGCGGAAGAGACGCCGAGCTTGTCGGTCACGAGTTTCAGGCCTTCCGCCAGTCCGGCTCTCACGGCACCTTCATTCTCGCCTTTGCCGACCAGAAGGCGAGGGCCGGTGACCGGCGTGAACGGCACCGAGCATTGCAGTTTGGGATAGTAGCGGCCACCGGCGCGCTCGAAGGCGTCCGACCAGCCATGGTCGAAGACATATTCGCCCTGGCTGTGCGATTTGAGATAACAGGGGACGGCGCCGAGAAGCCTGCCTTGCGCGGTTTCCAACCGCAGGTGATGGCCCTGCCAGCCAGTGCGCCGGACGGCGCATCCAGAATCTTCCAATGCGCTTAGAAAAGCGAATGAAACCAGCGGATTGTAGCCATTTTCTTTGTCGCCGCGCGTGGTTCCGGCAAAGCCGTCCCACTCCACGCAGGTGAAGGCGCCGATACCCGCCGCGACGCGGATCGCGTAATCCGCGTTCGCTACCCGTCCATCGTCGTCGTCGCCCTGATCCATGGGGCTTATTTAAGCGTCCTCAGGGCTGCTACAAGTCACGTTTCGGGCATTCCCGAGAGCATGATGCCAAAAGTGTCAAGCGGTTTTCGGACGACATCATGCTCTCTCTTTAGATTGATTAGAGGCGGATCAGATTTCAGGTCGTTTGACCTGAAATCATCCGACCCTAGGCGACCTTGACCAGATCGGGTTCGAAACCCTCGAAGGTCATTTGATCGGCATATTTGAAGGTCAGGTCGACCGCCGGCTGGTCGTGCACGGTCCAGGTGATGACCGGCATTTTCAGCTTTTCGCGCACGAAGCTGACGAAGGGGTTGGGCAGGTCGCCAGCGGCGTAAGAGGTGAAGGCGAGGTCGTGCGCGAGCATGGCGAAATGCGCCTCGATCAACTGGTTGTCCCTGCCATAGGCGGTTAGCCCGCCGGGGATACCCGGCGCGTCCTTGGCGAAGTCGCGGATCAGCCAGTGATCGAACGACATGATCGCCACCTTGCCCTTGTAGCGCTTGAGCAGCCGACCGACGCTCGCCACCAGCCCGGCATCGTGGCCAGGAACGCCTTTCAGCTCGACCACCAGCGGCACGCGGCCGTCGATCAGGTCGAGCGCTTCCTTGAGCGTCGGCACGTGGTCCTTGGTGCCGCCGATCTTGAGCGTCGCCAGTTCGGCCGCGGTGCGCTGCCAGACGAAGCCGTCCTGGCCGGTCAGGCGTTTCAGATCGCCGTCGTGGATGATGACCGGGACGCCGTCCGACGAGATATGCACGTCGCATTCGATGGCATAGCCGCGCTCGGCCGCCGCGGCGAAGGCCGACAGCGTGTTTTCCCAGCGCGTCTTGTTCATGTCGTGGAAGCCGCGATGCGCGACAGGCTGCGCGATCAGCCAGGAAAGATCGGTCATCTTGAACCTCACTCGACTTCGAAGATCGCTTCGATCTCGACCGCGGCGTTGAGCGGCAGCGAGGCGGTGCCGACGGCGGAACGGGCGTGCTTGCCGCGCTCGCCGAGTACCGCGACCAGGAAGTCGGAGGCGCCGTTGGCGACAAGATGCTGTTCGACGAAATCCGGCGCGGAGGCGACGAAGACGGTGATCTTGACCAGGCGGCTAATTTTTTCGAGGTCGCCGAGTGCTGCCTTGGCCTGCGCCAGGATGTTGATGGCGCAGAATTTCGCGCCTTCCTTGCCGGCGGCCGTGTCGATGTCGCGGCCGAGCAACCCGCTTGCCTGCAACTTGCCGTCCTTCAGCGGCAGCTGGCCGGCGGTGAACAGCGTGTTGCCGGTGCGGCAATAGGGCACGTAGTTGGCGGCGGGCGCGGCGGCGGCCGGAAGGGTGACGCCAAGATCGCTTAGCCGCTTTTCGATTGTTTCGCTCATTGGTTTTCCCTATTGCTGGAAGACGCCGCGTTGGCGGGGCCGAAATTGCTATTTTTGCCTCGCTTCCGCCACGACTTTTTTTAAGCTGGACCATCTTTCCCTGCGGCCTGCCCCCCGGCCGCGACGATCGGAGTAACGCATGCGCGCAACGCGCCTTTTCCTCGCCGCCGCCTGTTTTTCGGCGGCGCTTCCGATGGCGCCGGCCTTTGCGGTGCCCGCGTTGCAGGCGCATCGCGCCGTCTACGATCTCACGCTCAGCAAGGCCTCCGACCGTTCAGGCATTACCGGCATCACCGGCCGCATGGTCTACGAGTTCAACGGCTCGGCCTGCGAAGGTTATACGGTCAAGTTCCGCTTCGTCACGCAGATCGTCACCAACGACAACACTAGGCTGACCGACCAGCAGACGACGACTTTCGAGGACGCCGAAGGCAAGACCTTTTCCTTCGTGACGAAATCCTTTGTCGACCAGAACCTCGACAAGGAAGTCAAGGGCACGGCGACCAGGGAAGCGAAGGGCCTGAAGGTCGATATCGACAAGCCGGAGAAGAGCAGCCTCGATCTCGCGGCGACGCAGTTTCCGACCCAGCATCTGGTCGAGCTGATCGGCAAGGCCGAGAAGGGCGAGAATTTCTACCAGACCAATCTGTTCGACGGTTCAGAGGATGCCAACAAGGTGATGACCACCACCGTCATCGTCGGCAAGAAGACGGACGCAGAAAAGACGGATCCGGAAGCGCCGGCGCTGGCCAAGCTCGCCTCCGACAAATACTGGCCGGTCGACATTGCCTATTTCGACGATACCGACAAAAGCGGCGAGGAGGTGCCGGAGTACCGGATCAGCTTCAAGCTGCACGAGAACGGCATCACTCGCGACCTCGTCATGGACTATGGCGACTTCTCGATGACCGGCAAGCTGGTGAACCTGTCGTTGTTCGACCAGACCAAGCCTTGCCCGGCGTCGAAATAGCAGCGCTTCGACGGTAGCCGTCCAGCTTGCAGGCCTGGCTTGTGAACGCCATGTGTGAGGCTCACCAAATGCGGCGAGCCTGATGGCGGTCTATGTCGATGCGGCGATCTGGAAATGGGCCGGCCACCGCTGGTGTCATCTCCTTGCCGACGAGACGGACGAGCTGCATCGCTTCGCCACCGAACTCGGCCTCAAGCTTTCCTCCTATCAAGGGCCGCCCAAGACGTCGGCGCCGCATTACGACATCACCGGCTTCGAGCGCGATCGCGCGGTTCGGCTTGGCGCCATCGAATGCAGCCGCGAGGAAATCGTCGCGATCTTTCGCCGCGTCAGGGTGCCGAACGGCAAGGTAAAACGCTGAGATTTGGGCGGATCGCCGCAGGTAAGGGCGTTTTCCGGGACCCGGCTTGCGTTTATGAGACTTCCCCTCTATATGCGCGCTCATTCCACACACGGACTTTGGTGTCTGCCCGGGAGAAATCCGGCTGAAACCTCCGGTGGCATCAGGACATATGTCCGAAATGCCTGTGTCCGTGGAGGCCAACCGGAAAGGAACTAAAGAATGGCTCTGCCAGATTTCAGCATGCGCCAGCTTTTGGAAGCTGGCGTTCACTTCGGCCACCAGACCCACCGCTGGAACCCGAAGATGGCGCCTTACATCTATGGCGCCCGCAACAACATTCACATCATCGACCTGTCGCAGACGGTGCCGCTGCTGCACCAGGCTCTGAAGCAGGTGTCCGACACTGTCGCCAAGGGCGGCCGCGTGCTGTTCGTCGGTACCAAGCGCCAGGCGTCCGACATCGTTGCCGACGCCGCGCAGCGTTCGGCCCAGTACTATGTCAACTCGCGTTGGCTGGGCGGCATGCTCACCAACTGGAAGACGATCTCGAATTCGATCCAGCGCCTGCGCAAGCTCGACGAGACGCTCGCCGGCGAGGCCCAGGGCCTCACCAAGAAGGAGCGCCTGAACCTCGATCGCGAGCGCGAGAAGCTCAACAAGGCTCTCGGCGGCATCAAGGACATGGGCTCGACGCCGGACCTGATGTTCGTCATCGACACCAACAAGGAAGCGATCGCGATCCTCGAGGCCAAGCGCCTGGGCATCCCGGTCGTGGCCATCATCGATTCGAACTGCGACCCGGACAAGATCGACTTCCCGATCCCCGGCAATGATGACGCGGCCCGCGCCATCCAGTTCTATTGCGACCTGATCGCCAAGGCCGCCATCGACGGCATTGCCCGCCAGCAGGGCGCGCTCGGCGTCGACATCGGCGCTTCGGCCGAGGCTCCGGTCGAGCCCGCGCTCGACACTCCGGCTGCCGAAGCTCCGGAAGCTTGATAAGGAAGGCCGGGTCCCGGCCTTCATCTTTCCAATAAATTGGCGCGCTAAAGCGCTTTTGCCGAGCGCATCATCGAGTCCCGATGGTGCGTCGGCGCATTTGAAACAAAGAGGCGACAATGACGATTTCGGCTGCACAGGTCAAAGAACTCCGCGACTTGACCGGCGCGGGCATGATGGACTGCAAGGCGGCGTTGAACGAAACCAACGGCGACATGGAAGCGGCCGTCGACTGGCTGCGCAAGAAGGGTATCTCGAAGGCCGACAAGAAGGCCGGGCGCACCGCCGCTGAGGGCCTGATCGGCGTCGATGCCGGCGTGCGTGAGGCCGCGGTTGTCGAAGTCAATTCCGAGACCGATTTCGTCGCCCGCAACGAGCAGTTCCAGGAACTGGTCCGCAATGTCGCGAAGGTCGCGCTCGCCTATGGTGCGACCGAGGCGGTTGCCGCGGCCAAGTATCCGGGCTCCGACAAGACTGTCACCGAGACCGTCAAGGACGCGGTCGGCACCATCGGCGAGAACATCAATTTCCGCCGCTCGGCGAAGCTCGCCGTGCCGCATGGCGCGGTGGCGACCTATGTGCACAACGCGGTTGCCGATGGGCTGGGCAAGCTCGGCGTGCTGGTCGCGATCGAGACCACCGGCAACGAGCATGCGGCCAACGCCTTTGCCCGCCAGGTGGCGATGCATGTCGCCGCCAGCAACCCGGTCGCGCTGAGCGCCGAGGAAGTCGACCCGGCGCTGGTCGAGCGCGAGAAGGCGATCTTCTCCGACCAGGCGCGCCAGTCGGGCAAGCCGGAAGCCATCATCGAGAAGATGGTCGAGGGCCGCCTGCGCAAGTTCTACGAAGAGGTGGTGCTTTTGAAGCAGGCCTTCGTGCTCAATCCCGACATCACCGTCGAGAAGGCGCTGAAGGATGCCGAGAAGGAGATCGGCGCTCCGGCGAAGATCACCTCCTATCTGCGCTTCGCGCTGGGCGAAGGCATCGAGAAGGAAACGACCGATTTCGCGGCGGAAGTCGCGGCCGCGGTCAAGAAATAGCTCCGATCCGAGGGGGAGCGCGCAGCGTTTCCTTAAGGTGAAGAGCTCACGAGCTCAGGCAACTCGGCCGGGTGTCCGCATGGATGCTCGGCCGATTTCTTGTGCGGTGTCGATAAAGGCCCTGAGCTTCGGCGCCATCGATGCGCGACGCGGAAAGTAAAGGAAAAGACCGGGCTCCTCGATCGCCGTCCGCGGCAGGATCTGGACGAGACGGCCGGCTGCCAAGTCGGCGCGCACCAGCGGCTCGAAGACGTAGGCGAGCCCGAGGCCGGCCAGCGCCAGATCGATGGCGCCAAGCGAATCCGTGACGATGGCCGTGCCGCGCGTTTCGACGACGACATCCTTGCCGCTGTCGTTCAAATCCCAGCGGTAAAGCGCGCCCGATCGGACCAGCCGGTAGCCGACGCAGTTGTGATTGGCGAGATCGGCTACGTCGCGCGGACGGCCGTGCTTGCCGACATAGGCGGGAGAGGCGACGATCACGGCCTTGAACGGCGGCGTCATCCTGACGGTGACCATGTCCTGCGCGATCATCTCGCCCAACCGGATGCCGGCGTCGAAACCTTCGCCGACGATATCGATAAGTCCCTGGTCGGCAACGATCTCGACCGTCACGTCGGGATAGCGTTCGGCCATGGCCGCGACCACCGGCGTCACCGCCAGGGGGATCGCTATGTTGGAGGCGTTGATCCTGAGCAGGCCGGCCGGCCTTCCCTTCACGCCGCGGATCCGGTCCATCCGCTCGGCGATGTCCTGCAGGGCGGGGGCCGCCGTCTCCACCAGCGCCTTGCCTGCCTCGGTCAGCGAAACGCTGCGTGTCGTGCGCGCAAACAGCGGTTGGCCGATGCGCTCTTCCACCAGCCGCACCGCGTGGCTCACCGCCGAAGCGCTCATGCCGAGCTCGGCCGCGGCAAGCGCAAAGCCGCCGCGTCGCGCGACAGCGACGATGACCGGAAGATGGCTAAGCAGGTCGCGATCCATTCATGAACGATATCGCATGGTCCATGCGAACAATGCAATCTTCTCGTTGCTGGCGCGCCGGTCCACATTGTCTCCAGATATCGGCGGCGGGCTGATGCACAAGGGAGAAAAAAGATGAATGCGTTGAGGCACATCACTTTCGCGGCAGGCATGGCGCTGGCCCCGATCGACGCCGGCGGGGCAGAACCGTCCGACTGGCGGGCGCTTGCCGATGAGCGCGCCGTCATCCGCATTGCCGATGCCATCGACCGTGCCGTCGACGCGCAGGACTGGACGCTTGCCCGCAGCTACTTTGCGGATCGGGTGACCGCAGACTTCAGCACTCTGTCTGGACAGCCTGCGGCCAACATCGCCTCGGACGACCTGATCGGCGCCTGGGCGGGCAACCTCAAAGGCAGCAAGACCAGCCTGCATCTGCGCACCAACCATCAGGTGTCCTTCGACGCCGGTGCGGCGACGGTCCGCTCCAACGGCTATGCCTGGAACCGGATGGAAGGAAATGGCGACCCGCTCTGGGAAGTCTGGGGCACCTACGAGCACCACCTGACGCATTCCGGCACCGGCTGGAAGGTCGACGGCTTCACGTTCCGGATGACGCATGAGCGCGGCAATCCCTGGGTCAAGGCGACTCCCGGCCAATAAGCAGACACGATCGGAGAACATGAGCATGACCTATTACATGCTTGGCAACAGCGGGTTGCGCGTCAGCCGGCTGGCTCTCGGCACCATGACCTTCGGCACCGAATGGGGCTGGGGTGCTGACAGGGACACTGCCCGCGCGATGTTCGACGCCTATGTCGAAGCGGGCGGCAACTTCTTCGACACCGCTGATCTCTACACCGGCGGCACCGCCGAGACCTGGCTCGGCGAGTTCGTCGCCGAGCGCGGCCTGCGCGACAGGGCAGTGATTGCCACCAAATTCACCTTCAACTCGGAACCGGGCAATCCGAATGCCGGCGGCAATGGCCGCAAGAACATCATGCGGGCCGTCGAAGCCTCGCTGAAACGGCTCGGCACCGACTATATCGACCTTTACCTTCTGCATGTCTGGGACAGGATCACCCCGGCCGAGGAGGTGCTGCGCACGCTTGACGACCTCGTTCGCGCCGGTAAGGTGCGCCATATCGGCCTCTCCGACGTGCCGGCCTGGTATGCCGGCCGCGCCCAGGCGATCGCGGAACTGCGCGGCTACGAACCGGTCTCGGCACTGCAGCTCGAATATTCGCTGGCAGAACGCACGATCGAACATGAATATGTGCCCTTTGCCACCCGTCACGGCGCCGGCATCATGGTGTGGAGCCCTCTGGCCAGCGGCCTGCTGAGCGGAAAATACAAGCCGACACAGGACGGCAATGCCGGACGGCTTGACGGTTTTCGCAACACCACGCATCCCGGCTTCCAGAAATTCAGCGACCGCAACTGGGCGATCGTGGCCGAACTCGAAAAGGTGGCCGCCGAGCTCGGCCGCAGCATGGCTCAAGTCGCGCTCAACTGGGCGGCGACGCAGCCGGGCATCGCTTCCGTCATCCTCGGAGCGACGAAGCTTGCGCAGCTCGAGGATAATCTCGGCGCGCTCGACTTTTCGATTCCTGCAGAACTTCGCGCGCGGCTGGAAAAGGTCAGCGCCACGCGCGCGCCGTTCCCGCATTCTTATTTCGGCTCGGAAATCCAGGTCCGGGTGACCGGCGGAGCCGTGACTGGCGACAAGCCGGCCGGTTATTCGCCCGCGGTCATGATCGAAGGCGAGGCGGTCAGCATCTCAAGCAACTGAAGAGGCGGCAACTGATCAAAAGGCAGCAACTGACCGAAAAAGCCTGGGATTTTGCACGAGGGCGCGGCGTGACATCGCCGCGCCCTTCGTGTATCGGGTCAACCCGTCATGACAGCATCGCCGGATGAAGCGGGGGCGGTTTTGCCTCCAAAATTGCCGCGCCGAGATATTCGAGGATCCAGATGACGGTGAAGCCCCTCTATCGACGTGTCGTGCTGAAAGCTTCCGGCGAAGCGTTGATGGGCGAGCAGCATTTCGGCATCGACGTCTCCGTGGTCGACCGCATCGCCGCCGACATTGCCGAGGCGCGCGCGCTGGGCGTCGAAGTGGGTGTCGTCATCGGCGGCGGCAACATCTTCCGCGGCGTCGCCGTGGCCTCGAAGGGCGGCGACCGCGTCACCGGCGATCACATGGGCATGCTCGCCACCGTCATCAATTCGCTGGCGCTGCGCACCTCGCTCAACAAGATCGGCGTCGACGCCGTCGTGCTTTCGGCGATCGCCATGCCGGAACTTTGCGAGAGCTTTTCGCAGCGCCAGGCGACCGCCTACATGAACCAGGGCAAGGTGGTCATCTTTGCCGGCGGCACCGGCAATCCGTTCTTCACCACCGATTCGGCCGCGGCTCTTCGCGCCGCCGAGATCGGCGCCGATGCGCTGTTCAAGGGCACGCAGGTCGACGGGGTCTATTCGGCTGACCCCAAGAAGGACCCGAACGCGGTCCGTTTCGACCGCATCAGCCACGCGGAAGTCATCAAACGCGGGCTTGCGATCATGGATACCGCCGCGATTGCACTTGCGCGTGAAAACAACATTCCGATAATCGTCTATTCGATCCACGAAAAAGGTGGTTTCGGCGATATTCTGAGGGGCGGCGGCCATTGCACGGTCGTCGCGGACAAATAACCGAGGCCGGGATCCGTCAGACGGAACCGCGGACGGGACGACGGCACAAGCATTGAACCCGGCGAACGGGTCGAGGAGATGATCATGAGTGGCGAGTTCGAAGACCTGAAGCGACGCATGGACGGAGCGATCGCCGCCTTCAAGCACGATCTGGCCTCGCTGCGCACCGGCCGCGCGTCCAGCAACCTGCTCGATGCCGTCCAGGTCCAGGCCTACGGCACGACGATGCCGATCAACCAGGTGGCTAATGTGACGGTGCCGGAGCCGCGCATGATTTCGGTCTCGGTCTGGGACAAATCGATGGTCAGCGCCGTCGACCGCGCCATCCGCGAAGCCAATCTCGGCTTCAACCCGATCGTCGACGGCACCAATCTCAGGATTCCGCTGCCGGAGCTGAACGAGCAGCGCCGCAAGGAACTGGTCAAGATTTCGCACGGCTACGCCGAGAACGCCCGCGTCGCGGCGCGCCATGTGCGGCGCGACGGCATGGATTTCCTCAAGAAGGCGGAAAAGGACGGCACCATCAGCGAGGACGATCAGCGCAAGCGCTCCGACCAGGTGCAGAAGCTGACGGACGAGACGATCAGCACCATCGATCACCTGCTTTCCGATAAGGAAGCTGAAATCATGCAGGTTTAGGGTCGGGTTTTCCGGCCCGAAAGCGAGACCATGGCAACGCCCGCGCATGTCGCGATCATCATGGATGGAAACGGACGCTGGGCCAAGGCGCGCGGCCTGCCGCGCCTTGCCGGGCACCGCGCCGGCGTCGAGGCGCTGCGCAAGACGGTTCGCGCCGCGCCCGGGCTCGGCATATCCTACCTGACCGTCTACGCCTTTTCCTCGGAGAACTGGTCGCGGCCGAAATCCGAGGTCAGCGACCTCATGGGGCTTTTGAAGCTATTCATCCGCCGCGATCTCGCGGAACTGCACCAGAACGGCGTGCGGGTGAGGGTGATCGGCGACAAAGAGGGGCTGCAGCCCGATATCAGAGGGCTGTTGCAAGAGGCCGAATCGCTGACCGCCGACAACGAATCGCTGACGCTGGTGATCGCCTTCAACTATGGCGGCCGCGACGAGATCGTCCGCACGGCGCGCAGGCTGGCGGATGCCGTCGCGCGCGGCGACATGGCGAGCGACGCGATCACGGCGGAAAGTTTTGCCGCGTCGCTCGACACAAAGGGCATTCCCGATCCCGAGCTGGTGATCCGAACCAGCGGCGAGCTCAGGCTGTCGAACTTCCTTCTCTGGCAGGCTGCCTATAGCGAGCTCATCTTCCTGCCTTGCTATTGGCCGGACTTCAGCCGCGAGCACCTGGCCGACGCCTTGCGCGACTTTGCCGGCCGAGAACGACGCTTCGGCGGGCTTGCCGCCCGCGACGTCGCGCTTTAGGCGCCGCAACGCATGAGCAATCTCAAGCAGCGCGTCATCTCGGCAATCGTGATGGCGGTGCTGACGCTTGCGCTCACCTGGCTCGGCGGATTGCCGTTTCGGCTGTTCTGCGCGGGAATAGCGGCGCTGATCTTCTATGAATGGACGCGCATGGCGCGTCCCGCGAGCGGGGCGGCTCTCGGCTTCCTGCCGGAAGCGCTGATTCTGGTTTTCATCGGCGCGCTGATCGCCGGCGTGCCGGCTTTGTGGCTGCTCTTGCTTGTGGCGATCCTTGTGGCGGTCGCGGCCATTGCCGCCCGCGTGGGAGGGCCTGCGCCGTGGGAAGCCCCTGGACTGGCCTATGCGGCTCTTTCCGGCTTTTCGCTCGCCTATGTCCGTGACGACAATCATTCCGGACTGATTGCGATTCTCTTCCTGTTCGCCGTGGTCTGGGCGACCGACATTGCGGCCTATTTCGTCGGCCGCGCGGTCGGCGGCCCGAAGCTCGCGCCGTCGATCTCGCCCGGCAAGACGCAGAGCGGCGCGCTGGGCGGCGCGGCCGGCGGCGTTGTCGCCGGCTTGCTGCTGGCGGTTGCGGCCGGGGCCGGCAATCTCGTCCAGCTTGGCCTCGTTGCCCTAGCGCTTTCGATCGTTTCGCAGATCGGCGATCTGTTCGAATCATGGGTCAAGCGCCGGCACGGCGCCAAGGATTCCAGCAATCTCATTCCCGGCCATGGCGGCGTCATGGACAGGGTGGACGGGCTTGTCGCGGCCGCGTTCGCGCTGTACGTCTTGGGCTGGATCGCGGCGGGCGCCGAGCATCCGGCACTGGGGCTGTTTCCGAACTGAACGACGCAGCAGTAGGGCGAAAAATGGCGCGCGCCACGGATTCGCCCGGATTGATGCCACAGTCGCGGTGGAGTGTCGCGTGCGGGCGAATTTGAGGGCATGACTTGGACGACATCTTTCACGCGGTCTTCAGCACACAAGGCTTCGTCCTTGGCACGCTGGTGCCGTTCCTGTTCGTGCTGACCGTGGTCGTGTTCGTCCATGAGATGGGCCACTATCTGATCGGCCGATGGTGCGGCATCGGCGTGAAGGCTTTTTCCATCGGCTTCGGCCCTGAGATCTTCGGTTTCTACGACCGCCGCGGCACGCGCTGGAAGCTCTGCGCCATTCCGCTTGGCGGCTACGTCAAATTTGTCGGCGACATGAACGCGACATCGAGCCAGCCGAGCACGGAAGAGTTCGAATTGCTGACGGAAGCCGAGCGCGAGGTCGCCTTCCACACGCAACCCATCTGGAAGCGCGCCGCTACCGTCGTTGCGGGGCCGCTGTTCAATTTCCTGCTGACGATCGCCGTGTTCGCGGTGCTGTTTTCGCTTTATGGCCGTCCGGTCCTGGAGCCGACAGTCGCCGAAGTCACCAAGGGCAGCCCAGCGGAAAAGGCTGGAATCCAGCCAGGCGACCGATTCGTCAAAGTCGACGGCAGCAAGGTGGAGACCTTCGCCGACGTGCAGCGGCTGGTTTCGGGCCGGGCGGGCGACGCCATCGCCTTCACCATGCTGCGCGACGGCAAGGAAATCGACGTTACGGCCACGCCGGAGCCGATGGAGCAGCAGGATGCGCTGGGCAACAAGATCAAGGTCGCGGTGATCGGTGTCGTCAACAACGCCGAGCTCGGCCAGCCGCGCCTGATCTCCTATACGCCGGCCGGCGCCGTAGTGGCGGCGGTGGAGGAAACCGGGCATGTAATCGAGCGCACCGGCCAGTTCCTGCAACGTTTTGCGCTTGGACGCGAGGACAAATGCCAGCTGGGCGGTCCGATCAAGATCGCGAAGATGTCGGGTCAGGCAGCCAAGCTCGGCTTCGAGTGGCTGGTGCAGCTTGTTGCATTTCTGTCAGTCGGGATAGGATTTCTCAATCTCCTGCCGATTCCCCCTCTCGACGGCGGCCACCTCTTGTTCTACGGCGTGGAGGCCATCATACGGCGGCCCGTTTCGGAGCGAATGATGGAGATGGCCTACCGGGCCGGGCTGTTCCTGGTGCTCGGCTTCATGGGCTTCGTGTTTTGGAACGATCTGTTTGGGTGCTGAAATCATGAAGAAATTTGGCTTCAGCCCCGGTCATATTGAGATGCCGTTTACCATGCGTGGGGATATGCGTGACGCGAAAGCCACGCGGTACGGTTAAGTAAATACAAATTAACCGGGAGCCTTGCGTGTAGGGAAAATCCGGTTAATACGGTAAGGGAAAATACCGCACGTCCGGTTTTCTCGCCGTGGGGACTACGAGAAAAAGGTACAAAAGCCCGATGAAGGCAGCATCCAAGTTTCTGAGCGCCGCTTCCGCGGCGGCTTTGTCCGCCGCTCTGGTCGTACCAGGCGCGCTCGCAGTGCAGTTCGCCGCCACGTCGGTGGCCGAGGCCGCGGTCATTTCGCGTGTCGAGGTCAGCGGCAACCAGCGGGTCGATGCGGAAACCATCCGCAATTACATTTCGATCAAGCCGGGCAAGCCTTTCTCCAGCTCCGATATCGACGACGCCGTCAAGGCGCTGTTCGGCACCGGTCTGTTCTCGGACGTTCAGATCAACCAGGTCGGTTCGAGCCTGGTCGTCAAGGTTTCGGAATACAAGGTCGTCAACCAGGTCCTGTTCCAGGGCAACAAGAAGCTGAAGGACAACGCGCTCCAGGCCGCCATCCAGCTGAAGCCGCGCGCGACCTTCTCGCAGCAGGCGCTCGATGCCGATGTCGAGTCGGTCAAAGCCGCCTACAAGCGCATCGGCCGCGACGACGCCGCGGTGACCACGCAGATCATGGATCTCGGCGACAACCGCGTGAACGTGGTCTTCAACATCAACGAAGGCGGCCGTACCCAGATCGCGGCGATCAATTTCGTCGGCAATCACGCTTATTCCAGCCGCCGTCTGTCGGACGTCATCAACACCAAGCGCTCGTCGTGGCTCTCCTTCGTGCTGCGCGACGACGTCTATGACGAGGACAAGCTGCGCGCCGACCAGGAGCTGCTGCGCCGCTTCTACTACAATCACGGCTATGCCGACTTCCAGGTCGTCTCGGCCGTCGGCGAGCTCGACGATACCACCAACAAATACACGGTCACCATCACCGTACAGGAAGGCGATCGCTATACGTTCGGCGACGTCAGCGTGGAAAGCACCATTCCCGAGGTTGACTCGAAGTCGCTGGAATCCGCGGTCGAGACCCACAAGGGCGACGTCTACAACGCCAAGGACGTCGAGGATTCGATCGTCGCCTTGACCGAGAAGGTCGCGGGCTCGGGCTATGCCTTCGCCCAGGTGACGCCGCGCGGCGACCGTAATTTCGAGAACCACACCATTTCGGTCGTATACACCATCGACCAGGGCACCAAGGCCTATGTCGAGCGCATCGAAATCCGCGGCAACGACCGCACGCGCGACTATGTCATCCGTCGCGAATTCGATGTCAGCGAAGGCGACGCCTTCAACCAGGTTCTCATCCAGCGCGCGAAGAAGCGCTTGGAAAACCTTGATTACTTCCAGTCCGTGGACATTTCGACGGTTCCGGGCTCTGCCCCTGACCAGGTCGTGCTCGTGGTCACCGTGGTCGAGAAGTCGACCGGCGAGTTCTCGGTCGGCGCCGGCTATTCGACCGGCGGCGACACGCCCGGCCCGTCCATCGAAGGCTCGATCACCGAACGCAACTTCCTCGGCCGTGGCCAGTACATCAAGCTGTCGGCCGGCGGCGGCAAGAATTCGCGCGACTTCGCCCTTTCCTTCACCGAGCCCTACTTCCTCGGCCGGCGCATCGCGGCGGGCTTCGACATCTACAAGTCGACCCGCGAATACGATCACTACGATACCGACACCACCGGCGCGACCGTTCGGTTCGGCCTGCCGATCACCGACAACATTTCGACGCAGCTGGCCTACAATATCTCGCAAGAGAAGTACTCACTTGCAGACAATTGTACGACCAACGGGATCTATGACCCGCTCAAGTGCACCATCTCCCAAGCCATCCAGCAAGGCGTTGCAGAAAGCCCTTGGCTCAAGTCGTCGGTCAGCCTCGGTCTGGTCTACAACACCATCGACGATATGAAGAACCCGCATGAAGGGCTTTATGTCACCGGCACGACCGAGTTTGCCGGTTTGGGCGGCGACGCCAAATGGGTCAAGTTTACGGGACGCGCAAGCGTCTACCAGACCTTGTCCGAGCAGCTTGATATCGTCGGCCTGGTTTCGGGGGGAGCAGGCTACATCGCGGGCTACGGCAGTGGCGATCTTCGTATCTTCGATCTCTTCCAGAGCAACGATCGCATGATCCGCGGCTTCGAGTATGGCGGCATCGGCCCTGTTGCCAACGACACCAGCGGCGACCATCTTGGTGGCACGACGTATTTCAATGCCTCCGCAGAAGCGCAGTTCCCGCTGCCGGTCATTCCGGAGAGCTTCGGTCTGCGTGGCGCCGTCTTTGCTGATGCGGCCACGCTTTACGGCAACAACCTTGTCGGCGTTAACACAGACTCGGCTGGCATGAAGCTGCGCGCCTCGGTCGGTGTCGGCCTGATGTGGGCCTCGCCGTTCGGCCCGATCCGCATCGACTATGCGATCCCGGTCAAGAAAGAGTCGACCGACAACGTGCAGGAATTCAACTTCGGTATCGCCACCCGCTTCTAATTTCGTGGTTGCGATGGTTCCGGGCCGGCTGACGGCCCGGAGTGGACCGATCCGACCCAGCTGGATATAGCTTCTGGAATGACCGATCCGGTGTTCTTCGCGCCTTCACGCCGGTATACGGCTGGCGAGGTCGCGAATCTGACCGGCGCCAGCCTGCTCGATTCCGCTCAGGCCGAAATTGCCATCGAGGCGCTGGCTCCCGCCAACGAGGGTGGCAATGGCGCGCTCGTCTTTGTCGACGGCAAGCGCAATTTCGCCCTGATGCAGTCGCTCAGGGCGGCCGCGGTGCTGTGCCCTGCCGATTTTGCCAGCAAGGCGCCGCCGGGCATCGCAGTGCTCATGCATCCGCGTCCGCAACAGGCTTTCGCGATGGTCGGGCGCCTGTTGTTTCCGCAGGCCGCGACTCCGGGGCCAATGACCGGAGAAACCGGCATCTCGGCGCATGCGTTTATCGATCCATCCGCGCATGTCGAGGACGGGGCGATCGTAGAGGCTGGTGCCGTGATCGGCCCTGGCGTATCCATCGGCAGCGGCACGGTCATTGCGCCCCACGCCGTTGTCGGCCGTTCCTGCCAGATCGGCCGCGACGGTTTCATCGGCCCCGGCGCCAGCATTCAATATGCGCTTGTCGGCAATCGCGTCATCATCCATGGCGGCGCCAGGATCGGCCAGGATGGTTTCGGCTTCGTCGGCGGCGCCAAAGGACCTGAACGCGTGCCGCAGATCGGCCGCGTCATCATCCAGGACGATGTCGAGATCGGCTCCAATTCGACCGTCGACCGTGGCGCCATGTCCGATACCATCATCGGCCAAGGCACCAAGATCGACAATCTGGTGCAGATCGCCCACAATGTTCGCATCGGCCGCAATTGCATTATAGCCGGGCTTTCGGGTATTTCCGGTTCCGTCGTCGTCGGCGACAACGTCACCATGGGCGGCGGTGTCGGCCTTGCCGATCATCTGACCATCGGACCAGGGGCCAAGCTTGCTGCGAGAAGTGGATTCATGAACAACGTGCCGGCAGGCGAGGTCTGGGGAGGTTACCCGGCGCAGCCCATGGCGGAAGCCATGCGCGAGATAGCGATGCTGCGCAGGATGGCCAGGACGCGCAAGCAAGGCGACGGAAATGGCTGATATGGTGGCAACGACACTCGACGCGGTCGATATCATGGGGCTTATGAAGCTCCTGCCGCATCGCTATCCATTCCTGCTGATCGATCGCATCGTCGACATAGACGGCGACGAGTCCGCTGTCGGCATCAAGAACGTGACCATCAACGAGCCGCATTTCCAGGGCCATTTCCCCCAGCAGCCGGTCATGCCCGGTGTGCTCATCATCGAGGCCATGGCCCAGACCGCGGGCGCGATCTGCATTCGCAGCCTCAACACCGAGAAGCCGTCGCTGGTTTATTTCATGACCATCGACAACGCGAAATTCCGCAAGCCGGTCGTTCCGGGCGATCAGCTCAGGATCCACGTCAAAAAGATCAAGAAGCGCGGCAACCTGCTGAAATTCGCCTGCGAGGCGATGGTCGACGGCGCGAAAGCCGCCGAAGCCGAGGTTTCGGCCATGATGGTTACCGGCTGACGGTTCGAAATGCTCATGAAAGTCTCGACATCCATTCATCCTTCCTCGGTCGTCGAAGAAGGAGCCCGGCTCGGCGAAGGCGTCCGCATCGGACCCTTCTGCCATATCAGCGCCGATGCAATCATTGGCGATCGTGTGGAGCTGGTCAGCCATGTGTCGGTGATGGGCGCCACGACCATCGGGGCCGGAACAAAGGTCTATCCAATGGCGACGCTCGGCGCGCCGCCGCAGAACACCAAGCACAAGGGCGGTCGCACCACCCTGGTCATCGGAGCGAACTGCACCATTCGTGAAGGCGTCACAATGCATGTCGGCACCGACACCAGCCGTGGCGAGACAACTGTCGGCGACAACGGCAACTTCCTCGCCTACGCCCACATCGCCCATGATTGCGTCGTCGGCAAGAACGCTACCTTCGCCAATGGCGCGACGCTCGGCGGACATTGCGAAATCGGCGACAACGTCTATATCGGCGGCCTAAGCGCGGTTCACCAATTCGTGCGCGTCGGCGACAACGCCTTTCTCGGCGGCTGCTCGGCTTTTGTCGGCGATGTCATTCCCTACGCCATTGCCGTCGGCAACCGCGCCAGCTTGCGCGGCTTGAACATCATTGGTCTCAAACGCTCCGGTCTGCCGCGTTCCGAGATCTACCTGCTGCGCAAAGCTTATAGGACGATTTTCGATCGTTCCCGCACCGTCGGTGAGAATGTGGAACTCGCCAAGGCCGAGTTCGCCGGATCGCCAACGGCCATGAAGATCATCGATTTCATCACCAGTCGCGACAAGCGACACTTTGCCGTCCCATCGCTCAAAGGTGGCGGCGACGAAGACAGCGGCGATGACGAGGCCTGAGCGCGCCGCATCAGCGTTCCAACTCGCGCCGGGCTCGAAGGTCGGCATTATTGCCGGCGGTGGCAGCCTGCCCGTCGAAGTCGCCGATGGCCTGGTCAAGCACGGTTTCGTGCCCTTCATCATCATCGCCGCCGGTGAGGTCGACCGCGAGGCGGACTTCGCGGCCTACGATCAGGAAAAACTCGCGCTGGAAGACATCGGACTGCTGTTTCCGTTGCTGAAGCGCCGGGGCATCACGCACCTTGTCCTGGCCGGCGAGATCAAGCGCAGGCCGCGGCTGAGCAGGATAAAGCCGACATTTGGTCTGCTGGCGATAATTCCCTCCGTGGTCAGAGCGTTGCGACGCGGCGACGACGGCCTGCTGAAGGTGTTGACCCGAGGCCTGGAAAAGCGAGGCGTCAAGGTCGTCGGCGCGCACGAAGTCGTTCCGGAACTGACGGCTGGCGAAGGTCCATTGACGGCGATCGGGCCAAACCAGTCCGACTGGCGTGACATCGAAGCCGCCCGTAAGGCGGCCAAGGCCATCGGCGTACTCGATATCGGACAGGCTGCGATTGCGATTGGAGGTCGAGCCGTCGCCCTCGAAGGCATTGAAGGCACCGCCGGCCTGCTTGACAGAACGCGGGAATTGCGCGGCCACGGCAGGCTGGCCGGCAAGACGCGCGGCGTGCTGGTCAAATGCGCCAAGCCGGGCCAGGAATTGCGCGCCGACTTGCCCACTATCGGCCCGCAGACCATTGAGGCCGCTCATGCGGCAGGCCTTGCCGGCATAGCCGTCGAAGCCGGCCGTTCGCTTATCCTTGAAGGTCCGACTACGCTTGCTCGCGCCAATGCGCTTGGCCTGTTCATTGTCGGCCTGCCCGCGACGAAAATGGCCAATGGAGAGCCGGCCAATGGTCGCTGACAAGCCGCTCAAGATCGCGATCGTCGCCGGCGAGGAATCCGGCGATCTGCTCGGCGCCGACATCGTGCGGGCGCTCGAACGCACGACCGGCCGCAAGGTTCAGCTCGTGGGCATTGGCGGCAGGCACCTGCAGCAGCTGGGACTGAACCCGCTCTTCGACGGCGGCGAGATCGCGCTGATGGGTTTTAGCGCGGTGCTGCGCGACCTGCCGCGGCTGATGCGCCGGATCAGCCAGACGGCGGCGATGATCGCGGCCGAGCGGCCCGATTGCCTGGTCACCATCGACAGTCCGGATTTCTCGCTGCGCGTCGCGAAGAAGGTCCGCGCAACCGATCCGGCCATCCCGATCGTCCACTATGTCTGCCCGAGCGTATGGGCCTGGCGGCCGGGCAGGGCGGTGGCGATGAAGCCCTATGTCGATCACATCCTCTGCATCCTGCCCTTCGAGGTGAAGGCGCTCGCCCGCCTTGGCGGGCCGCCCGGCACCTATGTCGGACACCGGCTGACGCAGGATTCGGGCGTGCTTGGCGCCGCCAAGGCGCAGGCGATGCCGCGCGACCTGTCCGGCGATCGCGTCAAGACGCTGCTGGTGCTGCCCGGTTCGCGCCGCGGCGAGGTGAGGCGACTGATCGAGCCGTTCGGCAAGACGATGTCGGTCCTGCGCCAGCGCGGCCACCGCCTGCGCTTGCTGTTGCCGACGGTGCCGCATGTCGCTGAGCCGGTGAAGGCCTCGGTCGCCAGCTGGGACGACAAGCCGGAAATCATCACCGAGCCGGAGCGCAAATGGCAGGCTTTCGGCAAGGCCGATGCGGCGTTGATCGCGTCTGGAACGGTTTCGCTGGAACTGGCGCTCGCAGGCGTTCCGATGGTTTCCTGCTACAAACTCGACCCGATCGCGCGCCAGATTCTGCAGCATATGGTGACGACGTGGTCGGCACTGCTGCCCAATTTGATATCCGACCGCGCGCTGGTGCCGGAATTCTACGATCAGTATGTCCGGCCGGAAAACCTAGCCCGGCAGCTGGAAGCCCTGTTTGCCGACACCGGCATGCGCGCCTGGCAAAAGGCGGGCTTTGCCGAGATCGCCCGCCGCATGGCGACCGAGCGGCCCTCGGGCGATATCGCAGCCGAGGTGGTGATGGGGTGCATCAGGAAGGCAGTAGGCAGTAGGCAGTAGGCAGTAGGCAGTAGGCAGTAGGCAGTAGGCAGTAGGCAGTAGGCAGTAGGCAGTAGGCAGTAGGCAGTAGGCAGTAGGGGCTCTCTTTCTACTGCCTACTGCCTATTCCCTATCTCTTGGCAATCGGCACGTAATCGCGTTCCGTGGCGCCGGTGTAGAGCTGGCGCGGGCGGCCGATCTTCTGGTGCGGATCCTCGATCATTTCCTTCCACTGCGCGATCCAGCCGACGGTGCGGGCAACGGCGAACAGCACGGTGAACATGGTGGTGGGGAATCCCAACGCCTTTAGCGTGATGCCGGAGTAGAAGTCGACATTCGGGTAGAGCTTCTTTTCGATGAAGTAGGCGTCGGTCAGCGCGATCTTTTCCAACTCCATGGCGATGTCGAGCAACGGATCGTCCTTGATGCCGAGTTCGCCCAGCACCTCATGCGCCGTCTTCTGCATGATCTTGGCGCGCGGATCGTAGTTCTTGTAGACGCGATGGCCAAAACCCATCAGCCGGAACGGATCGTTCTTGTCCTTGGCGCGGGCGATGAATTCCGGGATGTGGTCGACATGGCCGATCTCGCCCAGCATGTTGAGCGCTGCTTCGTTGGCCCCGCCATGCGCCGGACCCCACAGGCAGGCAATGCCGGCGGCGATGCAGGCGAACGGGTTGGCGCCCGAGGAGCCGGCGAGGCGGACGGTCGAGGTCGAGGCGTTCTGCTCGTGGTCGGCGTGCAGGATGAAGATGCGCTCCATGGCGCGCGCCAGCACCGGATTGATCTTGTATTCCTCGCACGGCACAGCAAAGCACATGTGCAGGAAGTTGGCGGCGAAGTTCAGCTCGTTCTTCGGGTAAATGAACGGCTGGCCGATGTGGTATTTGTAGGCCATCGCCGCGATCGTCGGCATCTTGGCGATCAGGCGCATCGAGGCGACCATGCGCTGGTAGGGATCCGAGATGTCGGTGGAGTCGTGATAGAAGGCCGATAGCGCGCCGACCACGCCGCACATGACGGCCATCGGATGCGCATCGCGGCGGAAGCCGGTGAAGAAGCGCGACATCTGCTCGTGCACCATCGTGTGGCGCGTCACGCGATAGTCGAAGTCCTCCTTCTGCGCCTTGGTCGGGAGTTCACCGTAGAGCAAGAGGTAGCAGACCTCGAGGAAGTCGCCATGTTCGGCAAGCTGGTCGATCGGATAGCCGCGATGCAGCAGAATGCCGGCGTCGCCGTCGATGAAAGTGATTGCCGACTCGCAGCTTGCCGTGGAGGTGAAGCCGGGGTCGTAGGTGAAGGCGCCGGTCGTGCTGTAGAGCGCGCCGATATCGATCACGTCAGGCCCGGTCGACCCGCTTCGCACCTTGAATTCATGGGTCTTGCCGGCGAGTTCGAGCCTGGCGGTCGACTCATGCGCCTTGCCGCTCGGTTCCAGTTTTGTCGCAGCTTCGCTCATTGCAAACTCCTTTATGTTCCTCATGCCGGCAAGGCAATTCCTGCAAACGACACGTCGAAATCACCGGAATGCGCGAACTTGCCATCGCATTTTAGGAGGTGCGTGCCAGATTGGGCCAAGCCTAATGTTGCACTGCGAAACACACCTTTCAATGCCAATCTTCTTGGGCCAGTTCGCTGCTAATCGATTTGATCTCCAATCCTCGCCAGGCTTTCCTGGCGACCCAACACGGCAAGCACGTCGAACACGCCGGGCGAGGTGCTGCGGCCGGTCAGCGCGGCCCGAAGCGGCTGTGCCACGGCGCCGAGCTTGTGCCCACCGGCCTGCGCAAAGTCGCGGATCGAAGCCTCGGCCGAGGCGGCGCTCCAGTCGCCCTCGACGGCAGACAATGCGCCATGCGCGCCGCGCAGAATCGCGCGCGCATCCGCGTTGAGCAAGCCGGCCGCCTTCTCATCCAGCGGCAACGGCCGCTCGGCGAACAGAAACGCCGCTCCGTCGACCAGCTCGACCAGGGTCTTGGCCCGCTCCTTGAGACCGGGCATGGCGGCAAGCAGTTGCGCCTTGCGCCTGTCGTCGAGCTTTGCCGCGATCGTCGGGCCGCCTTCGAGATAGGGCAAGGTGGCGACGAAGATGTCGAACAGCGCCTGGTCATCCATCTTGCGCATATGGACGCCGTTCAGCGCCTCGAGCTTGGCGAAGTCGAAGCGCGCCGCGCCCTTGTTGACGTCGCCGATGTCGAACCACGCGACCATGTCCTTGACCGACATCACCTCGTCGTCGCCATGGCTCCAGCCGAGCCTGGCCAGATAGTTGAGCAGAGCCTCGGGCAGATAACCCATGGCGCGATAGGCTTCGACACCGAGCGCGCCGTGCCGCTTCGACAGCTTGGCGCCGTCGGCGCCGTGGATCAGCGGGATGTGCGACATCGACGGCACATCCCAGCCCATGGCATCGTAGATCACCGTCTGGCGCGCGGCGTTGGTCAGGTGATCGTCGCCGCGGATGATGTGGGTGACGCCCATGTCGTGATCGTCGACGACGACGGCATGCATGTAGGTCGGGACGCCGTCGGAACGCAGGATGATGAAGTCGTCGAGATCCTTGTTCGGGAAGCGCACCTCGCCCTGCACGCGGTCGTTGACGATCGTCACGCCTTCGGTCGGCGCCTTGATGCGGATCGCACCCTTGACGCCTGCCGGCGCCTCGGAGGGGCCGCGGTCGCGCCACTGGCCGTTGTAGCGCGGCGGCAGACCCTTGGCGCGGGCCGCCTCGCGCATCGCCTCGAGCTCGGCCGGCGTCTCATAGGCGTAATAGGCCTTGCCCATGCGCACGAGCTCCTCGGCCACCTCGCGATGACGCGGCGCGCGCTCGAACTGCGAGACGGCCTTGCCGTCCCAGGAGAGGCCAAGCCAGGTCAGCCCGTCGAGAATGGCGGCGGTGGCAGCTTCGGTGGAGCGCTCGCGATCGGTATCCTCGATGCGCAGCAGCATCGTGCCGCCGGTGTGCCTGGCATAGAGCCAGTTGAACAGCGCCGTACGCGCCCCGCCAATATGCAGGTAGCCTGTGGGCGAGGGGGCAAAGCGGGTGACGACCTTGTCGGACATGGAACTCTCGAGGAAGCACTGAAAAGATGCATGTTTCGCGCGGACTTCCACGCGACCGGCGTTCATGTAGCATAGGCGGTCTGGGGCGCAAGGGGCAGACCCGATGGCTGGACGTGGCCGGGGCGCGGAGGAGGGCGGGGGAACGACAGCTGGCGTCAGCGAACGCCTGATGTTTGCCCATGCCGCGCCCGAAGAGGGAGCGCCGGTTTCGCTTCCGGAGCCGCGGGCACCTACCGAGCTTACGCCACCCGGTGACGGTGCAATACAGCCGGTCTCGCCAACGGCGAGCCTCAGCCGAATCCGCAAACAGCTTGGCCGCGCCTCGCTTCCCGCATTGCTCCGAAGCATCGGCACCGCTGCCGCCACCGAGCTTGACCGCGGCATCGGCTTCCTGCTGGTGCCGGTGTTTTTGGCCGCCGGCGTCATCTATTACTTCACGCTGAGCGCTGAGCCGGATCTCTACAGGCCGCTTGCG
Source organism: Mesorhizobium sp. B2-8-5 (assembly GCF_006440675.2). NCBI lineage: Bacteria > Pseudomonadati > Pseudomonadota > Alphaproteobacteria > Hyphomicrobiales > Phyllobacteriaceae > Mesorhizobium > Mesorhizobium sp. B2-8-5. The sequence continues at coordinate 4,174,879 of NZ_CP083951.1, forward strand.
GCAGTGGCCCTGATGGCGGTCTGCGCGGCGGCCTCACATTCCCGGCACAGAACGCACCTTGTCTTCATGGCGGCGTTTTTCTGCGCCTTGGGCTTTCTCGCGGCCAAGGTCGAGACCTGGCGGATGGCAACCCCGATGCTGGGTTCGGAAATCCAGACACGGCTGACGGGCCGCCTCGTCACCGCCGAGGCGATGGCCAATGGCCGTGTCCGGCTGACCATCGACTTGATTTCCACGGAACGTCCGAAGCTGCGCTACGCGCCGGACCGCGTCAGGCTTTCGGCGCGCAGGATCCCGCCCGACATGACAGCCGGGTCGATGCTGACCGGCTATGCCAAGCTGTTGCCGCCGACCGGCCCGGTTCGGCCGGACAGCTACGACTTTTCATTCGACAGCTATTTTGCCGGCATTGGCGGCAGCGGCTTTTTCCTGGGTGATCCAAAGCTGATTGCGCCAGCGAAAGCGCCGTTTGGCGCGCGCGTCGCATCGGCAGTGGAAAACGCGCGCGAAGGGATCGCCGATCACATCAGGAGCGCCATCGGCGGATCCGAAGGCGAGATCGCGGCGGCGCTGATCGTCGGCGTTCGTGCCGGCATTCCGGAAGCCATCAACGAGTCGATGCGACGGACCGGCATCTACCACATCATTTCGATCTCCGGCCTGCATATGGCGCTGGTCGCCGGCACGATCATGGTCCTTTTGCGCGGCGCCTTCGCGCTGTTTCCGGATTTCTCGTCGCGCCGGCCGGTGAAGAAATATGCCGCTGCAATCGCGCTGCTCTCGATCGCCGCCTACCTCGTGATCTCCGGCATCGTGGTGGCGGCCGAGCGGAGTTTCATCATGCTGGCCGTGATGCTCGCCGCCGTGCTCTTCGACCGCGCGGCGCTCACCATGCGCAACCTGGCGATCTCGGCCATCGCCGTCATCCTTGTCTCGCCGCACGAAGTTGTCGGCCCGAGCTTCCAGATGTCCTTCGCCGCCACCGCCGCGCTGGTCGGCGCCTATGCCGGTTTTGCCGACTATCGCGCCGGCAAAACGACCGGGCCGCCGGCAAAGCATTCGTTCCTCGGCTTCCTATCGCGAAAACTGGCGATTGGAGTAGGTGGTGCCGCCGTGACGTCGCTCATCGCGGGCAGCGCGACATTGTTGTTTGCGATCTGGCACTTCCAGCGCGTATCGCCGCTCAGCCTGCTGGCCAATCTGTCGGTCATGCCGATCGTCTCACTGATCGTCATGCCGTTCGCCGTGTTGAGCGCGCTGGCCATGCCCTTCGGCTTCGACGGCCCCTTCCTCTTTGTCATGGGCAAAGGCCTGACGGCGATGATCGCCATTTCGGCGTGGATCTCCGAGCGCTCACCAGTCGACGCCGTCGGGCTGATCTCGATCCAGTCGGTGCTGCTGGCGACGGTCGCGCTGGTCATCGCGACGATGGCCACCACCTGGCTGAGGCTTGCCGCCGTACCCTTCGCGCTCGCCGCGCTGCTGGCCATTCCGCATGTCCGCGCCCCGGATGTGCTTGTCTCGGAGGACGCGCATCTGGTGGCGATGCCGATCGGCGGCGGCGAGCTTGCCATCAACCGCACGCGCTCCAACGACTTCACCACGGACAACTGGAAACGGGCGCTGAAAGCCGAGGAAATCGTACCGCCGGAGACGTTCGCTAAAGACGCCCTCGACATCGCCGATCCCGTCGACCTGCCGCCCGGCTCGCCCTTCTACTGCATCGGCGACCTCTGCATCGGCCGGCATCCTTCCGGTGCCATCGTCGCGCTCGCCGAGAACCGCGCCAGCGCCCGGCCTGCTTGCGGTTTCGCCGACCTCATCGTCATCGACGACGCCACGGCCCACAATCCATGCCGCGATCCGCGCGTACTCGTCGTCACCAAGCGGCAGCTGGCACGCGACGGCAGCGCCGCCATCTTCTTTGATCCGCAATCGGCAACCGCGCGGCCAACCGTTCGCTACGCGGTCGAAGAACCGTACCGACCCTGGCACGAGCAGCGGAAATACGCGCGTGAGGCGAGGGGGCTGCCGCCCTATCAACGACCGGAAAAGCCGGCGGTCGCGCCGCAGCCTACAGAATAGATGGCACACAGTTCCGGCGAAGACCGCCGCGCGGTTCTGCTCAGTAACGGCGGATGAGTCCGACGAGCTTACCCTGAACCTTGACCCGGTCCGGTCCGAAGATACGGGTCTCGTACGCCGGGTTGGCGGCCTCGAGCGCGATCGAGGCACCCTTGCGACGAAACCGCTTCAGGGTCGCTTCCTCGTCGTCGACCAGCGCCACCACGATCTCGCCCGGACTTGCCGTATTGGCGTTGCGGATTATGACCGTATCGCCGTCGAAGATACCGGCCTCGATCATCGAGTCGCCCTTGACCTCCAGCGCATAATGCTCGCCGCCCATGATCATGTCCGGCGGCACCGAGATCGAATGCGTCTGGTGCTGGATGGCGTCTATCGGCACGCCAGCGGCGATGCGGCCCATCACCGGAATGGACACGGCCGAAACAGCGTCGTCGTCATTGCTGGGTGTCGGCGTGCGCGAGGGCGCCGCCGGCTTGACCTCGCGGCCAAGATTGCCCTGGCCGCCCTGGATGACGCTCGGCGAAAACTTTCTCGCGGCATTCAGGCCAGGCGCGATCGAGTCGGGCAGCCGCAGCACTTCAAGCGCGCGCGCCCGGTTCGGCAGCCGGCGAATGAAGCCGCGTTCTTCCAGCGCCGTGATCAGCCGATGGATGCCCGATTTGGAGGCGAGGTCGAGCGCTTCCTTCATCTCGTCGAAAGACGGTGGAATCCCGCTCTCCTTGAGGCGTTCATGGATGAACATCAGCAGTTCATGTTGTTTGCGCGTCAGCATGGCGGCCCCCTTGGGTTCTGAAACCGGAATCAGAAAAACAAACCCAGAACAAACACTATCTGTTCCAGTTGTGTTCCGCAACCGTTTAAAGTTTAGTGAATTTGTTGAGGCTTCGGAAACAATGTTGCATCCAAGGGATACCTGACCGGGTCAGGTCGGCGGTGTCATTGATTCCGCTCGATTATGCAGCCCTCCTTAAGCTGAAGCGCGGTCCAACACCATCACAAAGGCGCGGGGCGGGATCGCTTCGGCTCTTGCGCGAACGTGCCTCACCGTGAACGAAACGGACCCAAAATGCCAACTTCGGCAATGGTCGCAATCCTTGGTCTTCGCCGTCTATGGACCAGCTAACATAGCGCAGAAGGTTCTTGCCGTGGCACGGACGGTGGTGAGACAACCGCCCTTGGCCAACCGTGAGAGGCGCCATGCCGAAATGGAGGCGGCAGCATGATGGGGGGAATTCCTGATCTCGCCGAGATCGAGGCGATGGATGCAGCGGATCCGCTGCGCGCCCTGCGCGATCGCTTCGTCCTGCCGGAGGGGGTGATCTACCTCGACGGGAATTCGTTGGGAGCGGCCTCGCATGCCGCATTCGACGAGTTGCGCAAGGCAGCTGCCGAGGAGTGGGCGCATGACCTCATTCGTGCCTGGAACAAGGATGGATGGTTCGACATGCCGGTCGAGCTGGGCGACCAGCTCGGGCGCCTGATCGGCGCGGCGCCGGGCCAGACCGTGGTCTGCGACACCACGTCGATCAACATCTACAAAGTGCTGCACGCGGCGATGGCGATGCGGCCGGACCGAACCGTGATCGTTGCCGAGGGCGACAGTTTTCCGACCGATATCTATATGGCCGAAGGGGTGGCCTGGACCGGAAAGAACACTGTCCTGCGCCTGGCTGGCGTGGACGCGCCGACCATCGAGGAACTGATCGACGGACGCGTGGCGGTGGTGTTGGTCAACCACGTCAATTACAAATCCGGCGAGTTGCGCGACATGGCGGCGCTTACGCGAATGGCGCATGACGCCGGTGCGCTGATCGTATGGGATCTCTGCCACAGCGCGGGCGCCATGCCGGTTGAACTTGACAGGGCAAGCGCCGATTTCGCCGTCGGCTGCACCTATAAATATCTCAATGGCGGGCCGGGTTCTCCTGCCTTTATCTATGCGGCCGAGCGGCATCTTGCCGATGTGCGGCAGCCGCTCAGCGGGTGGTGGAGCCATGCACGGCCATTCGCCTTCGAGCAAGCCTATGCGCCAGGCACCGGCATCCGCCGATTTCTGTGCGGCACGCAGCCGGTCCTGTCGATGCGGACGCTGAAAGGCGCGCTCGACATCTGGAACGGCGTTGACCTGGCGACGGTGCGGAGGAAGAGCATTGCGCTGGCCGATCTGTTCATCGAACTCGTCGAAGCACGGTGCGGCGGTTACGATCTTACGCTGGAAAGCACCCGCGACGGCGCCAAACGCGGCAGCCAGATTTCCTTCATTCACCAGCATGGCTACCAGATCATGCGGGCCCTGATCGAACGCGGCGTGATCGGTGATTTTCGGGCGCCGTCGACCATGCGCTTCGGTTTTACCCCGCTCTATGTCGGCTACAGGGATGTCTGGAATGCCGTCGAAGTGCTCGAAGACATCTTGCGGACCGGCGTCTGGCGAGAAGCCCGCTTCGCGGTCAAGACAACCGTTACCTGACCGCGGCGATGCCAATTAAACTCCGCTCAACATCGACCTGATCGCGGAGGGGCCGTGTTCGAAAACCGTATTGCCGACTGGGACAACGCCTATGCCAACGGCGCGAACATCGCCGGCGGCGACCGCTGGCCCGCGGCTTGGGATCAACCGGCGCAAGCCTTTAGGGAAAAGCTGTTGGCGCAAGGCAGGGCGCGGTTCGATATCGTGTACGGCGAAGCGCCGCGCAACCGGTTCGATCTGTTTCTCCCACCTGCCGCGCCAAAGGGGCTCGTCGTGTTCATCCATGGCGGTTACTGGATGGAATCAGACAAGACCTCCTGGTCGCATCTGGCTGGAGGTGCGGTCGGCCACGGTTTTGCCGTCGCCATGCCCTCTTACACGCTTTGCCCGCAGACCAGGATCAGCGGCATCGTCAACGAGGTTGCGGCAGCGATCGAGAAGGCGGCAGCGATGATCGATGGTCCGCTGGTGCTGACCGGGCACTCGGCCGGCGGACATCTCGTCAGCCGGATGGTGACCGCGGCCTCGCCGCTGTCGTCCGATGTGTCGCGGCGCATACGCCAGGTTGTTTCGATCTCAGGCCTGCACGACCTTCGGCCGCTGATGTTCACCGCACTGAACGAGACCCTGAACATCGACGAGAAGGAAGCGTTGAGCGAAAGCCCGGCTTTGCTGCGGCCTCGGCAGGGAGCCCGCATCACCTGTTGGGTCGGCGGCGGCGAGCGTGCGGAATTCCTGCGCCAGAGCGCGTTGCTCGCCAACATCTGGACCGGGCTCGGCGCCACCACCGGTTCAGTGGTCGAGCCGGACCGGCATCATTTCAATGTCGTCGATGGTCTCGGAGATCCGGATCATCCCCTCACTCGCGCACTGATCGCCGAATAGAGCAATTCGGCGGTGTGAACGGTTTCGGTCGAGAATTGCGTTAAAACGGCGGGATAGACCGGCTCAGCGCAGCATGAGCACGCTGCATTCAGCGCCGGCTTCCGCCGCCGGCGCAAAGGGCTCGCGCACGATCAGGCCGTTGGCGTCGGCGAGCATCCGCAGCATCGAGGAGTCCTGGATGCCGAAAGGCGTCGCGACCAGGGTGCCGGCGTCCTCGCGCACGATGGCGCGCACGTAGTCCTGCCTGAAATCGTTGGCCTGCATCGCGGCGCCCAGCTTGGCCGTTCGCACGTCCTGCCGGTGATCGCGGCCGCCGAGCCTGGCAAGCAGCGGCTTCAAGAAGAGTTGCGAGCAGACGATGCTTGCCACCGGATTGCCGGGCAGGCCGATGCAACGGACATTGCCAAGCCGGCCAAACATCAGCGGTTTGCCGGGGCGCATGGCGATCTTCCAGAAGTCGAGCTTCATGCCTTCGCCGGTCAGCACGTCATGGATCAGGTCGTGGTCGCCGACCGAGGCGCCGCCGAGCGTGACGATGACATCGGCGTTCGCCTCGACCGCTTTCCTGACCAGCGCGGCGATCGCCTCCTGGCGGTCGGCGGCGATGCCGAGATCGAGCGCGCGCGCGCCGACCGACTGGGCGGCGGCAACGACGCCATAGGCGTTGGACGAAATGATCTGGTCGGGGCCGAGCGCGCTGCCTGGCGGCAGCAATTCGTCGCCGGTGGCGATGATCGCAACCAGCGGCCGCCGCACGACGTTCAAGGCGGGGTGGTTGGCCGACGCCGCCAGCGAAAGGGCCGCCGCGTCGAGCGCGCGGCCTTTTTCGAGCAGCAGGTCGCCTTGGCCGAAGTCGAGCCCGCGGCGACGGACATTGCGTCCTTCGGCGGTCGGCTCCGTCACTTCGATCTGGCGGTTGCCAAGGTCGCGGACGTTTTCCTGGATGACGATGGTGTCGGCGCCTTCAGGCAGCGGCGCACCGGTAAAGATGCGCACGGCCTGGCCTTTGCCGACGGTCCCGGAGAAACCGCGCCCGGCGGGCGCCATGCCTATGACCTCGAGTTCAGCCGGCGCTGAAGCGACATCGGCGGATCTTGCAGCATAGCCGTCCATGGCCGAGGCGTTGAACGGCGGCTGCGTGCGTAGCGCCACGACCGGCTCCGCCAGGACCCGTCCAGCCGCTTCGGCGAGCGGAATGCTTTCGCCGGGTAATGGCGCGGCGCCGTCGAGCAGGCGTTCGAGCGCTTCGGCGACCGGAACCAAGGCCATCAGGCATCCACCTTGTAGTCGCCGGACTTGCCGCCTGTCTTCTCGACCAGCCGGATGCCGGAAACCATCATGCCGCGGTCCACCGCCTTGGCCATGTCGTAGATGGTGAGGCAGGCGACCGACGCCGCAGTCAGCGCCTCCATCTCCACGCCGGTCTTGCCGGTGACGCGGGCAAGCGCGGTGACTCTGAGGCCAGGCAGCGTGCGGTCCGGCTCGATCTCGACGGCAATTTTTGTCAGAAGCAGCGGATGGCAGAGCGGGATCAGCTCATGCGTTTTCTTTGCGGCCATGATACCGGCGATACGGGCTGTGCCCAGCACATCGCCTTTCTTGGCATCGCCGGCGAGAATCATCTCCAGCGTTTCCGGCCGCATCGAGACGAAACCTTCGGCGATCGCCGTGCGGGTCGTCTCGGCCTTGCCGCCGACATCGACCATATTGGCTTCGCCCTTGGCGCCAAGATGGGTGAGGGCCATCTCAGATGGCCTCGGCCGCTGCCTTGCCTGTCAGCAGAAGCTCGGTCGCCGCGGCCACGTTCGCCTGCCGCATCAGGCTCTCGCCGACCAGGAAGGTGCTGATGCCGGTCTTCTGCATCCTGAGGCAGTCGTCGTGGGTGAAGATGCCGCTCTCGCTGACCAGCAAGTAGCCGCCCGGCACCATTTTCGCCAGCCGCTCGGAAGTCTCAAGGCTGGTCTCGAAGGTCCGCAGATTGCGGTTGTTGATACCGATCAGTCGCGACGACAATTTTAGCGCGCGCTCCGTTTCGGCCTCGTCATGCACCTCGATCAGCGCGTCCATCCCGAGTTCGAAGGCGATAGCTTCCAATTCGCTCGCCAGAGCATCGTCCACGCTTGCCATGATGATCAGGATGGCGTCTGCGCCCCAGGCTCGTGCTTCGTGGACCTGGTAAGGGTCGAATAGGAAATCCTTACGCAATGCGGGCAGGGACACCGCCTTACGCGCTTTGGTGAGAAATTCCGGCGCGCCCTGGAAGGATGGCGCGTCGGTCAGCACCGAAAGGCAGGTCGCGCCACCTTTCTGATAGGCCTTGGCCAAGGCTGGCGGGTCGAAATCGGCGCGGATCAGCCCCTTGGAGGGGCTGGCCTTCTTGATTTCGGCAATCAACGCGAAGCCGCCGCCCCGGCGCTTGGCCTCGAGCGCAGCAAGGAAGCCGCGCGGCGGCTCGGCGTCCCTGGCCTTCGCCTTGATCTCGGCGAGCGGCATGGCGAGCTTGGCTGCCGCGATCTCGTCGCGCTTGTAGGCTTCGATCTTGCGCAGGATGTCCGACAAGGCCTTATCCGTTCGAAATCTCGACGAGCTTGTCCAGCACGCCAAGCGCGCGTCCGCTGTCGATCGCTTGCGCCGCCGCCGCGATGCCGTCGGCAAGCGTCGTCGCCCTGCCGGCCACGACCAGCCCGGCGCCGGCATTCATCAGCACCGTATCGCGATAGGCGCCGGCGGCGCCGCCCAGCATATCGCGCAGTTCCTTGGCGTTGTAGGCGGCGTCGCCGCCGCGCAGCTCTTCCTTGGTGTGCCGCTTCAGCCCGACGGCTTCCGGCGTCAGGGTGAAGCTGCGGATCTCGCCGCCGACAAGCTCCGCCACCTGGGTTTCACCCGTCGTGGTGATCTCGTCATAGCCGTCGCCATGGACGACCCAGGCATGGTCGGCGCCCAGCGCTTTCAATGTCTCGGCCACCGGCATGATCCACTCCGGCAGGAAGACGCCGACCATCTGGCGGCTGACGTCGGCGGGATTCGACAAAGGCCCGAGCAGGTTGAAGATGGTGCGCGTGCCGAGCTCGACGCGGGTCGGCCCGACATGCTTCATCGCCGGATGATGCGCCGGCGCGAACATGAAGCCGACGCCGGTCTCATGGATGCAGCGGCCGATCATCTCCGGCGGGATGTCTATTCTGACGCCCAGCGCCGTCAGCACGTCGGCGGAGCCGGTCAGCGAGGACAGCCCGCGATTGCCATGCTTGGCGACCGGCACCCCGGCGGCTGCAATGACGAAGGCCGAAGCGGTCGAGATGTTGACCGAATGCGAATTGTCGCCGCCAGTGCCGACGATGTCGATGGCGCCTTGCGGCGCCTCGACGCGCAGCATCTTTGCGCGCATCGTGGCGACCGCGCCGGAAATCTCGCCTACCGTCTCGCCGCGCACGCGCAGCGCCATCAGGAAGCCGCCGATCTGGCCGGGCGTCGCGTCGCCCGACATGATGATGTCGAACGCCTCGCGCGCTTCCTCGAAGGAAAGCGCGGTGCCCGTGGCGACCTTGGCTATGTGTGTCTTCAGAGCGCTCATCGTGTTTGTGCTTGCGAAACGGCGTTCGGATCGATGCGAACGTCATATTGCGACTGCAACTGCGCCACCAACTGGTCGAGCAGATCGTCGGACATGCCGGCGCCGAAGGATTTCTGCGCGTCGTCCGGCACCGCGCTGCCATCGGCGCCTGCCGGCTCGAAGACCTCGGCGACCTTGAACAGGATCTGGCCGTCGCCGGTGGGCGAGGCGATCAAACCGGTACCGCCTTCGCCGACGCCGAACATGGCCGCAGCGCCTTCCTTGCCGAAATCGGCATCGTCGGCTTCGCGCTTCAGACCGCGCTTGGTCTGCTTGTCGAGCTTGAGCTCGCCGGCGATGACGTCGAGCGTGGTGCCTGCCTTGAGGCGTTTTTCCAGCTCCTGAGCCCTAGCGTCGAGCCGCTTGTCGGTCTCGGCCTCCGTCCAGTCGGCGACGACCTTCTTGCGGACTTCATCCAGCGTGCGGTCGCGCGCCGGCGTGATCGACTGCACTTCGTAGAAGACGAAACCGTTGTCGGCAGTCGTCAGGCCCTCGTTCTCGGTATTGGGCTCCGCCGCGAACACCGATTTGATCAGCTCGGCCGATTGCGGCAGGTCGTTGACGATCGTGCCGTCCGGCCGCTGGCCGGTACGGTCGATGGCGTCGATGGTGACGACCTTGAGCTTCAGTTTGTCGGCGGCCTGGGCAAGCGAGGCGCCCGAGGCCCGGGTGTCCTCGTAGCTGTCATGCACATCGAGCAGGATGCGGTTCGCTTCGCCGACCGCCAGGTCCTTGCGGATCTGGTCGGACACTTCCGAAAGCGGCTTCACCACCTGCGGCTTGATCTCGGTCACGCGCAAGAGCACGGGACCGAAGGCGCCCTGGATGACCTGGCTGACCTCGTTGGCATTGAGCGAGAAAGCCGCATCGGCCACCGCCTTGTCGGCGATCTTGTCCTTGGCCAGCGTGCCGAGCAGCGTGTCGGCCTGCGTCTTGCCTTCGGCGGTGACGAGCTTGTCGAAGGTAGCGCCAGCCTTCAGCGAATCCAAAGCGGCCTTGGCCGCATCCGGCGTCTTGAACACCAGCTGCTCGATGGTGCGCATCTCGGGCGTCGTGTAGCGCGCGATATTCTTGTTGTAGTCCTCGCTGACCTGCTGGTCGGTCACCGCGGACGGATCGGCTATGTCCTGCGGCTCCAACCTGACATAGGAGAATTTGCGATATTCCGGCGCGGCGTAGTTCTTCTTGTTGGCGTCGAAATAGGCGTTGAGGGCGCTGTCCGACGGCGCCTCGATCGGCTGCACGAGCGTCTTCGGCAGCACGAGATAGTCGATCGTGCGATCCTCGCCGCGATAGAGAGAGACCGCCTTCAGGAAGGTCTGCGGAACCTTGAGGCCGTCGGAGATCGCCTCGACGATCTGCTGGCGCACGGCCACCTGCGAGCGGTTCCTGAGGTAGTCCTCAGGCCGCATGCCAAGCTCGCGCAGCAGATACTCGAAGGTACGGCGATCGAACTGGCCGCCGGGGCCTTTGAAAGCCGGATCCTCGCGCGTCAGTTCGGCAAGCCGATCCTTGGAGAGGCCGAGCCCCAGCTTGCGCGCCTGTTCGTCGAGCACGGCGCCCGAAACGAGCTGCGCCAGCACCTGGTTGTCGACACCGAGCAGCTTGGCCTGGTCGTGGGTGATGCGCTGGCCATATTGCTGCGACAGTAGGCTGAGCTGGCGGTCGTAAGCGAGGCGGTACTCGTTGATCGAGACCTCCGTGCCACCGGCCGTGATGACCGCGTGATGACCGCCCAGCACACCGCCCACCATGCGGGTGGTGATGCCCCAGGCGGCGAAACTGATCACCAGCAAGGACAGCAACGCCTTCGCGACCCAAGTGCCCGCCGCGCTTCTCAATATACCAAGCATGCATACTTCCGATTTTTGCGCATTTTCGCATGCGCCGAGTCTGAAACAAGCGCAATAGCGCCCTTCCGGTCCACTGTCGATTGCTTTGTGACCTGATTTTGGTAGTGAGGGCGCTGCTTAATGTCGCTCGGAGAACGCGCCCCATGACCCCTGGAATCCGCCCGCTTGTCGCCGGCAACTGGAAAATGAACGGCACCAGCGCCTCGCTCAACGAGCTGCGGTCGATCGGCAACGGGTTCATGAGCGGGCTCGACGCGGAGACCGAAGCGCTGGTGTGCGTGCCGGCGACCTTGCTCCAGCGCGCCGCCGAGATCCTGTCGCGCACGCCGGTGCGGGCCGGTGGAGAGGATTGCCATCCCAAGGAGAGCGGCGCCTTTACGGGCGAGATTTCGGCCGAGATGCTCAAGGATGCCGGAGCGAGCCACGTCATCGTCGGCCATTCCGAGCGCCGCGAACTGTTCGGCGACGACGATGCAATGGTCCATGCCAAGGCATCGGCGGCCTGGCGGGCAGGACTGGTGGCCATCATCTGCATCGGCGAGACGCGCGCCGAGCGGGAGGCGGGCGCCACGCTCGATGTCCTGTCGCGCCAGCTTGACGGTTCCGTGCCGGCGAGCGCCACCGCCGCCAACACCATCATCGCCTACGAGCCGGTCTGGGCCATCGGCACCGGCCTGACGCCGACCGCCGCCGACGTCGCCGACGCGCATGCGCATATCCGGGGCAAGCTGACGGCGCTGCTCGGCGATGCCGCGGCCAGGATGCGCATTCTTTATGGCGGCTCGGTCAAGCCTTCCAACGCGGTGGAACTGCTCGGCGTCGAGAATGTCGATGGCGCACTGGTCGGCGGCGCCAGCCTGAAGGCGGCCGACTTCCTGGCTATCGCGGAAGCATACATGAACATGGCTTAGGCTCATGCAGCATAAATCGTTGTAATGGCCGCATTGCTTCCCATATTCCCGGCCACGGGCTTGGAAATGCCGCCAAAGCATTGTAAGGAGCCGCCTCCAAATCATCGGTCGTATGCGCGGTCGCGCAAGGCCTCGCCAGGATAAATTATGGAAACCGTACTGATCGTCGTCCACCTCATGGTCGTGCTTGCCCTTGTCGGCGTGGTGCTGCTGCAGCGCTCCGAAGGCGGCGGCCTGGGCATCGGCGGCGGTTCCGGTTTCATGACCGCGCGGGGCGCCGCCAACGCGTTGACCCGCGCCACCGCGATCCTGGCGGCGGCCTTCTTCGTGACGTCGCTGGCGCTGTCGATCATTGCCCGCTACGGCGAAAAGCCGATCGACATCCTCGACCGTCCGGCAACGTCGACCTCGGGCAACGGCGTGCTCAACCAGCTGCCGGGATCGAATGGACCGGTGGGCAGCTCGCAACCCGCGGCCCCGGCCGGCGGCTCTGCTCCCGCGGCTCCGGCTGGCGGTGCGACGACCACCACGCCGCTTGCCAATGGCACCACCGCGCCGGCTCCCGCCACAACGCCTGTTCCGGCGCCCGCGAATCCGACCACCGCGCCGGCGGCCAACGGCGTCACCTTGCCGGTCACCCCTCAGGTTCCGAACCAGTAGCCGGACAAGCTCGGCCGCGATCTGTTGTTCTTTGAACACAGTCGCGGCAAATGCGCGCCCGATCACGAAGATTCAATCGGGCGTAGCGCCTGCCTCAGCTTGAGGCGATGACGGCTAATCGATTATAGATTGCGCGCGGCACTTTTCGGCGTCCTTGGGGGGCGCCGGGCGACGCCGTGGGCAACTTGCATTTGAACGATCGGATCTTCGCCATGCAGCTTCGCAGCTTCATCATTTTGGGAGTCTGTGCCATCCTCGGCATGGGTTCCGCGGCCATCGCCGGACCGGCAAACATGGTCTCTTCACCGTCGGTAGAGAAGACCGACGCAATTCCTGTCGCCGCCAAGAGCGACGCATCGCAGTTGAAGCTTCTCAAGAAGAAGAAAAATCCGACCTCTGACGATCTCGCGCAGATCGGCAAGCTCGAGGCCAAGATCGCCGCCGACAAGCAGGCGGCAAAGGACAAGGCGCTCGAGGCTCGCAAGATGGCAATGCGCGAGGCCGCCAAGGCCAAGGCTGACGCGGCGCGCCAGGAATGGCTTGCCAAGAAGGGTACGGCCGCGCCGGCTGAAGTCGCCGACGCCAAGCCGGCCAAGAAGACCACCAAGATCATCTCGCTGCTGGAGCCAGTCGCGCCGATCATCCCGGCCAAGGCCGAGGAGCCTATCCCGGCTGAGGCCATGAACATCGCCGCCACCGGCAACAACGGTGAACTGCGCAGTGAGCAGCCCGGCCAGAAACAGGCGAGCAGCGGCGGTCTGTTCGACGGCCTCTTCGGCGGCGGCGTACAATCGACTTCGATCAGCTACCTGCCCGAGACCCGCGCGCTCGATTCGGCGCTGGCCAAGAAGGACGCCAAGCGACCCTTCAAGGTGAAGCCGGAATTCGTGCCGCAGGACGTTGCGTTCTCGGGTTATGAGCCGGGCACCATCGTCATCGATACCACTGCTCGTCGCCTTTACCTCGTCGAGAGCTTTTCGACGGCGCGGCGCTATGCCATCGCGGTCGGTCGCGAAGGACTGCAGTTCAAGGGCACCGTGGCTGTCGGCGACAAGCAGGAATGGCCGCGCTGGATCCCAACGCTCGATATGCAGAAGCGCGAGCCGAAGCATTACGGCCAGTACAAGGACGGCATGAACGGCGGCGGCCAGAACCCGCTCGGCGCGCGCGCCATCTACCTCTATGACGGCAAGAAGGACACGCATCTGCGCATCCATGGCACGATTGCTCCCCAGTCGATCGGAACCAGCGCCTCGAACGGCTGCTTCCGCATGATCAACGAGCACGTCATGGACCTCTACAGCCGCGTCAGGATCGGCACCAAGGTCGTTATCATCTAACGATTTCCATCAAACTGCCCAAAGGGCCGGCGACGCCGGCCCTTTTGTTTTGAATCTTTGCCTTGAAGCATGTCGTTCCCTCAAACCGTTCCATGCGTTTGGGCGACATGCTTCGGGAAAGGCTCTTTGCGAGCACCCGCGCCATTAGGGAAAAAGCCTTCGCGGCGGTTTTTTCTCTGGCGGAATCAATCAGGCCGCGTTAAGCGATGACTCCCATGGCGCGATATGTATTCATCACAGGCGGCGTGGTTTCCTCACTCGGAAAAGGCATCGCCGCAGCAGCTCTTGGGGCTCTTCTGCAAGCGCGAGGCTATCGCGCGCGGATCAAAAAGCTCGATCCTTATCTCAATGTCGATCCCGGGACGATGTCGCCGTATCAGCACGGCGAAGTGTTCGTAACCGATGACGGCGCCGAGACCGACCTCGATCTCGGCCATTACGAGCGCTTCACCGGGCGCTCGGCGAACCAGCAGGACAACATCACCACCGGCCGCATCTACAAGAACATCATCGAGCGCGAGCGGCGCGGCGACTATCTTGGCGCGACTGTCCAGGTGATCCCGCACGTCACCGACGAGATCAAGCATTTCGTGCTGGACGGCAATGACGACTACGACTTCGTGCTGTGCGAGATCGGCGGCACGGTCGGCGATATCGAGGCGATGCCGTTCCTGGAAGCGATCCGCCAGCTCGGCAACGACCTGCCACGCAACAATGCGGTCTACGTGCATCTGACGCTGATGCCCTACATTCCGACCGCCGGCGAATTGAAGACCAAGCCGACGCAGCATTCGGTCAAGGAATTGCGCGGCATCGGCATCGCGCCCGACATCCTTCTGGTGCGCGCCGACCGGCCGATCCCGAAGGAAGAGCGTCGGAAACTTTCGCTGTTCTGCAACGTGCGCGAAAGCGCCGTCATCCAGGCGTTGGACGTGCCGCATATCTACGACGTGCCTCTGGCCTATCACCAGGAAGGCCTCGATTCGGAAGTGCTGGCGGCCTTCGGCATCGACCCGGCGCCGAAGCCGCGCATGGAGCCGTGGCAAAAGCTTTCCAACCACATCCACAATCCGGAAGGCGAGGTGACGATCGCCATCGTCGGCAAATATACCGGCCTCAAGGACGCCTACAAATCGCTGATCGAGGCGCTGTCGCATGGCGGCCTCGCCAATCGCGTCAAGGTCAAGCTCGACTGGATCGAAAGCGAGATCTTCGAGAAGGAAGATCCGGCGCCATGGCTGGAGAAGGTGCACGGCATCCTTGTTCCCGGCGGCTTCGGCGAGCGCGGTTCGGAAGGCAAGATCCTGGCGGCAAAGTTCGCGCGCGAACGCAAGGTGCCTTACTTCGGCATCTGCTTCGGCATGCAGATGGCTTGCATCGAGGCGGCCCGCTCGCTGGCGGGTGTCGACCATGCATCGTCGACCGAGTTCGGCCCGACCGACGAGCCCGTCGTCGGCCTCATGACCGAGTGGCTGAAGGGCAATATGCTTGAGAAGCGCAGGGTCACAGGCGATCTCGGCGGCACGATGCGGCTTGGCGCTTATCAGGCCGAACTCGCCAAGGGCTCGAAAATAGCGGATATCTACGGCGACACGCAGATTTCCGAGCGCCACCGGCACCGCTACGAAGTCAACATCGACTACAAGCAACGGCTCGAGGATTGCGGCCTGGTGTTTGCCGGCATGTCGCCCGACGGCGTGCTGCCGGAGACGGTCGAATATCCCGACCATCCCTGGTTCATCGGCGTGCAGTATCACCCCGAGCTGAAGAGCCGCCCGCTCGACCCGCATCCGCTGTTCGCGAGCTTCATCTCGGCCGCGGTGGATCAGTCGCGGCTGGTCTGAGCGATCGGCTGGCGAACCGTGCCATGCAGACTTACGTCGCGCTGCTTTACAGCATCATCCTCGGCGAGGGACGGCGGGTCGTCATGTCGGACCTCAAGGCGATGGCCGAAAGGATCGGCCTGAAGAACGTCCGAACGCTGGTGGCGACGGGCAATCTGGTCTTCGAGGCGCGGACGGCCAGAATTTCCGATCTCGAGCATCGGCTGGAAAAGGCCTTCGAAGAGACTTTCGGCCGCCATGTCGATATTATCGTGCGCGGCGCGGAGGATTGGTTGAAGCTCGCGGCCGGCAATCCATTCCCGGACGATTCCGCGGACGCCGCCGACCAGGTGGCGGTGCGCGTCATGCGCAGGCCGGCGCCCGTCGAGGCCGCCGCAGCGCTCCAGGCCTACGCTGCCGAGGACGAGAAGGTGCTTTTGGTCGACGGCGATATCTGGGTGGTCTTTTCCCGCGAAAGACCGAGCTCGCGCCTGCTCGCGGCAGCAAGCCACAAGCGCATGGGCATCGGCACGTCGCGCAACTGGAACACGGTGCGGCGCTTGGCGGAGATGGTAGGCAGTAGGCAGTAGGCAGTAGGCAGTAGGCAGTAGGCAGTAGGCAGTAGGCAGTAGGCAGTAGGCAGAGTGTTCTCTGTTGCCTAGGCCCTACTGCCTATTGCCTCATTTTCAAGCCTTCGCCACCTTCGCCCCTGCTCCGAGCGCCATGGTGCGCAGCACGTAATAGACGGCGCCCGCGATCGCCACGCCGAAGAACCAGCCATAGACGCCCCACCAGGACGGCAGCCAGTTGGTGAAGTTGGGCAGGATCGAGGAGAAGATGGCGCCGATGCCGGCGGCGATGAAGGCGTTGACATGCCAGCCGCTCTGGAAACGGAACTCGCCGTCCTCGCGATAGAGCGCCTCGACGTCGACCTCGCTTTTGCGGATCAGGTAGTAGTCGACCATCATCACGCCGAAGATCGGTCCCATCGTCGCGCCGATGATGTTGACGAAGGAAGCGGCGCTGCCTTCCCATGGCGCGAAGGGATAGAGCACCAGGGCGATCAGCGCCGCGATGTAGCCGCCCTTCTTGAAGTCGATCTGGCGCGGGAAGACGTTGGAGAAGTCGAACGCCGGCGAGACGAAATTCGCCACGACGTTGATGCCCAGCGTCGCCACCGCGAAGGTCAACGCGGCGAGAGCGGCCAGGAACCAGCTGTCGAACTTGGCCGAGATCTGGTCGGGATGGAGCAGCACCTCATGGTAGACGTCATAAGCGGCGATCGTCGTGACGCCGGCCACCAGCGAGAACAGGATGAGATTGACCGGCAGGCCCCAGATGTTGCCCTTGCGCAGCGCCGCCTTGTCCGGCGCATAGCGGGCGAAATCGCAGAAGTTGAGGTAGAGCGCCGAGAAATAGGTCACCCAGATCGCCGCCACCGCGAACAGCGCGGTCCAGGAACCGGGCTCGCCCGGAACGCCCGCGTCCTTGGTCTTGTCCAGCAGCACATCCATCGGGATGTCGCTGGTGAAGGCGAAAGTGCCCGACTTGATGCAAAGATAGATAGCCAGGATCAGCATCATGATCCACACGGCCGGGCCGGCCCAGTCCTGGAAGCGGCGGACGGTTTCCATGCCCTTCTGGATGATCAGCAACTGCAGCGCCCAGATGATGACGAAGCAGATCACCTCCAGGGTCGAATGTCCCAGAAAGTGCGAGCTCTTGTTGAACTCGTCGAACCATTGCAGGCGCGTCAGCAGCGCCACGATGGCGCCCGAAGCCGCGGCCGTCTGGGCGCCGTACCAGAAGCAGGCGACGATCGCGCGCACCAGAGCCGGGACGTTGGCGCCCCAGATGCCGAAGGAGGCGCGGGCAAGCACGGGGTAGGGCACGCCGGTCTTCACGCCGGCATAGCCGACCATGTTCATCAGCGCGTAGATGATCAGCGAGCCGATGCCGATGGCGATGATGAAGTTGACGAAGCCGCCGCAGAACAGAAACAGGCTGGCCGCCAGGTAGTAGCCCCAGAGGCTGTGGACGTCCGAGGTCCAGACGTTGAAGATCGAAAACGGTCCCCAGTTCCTGACCGTTGCCGGAGCCAGATCCTCGTTGTAGAGGTCAGGCGATGCGCCTTGAATGGTCATTGCAAGTGTTCCCCTTGTTGCAAAACGCGCCGTCACGCGTTTGGCTGTAGAGGTTAAGCCTGACGCTGGGGAACCGGCAAGCAACCCATTTGCCGGCTTTCGCCTTAAAGATATTCAATGAGAATCGCCGTTATCCGACGGCTTCGGACTTGAACCGAGCTGAGTCGCCAAGCGGTTTTCGCGCAGGCTGGCCGGTTCCGAATTTTTTCCGACAGCAACCAAATTTGTTTGGAACCGATCCATAGGACGTGCGTTTAATAAAGTTCGGCTGCTCTGCGGTCGACCGGGAGGAAAACTATGGATCGCTTGCATTTCTTTACCCCAGTGCGAATTGCGCGTGGGCAGGGATACCCTGTGGAGGAAGTCGATAGCGTCTCCGAGGCGATGGTGTTCCTGCGGAAGTGGCCAACAGGCAGACGCGGCCCGGTTTATCAATGCGCCCTGAATTGCTGCGCGGCGGCTGTGTCGGGCAAGATGTCGGCCGAGGAAGCGCGCAAAGCCTTTGTCGGCTTTGCCCGCATCACGCGGCTGCTAGACGACGACATGGCGCTGCCGCTGGGTGGTGCGTCGATGGACAATGTCTACGCCTTGAGGCGGTAGGCTAAGCCGGCATTTGGCAAATAGAGAACGCCGCGCCTACTCGGCGCGGGTAGTTTGTCGTTTTGCATCGGTCCCGACACGGCCGAGATGTCTCCCCCTTTGTCCGTTCCGCGCAGTTCTGGGGCACCCGGTAGGAAATCGTCGCGAAATCACTTATGTGAGCGCGATGCCTCGTTGATCGAGGATCAGAGAATCCGCCGGACGTGATGGAAAAGAGCAGCGATTACAAAAAGGTGCGGCTTGCCATAGCGCCAATGATGGACGGGACAGATAGATAAGCAATATCAGGTAGTTGCGAGATGCCGTGTGCAAAAATCGCACACGAAGGTTCTGCTTCTCTTCTTTTTTCGTTCCCACGACGGAGCCGCCGACAGCCCTTTTCGGACGCTCTTTGCCGACGGTATTAGCCGCTCCATTGCGGACGTTCGCTGCGATATCCGTGACCCTGATTGTCCGATACGGCGTCCAATTTGCCTGGGGTTCCTGGAAGCTTTTCGAACTTTCTGGGTCACGTCTCAGCCCGAGTTGCGCGCGCTTGTGGACAAAGCGGGACACTAGATTCGGCTTTTGGATAGTTTGGGAGGCATCGACTTTCCGGGACATATGCCTTCCTGATAGCGAGTCAGCACGAACCCTGATACGCGCCCCAAACGGGACATCCCCCGAGGGTGATGCCAACCCCTCGTTTCCTTTGCTGCACATTGGAGCAGCTGATCGTGTTTTTAGGAAAAGTGCTCCTCCAGATAGACGCGGAACTCCCGCTCGAACTGCTCTTGGAGGAGGGACGACATATGCGTGCGGCTGCGCGTTAGATAGACATGGCAGGGCACGTAGGGAAGGAACGGCTTGATGGCGAGCGTTCCGCGCCAGCGTTCCGCAGAGAACTTGTCGACGATGGAGACGCCAAGCCCCTCGGCCACGAGAGCGCAGGCGGCGTCGCTATAATGAGCCTCGAAGCGCACCTCGACGCGAACTCCCGCGTTCTCGAGGCTGCGGTCGATGGCTTGGCGCGAGCCGTCCTCGCGTCCAAGTGCGATGAAGCTTTGATCGCGGATATCAGCAGCTTCGATCGCATCCTTCTCGCTCAAGGGATGTCCCGCCGGCAGTACGCAGACCGAAGCCGTCTCAAAGATGAGATCGCAGGTGGTCGCCGGGTCGATCACCGGCATCGTCATCAAGCCAATGTCGAGTTGCTTGCTGGCAGCGAGCTCAGCGATCCGCACGGAAGCTTCCGGCTCCAGCGACAGCCGCAGCTTGGGGTGGCGTCGGGCGAACGTCCCGACAAAGCGGGGTAGCACATAACTGGCTAGCGCCGGGTAAGCGCCAATGATTAGCCGACCCGCCTCCAACTGCTGGATGTCCGCCGCCAGCCGCCGCAAGCGCGCCATGCCCTTGACGATATGACCGGCCTCCTCGTGCAGTAGGTAGGCCTCCGCAGTCGGAGCCAACCGGCCACCCTGCCGCACGAACAGCTGGATCTTCAGCGCGTGTTCGAGGTTGGCAATGTGGGCGCTGACGGAAGGCTGAGAGATATTCAGGAGATTGGCGGCGCCGATTACCGTTCCCGAATCCATCACCGCGCGAAACGCCTGCAACTGCCGATAGTTCATGACTGGACCGAACTCTATAGGAAAAAGCTATAGAGAATGAAGCTTTTCGTATTTGTCAATTGGCCGGGATTTGGCTTTATTCTCCAATTGCTGGAACGAGCTCCAGCCAATACGCGCCTGGAACGGCCATCTCGGCGCCGACAATTAATCGCTACGCAGAGACTATCGCCATTGCGTCGCTGTCTTCGGTCGACCGATCGAGGCGGTTCCCTTGCGTGCAGCCAATCAAAAAGGGGTAGAAATGAAAATGGGACTGTTACGATGGATAGGCGTCGCGGCGAGCGCCTTGATTTTCCTCACCGGAGCCGCCCGTGCGGATGAAGCCGGCCAATGGTCGAAGATACGCATTGCGACCGAGGGCGCCTATGCACCCTGGAATTATATGTCCTCCGACGGCAAGCTCGCGGGTTACGAGATCGATCTCGCTCATGAACTGTGCCGCCGCATGGAGACCGACTGCGAGATCGTCGCCCAGGACTGGGATGGCATGCTGCCAGCGCTCAATGCCGGAAAGTTTGACGCCATCATCGCGTCCATGTCGGTTACGCCAGAGCGGCAGAAGGTGGCTTCTTTCTCGATGCCTTATGCCAAGGCGCCAAACGCCTTTATGATGATGAAGGACAATCCGCTGGCCTCGGAACTTGGCCCTCGGGTCGACTACAGCCTGAAGAAGGATCCTGAAGGCGCCAAGAAAGCGGTGGCCGCGATGGCCACGGCGCTCAAAGGCAAAGTTCTCGGCGTCCAGGGCTCCTCGACGGCCGCGACATTCGCCACGGCCGAGTTGAAAGACCTGGTCGAGATCCGCGAATACAAGACAACGGACGAACACAACCTCGACCTAGCCGCCGGCCGCATCGACCTGGTCATGGGCAATATCACTATGCTCAAGGCCGCCATGAAGCAGCCAGACATGGCCGGCGCAACCCTTGCCGGACCTACATTCATCGAAGGCGTTCTCGGCAGCGGTACAGCCAATGTGGCGATGCGCAAAGACGACACCGCGCTCAAGGCAAAGTTCGACGCGGCGATTGCCGAGGTCAACAACGATGGGTTCAACCAGGCCCTAACGGAGAAGTGGTTCGGGGTCGATATCACGCCCAAGGATTGAGCTTAGCCGGGCGGGCGCACATGTGTGGCCGCCCATCTTGTCCATCGGAAAAATTAATAGCATGACCCAGTTTGTCGTTGTGGGTGCCGGGCTCCTCGGCACATCGATCGCCTATCGCCTCGCGGAACGAGGCCACTCCGTGACTATTGTTGAGCGCGACCATCCAGGCGCCGGCACCAGTGGTTCGAGCTTTGCCTGGACCAACTCGAACGAAAAGACCCCTTACAATTACCACCTGATCAATGCTCTGGGTATGCGCGCGCACCGGGAACTCGAAGACGAATTCGGCGCCCGTCCCTGGTTCCAGGGTGGCGGAGCGGTTGAATGGCGCTCGAACGCGCATGAGGCGCAAGAACTCGATGATCGCGTCGCTCGTTTGATTGGATGGAACTATGCCGCCGAATGGATTTCGGCGGACAGGCTACACAAGCTTGAGCCCGCCCTGGCTCGGGAGGCTTCAGGTGATGCGAAGATCGCCTATTTTGCCGACGAAGGCTGGATGGACCCCGGCGTCTACATCGAGTTCTTCCTCGGCAAGGCGCGCGACCTCGGGGCGAAATTGCGCCGCGAGAGCGTCACTGGCGTCGAGTTGAGCGGCGACAAGGTCACGGGCGTCGAGACGGCGTCAGGAACGACGATCGGTGCAGACGTGGTCGTCAACTGCACTGGCCGCTGGGCAAATGATCTGGGTCAGGACGTGCGCATGACCTTCCCGCTGGCTCCCACGATCGGCCTTCTCGTTGTGGCCGCCCCCGCCCAATCGGGTGTGCGGCGGGTGGTCCGCACGAGTGCAGTCAACCTCCGGCCCGATGGCGCGGCTCGGATCATGCTGCACAGCGAGCACGACGAACAAGGGTTCACGCTGGAAAGCAGTTCGGACGATACTTACCCCGCTGCTGTCGCGATGATCGAGCGCGCATCGCGCATCTATCCGGAGCTTGCAGGGGCCAGGCCCGAGGCAATGCGGCTGTCGCATCGCGCGATCCCAGGCGACGGCGTGTCGGCCGTCGGTCCGGTCCCGGAAGTAAGCGGCTACTATGCTGCTGTCACCCATAGCGGAGCGACGCTTGCGCCTTGGCTCGGACAAGTTGTTGCCGCCGAACTCGCGGGCGACGCGGACAACGATGCGCTCCAGGATTTTCGGCCGGCCCGGTTCTTCGGACGCCAAACCGACACATCCGCGTCCACTCGGAAGGCCCAGCATGTTTCGACGACTCCGGACCGATGATTTGACCACGACGATCTTCTTCGACGGACGGCCATTGCGGTGCCGGCCAGGCGACAGCGTTGCCGCGGCATTGCTGGCTGCAGGCATTGAGCGGTTCCGCACGACGCCGGTCAGTGGAACCGATCGCATGCCCCATTGCATGATCGGCAATTGCTTCGACTGCCTGGTCGAGATCGATGGGCAGGCCGACCAGCAGGCCTGCCTGGTGCCGGTTAGAGAAGGCTCCCAAGTGCGATCACAACTGGGCACGGGAAGGTTCGACGCAGCATGACCGATGCCCCGCGCACACACTGCGAGCTTGCCATTGTCGGCGGCGGCCCGGCAGGCCTGGCGGCCGCGGCACTCGCTGCGGAACTTGGCGTGGAAACAATACTGTTCGACGAGCAGCCAACGCCTGGCGGACAGATCTATCGGAACATAGAAGCTAACAGCCGCAAGCACGACGCATTGAGCAATATTCTCGGCGCCGACTACGCCAAGGGACTTGCGCTGGTGGAGCGGTTCCGCAGGAGCGGTGCCGCATACGAGCCCCTGAGCGCTGTCTGGCAGGTATCGGCTGCAGGCAAGCTCGGTGTATCGCGGAAGGGCCGAGCCTATCTGACGAGAGCCGGCAGGGTCATTCTGGCAACTGGCGCAATGGAGCGTCCGGTTCCGATTCCAGGATGGACGCTGCCCGGCGTCATGGGAGCAGGTGCGGCACAGACGCTTATGAAAGCGTCCGGCCTGGTGCCAGAAGAACCGACTGTGATCGCAGGTTCAGGGCCTCTTGCCTATCTCGTGGCGCTTCAGCTCATGAAAGCAGGCGCGCCGCTGAGTGCCGTCATCGACACATCGCAAAAAGGACTGTTCGAGACCGGATTCGCAGCGCTGCCAGTGCTATCGGGCTTTGGTCGCGATCTGCTGAAGGGCCTGTCCTGGATGGCTGCGTTGCGAAAGGCCCGCATCCCCGTCTTCAGTGGGCGCAACCTCGCGGTCGAGGGCATTTCGCGCGTGGAGGCCGTCAGCTTCGAAACTCGCGGCAAGCGGCAGCGGCTGTCGGCGTCGCTTCTACTTCTGCACGAGGGTGTGGTCCCCAACAACCAGATCACCGCAAGTCTACGCTGCAGGCATGTGTGGGACACCGCGCAGATGGCTTGGCGTCCCTGGACGGACGAGTGGGGTGCAACGAGCACGGAGTTGGTGGCCGTCGCTGGCGATGGCGCGGGTATCTCCGGCGCCAGAGCGGCGGCGCATCGTGGACGCCTGGCTGCACTTGATGCTGCCTGCCGCATCGGTCGCATTTCGCGGGCCGAACGCGACGAGCGCGCGCTTCCCGAGCGTCGGCATCTCCAGCGGGAGGCTCGGTTCCGTGCGTTCCTCGACAGCACCTACTGCCCCACCGAAGCTGTACGCCGGTTAGCCGACGAGGCAATCGCCTGCCGCTGCGAGGAGGTGACAGCTGGCGAGCTGCGCGCGTTCGTCGCCGAGGGCTTCACTGACATCAACCAGCTCAAGTCCTTCTCCAGATGCGGCATGGGTCAGTGCCAGGGCCGCATGTGCGGTGGCACTGTCGCCCGCGTCCTGGCGCAGAGCCTCGAAACTGACATGGAGACCGTCGGCTACTACCGGTTGCGCCCGCCGGTGAAGCCGCTGCCTGTCGCTCAGCTTGCCGAGCTCGGCAACGCCGAACGCGATTTGAGGCCGTCGCCATTGGGTGTCGACGGCGACCCGAGCCAGCGCGTTTGAGCGATGAGAAGCAGAAGCGACACAATGGGACGGATCGGGAAGCCGCAATGACCGCGACCGACGCAATCGTGATCGGCGGTGGCATCCACGGTTGCTGCACGGCGCTCCACCTCGCGCTGCGGGGCCTGCGTACACTCGTGCTGGAAAAAAACACCGTCGGTCGCCACGCCTCGGGCGTCAACGCGGGCGGCGTACGGCAATTGATGCGTCACCAAGCCGAAGTACCGTTATCCATAGCCGCAATGGACGCCTGGGAGCGCCTGGACGACCTGCTTGGTCCAGATCTGGCAAGAAACTGCGAATTCATCGGCGGTGTCGGGCAGATTGGCATCGCCGAAAGCGAAGCCGAGATGGAATGGTGCCATGCGCGGGTGGCCCAAATGCGCTCGCTCGGCCACGAGTTTGAGGAAGTGATCGACGCCAGAGAACTCAGGCGTCTGGTTCCTGCCGCAGCCGATATCTGCCGTGGCGGCATCATCTCGCGCCGGGACGGTCATGCCAATCCGTTCCGCACGACGCAATCATTTCGGCTGCGTGCCGAGCAGCTTGGCGTCCGCTTCATGGAGCGGACGCGCGTGACCGGGCTCGAGCAGGGCGACCGCTGCTGGACCGTAGTGACCGAGAGCGGCGTCTTCAGGGCCGATATTTTGATCAACTGCGGCGGAGCGTGGGCCTGGCAAGTCGCGGAAATGATCGGCGAGCACCTGCCCAGGACGCATTTTGCCTCGACGCTGATGGTGACGTCTCGCATGCCCCATTTCATCGACCCCGTGGTGATCGGCATCGACCGGATGCTTTCGTTCAAACAGACGGAAGCCGGCACAGTCGTCATCGGGGGAGGGGTTCTCGGCGATCCCGACCTGAATAGCGAGACGGCTGACACCGTTGCGGACCGAATGGTGGTGAGCGCCCAGACCGTCTGCGAATTTTTCCCGATCCTGCGCCGCGCGACCATCGTGCGAAGTTGGGCCGGTCTGGAAGCCCTGATGCCAGACGTCATACCGGTGATCGGTCCCAGTCAGGTCGCCCGCAATCTCTGGCACGCTTTCGGCTTTTCCGGGCACGGGTTCCAGCTCGGCCCTATCGTCGGCTCGGTCATTGCCGATCTGGTCGCCACTGGTGAAAATGCCATTCCGATAGCCGCGTTCAACCCGGGCCGCTTCTCGAGCAACGACATGCTGGCGACCACGTGCATTCCTGACCGCAAAGTCTCGCAGGAGGCTGGTCATGAATGATTTCGGGCTGATGACCGTCTTCAGCTTTGCACCCGGGGGCTGGGGTGCCGCCATGGCGGCTGCAAGCGCAATGACGGTCGCGGTGGCAATGGCAGGCTTCATCGCCGGAGCTATAATAGGCACGTTCGGGGCGTGGGCGAAGACTTCCGGAGGAAGGATCGTCCGCTCGGTCGCCGATGGCTACACGACGGTTCTGCGCGGCATTCCCGACCTTCTGGTTATATATCTTTTCTACTTCGGCTCCAGCGCCGTCCTGACACCCATCGGCCGGTTCTTTGGAGCCAATGGCTTCCTCAGCCTGCCGGCTTTTTTCGCCGGCTGCCTGGCGATTGCGATCGTGTCGGGCGCCTATCACACCGAAGTCTTCCGTGGGGCCTATCAGGTCGTAGCGCTTGGAGAGATCGATGCAGCCTACGCCACGGGCATGTCGCGAGCGCTCGCGTTCCGGCGCATCATCGCGCCGCTCACTCTGCGCTTCGCCTTGCCGGGCCTGGCAAACATCTGGCAGCTCGTTCTCAAGGAATCGTCGCTGATCTCGGTGACGGGGCTTGTCGAAATCCTGCGCCAGTCTCAGATCGGCGCGGGCTCGACCAAGCAGCCCTTCACCTTCTTTCTGGCGGCGGCGATCCTCTATCTGCTCATTTCCTCCGCCTCGGGATGGGTATTGCAGTTCGCCGAAAGGCACTTCACTCGCGGGCTCAGGAGGGGGTAATGGACTTTTCCTTCTTTCTCAGTGCCTTTCTTCGACTGCTGCCCGGCGTCCCGTTGACCCTGCAACTGGCTTTCGTATCGGTGGGGCTCGGAATGGTCCTTGCCCTCATCCTGGCTTTGCTGCGTCTATCAGGCATCCGCCCGTTCGAGTGGATCGCGCGCGCCTATATCTTCCTGTTTCGCTCGACGCCGCTGTTGGTCCAGATCTTTCTGATCTATTACGGCCTCAGTCAGTTCCCGACAGTTCGCTACAGTGTGCTATGGCCGATCCTGCGCCAGCCTTACTGGTGCGCCATCATCGCGCTTGCGCTGAACACGGCCGCCTATGGCAGCGAAATAATCCGAGGTGGCCTGCGTTCCGTGCCCGAAGGCCAGATAGAGGCCGCCCGTGCCTGTGGCATGAGCCGCATCACCGTGTTCCGGCGTATCGTGCTGCCCCTTGCCATCCGGCAGGCTCTTCCAGCCTACGGCAACGAAATCATCCTGATGGTGAAGGCGACGGCGCTGGCATCGGTGATCACCATGATGGAAACCACTGGCCTTGCTGCGAAGCTGATTTCCGAGAGCTACCGCGCGGTCGAAGTCTTCGTCGTCGCGGGAAGCATCTATCTGATTATCAACTACGTCATAACGCGCGTCATCCATCTCTTGGAATACTGGCTGACGCCGCATCTGAGATCTGTATCGACACCGGTCGTCATCGAGAGAGAGGATGCAGCATGAGCCTGCCGCAACAACAGCACGAGCCGGCAGATGAGATAGTGCCAGCCGTCCGCATCCGCGATCTACGAAAAGCTTACGGGGCTTTCGAAGTGCTCAAAGGCGTTTCGCTCGACGCCAACGATGGGGATGTCGTCTCGATCCTTGGATCCTCGGGCTCCGGCAAGTCCACGATGTTGCGTTGCATCAACATGTTGGAAACTCCGACCGGAGGGGAAGTCTCGATAGGTGGCGAGACCATCCGGATGAAGCAGACGAAAGGCGGCCCGAAGCCCGCCGACCGGGCGCAGGTAGACCGCCTGCGCGCCCATGTCGGCATGGTCTTTCAGAGCTTTAATCTGTGGTCGCACAAGACGGTGCTGGAGAACGTGATCGAGGCCCCGCTCCACGTCCAGGGCCGTTCACGCGCTGAATGTGTCGAGGAGGCCAAGGAGCTGTTGGCGAAGGTCGGCATCGCCGACAAGATCAATCATTATCCGATCCATCTTTCGGGCGGTCAGCAGCAGCGTGCCGCCATCGCGCGAGCGCTCGGTCAACGCCCCCGCGTGATGCTGTTCGATGAACCGACCTCCGCCCTCGACCCCGAGCTTGTCGGCGAGGTGCTGAAAGTGATGCGGGCGCTGGCGGAAGAGGGGCGCACGATGCTGGTGGTCACGCACGAGATGGGCTTTGCCCGGGACGTGTCGAGCAAGGTCGTCTTTCTTCACAAGGGAGTTGTTGAAGAGGAGGGGCGACCCGACGAAGTTTTCAGCTCAAGTCGCTCTGAACGCCTTCGCCAGTTCTTGACGCGATAACAGCAAAGACGCTCGCGTTCAGTTAGGCGTCCGGTCAAACTGCTGGACAAATTTGATCATCGGAGCCATTCGCTCGCCATCGGGGGTTCGAGACGGGAGACCGCTATGTCGCGAAACCCACTATCGAAAAAGCATTCTTTTGCTATCGCAGACACGTCGAGCCTCGATATCGGCCCATGCCCTCTGAGGATCCTTACGCGTGATACCAACCGTTCAATGTGAATCGACCATCGGAAAAAGCCCGCGAAGGGCAGACGAATGGCAGGAACAGCGCCACCCAGAACGACTTCTGCGTTCTCGCGAATTCAAACTGGGGCCTCTGTGCGGCCTACCATTGTTGACACGCCGGACGCCCATGCGCAGAAAAGTCCTGGGCATGGGAGGACATCTGCGCATGGCGAATCGGGAATTGAATGCTGAGTTCCTGCTCAACCTTGGCTTCGTCGACGTTGGAAGGTGGCAACCGAACGGCGGCTACATCGCCTACCATCTCGATGGCGAAGACGCCGCGGCGAACGAAGTCCTGCTGGACGCCAGGAACGCACTATACGCTTTCGTGAAGGGCGACCAGGTGCTCTACATTGGGAAAACCGCTCGTTCGATCCGGAAACGCTATGTCGGCTATTGCCGCCCGGGTATACGTCAGGCCACCAACCAACGTTGCCATCGCAACATCAAGACGTCCATCGAACAAGGCACCGAGATCCGCATCTTCGCATTCGCGCCTATCACGCATCTCCGCTATGCAGATTTCGAGATCAATCTGGCGGCCGGACTGGAAGACAGCCTGATCGGAGAATTTCAGCCGCCATGGAACGGTAAGGACAAGGACCAGCCAATAACCGAAGACGCCGAGCGGGAGGAGGCGGAAGAGTCCGAGGTCGAGGCACCTGCCGCCCCACCCGCCTCGGATATTCAGCAGGAGCCGAAGGCATCCTCCCCTGCTCCGGCGTCTTTCTCGATCACACTAGGGCAGACGTACTACAACAAGGGTTTCCTCAATCCCGGTGTCGAAGTGAGCCGTTTCCTTGGGAAAGATGGCGACCCGATCCGCGTGCTGCTCGGCGACACCAGCAATATTGTCATCTCGAAAATCAATCGGGCAGCCAACAGTTCCGGTGCCGTGCGGGTCGTCGGCTCAAACCAGCAGATCGCCCGGTGGTTTCAGGACAACTTCCGGGAGGGCGACACCGTGCATGGCCGGGTCATCGATCCCCACACGATCAAGCTGATCGCTGGGAAGACATCATGACATATGCGGTCTTCAAGATGTGGGACCAGGCTCGTCAATCATTGATCAGGCGGCACGAGTTCTACGTCTCGGAGGCACGCAAGCGATTGCTATCCCAATTTGAGAACATGGAGACCGAAGCAGACGAAGCCGCCGAAAAATGGCTTGAAGAGAGCGGCCAGAACTTCGACCCGGATCATCATGACGCCGGCGACTTCTGTGAACGGGCGCATGAAGTAGGCATCGAGTTCTACGGCCTCCTGGAGGAAATGCAGGGAAACACCCGCCTGAGCGTTGTCGCTGGAATGTTTCACGAATGGGACAAGCAGCTACGGGAGTGGCTGGCTCGTGAAATCGAACGCTCGATCCCTGGAGGAAACGCTGCGGCGAAAATCTGGTCTGCAAATTTCGATCAGATCATCGACCTGCTGGAGAGCTTTGTCTGGCTTATCACGAACACTGACTATTTCAGAAAACTGGACGCTTGCCGGCTGGTCGTCAACGTCTACAAGCACGGCAAAGGAGTTCTCTCGAGGATCTGAAGACTCGGTTCTCGGAATATCTGCCTGATCCGTACAGCGAATCCGGTCACGCCCTTTGGACAACGGATTTTCGTGACCACCCATGTCAAGGTGAGCGACGAACAGTTGCAGGGATTCTCAGACGCTGTCGTGGCATTCTGGCTGGCCGTGCCCGAGGACATCTACGACACGCAGATCGGTGAGGTGCCGGATTGGTTTGGCAAGGCCGTGCAGAAGGATCAGGACGCCCGAAATCAGCAGCGCACAAAAAGGGATTGAACCGCTCGGGTTTGGGCAATCTCATGGCTGGTCGGCGGTCGTGACGGCGAATATGCGCTGGCCTTCATGGACGATGTAAAGCACCGTCTTGCCAATCGCGTCCAGCTTACGACCGATGGTCACCGCGCCTATCTCAATGCGGTCGATGAAGCCTTTGGAGTGGACATCGATTACGCGATGCTGATCAAGCAGTATGGCGAGCCGGAAGGCAAAGCAGTGCCACAGGAACGCCGCTACAGCCCCGCCTTCTGCACTGGCGCGGTCAAGACCCGGATTGAAGGCTCGCCCGATCTGGCGCATGTCAGCACGTCGCACGTGGCCCGCAATCGCCATAAACGGGGCACTTTTAAGTGTGAACCGGTGCTTGGCTTTTGGATATTTCTTGCCGGTGAACTCGAAGAAAGCGCTTGCCGGAATCAGGCAGCGACAGCTGTCGGCGAAGCTCCGCCCATCTGACCGGAAGTTGAATATCGGCCCGCCTTTGCCCGAGGGCGGAAAGCTGAAATTCATTTGAATCCGCCTGCAGCAGGTCTGTCTGTTGCGTCGGGATCCCGAGTTCCAGGTCCTGCATCATCTTGCAGTATTCGGCCCAGCGGATGTGTTGTTCATAGTCATTGCACATGACCGTCAGCTTAGCGACTTTTCGTCGTTTTTCGAGGGCGGATCGCGCGCCCCTGACGGGGCCGGGCTGTCGGCGAAGCTGATGCCCCGCCTGCGACGGGGCTTCACCCATACGGGCTTCCACCCTGACGCGAGATCGGTCACGCCGACCTCCCTTCCTGCCGCAGCGAAGCTACTACTAAGGGCCCTAAGGCTCATTCTCAGGTTTGACATGTGAATTTGGACTCACGCCCCAGTCCCTGAAAAGTGTGGAAACCGATCTACAAAATTTCGCGTTTCGCCATTAGGGACCAAAAACTTTGCCGACCACACCTGCCAAGTCCATTCGAAGCGAATGCGTGAAATTAAAAATATTCCTAACCCACTGATATTGCCTCCAGCTTTGAAGGGTTTGGTGAACCTCTGCAGCATAGGAACGTGCATACGAATATCCCATGCGCCCACACGACATCCTGCGACTTCCACTGCCAGTAAACGAGACTTAATAAAAAACACTAGACATGCAACAGTACATCATTCAGCATAGCTCACTGACCCGTCGGATGACATGAGGGCTGACAGATGTTTGGCTTGCGTATTGCTAAGGTTTGTCGGATCGTCGCAATCGTGGGACTCGTGGCAGTTAATCAAAGCCACGCATCCGAGATGTCCTGCACCAATATTCCGATATGCGACGTGGTTTTTTCTGCAAGTAAAAATCTGCTTGGTCAGAGCGTGACGTCTGGTTTCCCGGAGACCGTACTCTCGCGTGAGATAGTGTCGATAAAACCAGTTACCGTCCCGGACTTTCTACTCGATGACCCGCAATTCGTCTCACGGTTGAAAAATTTCGACAAGACCCTCGCGAAAAAGTCTGAAATCGACAACGCGTCGGGCGAAGACCTTTGGGCTGCTGTGGGTGCGTTCGCGAAGCGCGTTTTGCCGCGCCAGATAACTCCACAACCAGGAGATGGTGAAAGTGATTTCAAGGCGGCGAAAGCGCTGCTCGTGGACAGCGCAGGAAAGCCGACAAAACTTTATCTCGACTATAAAGCTTACGAGGACAAGCACAAGGAAGCGGCAGCTCGGCTTCTTGCCGAAAAAAACGAGTCTTCGCAAAGCTTAATACGCATTGAGATCGCGCAGATTGACAGAGATTGGGAGTTATTTGGCAATAAGGTACAGGTTGATGCTGCGCTCTCCGTAATAGAAAGTTTCAAAAGTCCTGAGGACGTTATTTCCGACTTTACTAATATTCTTGGTAGCAAACCCATCTCCGTCGGCCAGTCTTTGAACGCTGCCGCTTCGGCAACCGATTGGATAAATTTCGGCATTTCTTCAAATGAGATTGCCGATATCGAGATTCAACTGCGAGGGGTGAAAACGACCTCAGCCGTATCGCCACGCAGTGTGACTTTTTCGGCCAGGATCGTTAGTCTGGACAGAGACCGCCTATACCAACCATTTCTTTTGCAAAAAGATTGGACGACCAACGATGGCACATTGCTGTCGGCTGGGGGCGAAGATGGAAAACCGGCCGCGGTCGGAATGTATGTGAGCGGGCTCGTGGTTGTGAAGAATGTCGAAATTTTTTCGGAAACCACAATTTCGAGTGGTTCCTACACAGAGATTGTCGGCTTAGGTGCAGGCGCCACGATGTCGGCCCAATCAAATTACCTTATTTCTCCGAATTTACGAATCATTGGCGTAGTCATCGAGACGCTCAAACGGTTACCAAGCAACAATTAGAGCTGCGAGGCGAGGGAATGCGATTTTCGTGTGTAAGTGCGGGACGCCTCGCGTCTCTGTCTTTGGCGGTGCTTGCGACTTCATTAAGCGCAGCACAGGCGATTGACTCGATAACGCCGGAGCAGGCGCAGGCGATGCTTACCGACAGCATTAGACGACTGATTGCACCTGAGCTACCAAAAGAGAGTTGGATAAGCTTGACGCTTGTGGGCGGTGTGGCCTCGCCCAACGACGCATCAACAATTCATCAGTGGGCAAATTCATGCCCAGAACCATCGCCGTTTATCGCGTCTCTCGTGCCGCGACGCCCGCTGTCCGGAATTTACCGGAAAATGATAAGTAGCGCGGTCGGGCCGATCAGAGAGGATACCGAGGAGATACTGGCCGCCAAGGCAATAGTTAATAGTGATCGTTACAAAGCGTTTGTTGAGAAGGAGAAGAATTACAATATTGCATATGCGAAGCTTGTAAGCAGATCAAATGATGACAATAAGGTGCAATTACTTACCGATCTAGATCTCGCCGACCGAGAGTGGCTGCTGTTCGGAAACAAGGCGGAGGTCAGCGCGGCAGTAGCATTGCTGCAAGCAAACCTACAACTTCAAGCAATCAATGCCCAGCGAGTGAGCGTGCTTAACGCCTTTTTAGCGGAAGGAACATCTGCCAAAAAGTATGTATCTGGCTCATTTGTGGCGCCCCCAAGCGAAATTGGCCCGCCTGTCAGCGAGTGGGGGCTCCCTGACGGATGGGTCAACCTCTCTTATTCCAGTCAGTCCACTTCCGAAGAGGTAGTGACGAAGACGACGGCTAGGCGCGGTGGAGGGGGTGTAAGCCTTGGCTTCGTCACGTTCGGCGGCAGCGGCGGCGGCTCAAATACGGAAGTCACGCGCGTATCTAAAGTCCGCAAGCTGTCGTATTCGTTTGCCATAAAACGCGTCGGAATTAGGAGACCTTGGCTAGATACAGAAGTATTTTTTGAGCCGCGCAATTGGGCCTGGACTAAAAAACCGAATACTCCGGTTCGACCGTATGTCGCTGTTGGGCTTAATGGTGATGATTTGCCTCAGGCTAGTCCGACCCCAGAATACGATAACGTCACTGTCGCATGTAGCCTGCTTCCGTCCGATTTTATAATCGCGAAAGATATTGTTATTGAGGCAACCGTCTCGGAGGACGACTTTAAACAGTTCGAGGAAGGGTCCAACGCCAGTGGCGGCGCGGTACTATTCGGGATTATAGGTGGTGCGGGGGGAGGCAGTTCATCCTTCTCCGATGTAAAAAAGGAGGGGGATGCGGTGTCCTTCAAAATAAGCAGCACCGGCACGTCAGTTATTGGACTGATATCATATGTCCTTCCGAAGCTTCCCGACCCCAACAAACTTGATAAGTGGCCCGCTAGCGCCTGGATCGAGGATAAATGAGATGCGCACTATTGCAGTTCTCATTCTCTCTTTCCTTGTGTACCTCAGAGTGTGCCCTGACGCGAGCGCGGACCCATTTAAGGATGAGCTCATACACAAGCTTGCCCATGAAATACTTGGATCTGATTCGTTCTTTCGGAAGGTGGGCGACGGTGGATGGCGAGGAATAGCACTTGCTCCGGCGGGAGCGTCGATTGAGCCCCTAGTGCAGGCCTATTCGGGGCAGCCGGGGGACGTATTTGATCTAGTGGTCAACAACGAGGTGTTTGGGCGCACTATCTCGATAGAGAATGGAGTCGTATTCTTTAAGGGCACAACGATTGCTGACGCGTGGCGGCGGATCTTAGATGCTAGCGCGCCGTACCAGGCCTTGCTTAAGGATCGAACCCTTCCGGTTCCTGTCATGCAGTGGTTGTTTCGACCCGTTACAAGACAGGCAAAAATCATCTACACGCGGGAACCCTCGCGCTACGTCCTAAGATACCGCGAATATGAGAAGAAGCATCTTGCTCTGATGCGGTCGCGGAACGACGGCATTTGGAAACTTCTGCCCGGTTTTAGTCAGTATGCCACTTTTTCGGACGCCGAAAGTGCGATTTCAGAAGAATGGATTAAATCGGGTTACAAGGCGGAGGTCGAATCTGCATACTCCGTTTTCCTGCAGAAAGGAAATCCTGCCGAGTGGAACAGCTGGTTTATCGCGAATGAGCGGTTTAAAAACAATATGGAGGTAATCCATATTAATCAGAGTTCGCCTCTAACATACTTGCTGCCTCCGCCGGCCTCTTGGTCAACGGTCTCAAGCTGGGTTCGCATGGTCCTTAAGGTACCTAGTCTTTCAGGGGAGTTTCGGTTCCAGCTAGCTAGGGTCAAGATATTGCGTCCTTGGTTCGATGTTGACGCGTTGCTGGATCATCGGATCGGGTTGAACGTAGGTCCGGCAGATGTAGTGGTCAGCACGGACATACCCGAGGAAGCTGGATATGCTGGCAACGGGATTCTGCCAGGATTTGTTGAGGAGCTGTTACTTGTGAGAGATATCCACTTTGTGGGAGACCAAGAACAGGTGCCGACAGACCACCCCCTTGCTAAATACGCGTATCCAGACAGCATAAATCTGCTGGGGTATGTTGTGTACACCATGCCTCAGATTAGGTCTGATGCAATAAAGGCTCCTGACGACGGTTCGGTCTTGGCTTCACCCTCAGCTAAGGAAGCCCCGTAGAGGCAATCTATACGCCTCCATGATCGGATCTGGTAGCGGCGTCCTCAGGCTCTACAGTTTTGATCTATGGTTGGCCGCGCGGGCGAGGCGTTGCTACTGCGAACTCTTTAAGAACGTCGAGTGTTGGTTCAAGTTCATCGGAGTTGCAGACCGTTGGCTTTCCGCATTCGTTCATTGAGGAGAACTCCCCAATATTCGACGCCCGCGTAAGAATCATAGTGGTGTCGACGGATGTTTAAGGAACAGCGGGGAGTAATCTCCCTGCGCCAGCATTGGTTGTGGATAGAGGAGGCCGAACCGCCATGATGATCTATAGTGGTTGGCAGTTGTGCTTGATATTGGCTTGTTTATCGATCTCGGACATTGCTAGGGCAGAGACGGTGTCGTTGACCATCGAGACGCGGATTAAGGAAAAGACCTTGTCCTTTGAAGCGGGTATCAAGTCAACGCAAACGGTCGTGGTCGACTTCTCCATGGGGTCCGTGTCCAGTAGCTTCACGACCGGCGTGACGAGTATCGGGGTAAGTGAGTTGAAGAGCATTCGCGACGCGTTTTCGGTCGATAATGTGGCAATCAGTAAAACTGCTGCAGGTTTCGACGCGGTCGGTCAGACCGCGTCTGGGGTCGGTTTTATGCCGAACATCGACTACAAATTCGCTATCACGGTCGATGTCAGCTCACGTGAGGTTGTCTTTAGTGGTTGTCATGACGGCTACCCGAGCTATAAGATTTTCGTAAACGGCAATGTCGTTTATGACTTTGATCAGGAACTCCTCGTCGCTTTGTTCGGATCGTGCGACACGAAGGTGCAACCGACGACAGTGAAGTTCTGATGTTGCGGCGGCAAATCGTATTTTAAGTGTCCCGCATGAATGTAATTAAGTGCGTGGTGAAGAACCCCGATACTGGCAAACGCGTCTCCAGGCCAAATCCGAAGGACCAGTGGCAGACGAAAGAAGTTCCGCATTTGCGCATTATCGATGAAGAAGTTTGGCAGAAGGCACAGGCACTCAAAGTCGCGAGGGTGAATGCATGCTCTCATTTCAAGCGCCGCCCGGCACACCTGTTATCCGGTCTGCTTCGTTGTGGCATCTGCGGGGCGGGCATGTCGGTTCACGATCGTGATAAGACGGGCAAAACGCGTATCAGGTGCTCCGCAGTGCGTGAAAGCGGGAGCTGTTCCAACCGGCGCATTATTTACCTACCCGAGATCGAGAAGGCCGTCCTCGATGGCATGCGCCAGCAGTTGAAAGCGCCCGACCTGATCGAGGCATACATCCGCAAATACAACCAAGAGCGCCGAGAATTGGCAGCACAGGCGAACTCGTTGCGTACAGCGCTGGAAGGCAAGCGCGATCGGGTAGAAGGCGAACGTCAGCGGACGATCGACCTCGTGATTAGGAGCGTGATCGCTGAAGAGGATGCCAAGCAGCGGATCGCAGAACTCAAGGCACAGCTTTCTCTGATCGAGGCACAACTCTGCAGTCTCGATGAGCCATTTTCTCATCGGGCTTGAAGTGAACAATCTCCATCACCGATGATTGGTGGAATTCACATTAGCTCACGCTAAATAAACACTTTGCCTTCGACCGCGATCTGACGCATCCTGTCCCTTGATAGAAGAGGGAGGATACCGATGATAAGACTAGCTTCCACTCTCCCCGCAGCCCTGGCGTGCTTGATTGCTTCTCCGTCTCTGGCTCAGGATAAAGCGGTCGGGTCCTCGAAAGCCGTTGAGCGGATAGTCTATCCGTATCCAGCCGCCGGTGTTCAAATTGGCCAAGGCTGGGACAGTTTTGGCGAGCGGGGTACGGCCTCTTTTTGTGTTAGCGTGGATGAGGCCAAGCTTGAACACAGTAGCTTTGAGTCAAGCGTCGAACAGATTCAGAGCACATTTTCGTTCGTGAAGAAAACAACTTCCTCAGTCAGTGCTGCTTACAACGGCGGCGGCGGTTTTGGTGGATCCGCTAGTGCCTCCTCAAGTAAGGAGATAAGGATAAACTCAGACGATCAAAATTTTCTGTTTACGTTTGTCTCGTCGTCCGGAAGTACTTTTGCTGTTCCATCAGGAACATATGACAGACACATATCCGTTGAAGATTTGGAATTTTCTAAATCTATCGATTCTGCCACGGCCGAAGAACGACTGGTGTCTAGACTTGACTCCCTTCCGCTCCAGGTCAAAGGCGGATCCTTCACCTTTTCCGATCAGGCTCAAGCGCTTCTGAACGAAATGAGTGGCGACGATGTGGGAAAGAAGCGTGTTGCAAGTGAACGGTTTAGGCAACTGTGTGGCGACGGTTTTGTGGCGGCTATCCACCGTGGCGCGCGATTGCATTTGCTCTTGACCCAGAAGGTGAGGTCTAGATCACAAAAAGAGAGCCTCACAGCGGCGGTAAGCGCCTCTGGGTACGGGGCCTCTGGTGGAGGTTCATTTTCGAGCAGTACTAAAAAATTGGAAGCAACTGATAAGCTAAGCTATACCATTTTACAGGAGGGCGGCGTTCCCGAGCAGGTAAGGGCGACGATCGGCCCCCCAACTGCTGGTAAAGTTTTCGATATCAACGACATCATACCACCTCCGGAAAACTTGCTACTAAATCCTACCGCTTTTAGCGTAGACATCCTCCCGTATAGTGCAATCGTTGGCCCCGCGATTGACCAGTCGCTCGTGGCGTCTCCGAATGATTTGTTTCTGGTCGGCGACTATTACATTGTCCTACGGGACCTGTTCGATCTAGCCGGCGAGGCGGTTGAAATTGCGGCGTCTTCGGATACCTACATCAATAATTCTGTTTACGCCAAGGACATGCTCGGAATCTACGGTGGGGCGAACGAATTTTCACGTCTCCATGACCAGATTCAGAGCGACATGATGTTCCTGGAGAGGTTGATTGAGCAATGTTACAGAGAAAGAACGGGCTGCAAGTTAGAGACAGCATTGCAAGGGGTCGAGAGCGATTTAAAGGAAGAAGCAATCGAATCTAAGACCTTAGATAGCGGAGTGGACGCTGCGATAAAAATATTGTCAACCGCTAGGATTGAGGACAATTTGAAAGATGCAACCAGTGGCAAAGAGATTCGCAATACGCAGGTTAGTGATGCGTTAAATGAAGCTATCCAGCGCAAACCTGAGGCGACCGTTGGTGACGCGCTCGCTTATCTGAAGGACGTTTCTGAGACACTCAGGAGATATAGAGCTCGAACCTCGGAGTATAGTTCATTTATAGACGACAAAGGAGAGCTATCGAGCCAATTCTATCTTCGGTTTTATCACTATGCGGCGAACTTGCCGCTTCCGAAGGATTCCTACGACGACTACAAGGCGACGATAGGAAAATTGGTGTTTCCGTTCGTTAAGCCTGAGAATAAGGCCCAGCAGGAAAAAGTTAAGAATGATTTCAAGGCTGCCGCCGATGCGGCGACTGATGACCTTCGCAAAGCGATTTTGCGCGAGCGGCTTTTGCCATGGAAAGAGTTCTTCTGCAAAGAACTAAAAAGTGCTCCGCTTTGTGTGCCCGATGCCGTTCTTCTGAGTATCGCGACCCCTGTGGTAAACACTGACGATTTTACAATCAAGCCGCGAGCCCGGACGTTGCCGATAGGCAAGTTCGACCTCCGTTTGGACCGGTTTATGATCCGATGAAACCTCGCTTCAACGCTCTCGCGTTTGACATAAGAAGGGTTGCCATCCGTAGTGTTCTCGCCGTATGCCTGACTATTGCGTGGTTCGATCGCACCTTGGCAGCGAACAGCATGGATCTGGTGGCGGCCCCTGCCGTGGAGGCCTTGAAGGCTAAATCTGATGAGGCCCTTGAGCACTTGCCAACCCCTGCGCTGGAGCCTAGTGGGCTGCCCGAGTATGCGCGAACACCTTATCTATGTTCGACTAATCGGATCATCAAGCTATTCGTGCCGCGGGAGAAATGGTCTGCAAAGGTGAACATAGTCAGAGATGTTTCCTTTGGATTTGCGTCGGTCAATCAAACGTTGCCATTTGTTGAGTGGGTAGAGATCGATAAGACCCAACGGGATTACGCAAGGAACGCGTTAAAGGCTTTGCTTGAAGACGTTGTCGAGCATCAGACACTTCTTTCCAGACTTTCACTAGGCGCGGGGGCGACGGCCGCTGCTGGTGCCCAATTCAGAATGAAGGAGGTTGCCTTAGGTGCGGGGATCTTTGGGCTGTTTGTGACATGGATGCGATCCGACGAGGGGGCCACCGCGTTTTTCGCAGAAGTGAGATCGAATGCACCTAAGATTATCAACGGATTAGGGGAGGGTACTCGCGTCTATAGAGTGCTGATTGACCTGAGCGCAGGCGGGAAGCGGACCTTTTTGCGAGACTCTCGCGTTCTTGTGAATCCAGACGGGACTGCACTTGAACTTGAAAGATGCCTCTACATACTAAAGCGGGGGCGACTTCCGTAAGCCGTCTGCTGCGTAGATTGTTGAGCCATGCTTCGCCCCTGCATTTGGCGCACTCGCCTGGAGCCCGGTTTCATGCGAATCCTCGATTGCGTGCTTGGGGTGGGCTGGATCCGTGAGGTCATTAGATCGCTCAAGCGGCTGATTTCCACCGAAAACATTGCCCGTCAGGACGGAAGCATGGTTCGCCATCACTCGCGATATCATCAGGCGCAGAGCGGCGCTCGCGTCTAATCATTGTCTTACCAAGGAAGCGACTTTCTAAGCGGGTGTTTTTACTATAACATTAGCGACATCTGAAATTATAAACGGAGGGGCTGCGGCCATGCCTCGGCAATGGATAATTGTTGCGCCACTACAAATTGCACTGATTGCTCTTGTCTATGGACTTGCACCCCCACCTGCCTTCGCAAAATGCGGTATTGTCGAGCCATGCCAGCTCAAGCCCCTTAAAAAACAGCTAGATAAGGCGGGAAAACAGTTAGATAAGGCTGGTCAAGCCGCAGCGAAGGCTGCAAGCAAAGCAAAGCGCGACGCTGCGATTGCGGCGAGCAAAGCAAAGCGCGACGCTGCGATTGCGGCGAGCAAAGCAAAGCGCGACGCAGCGATTGCGGCGAGCAAAGCAAAAAAAGACGCTGCGATTGCAGCTAAGAAAGCAGCGCAAGACGCTGCGAATGCTACCAAGACTGCCGTCCAAGCTGTGGCCGATGCGCTTAACGAGCTTCAAGCAAACGTTTTAACCGGCCCCGCGCTGGAGCATGCCATTCGGGCTTCGCGCAACTCTGCCATTAAGGGTTCAATGCCAATTCCTCCAGAAATTCAGAAGCGACTGAAAGGATACTCAACCAAGGATTCCATGAAAGTGGTCCGCTACAAGATAAAGGACAAAGGTTTCGTCAATCTTGCACGG
The DNA here is from genome assembly GCF_006440675.2 of Mesorhizobium sp. B2-8-5. Lineage (NCBI taxonomy): Bacteria > Pseudomonadati > Pseudomonadota > Alphaproteobacteria > Hyphomicrobiales > Phyllobacteriaceae > Mesorhizobium > Mesorhizobium sp. B2-8-5. Next base: position 4,214,761 of record NZ_CP083951.1, read on the forward strand.
CTGCTTGAACAAGGTGGGTTCGCAGACGCCGTCACATTAATTGATGTTGTCGTCTTTCGGGGTCCCGGCGAAGCGGCCGATCCGTCTATTTGGGCTCATGAACTAAAGCATGTCGAGCAGTATCAAGCTTGGGGAGTACGCAGATTCGCAATACGATATGCTCGAAACTCAGGTAGCGTAGAAAATCCGGCCTATGCAAAAGGAAACGGTTTTCTGGCTTGGCAAAGGTCGAAGGGTCAATAGCCTCGATTGAAAGTCGACGTGCTCAGCCACTGTCGTATGAAGCCCGAACTACGGCTCTTAACGAAAATCCTGCAGCGAAGCGTGCCGCAAGTCTTCCTTGCCGCGCAGCTGCTTCACGCCGCCCATGATGCCCAGATAAGGGAGTCGGGTATTTCTTCATCCACTATATCATCCAAAGAAAATGGCAATGAATGTGGGGTGAATAGTGTAGTTGCAAGAACATCGCCTTGACCGGGATCAAAGGAGTGCCGCAACTGATTGAACCGGTTGGCCAAGCGCGCAACGACTACGACATCTTCAGTGACCTTGCCGGCCACCTTGGCTTCCAGGAGCAGTTCACGGAGGGCCGCGATATTCGTGGGTGGATCGAGCATGCTTACGACGGATGTCGCGCGAAGGCTCGGGTGCACAATGTAGAGTTGCCTGAGTTCTCAAGATTCTGGAGGGAGGGCTTCATCGAGGTGCCGTCGCCGGAGGACGACTTCATTCTGTTCGGCGATTTCCGTGCCGACCCCGTGGCCAACCCACTTCGAACGCCATCAGGGCGCATAGAAATCTTCAGTGAGACTATTGCGGGCTTCGGCTATGACAATTGCCCTGGCCATCCGGTCTGGTTGCCGCCGAAGGAATGGCACTCGGCAAAAGCCGCCGAGCGGTTTCCGCTTCACCTAATCTCAAATCAGCCTTCGACGCGACTTCATAGCCAGCTGGACGACGCAAAGCTGAGCCGCGGTTCGAAAGTGGCCGGGCGTGAGCCTATTCTGATCAACAGCATCGATGCTGCTTCCCGACTGATCGAAAATGGCGACACCGTGCGGGTCTTTAATGACCGTGGCGCATGTCTGGCTGGCGCAGTGCTTTCGAGCGACGTCATGGAGGGTGTTGTGCAACTGGCGTCAGGCGCCTGGTACCACCCTGAAGCGTACGCGGCACCGGGCTCGCTTGATCTTCATGGAAATCCAAACATGCTCACGCGCGACGAAGGAACGTCATTCCTCGGACAGGGGCCTGCTCAGTCTGCTCTCGTAGAGGTCGAGAGATTCCTTGGTGAAAGACAGGCAGGCGATTTCCAGATGCCCCAGGTTAAGGCAGGTTTTTAAGTATAGTTGCCGCCACCCCGGTTGCAGTTCGTTCGTGAATTGGGCTCACCAGCACGTAGGGATGGCCAGCGTTCCAGCTGGGCGAGGACGGTGGCGACACCAACGGCAATGCGTCGAATCGATCGCAAGGACCTGAGCTGCAATTCTCTTAGTGAGGCCTAACGAGGCTACCAAGGTGACGGTGCCATGGGATCATCTTCCCCGAGCCTTGGATCGCCGCCGCTGTATCGGTCGCCGATACTTCCTACACGGCAAACAGGCCGGAAAGGTCGAGACTAGCCTGCAGGAGGCCGGCAGTCACAGGATTCTCCTCCGATACCATCGGCGAACTTGCCGCGTACAAGATTGCAAATCAAAGCGTGAAGTCTGCCAAAAGGTCGGTTCAAACGAAACTCCAAGGCCCTCATTCCGACCTCGCAGAGCACAGTCCACCCATGCCCGCAAGCGCCGTCGTATGGTTCTACAATTCGCGCTCGACTTGGGTACCTGGAAGCTTTCAAATTTTCTGGGTTGCGCCTCAGCCGAATTGCGCGCGCTTATGAAGGAAGTTGGCGGGTATGGATCCGCAGTGGTGTAAACTTGATCGCAGCGCTTACTTGGTGGTTCGTGTCGGAAGAGCGCTACCGCCTTTCCCCCCACTCGGAGAGCATGCGATATTTTCTACAGTGTCGGGCGTGATGGGCGTGTCTCGGTGCTGCACAAACCGTAGGGAATGAGCGAGTCCGGCTCGAAAAGCTATCCCGACGCGAACGGCAGCTTTGCGCCTCATTCTAGCCCTTCAGACGGCGAAACGCCGATCCTGAAAGCTGCCACACGTTGAGGTCAATTTCAGGGGCGATCGCCGAGCGCTCAGCGCTACTTTCGGCGGGTTTGAGGGCGCCCAGACGAAGGTACGTCAGTTCCCCAAGAAGGAGTTGGTGTGGCCTCGCGGCCAAAGGAGGATTTGCAATTAGACTCGCCAACGCAAAACCTACAAGTATAGTTGGCTACCGATTGGGGATGAGGCGACCGATTGCACTCAGAGACAAAAGCAAAACTTCTCGCGTCAATGCACGCGGGACGACTAGTGATTGTTTGTGGCGCTGGCCTTTCTATGGCAGCGCCCAGCAACCTTCCCGCTGCATGGCGTGTCGCTGAGGCAAGCTTCGACAAGTACGTGCTCGAAACGGACCCTGCTTGCGATCCGGCGATGCGCCACGACCTTGAAGCTTTTGCGCAGTACTTCGTCGACCTTCACGCACTGCAGTCTGTATTCATCGAAAGTCTCGTGCCGTGGCAAATGTTTGTGAAACCGCCCAACTCGGGCCATGCTGCAGTAGCCGATTTCCTTGTCACGCGAGCGGCCACAGCAGCCCTGTCCGGCAACTACGACACGTTGATTGAGCAGTCCGCGGTTGCGAACGGCTTTGACTTTCAAAACTCGTTGGATGGAGACGAGGCGACCACTCGGTCCCGCACTCAGGGTCCGTTGTTGAAATTTCATGGATGCGCGACGCGTGACCGGCTGGCGACCGTGTGGGCACCGTCGCAGTTGGCTGATCCGCCCATCGCCCAGCGCATTGCAAAGAGCAAAACGTGGATGGCTGCAAACCTCCGGCAGAAGGACCTGCTGGTCGTCGGTTTCTGGTCCGACTGGGACTATTTGAACACCCTCTTGGGAACTGTCCTCGACGGACTTGCTCCACTCTCCGTCACGGTAATCGACTTAGCGGATGCAGCTGCTCTTCAAGCTAAAGCTCCTGATCTATGGGCCCTAGCCCACGGCCCGCAGGTGGAGTTCACGCATGTGCAGCAATCAGGGGCAGACGCGCTGTCTGAGCTTCGACAGGCGTTTTCCCGGAACTACCTTCGCGGGGTACTTGCAGCTGGTAAGTCGGCATTTGAGGCGTCGACCGGAGCGGCCTGCGATCCGGTTTGGCTGGAGCCACCGGACTTCGAGAACGAGACGCTTTACAATTGGCGGCGCGACGCCGAAGGCGTACCTGCGGGGCAGCCAGCTAACAGGTCGAAGCCGAGCCAATGCGAGATCTGCGGGGTGTTCCATTTGCTGCTTAGGCAAGCCGGAGCGACCCCAACTGCTCTCGGCTACGAGCTGGCGGGCCGATCTATCAGGGTCGTAAATGGCGCCGGTGCGGTTCTCAACCAGCTTCGATCCAAATATGTTGAAGCGCCTGTAGTTGCCTCGACCGATATTGTCGTGGCAGCCGGCGCAACTAACCTACCTGTACCAGGAAGCATCGTTCGGCCCGGGGCCGCCGGTAGCTTCATCCGCCCAGCGGGGATGGGGGCCTGGTACGACCTTGACGGGGCGCGGACGGAGTTGGGTATCTGATGGACATTGGCACGCAGTCCGAGATCATACTTCGCGAGGTTGGTTACGAGACCTGGCCATGGACCGGAACGTCGCCGCCGGTCATTTGCTTTGAAAGTGCTACCGTTATCGGTTTTGTACACGTCTTTGGCACTGCCAGAGAGCTACTAGACACCTGGGAGGCGGCCCAGCAACGGGTACTGGCACGACACGCGCCTGCGCTTCGGGCGGCCGGCACCAAGGCTTGGAATGTTTACTCAGTCTTCCTGACCTCCGAATTTGCGCAATCCCTTCAGCGGCAAGTCGAGAAGTTGGAAGAGAATTTTGCACTCACCCGGAAAATTGCACGCACTGCGATCCAAACGACCGAAGACCTGACGAACGTTCTGATGCCTTTAGGTCCGATCAAGGCCCGGCCCCTTCTCGAACACACTGACATCGCCGATAGACTGCGGGTTCGCGCAAAGGACATTCCGGTCGAAGCGTTGACTGCCTTCTTGGCCAACCAGCGGCCAGAGGACGTTGCCGAGATATTGGGGAGCCCAGCATGAGGCTTGACTACGTTGAAGTTTGCGGTTTTCGCGGTTTTCGCGAGAAGGTCCGTGTCGACTTCGGCCTGGGCTTCACCGTCATCACTGGGCGCAACGGGGTAGGGAAAAGCACACTTTGCGACGCAGTCGAATTCGCCATTCTCGGCGAAATCGCCAAATACGGAATAGAGACGGCCGCAAAAGAGACCGTTCGCGACTATATTTGGTGGCGGGGTGATGGCTCGCCGAGCAACCACTACGTGACCGTGGCCTTCGTCGATTGCGACGGCAAACAGTTCTCCATCACTCGAACACGCGACGGTGGCGCCGACAAGACGCCGGTCGAGATCGAAGCCCAACTATGCCAGGGCGCCATACCGGAAGAACCGCTCAAACAGCTCTGCAAAACCTCGGTTATCAGGGATGAGTGGATCGCAAGCCTCAGTCTCGATCTAAGTGAAACGCAACGGTTCGACCTGGTTCGCGCCGCTCTTGGGTCAGTCGAAGGTGCAGGCCTCGCGGCGAAAGCGAAGGCTGTGGTTACGATCACGGAGGCGGCATGCGATCGCGCTGAAGCATCTTACGAACAAGCCCGGACAGTGCTGCAAGGCGGGCTCGTGCAACTGTCGGAGGCAAACGACGCCGCGAAACGGAGCAGCGATATCTCCGCGGCGATGGCAGTGCTCGATCGGGTCATTCCGTCGACGCAAGGAGAACTTGCGCAGAGGATAGACCTCGCGCAACGTACTCTGCCTGATCGGCGGCGGCGGCTCGAAGGTCTCGGCCTTGCCGCGTTTGAAGGGCATGAAGTCGCAGCGCTCCAGAGCGCGTTCAATTCACCAGAAGAGCTGGTGCGCAGGGAGCGCGCAAAGGCGGCACTGGAAACCGCACAGTCAAACTTTGATCGCCTGCAGTCTGAGGTGGATGTGGCGCGGCGCGCCTATGACCTTGAGGCGACGGCAAACGAAATCGCCGGTTCGTTGTCCATCCTCGTCGAACACGGAGAGGCGCTGGGACTTCATAACGAGCGTTGTCCGCTCTGTGCGGCAATGAGAACAAACGAGGAATTTGATGCAGGCATCCGAAGCGCCCGGGCGCGGATCGACCAGCTTGCCGCACGCGTGAATTTGGCGCGGGACAATCTCGCGAAGATCCGCGAGGCAGCCGGCCAGGCTGAAGATCAACTTGCCGAGGCGGAACTAGGCTGGGACGTCTATGAGCAAAAGCTGGGGACCCTTCGCGCACGGGAAGCGGCTCATATCGAAATCTTCGAACGCTATGGGTTGAATACAGTCAACGCTGCAAACCCGAGCGCGCTTGACCAGGAGGTGCTGGAGGAGAGCGAGCAATTGGTCGAGCTCGAGCGCTCGCTTAACGCTTTGTCGACCTCGCGGTCCGTCGATACATTGACATCTGTTGACGCTCGAGTGTCCCTTCTTCGGCGACAAGCCGACGCTGCCGCGGACGAACTTTCACGAGCTCAGAGCGCGGTGGCATCAGCCAAATCGCTGGAAAAGAGCGTTCGGCGATCGGCGGCAGAAATCGTGGACGAACGGCTTGCCAGCATCAGCCCGCTGCTGAATGAGATCTACCAGCGGCTGCGCCCACACGCGAACTGGCGCAGCATCGACTACAGCATCCGGGGAGACGTCCGACGCTTCCTCAGTCTTAAGGTGGGCGACGATCTCAATCCCCAATTCGTTTTCAGCAGCGGGCAGAGGCGAGCGGCGGGTCTCGCTTTCCTTTTGTCAGTCCACTTGGCGAGGCCGTGGTCCCGTTGGGAAACACTTATGTTGGACGATCCGGTTCAACACATCGACGATTTCAGGGCTCTGCAACTCGTCGAAGTTCTCTCTTCGCTCCGACAACGTGGTCGCCAAATTGTCGTGGCAGTCGAGGATGAAGCGCTCGCCGATTTGCTGTGCCGACGGATGCTCAGCACGCCTGAGCAAGTTGGGCGTCGGTACGCGATTGACTTTAACGAGCGCGGGGCGGCTGATGTGATTGGGCGGCTCGAAATTCCGCCGATGGCCACAGGGATCCTTCGTCAATTTGACGGTGTCCAGGCAACTGCTTGATCTGATCCTTGGCAAAGATGCCGGTACAGTTGCATCGGTAGGGCTTGGTTCTTGCCGTTGAACTATGTTCCGGCCCTAGCGGATATCGCTGAGCCGGGCGATCCGCCGGCGTTCAAGACGCGCCTGAGGCATATCGGCAGGGAGGTGGCATGGACCACGCAGACGAACTGAAGGCCCAATATCTTGCCCTACTTGATGAAGGGCACAATGAGCAAGTCTATCAAAGGTTCATCGAGGTCAACACGCAGCTGGTGCCGCGCGACTTCGTGCAGAACCACGGCGTCCACTTGAGCCTTGTACTGCGGAAGCTAGCATTTGGTGCCGATTTTAAGAGCGACTTTTTCTTCCTGTCGAAGAGCTCCGACGATTGGAATGCGGTTTTCATCGAGATCGAAAAGCCTTCCTCGCGGTTTTTCAAGGACGCCGGCCACGAGTACCACCCGGATTTCGTCCACGCTCTGCAGCAGATTAACAGTTGGCGGGCCTGGCTTTCGATCGAAGGTAACCTGCAGGCCTTCGTCAATCAGTTGAGCACGATCCGCGTGCCGGCGGTGATGCAACGCAACCCGACAAACCCGAAGTTCGTGCTAGTGTTTGGCCGTCGCGCCGAATACGCAGATAGTGAGTTAAGGCGTAGCCGTATCCGCGCCGAAGAGCGCGACGACTTCAAGATCATCACATTCGACAGCCTTGCGGAGGGTCTGCCCGGCAAGCATCAGCTGTGGCTCGGCTCTCGGCGCGCCGAGTTCATTGACCTTCAGAATGAGGAGATCGTCGACAATAATCTCTTTATGTGGGCCGATCCCCATATGCTCACCGTCAGCGAAGGGCTGTACAAAAAGCTCGAGGGGGTCGTTGCCAACAACAAGCCGTCACCCTTCCTTACAACAAGGCGGGGCCATGTCATGGGCAATTTCCATCCCAACGCGCTGAAGGTGATGGTGCGCCCCCCAACGCCCGCACCTACCACGGCGAGCCGATGACCGTGGGCGATCAAGAGCCGATTGCGGTCAAAGATGAGAAGCAAGTGCAGGCGGCAACCGAGCACCGAGTTGGCGCCGAGACCGGGAGCAACGGCCACGCGGAGAGCCCGGTGTCAGAAAGGTTCACCACGGTAGCCGACCTACCGCGCGGCCTCTACGACCACCAAGGGCACCCATCCGTGTGTGATCGCGGGCGGCGCCGATATCACCCATTTGCCTATGACTTCGACTCTACGCCGATGAGCCTCGATGATCCGGGCGAGCACTGGGATGAGAAGGTGAAGGCCCTCCATACAGATAACCGTGATAAGGCGATTGATAGGCTCAAGGCTGAATACGGAGAACGCCGTCATGCGCAGGTGGTCCAGGACACCAAGGGCCTTGGCGCAAAGGCGTTCTCCGTCGTCAGTTATCATAACTTGATGCATGAACAGGCGCGCCGCGCCTTTGTATCAGGGCTCTACTTTCCGGCCCTGGTCGCTGCCTGCGCCCTCGGCGAACGCATTCTGAACCACCTTATCCTAGACCTTCGGGATCATTACAAAGCGTCACCGCACTACCGCCGTGTCTATCGCAGCGAGTCTTTTGATGACTGGCGGTTCGCCGTGCGCGTGCTCGAAGACTGGGGTGTGCTCTTGCCTGATGTTTGCCCAGTTTTCATCGAGCTCGCGACACTGCGTAACCGCTCGGTCCATTTCAACCCGGCAACCTACGAAACGATGCGGGAGGACGCTCTATCGGCACTGAAAACGATCGGACGCATCATCCAACGGCAGTTTGGCGCGTTCGCCGGGCAACCGTGGTTCATCGAAAACACGCCCGGCGCGCAGTTCATCAAGCGGTCTTCGAGGACGTCCCTTTTATAAAGACTTACATCTTACCCTTGAGCGGATTTGTCGGCCCTGAGTTTGGCATGGATCTCACGGAAAGGGGCTGGCATCATCTCGACTACCATGACTACGGCCCGGGTGATGTTGATGACGACGAGTATGCCCGTCTCTACCGCGAGCGGGATCACAGCAAGGTCGTGACGCGCGAGATGGTAGAACGCGCTGCATGCGCGTAGACATCGGGCGCGGCCGAGGAAGGGGCGGAAAGCGCCGGTCCCGACGGCGCTGCGCCTCAGCTACGGTCTCCACAGTGATCGCTTCCGTCGATCCTAGCACGAAATTTCTGCGCATGGGCAGCGAAGCGGATCGATATTGCTGTGGCAACCACGCTTTTCGGGGTTTCGCAATTGAGTACAAGCGGCCGACGGGGCGCGGCTCATAGGCAGCTTTCCATCACTCCCGACCGAAACCGGACGGACCGCAGTCGGCCCGATTGCCGCCTGGCGGCTAAGCGCATCATTCCGGCCGTTCGACTGACACTGAGTCTTCCTGAAAGCCGACATTGCTTATGGAGCCGCCGAGCGCCAGAAGATTTCTTCGGCGTATGTGTTCGAATCCCTCGCGTTCCGCCAAACCGCCGTTGGCCGCCCTCTGCGGCCTTTTCCTACTCTACGCCCGCAGCGACTATGCGACCCACAGGGCGCGGCGCCGCTTATGGGCGAAAGCCTGAATTTCCGACAAAGCGCGCCGCCTGACCGGACAGGATCATGACGGTGATGGCGCGAGCGCGCTCTTGCGCAGCACCGCGGACATATGCCCCTGGCCAGTCTGCGGATGGACGGCGGTAACGATCGCCTCAATCACTGGTGGCTCAAGGCCGGCACGTCCCCAGTCCAGATGGACAGGATAATCATAGACAAGCGCAAGCGGCTCTTCGCCCGTCGGCGCCAGCATGTTCGTCCAACGAATATTGGGGCGGGTGCGAAGCCGGGACGGCCATTCACCGTCTTGGCTGTCGGCCTTAAGCACGATCTGCAGGCACACCGAACCCATCGTCGTGACGAACAGCATATAGGGCGTGTCGAGGTTGCTGGACGTCCGTCGCAAGAGCGCGGCCGCGAGCAGCGGCGGTGAATTGCCGATGGTCGAAAAGGAAATGCCGACAATCATGTGCGGCAGGAGATCGTCGTCGGTGGAATGAAGCCAGGCGATGATCTTCGTGAAGTTCGGCAGCTCATCCGCCGGCAGCAGCGCCACCGCCATCTTGACGAGCGCTTTATAGGCTCTGGCTGGGATGAAGCGCTCGGTCCCGCCGGGGATGCGAAATACCAACTCGCCTGTTTTCGGCTTCACCCCGAAATGATCCGAGAACGGCGTTCCGTTTGTGCGCATCGATATCGACCGTTTGCCGTCGATAATCCGGTGGCGGATCGAGGCCGGGCCGTCGCTGCGGCCGGTCTGACGTACTTTGTTGCCTTTGCCCTGCGTGCCGCCGACTGTGAGGATCGCGCCCATGCTTTTGACGAGCGCGTCATCGAACGTACCGAAGCTGGCGTTGCAGGCGTCGCACTCGTCGAGCGAGGTCACCCACTTGTTGCCGAACGCGTCTGGCAGCGTATGGGCAACGTTGCGGAAGGCGCGAGGCTCGGTTTGGCCGCAGAAACGACACCGCCCCTTCGTCCCGAGCGCGACAGCCGGCTCGCCTATACTGCCCTGGACCATGGCGATGATCGCATAATCCGGGGATTCGAGCGTCGCTTCAGGCGGTGTGGACAAGAAACTTCTCCATCATGATCCGCTCCGGACCGAGGAGGCCAGCCTTACCGTCGCGCGTCGATCTCGATTAGCGCTTTGCGCGTGAGCGCTCACATGGCGAGCGACCGCAGCCTCACGAATCTTCTTCTCGTCTCGTGCAATCGCGCGTTCGGCTTGCGCGAGCGCGCGCGGAATACGATCGTGAAGTTTGTTCAGCGTGATCAGCTGTACGATCTTGTCGAGCGTCCACGACGTCGGAAGCAAAAGCATGGCGATGTGCAAGAGGCTCAAAGCCAGGTTTTGACCCGGCTCGACAAAGCCCACATTGCTGGCGCCTGCGACGACTGCGTAGCGGCGGTCGAGTGACCCGAGCCGATAGGCGATGCCCTTGGTGCTCGCATGAACATTGTGGCTCGCCATCTTATAGTGCGAGCGCATCATCGCTCGGCCTGCGGCATCCTCGATATTGCTGAAATTTGGCTTTGGGTTCCCCAAATGCGCAGCGACCCAGCCATAATCGCCGCCAAACTCTTTGCCGTAGCGGTGGGTCGCATCGGCATAGTCCTTTTCGATGCGCGCGGCGGCACGTTTCGCAATGGGAGCATAGCCAAGACGCGTATGGCATTGCTGATATTGCCCGAGGCCCTTCTTCGCCTCAACGATCTCATGCGCGAGGTAGCGCTCGGCGAGAACTTCGCCGCCATCGTCAAGGACCATAGCTACGCAGGCAACTTCGTGAAGCGTGCGCCACCGCGCCATTGCGCCGTCGGCATAGCCGTTCTCCATCAGAACCATGATCTCGGACGCGATCTGGATCGCGCGGACATGGAGGTGAAAGAGCGCCTTGTTCAGATGCGCGCGCCGGCGCGACCGCGAGCGGCTGGCGCGACGGTGAAAATCTGTGCCGATGTCTCGCGACAGCTCAATCAGCATCCGTAGGGCATCGAAGCCCTTTCCCCATCGTGCCTGCAGGTTGAAACGAAACTGATCCATCTGAATGTCGGTCGCAGCGCGCCAGACCGCCCAGTCGCGCTCATATCGACGCAGCATCTTTCCTGCCGCCGCCTCGGCGACCGTGTGAATCAGGTCAGGAAGCGTCTCGCTGATCTTGTCGGCATAGTCCTGCACGCGCGCGGTATCGGCGTCGGTGAATTGGAGCACGATGTCCTCGTCGGACTCGATTTCGATGACATCCTCGTTGTCGCCATCCGCGTCTGTGCCTGAGCCGGCGCCGAGCAGCTGATCGACGATGGAGCCTATCAACTTTTCATCCTCGGCATGTCCCGACGCCTTGAGCTTGTCGCGGACCAACTCGATCGCGATGACCCGCGGAATAGTGGATAGCTGCTCTTCAAGCAGGGCTTGCAACGACCCCATCGACGGAATCCTTATGTTGCGGCAAAAGGAATGCGTAGCGGAACGAAAGGGAAACGACAATGGAGCGATGATACCTTTCCCAACGCCAATCATGTGCCAGATGGCGCGGCTCGACATTGTCCGGGGCGCGGCCTGACTGGGTTCCCAGGTTCAGATGGCGATCACCAGAAACAACCACTTCGTTCCGCAATGGCATCAAAGGGGCTTCCTTGAACCCGATAGCTCAAAGCTGGCCTATCTCGACCTCGCGCCCCCCACCAAAGTCCTCGCCTGCGGACGTATGATTGAAGAGCGGTCGCTATTCGACGCGCCCACTAAGCGGTGCTTCTTCCAGACCGACCTCTATTCGACATTCTTCGGTACGGAGGTGAACGACGAAATCGAGCGCAGGCTGTTCGGCGATATCGACACGCGCGGGTCGCAAGCCGTCAGAGCCTTCGCAGGAACCGACATCGCCGCCTGGCACGAGCATTTCGGGAGATTCTTCGAATATATCGACATCCAGAAACTGCGGACACCGAAAGGCTTGGCGTGGCTGAGGGCCCAGTATCCGGCGCTCCATCAGAACGAGCTGATGATGGAGATGCAGGGCATCCGCATGCTCCACACCACGATCTGGACCGAGAGCGTCCGGGAGATCGTCTCGGCCGAGGATGCCGACGTGAAGTTCATCCTGACCGACCATCCGGTGACGATCTACAACCACGCGCTGCCCCCCGAAGCGCCGCAATGCGCCTTCCCCCACGATCCGGGAATCGCGCTGAAGGCATCGCAGACCCTGTTCCCGCTCAGCAGGGAACACTGCCTCATCCTGACCAACCTCGAATATGCCGAAAATCCGTCGGCACCGCCGCTGGAGAAGCGGACATTCGCGCGCAACTTCCGCCAGTCGATGGTCCGGACGGACAAGATCATACGCACGCGACGGCTCACGGACCTTGAGGTCTCGCAGATCAACCGGGTGCTGAAGGCGCGGGCGCAGCGCCACATCGCCGCCGGCAGGCGAGAATGGCTCTATCCCGAACAGGAAGCGACCGGATCATGGGCCGACCTTGCCGTGACGCTGCTCCCGCCGCACGACGAGCTTTGGAACTTCGGTGGCGAGACCTATGTGGGGTTCAAGGACGGCAGCGTCCGTTACCAAGATGCGTTCGGCCGGACCGAGAAGGAACGCGAAACTCTCAAGAAGGTACTGCCGACGAAGGAGCTCGCGTTGGGCGCGCCCTGCGGTTGCGGGTCAGGACATCCCTACCGCGTCTGTTGCAAGTCCAGGCCACTGGCGCTGCGGCCCAGCTGGACTGAACGAAGCATCCGCGAGCGCAATCTCGTGTTTCATCGCGGCATCCTTTCGATCCTGGGTTTAGACACGGGCAAGGACTGGACAGCGGTCAGGCGGGAGCTGACCGACGACCAGATCAGGGAAGTCTATTTTCTCTACGAGGCGCTCTGGCCGCTCGAAACCGATCTTCTATCGCTCCTGCCAAAACGGCGGCCGCGCGCCGTATACACCGGATCGCTCCATCCGCAGTCCATCGTAGAATTTGCCCTAGGCGCGTCGCTCTACTTCGGCGAGCTAATCGTCGAGACGCCGTTCGTCCACTCCGGCACCATCGCCAAGAAGTTCCGGCCGACCGAGCATCCGCGCAGCTACCATCTCGAATTCCTGAAGGCTGTGGCATTCTTCCTCAACGTCATGCCGCTGGTGGACGCCGGATTGATCAACCTCATTCCGGACCCGTGGACCTTCGACTACCATCTCCGCCGCGAAACCATGGCGATGGCGGAGGACCGTGCTGCTGGGATCGACATTAGCCTCCGCGGAGAGCCGCGGCTGGAGGAACTGGTGCGTGTCGACCTCATGCGCGACATGCTGATGTGGCCCCGGAACGCGCAGGAGGCCCGGATGCGTGAGAACTTTCCCGATCTGGATGCGGCCGGCATCGCGGAAACATTGTCCGAGCTGGAGCGGCTGAAAGAGGAGGACCCGCTGGCGTCCCTGCAGGACGGCATCTTCGATGGCGGCAAGGAAGGCGGCCAGATGCGCCTGATGCAGATGGGGCCGAACTTCGAAATCGCGATGTATCTGGCGCAGGCGACCGGGGCCACTATCGTGACTGACAGCGCCTTCCGCTGGCAGGAGATCATCCGCGCGGCGCGACCGAGGTTAGGAGCGCCTCCGGCGCGCTTCAGGCAGCTCGCTGGAAATCTCGCCGACGCCGAGTTCCTGTTTCCCGACAATCCCGACCGCATTATCCGGATGGCGCGCGAGGGCATATTGGCAGGCTACCCCGCACTTTTCGGCGAGATGTTCCGGTATCTGGCTGATGTGGGGAAACGCGGTCTCGGGCCGAATTTCGAGGCGGGGCTCGCTGCCCGATTCGCTCGCACACATCAGGCGGCCCAGAAGGCTCTCCGTAAACGGGGGGAATTCGGGAATGACGGCAGGATTTCCTGCGTTTTCGCGCCGACAGGGATCCAGGATAACACGATTAATCGTCTGCTGCTGATGTCTAGCTCCGAGCATCACCTGCAGATGGTGCCCATGGCGTTCTACATTCAGCGCTCGGATGCAAAGGCTTAGGACGTGTCGCTGTCCCGATGCACCGGTCGTCAACAATGAAACCATATGCGTCTATTTGAAGCGCTGTTCCTTCGCAAAGCCGGCTTGGATGCTAACAGTTTCGTCGCCGCGCCGATCTCACGTCACGGCGCCTCGGACTTTCGGCTTGAGTGGGGACGTATGACGATCTCTGTGATGCCATAGGTGGTAAGTTGCGATACGTCGCCGCTAGGCTGCGGGCGACATGTCTCGGCGGCGCAATGCTCTACGATAACTTCTTTCTTGGCATAGTCAGTGTCGGTCTGGCCTGCCGCAAGGTTTCGCTAACGGCCGACGATCGGACGTGGCGTTTTCGCAAGACCTCAACTTCCAAGGGCCTGATTCGGTCTGAAATTGATCTTTCCGTAAAGAATGGTCTCACACGCTCAATTTCACTCTCGCGAGCTCCCCAGCTTCGATAGAGGGCTTGAGGCGGAATGACAACGTTTTCGCCTCCTTCAGTCGCCCGATCTATGACATCGACGGGCGATCCATCAGCCGCATCAGAGTAAAAGCCGTCCAAATTCACCACCACGCCACTACCCGATTGCGACATTGAGAATGTCAGCGAAGACAAAAGCAGCCAAAGAGCATAGTCCGCTTCGCGCCGCACATAATGAATCTTGTGCTTGCCTATCTCCCGAGCCTTCGCGATGGCGGTGCGTATTGAGTTCGGATCGACCATCCCGGCAACTAGATCAGGCCGGCTCTCTTGGTTTGCGCTCAGTAGCCGGGCGATGAGCAGCGCCGTCGAAGCTTGCACTCTAAAACTTGCGGTGCGTGAGTCAAAGGCCAATCGGCGAGCAACTTCCCGCGCACGCCTGGAGCGAAAGGCGTATTCGATCTGCCCGTTCGCTGAGAAATATTCGAGAAATGGCTGCCAAGGCCCGAGCACATCGTTGTCCGGCTTGAGACGCTCGTAGAGCGCCACCAGGAGGCGCATGCCCGTCTTTTCAAGGTCGATGCTCTCCCATCCCGGAAGGTTCGCCAGCCAGCGCTCCATGGCAGTTCTTGCGCTATCTTGCGAGTCCATCGCGCCAACAATGAAGTCAACGATTTCCGAGTTTACAGCTCGTATGTAGGTATCGAGGTCTCGTTCCGAGAAGCCCGCATTTGCGCTTCTTGTTAGGATCGCCTCGCTCACGAGGAATTCTTGCAAGGACCTATGGCCGAAATAGACTGTTCCCGCAGCCTTCTCGATCAAGCAACCGGCAGTGAGCTCCTTGCGCAACGCGGATTCGTCGTAGTCATGCTGAACGCCAGCGGCGGCGGTTTTGCAGAGCTCGAAGGGCACATGTGCGAGAGAGGTAGTGGAGACGCCGCCTTGCAACCACAGCCAAAGGGCGACTTCTGCATTGAATCGTCGGCGTGTCGCGAGGGTAAAGTTCGGATCTCGACCAGCTTTCCGAACCTCCCGGTCGAGCAGGAAATGCACGAATCGATCAAATAGCCCATGCTTCGACAACGACTTGAGCTCGACAGTCCTGTCTGTCGCGATATGGCAGAGCATTTGCGCGTGTACTGGACGAATTAAAAGCGGATCGAGGGTGCCGGCCGTCAGTTCCTCTATCCTTGCCGTTTTCCAGTATTCGCGGTCCACTTCTGGTAATTGTCGCAAAGCGTCATTCGCAGCGATTGGAAAAAACGCACGGACATATGCATGCGCCTCATCGAGGCTGAATTCTCGCAGTTGAACCTGCCGAAATGCCCGGCGATCCCTTGCCGCGACCTCAGTGCCACCGGCCGTCGTCTGGCGACCGAGAATTATTGATTTGAATTCGATATCGTCCTGGAAAGCGGTATCACGCCCTAGGATCACAATCTTGGCACCCCCAGCATCAAGCCGCATGAGTTCCACGATCATCTGCTCGAAGCGATGAAGCGTCATGCCGTGCTTCATTTCGTCGAAGCCATCGAAGATGATCACGAACCGACCCAGACGGTTCAGATTCTGAAAGAGGCCAAAGTTGTAGCCGCGAACGCCGGGACCGGTTGTGAAAACCTTTCCCAGAAGGCCTTCGAGAGACTGCTCTTCAACGATCTCGCCCAAGGGTATGAGAATGGGCAGTCGGTCGGTCGGATCGGCGAGCGCGTTGCGCGCCAGTCGAGCCGCCAAGTGTCGTGCGAAGGTCGTTTTGCCTTTCCCATACCCTGAAACGATCGCCAACGGCGGAGCGTCAAACTCGACAAGCCATCGATCAACAACATCGTCCAGAGGTTCGTCCTCATCCGTATGCGGCGCCACGAACCATTCCGGAATTCGATCATGCTCGAACGCCTCGACCAAATGCCGAAGATACGGGTCGAGGTTCATCAACCGTCGTTGTAGTTCGGCAAATGTCATGCATTTCAAGTTTGGGTTCTTGTCAACGAGCAGGCGCCCGTCGGGGGATACGTCGCCGCGAGAAATGAGCCAGGCACGATCAACCGCCTTGTCGCTTACGAGCGTGCCGTAGTCTGTCACAAACTCGCGACATTCAACCATCGATAAGGCTGAAGCGTAGTCCTTTGCCTCGACGCCATAGCGAATGATGCCATCTATATCTTCACGATGCCAGATCACGTCGACTTTCTTCGGGCCAACCCGAATTTCCGACTCGGCATGAAATCCTGCTGCTTCCAGAGTAGAAGCGACTAGGTCCCTGAAATTGTTTCCCTTGATGATAGTAGACAAACACTCCCCCCAAGCCTTGAAACATTCTACTAAATCGCTCTACGGACGCCAGCAAAAATGCCAAGATGCGCTAGATCAGATCGGAGCGTTCAGCCTGAGCGAGAAAACGAGCAAGGAGAGCTTTAGGGCCCGGGGTTCTTGGAAGCTTTCCGAACTTTCTGCCTTGCGCCTTCGGCCGAATCCCGCGTGCTTATGAGAAACGCTGGGTGTCTTGACACGCAGCGGTGCAAACCTGATCAGAGTCTCTCATTTTGGAGTTCGAGTCGGTAGGGCGCTGCCGCCTTTCGGCCGCATCCCACTTATCGAAGAGTGCCGGCCGCAGACGCGACCTTGCCAAGTCAATGGCGTGCTTTGGCGGATGCCAACCGGCAGGGCCGCCTAACGGCGCGGATACAGCTGAGCGCCGGTGGGCGAGCGTGCCGGAGTTATTAGTATTTTTCGAAAGTCGGATTGTAGTCCTTCGAGGCCATTTCGCCCAGAATAGAAAGCGTGTCGCGCAAAGCGCGTAGCAATGGTGGCTTAGCAAGCTCGGCCAACGTCATTTTCTCTGAGGAGACGCCAACAATGACGCGCAGAAGGACCGCGAATGCGTGACGGACGAGATCCAGTGAGTAGTGTTCGGCCCAATAGTCGCTGAACGGTCTCTTCCGCGTCTCGGCATGCCAGCGAGGATTGTTCATAAATGCTAGCGTTTCCCCCATGTTGGTGGGTACCCCATGGGCGATGTCATTCCGGATGGCAAACGCGAACCGGGCCGCTTTTCCCCATGTTTCGAGAAGGGTCCGTTCCTCCCCTGGTGCCAGAGTTAGCGCAAACGTCTCTAACATTCCGATCAAGTCAGAGATCATCCTCGCATCTGTCTCAGGCCTAATGCCCTGAGGATTTAAGCCTTTGAGCTTCCATAGAGCTCGCTCAAGGTGGTGCTCTATTGTGGCGGCGAATATAATGATTGCCGCAATGCGCTGGCCGACCACCGGCTTCAGTCCAAGCCGCTCTTCGAGGAGATCGGCCCTCCCGTATGTCATTACGGGTGGCAACTTCATTTCGCTCATCTTACCCCTCCGACGTAGTTTCGCAGCCGAACTTGCCTCACTCGGCCATACGGTGCGCAGAGTTGATGTAACCTGTCACGTCGAGTGCGATTGTTTGTTCTATTATTGACACGTCTGCCACAGTGCAGTCGTAGCACACGCGGGTAGGGCGGGAGAAACGTGCCCCCCCACAGTCGACCAGAGTCCAACCGGTGGCGCAATGCCCGACCCTGTGACGGTTGTTTTGTCTCCGCCGAACTGTGCGAAACGCTAGAAAGCGACTTTGTTCGCGCGCTGGCAGGCCTGCCAATCGATCAGCCCGTGATCCTCAATGACTTCGAGCGCACCGGGCGCCAGACGATCGCCAAAAATCACCAAGTTCGACGCCGGCCATCTGGCGCTTGGCACCAGCAATCTGTCGAAATCCAAGAAATTGGCGACTTCAGCTACTTCTTGCGTCCTTGGGTATTCTAGCAGCCGCTCTTCCCGGCGACAGTGTGCGCCATCATCAGCGCCCGAATTGGCGCTGCCATTGCGCAAGCGACGCACATGCCTTCTGGAAGGTTTGCTCGTCTTTGACATACTGCAGCGGACTCATCCGCCCAAGCTCGTCATCGCGCGCTTTCAAAAAGGCGGCCGCGTTCGCCTCGGAAAGGCCCCGTTCGGCAAGCTCGGTGATCCGGGCCTGATACTTGGCTTTCTCGGCCGCAATAGCGGCATCCACTTGACGCTGCCATACACAGGCCTTCAGGGCCTCCCGCGCGCGGTTTAATCCAGCTTCGCTGTCTTCTGCGAGCTCGATCAGGGTCATGCCGTCAATGCGATCACGCTTGGTGTGCAGGAACGCCTCGAGCTCGGCGCCGCTCATTTCCTTCTCCGCATCGATGCATAACCGGTCACGGCGCGCGTGGCGGTTGCGCATCGCTTCCTGCAGTTGCTTTTCCCGCAGCGCTTCTGCTTGTTTTGCCATCTGCGTTTGGCGGCGCGCGAGAGCGGGCACGATCGGCAGACCAAGCGTCGCCCGTGGGAGGGGGCCGTGCCCTTTCAGCATAGCTGCGATGGCGCTGACTTGCCCGACGATCATGGCGGCTTCGATGTCTGAGCGGAGTGCGTCCTTGTAGGTCAGTCCGGATTCTCGGTGGATCGACTGCAGCCAGGCTTCACCTGTCATGCCGGCCCGCTCCCCTTCAGGCAGTTCGCCGAGGATCCATTCTACGTCGCGTACTGCCGCCTGCATCACGGCCGTTCGTTGGGTCTCCGCGAGCGTGCGAGCCTCCCACCTCTCGGCAAACGGGCTGTTGAGTTCGGCACCATATCCCCAGTTCACCAGAACTCCCTTTCCCAGCAGGTAATCAAGGTAAGCGTCGACTGCCTTCCAAGCTGGAGCGAACCCCGGTTCGAGCGCCGCAACATCTGCCGCCACTTCATTGGAGAGGCGCTGGAACGTCCGCTCGACCAGGCCGCGTTTGTCCAGGTAGTTGGCAACGGGAACAGCTTTGCGCGGGCCCTGACCGATCCGTTTGTCGTAGAACACTTCGGCCAGGATAATGGCCTGCCATGCCGCCGGCGGCTGGCCGAAGCACGCAAAGCCCGGAACCTTGATGCCGACATGCGCTGCAAGGCCTACCGCCTTCAGTTCCTCCTGCCGAGGAATGCGGGCTGCCAAATTTTCCTGCTTGTTTGCCGCCTTTCTGTATTCCGTCGCGATACCTTCAACTCGGCGCTTGTGGCGCTCTGCGGCTTCAGCCCAACGCCGGTCCTGCCTTTCTTGTCGAGCTGCTTCGTCGATCTCATATTGCGCCTGCGCGGCGTCGATGCCGGGATGGTAAAGCCAGCGTCGCCTTGCAGAATGCAACACCGCCTCCGTGACCGTCTCCCGAAGTGCATCACGCGGCAGCTTGGACAGATCGATTTCAACGGCCGGTATTTGGTGCTGACGGAGCCGTTGGATTTTTGCGCTGTCGCTGAAATGCGTGACGGCCACCTCGACAAACAGGTCGTAGCCAAGCGCGCGCACATATAGATCCGGAATAATGCCCTTGGGGTCGGTGTATTCCATGTGATGGAATTCTGCTTTGACCTCCGTCGGAGGCTTCATTACGACGCGCTTTTTGTGATCGAGCGCCACGCGTTCCGGCAGCAGCATTTTCGGGTTGCTGCGGAATACTTCCTTTGCCAACAGATGAAGGACCGTCTCAGGACCGCCGCCGCAAGCCTCGCCCCCATGATGCGCGAAATGCGGCACTTGGTGATCGTCCTTCAGGCGGGCGACAAGGCTCGCATCGCAAGCGGGACAAACACAGCCACAGGCAAGCCCGCGCGCGACCTCGCTGATATGGGCTAAGGACCCGTCCGAGCGTTTGCCATAGACTAGGCGCGCCCGGTCGGTGCCATAGGATTTCTGCGCATCTGCGTGATCCATCCCTGATGATATCCGCATTTCATTTTGTTGGTGCAGAGCCTGCCAAGCGTTAGCTATACGCCCTGGGGAAGGAGATTATGCCGATGACCGATGGGAATGCCACCATTGTCCTCGCCTGTTGGCGCAACGCGAGTGGAGACCGCTGTCGTGGCTTTGCACAGCCTGCAGCTCTCCTTGCACCGCTATGTTCGCTGGCTCTTTTGGTCTTCATGGCGTTCCGCATCGAATGCCTGCTTTCCCTTCGCGGCCCATAGGTCGCGCGCTTGCTCACATTCATGACTCTTGAGCTTCACGGCGATCCCGAGAAGCGCGCCGTAAATTGTAGTGCGATCATCGGCGGTCAGCTCGACGATGCCTGCCTTGACGACGAGACCGCCGAGTTCGATCAGGTGTCGGGTGCGCTTGCGGCGCTCGACCTGCCAGGTGCGCATGTCATGCCGAGTCCGTGCCGCCTGCCGGCGATTGTGTGCCGCCCGGTTGCGCTGGAGCGCCGCGAGGGTTGCGCTGAGATGCCGGAGCAGTTCGCCGTGGCTGGCTCTCGAAAAACATCACTCCACGCTTGGCCCATGCGTCGCGCTTTCCAGCGTCTTTCGTTTCGGCGACGGCGACCAGTGCACCGGCCAGTTCGTCGGTGCTCAGTTGATCGGCGCCGGTGGCGATCACCAGTTCGCCAAGTTGCTGCACCTTTCGCGTTTTGAGTTCTCGCGCTTTGTCTTCCAACGCCTTCAGTTCCGTATCGTAGTCACGTGGTTTGCGCATGGTTGTCTCCATTGATGTCGATGCGGTCATGATAGGGGAGCTCCTGCCGGAAGGCTTCAGGGTTGCCGAGACAGCCCGGGACGGGCTGGTCCATCCCGAGATTTTTTCGAGGGAGGGCGCGCTTATACGTCGTGCCGACGTACGCTTTGCCGTGCAAATGATCTGGTCGCGATGGCGATCTATCATCTTCACGTCAAGGTCATTGGCCGCAAGGCCGGCTCGAGCGCTGTGGCGTCGGCCGCCTATCGCTCGGCCTCGCGGTTGCGCGACGAGCGGATCGAACGCACGCATGACTTCTCGGCCAAGCGCGGTGTGGTCCATTCTGAAATCATGCTGCCGGAGAACGCGCCGGGGGCCTGGAGCGAGCGCGAACGGCTGTGGAACGACGTCGAGGCGTTTGAGGTACGCAAGGATGCGCAGCTTGCCCGGGAGGTGGAATTTGCCCTGCCGCGCGAGCTGAGCCAGGCGCAAGGCATCGAGTTAGCGCGCGACTTTGTTCAGGCCGAGTTTGTCAGCCGAGGCATGGTCGCCGATCTCAATGTGCATTGGGACAGGGCAGAGGATGGCAGTCCAAAACCCCATGCCCATGTCATGCTCACCATGCGGTCCGTGGACGAGGATGGCTTTGGTCCAAAAGTGCGCGACTGGAACAGCACCGATCTGGTCGAGCGCTGGCGCGAGCGCTGGGCGGAGCTTGCCAATGAGCGCCTGGCCGAGCTCGACATAGACGCCCGTATCGACCATCGCAGTCTGGAAGCGCAGGGCATTGCCCTGGAGCCGCAAACCCAGATAGGTGCGCCGGCTCAACGCATTGCAAGCGGCGGCATTGACGCTGCTGGCCTTGAAGCAGATCGCGCCGAACTGCATCGCGAGATCGCGCGCGAGAATGGCGCGCGCATCATCGCGGATCCATCCGTGGCGCTGGATGCCATAACGCATCAGCAATCGACCTTCACGCGCCGCGACATGGCGAAGTTTGCGCATCGCCACAGCGAGGGGATCGAACAGTTCAACGAAGTGATGGAAGCCATCGGCAGCGCGGCCGATCTGATCGAACTTGGCAAGGACGGGCGCGGCGAAAATCGCTTCACCACCCGACAGATGATCGAGACCGAACAGCTTCTGCATCGCGCGGCGGAACGCATGGCCGGACAGGAGCGTCATGCGATGAGTGACGCACAGCGGGAGGCAGCTCTGGCGAGTGCGAAGCAGCGCGGCCTGGTCCTCACAGGCGAGCAGGCCGACGCTCTGGATCACATCACCGACGGTCGCGGTCTTGGTGTCGTTGTCGGCTTTGCCGGAACTGGCAAGAGCGCGATGCTTGGCGTTGCGCGCCAGGCATGGGCAGCAGCGGGCTATGAAGTTCGGGGCGTGGCACTCTCCGGCATCGCGGCCGAGAATCTCGAAAGCGGGTCAGGCATCCCGTCTCGCACCATCGCCAGTATGGAACATGGCTGGGGACAGGGCCGTGATCTGCTCAAGGCGCCTGATGTCCTGGTGATCGACGAGGCCGGAATGGTCGGCACGCGCCAGTTGGAGCGCGTGCTCTCGCATGCGGCGGAAGCCGGTGCAAAGGTTGTGCTGGTTGGCGACCCGCAGCAGTTGCAGGCGATCGAGGCCGGCGCTGCGTTCCGCTCGATCCATGAGCGCCACGGCGGCGTCAAAATCGGCCAGGTGCGCCGGCAGCGAGAGGAGTGGCAGCGTGATGCCACGCGCGATCTGGCAACCGGCAGGATCGGCGCTGCGATCGACGCCTATGACGCACGAGGCATGGTGCACCAGGCTGCGACGCGCGACGAGGCGCGCAGCGATCTTGTCGAGCGCTGGGATCGCAGCAGGCAGGCTGAGCCACAGGCAAGCCGGATCATCCTCACCCACACAAACGACGAGGTGCGAGCGCTCAACCAGGCAGCGCGCGAGCGCATGCGCGCTGCCGGCGATCTCAGCGACGATGTTCAGATAGGCGTCGAACGCGGCGTGAGAATCTTCGCCAGCGGCGACCGTGTCATGTTCCTACGTAACGAGCGCGGGCTTGGCGTCAAGAACGGCACGCTCGGCGTGATCGAAGAGGTCAGTGTGCAAAGCATGGCCGTGCGCACCGACGATGGCAGGTCGGTGCGGTTCGACCTGAAAGACTATGCCCACATTGACCACGGCTATGCCGCGACCATTCACAAGGCGCAGGGCATGACCGTTGACCGCACTCATGTGCTGGCAACGCCAGGCATGGATGCGCATGGCAGCTACGTTGCCCTATCGCGGCATCGGGACGGGATGGAGCTGCATTACAGCAACGATGACTTCCCCACACGGGATAGGCTCATCAGTACGCTTTCACGCGACCGCGCCAAGGATATGGCGTCGGATTACGAGCAAGCCGATCCGGCGCAGAGCTATGCCGAGCGGCGCGGCATCACCTTCCGCAAGCGTGTGGTCGAGATTGTGCGTCGAATTGTTCCGGAGAAGCTGCGCGACAGGATCGGCGGGCTGCTAGACGGGTTGCGCCCGCCCGCAGACACCGAGCCCGGCCAGGACCATGGTCACAGGCCGGGAAGGGAAGATGTTGGAGCGCAGATCGGAGACGCCGGCCCAGCACCTGGAAGAGAAGCCTCCGCCACGGGAGCGCAGCGCGACACAGGTATGCCGGCGGACCCGGAAGCGGTGCTACGCCGCGCTCGCACGGACGCGCTTGTCCGTCACGCGCGCGCTCTCGATGCTGTTATCGGCAGCGAAAATGTGGGCGGGCGGGGCAGTCCCGAACAACTGCGCGAATTGAAAGATGCCCGCAGCGCCTTCGAGAAAGTGCGGCCGCATGGCTGGCGCGATGCCGAAGCGGCCTACGCGAAAAATCCCGAGCTGGTCCGTGAGGCGGCGACCGGCCGCGTCAATCGCATCGTGCTTGCTCTCCAGCTTGAGACGGAAATCCGCATCGGACTGGATATCGATCCGGGCCACCGGGCGGACCGTTTCGTCGAACGTTGGCAAAAGCTCGACCGGATGGGCCAGCGCCAATACCAGGCCGGCGACATGTCCGGCTACAAGTCAACGCGCTCGGCCATGGCCGACATGGCGACGAGCCTGGAACGCGATCCGCAACTGGAATCGCTGCTCGCCAATCACAAGAAGGCGCTTGGCATCGAAGTCGAATCCGGCCGCCGGCTGGGTGCGGAACTCGCCTTCAACCATGGCATCGGGCTCGGACGGGGCCGAGGCATCGGGATTTGAACCGTCCGATTTGTCGCCGATTCCACGCTGCAGGCAGACGATACGATGAACCTGATTGCTCCCAGCATTGGTTCGTCCCCTCTGTCCCGGCAGATATCAGCAACAACCACTTAGAAGCAGGCGAGCTATGTCCGAGCCAGATCGCATCATACGCCTGAAAACCGTCCTTGCCCGGACCGGCCTGTCCCGCTCGACCATTTATCGCAAGATCGCCGAAGGGACGTTCCCAGCTCAGATCAAGATCAGCGTCAATGGCGCCGGCTGGCGGGAATCAGAAGTAAACCAATGGGTCGAAAATCCCGTCGCATGGCGAACAAAATATCAGTGATTGCGTGACAGACGCACGCCCAGGCCGCCGCCATTCTCTGGAATGAACTCTATTCCGGCAGCTTCGAGCGATAGCTTCAGTGCTTGTAGGATTGATTCAGATGCGGGTTTCGAACCACGTTCGAACTGCACGATTGTCCTCAAACTTACCTTGGATAAATCCGCCAATTCCTGTGACCAGAGCGACCATACTGGGCTATTTGTCGGGAACGTTGAGTTTGTCCGAAGTCAGGAATATCTGGATCACAGCTACACCGTCCTTGTCCGCGCCGACGACAGACAGATTGCAATTTCGGACCTGCGTCACCTTGCCTATCGCAGCTTTGACAGCGTCCGAAAACTGCACGTCGTTCTTGGCAGCCTCATATGTTGACCCTAGCGGAACATCCTTCTGGCTAGCCAAAACCGGCGCGAACGTTCCCCAGGTTTCGTCGGCGGTTTCACAGTTGACTCCGAACGGCTTCTGGTCGGGCGGAGGGGCTACGCTACAATCGTGCTTCGTTCTTTGAAGCTTGCTTATATCCACGTCGAACTTTTTGCCATCGCAGGGCAGGAAAGTAGCCTCCGATCCTTTGACTGCTGTCACATATCCAAAGAGGGCAGCTTCATTCGCTATTTCGAATGGGCCGTCACCAGCGACGATCTTTGTGGCCTGCTTTTGAGAAACCTGCAGAGCTTCTTCAGCCATCGCCAAATGCGACGACAGCAGGACTGAAAGAACGCTAATCAGTGCAAATTTGGCGCGCATTGACATCCCTCCGAATTTCATTGGCAGTGTAGATGATGCGACCGTCATCATTGATGACGTACATTACTCCACGATCGCATGGCGTCAGCGCGCTTCTGCAAAGCAGGAAAAGACGATTCGCCAAACCGATAATCTGATGTAGCCGAAAATCGCTCTGGCATAGCTTGTATTGATCCGCTGATGGCCCGCCAGACGATACGTTTGCGAACGCTTGAACCTTTTTTCCACGCCAGACATTTTCAGCCATTTCGTTGGCCGACTCCTTGGCGACATAGGAAATCACAAAAAGCGCTGAAACAAGAAGTACAACGACGTACGGCCACCAAAACAGTTGCGTCCGGACGCCGAATTTATAGACGAGTGCAGCCACGCCGATCACGATAATAGCGAAGATTAGGAGCGTCCAAGATTGGAGGGGAGGGAACGCATACACCAGCACAGTGGGAAAACCGACATCAAGCTGAGTTGCATCGATTCCAAACGCGCCAACGTATGATGACAGATATGCCCAGCCGCTAAAATACACCAAAGCGACCGGCACAACTGCCGCAATAGCCTCCAGAAACGCGACTTTCACGCCTCCCATCGGCTCCCCCGCATCATTCTTCGTGCCCCTTTGCTAAAGCATGCCGCCAAACTCAATGGAACACAAGAATTTGCTAGATTTTACTGCGACCGGGCTTAGCCTGTTCTTCTCCGTTGAAACGCCACAGGGAGATTATGAACGACGGATCAATATAAAGGATGCGGTTGCTGGTTAGGGCAGTAGCATGGATCGGATCGAAACCCCGTTAGAGCTGGCAGAACGCCGCATCCGCGAAGGCGAGGAGCGCATTGCACGACAACGGGCACTCATAAGCAAGCTGACCGATCAAGGCGGCCACGCGCTCCTTTATGATGCAGTCCTGTTTTTGCAGGCTCTAGAAGCGGTGCAGCGCGAGCACGTCGCGATTTTGGCGCGCATGCGACGATGAGCAGCAAACATTCAAATCGATGGGAAACGACGAATGCCGAACGGTTAGTGGATTTGGTTAGTCGCTTTGGAAAGCGCTTAGAATTCACCAATTCCGGGGGAGGGGTTCTCCGTTGCCCTAGCCTCTAGCAAAATACTCAATTTGAAGAGCCGTGCGATATTCGCGGGTTACCAACTTGGCGACCATGGCATAGGGTATTTTAGCCGTATGCAAACCATCAGCATAAGACGCTACTTGATACGGCGGGAAATAGAGGTCGATACCTTCGTCTCCAAACGAGAACGAATGAAACGAGTCCCAGTTTTCGGTTCCAGACTTGATCGTATCAATTAACCACTCGTCTTCCTCCCTTCCATGGGCGAGCAATGTTTCTCTGATCTGCCTGTAAGACTCGTCCCTAATTATCTGGAGTGCCTTCTCGTCGTTGTCATCGCCAAAAATGCTCATAAGGCGCTGTATGTAAACCATGGGTTCCAATACGAAAGAAAACGTCTCATGATGATGATTTGGGTGAGCCGCCCCGGCTCCATACCAGTCAACATTATATACCAAGTTCAATACACTTCCCCTGATAGTTGGCTCTGCACAAAACGCCGAAAAAGTATTGGTTCTCGCCCATTTATCTTGAGCAAAATTAAAGAAGTTAGCATCCTGCTGTAGCTTGACGGAACGATGCCGTAATAATTCTCCCAGAAAATGCCCCCTAACGAAAGTTCCTATGTCTTCTACGTTGCTATACCTCTTCGACCAAAATTCGAAAAATTGACATTCAAATTCATATCCGGGAATGCCTTCCCAGCTTTCTTTACGAGTCTTCGAAGACCAGAATAGCTCCTGTTGCTCCTGCGTTTCCTTTCTTTCTCCCCCAAGTCGTTCGATTTGCAAAGTAATCGACTCAAGCAGAAGTTTTTTGAAACGGGGATCGGACGTTCTGACAACCTGAATGGATTTGAAACGCTCCGGAATACCCTCTAAGTCATCAATAACAATCGGTATTATGAATATATCGTCCTCAAGGCGTTCTTTTTTCCTATCTAGCGCGGCAGCTATTTCTCTCTGTACGTATCCCCGTCGATCCACAGAATTACGAGAGATTATTGCGATTATGAATGTTGATCTTTCCAAGGCTTTCTGTAGCTCGAAGTCCCAATTTTGGCCGGGCTTGAGTTTTTCGGAGTCCATCCAAGGGTTTAAGCCTTGCGTTTCAAGCCATTCGTATATCTCTAGCGCGGCCGAATGGTCCGGCTTCGCGTAGCTGACAAATATCTGATAGTCGTTTTCGCTCATGTGAACTCTCCCCCGCAGTTGAAGGTATGCTGCACTGATTCCGGGCGCTGTCAAAGCTACTACCAAGGCAGGGTCTTGGCGCGTCGCGAGGCGTGTAAATCAATTCCTCGGTAGCTTGTGAATTTCCAGCCGAACTGGTCCGCCACGGTCGCAACTGGTGCAAAGCAGCGCTCGCTCAACTGTGCCGAACAGCGCATCTTTGCCATAGCGCTTGATCAAAGCGGCGGGCTTGACGTCGGCATGATGCGAGCAGTTTTTGCACCACGCACGTAGCCTGTGCCATTCCCGCAGATCACCAAGCGCCACGTCCAAGCCGGCGTGCACGCTGCCGTCTACGATGGTTTGCGGCGGGATCGTCGCTTCGCCGGGGGTAATGACCTTTTCCATCACGTGCCGGCCATTGAAGTGAATAAGCAACATGCCTGGACGGCGACGAATAGCCGACTGCCACGCGGCTTGACTGACGAACGAATCCGGCGACCGACATATGGTTTCGACAAGCGCCGTTTCCTCGCGGTCCCAAACCTCTATCCGAAAATTGTCCTCGTCGGTCTTTGCCATAGCTTCGATTAAGGAACACATTCCTAGCCGGTCAATGGGCGCTTGACATTTTTGTTCCCATTTTGTTCACTGCCGCTAATGAGCGACGAAATCAGATTGCCGCGACCGGAATATTCAACGCAGCCCGGCGTCCAGCATCATTTTTGCGAACATGCCGCATGCGGAAAAGATGCCGGCTGGGGCTTTGCCAAACCCAAGCAGGAACTGCATTGGTTCTGCTTCGAGCACCGGGCCGAAGGCGAGAGATACCTTTGACGGAAACGATGATCCCGAACGAGTGTAGCTGATGCCCGACAAATCAGAAATTGATGAAGTGGTTGCCGCTCTTTGGGACGTTTACCGACTTCGCGATGCATCCCTTGGAAACACGGAATTAAGCAAACGAATTGCTGACGTTGCGAAAAAGCTGGCCGCTCATGATACCGGTGTCAGTAAATTCGGCGGAATCCGAAAAACTGTGGCCGACGCAATCGCAAAAACCTACTTGATTAGACCTTTGGAACAACTTTAGAAATCGGTCAGTATCATGATCGCAATCATCGGGATCGGCTGCTTTTGTATGGCCTTCGTACTTTTTGCCGTTGATCCTCTCGAATACAATCCGGACCCCGACCTACAAGCGCTCGTTTGGGCCGGCTTTGGCATTTGGTGCTTTGTCACGGCTTGGCAACAACGCGACCGGCGTCCGCCATCAGACAAAAGCTGAAATACCTATGACGGAGCGCCAGGAATGACACGCATCGCGTTTGCAAGAGAGCTAGAGAGCGCATCGGACGCCATTGGCGATATCAGCCGCGCCGATCTGGCAATCATGCTTAGGCGAGCCGCAATCCGGCTGCGGAATCTGGCGGCATCGATCTAGAGCCGCGCACCGAAGACGCATTGACGACCATCGCAAGCGAGATGGGGATCGCCAAAGGCGATCTGGTTGCCCGGATCATTCGCGAATGGCTGGAAACGAATGCTTATTTGCCGGTGCCGTATGCGCTAGACGATGAAAGCGCGACAGAAGGAAATGCGTAGCAAAGTCCAGAGGAAACCGGGACGACCATCGACTTAGCCGCCAAGTTGTGTTCTTTTCGCCTAATCTAAAAGGAGAGCGAGACAATGGCGATAGACTTCAACCCGGAGGACTTGATAACTCCGATCGGCCGCGACGATATCAACGACGGTTTCTTACGTCTGTTAGTTGGCTGCGTGAACAAATTCGGCATCCAGATACCAATCACTCTTCACGCTCATGGCATGCTTATTAGCGGCATCGTCATTGCAAACCATAAATTTTTCGAAGCTGAGCGCAACAAGATCATCAATGGGAGCCCCAAGGATGACGATGCGGGTAGTGCTCTTGCTGAAGTCTTTCAACAATGGCAAACGAGGATGGAACAAGAAAACGCTGATCCTGACAAAGACGTTTTTGACGACAGGGTCACTTTCATTCATCTCCGGGAGGCTCAATTCTTTGTTCCCGGTCAGGCCCCGATCCCGCAGCGACCCATCCATTGGCGCGCCAAATTAGCAGAGATATCAGGCTTTTCTCTTGGGCAACTCGCCGTCGATCCAAGCTGAAGTCTGGATGTAAGATCGGCCCGGCTAATCGAGCCGGGCGGATGGTGCCGCGTGAAGGATTTGAACCCTCGACCTACCGCTTACAAGGCGGTTGCTCTACCAACTGAGCTAACGCGGCACATTTACCCCTACATATACCCCTGAAACGCGGCTTTGAAAAACATTACGGCTTTTCAGCGCCTTAGCCGATTGATCCAGCGAATTACAAAACCGCCGCTCCTTCGAATCCTTCTTCCGTAGCTGCGCGATCATTGGGCTCGGTATGGCCTAGTTAGTCGTGCCGCTCCTCAATCTCAAACTATGCAGCCTTTGCAGCGTGCATAGAATGAAGCGTCTCGGGCTTCAGATGCGTGTAACGTCGCAGCATCTTCCAATCTTTGTGCCCTGTAACCAACGCTACCTGTTCGATTGTGAACCCAGCTTCGAACAGTCGACTCGTTCCTTCGTGCCGCAAGTCGTGAAAATGAAGGTCGTGGATGCCCAGGTCAGCGCAGCCTAGACGGAAGGCGGTTCCGACTGACCGATGATTGAATGGGAAAATTCGATCATCGTCATTGCTTCGCTTGGCCAGTCGTTCCTCGACAATGGCCCATGCGTCGTACCCAGTTGCCGCGAACAAGGGTATGCGTTGATTGTTCCCATTTTTGTTTCGCGGGTCTTTCCGGTCACGGATTAGAAGCATCCGCGTGCGGGCGTCCATGTCGGACCACCGCGCCTTGCAGATTTCTTCTTGGCGCATCGCGGTTGCGACGGCGAAACGTATTATCTGACCAACCGGCAATATTTGACGAGGATTTGCATCGAAGTGGGCGATGAGCCTGTCGAGTTCATCCTGGGTCGGCCTCCTGTCGCGCTGATTGCCTTTACCAACGAGGCCAAGCCTCTTTAGGGCAATGCGCGCGAGATCAACTGGTTCGACCTTGACGGGCAGGCCGTGCACCGCAGCGGCATGAGCCAGAATGAGTTTTATAAAGCCGATGTCGATGCCGAGAGTCATCGGTCCGGCACCTTGGGCTGCCCGGTCACGCCCAAAACGAATGAGCCGTTCGCGATCGAGACACGTGATGTTGCACTTCCCCAGATGTCTCTGCAGCATAGCAAGGGCCGCGGCCTTGGAGCGGCGAGGGGACTTGCCTACATCGCACATGTCGTCGATATGGAGGTCGATGAGCTCGCCGAAGGTCTTAAGGCGCGCTATGCGGGACTTGGTGGGCGTCTCTCCGCGATCCACCTGGCGCTCGGTTTCGGTCGCCCAGCGGCGCGCGTCGTCTCGGCGCAGGAAGGTTTCGCTGACGTAGCGACCTTTGCGACGGACTTGGACACGCCAGGAACCGGATGAGAGCTTTGTGTAGGTAGCCATTTTTTCGTGTGCGCTCCGTGTGCACTGAAAGATCGAAACGTGGCGAAAAGGGTCGTATTCTGGCGTAAGTTTGTGTGCACTCGGTAGGTTCTAACAATTTGATGCTAAACGAAAAATGCTGAAAAATCAAGATCATAGAGTGGCCGTGGCACCTATGATGGATTGGACGGATCGACATTGCCGGTTCTTCCACCGCCAGTTGACGCGCCGGGCTCTGCTCTACACCGAGATGGTTGTGGCCGATGCCGTCATCCATGGCGCTCGCGAGCGGCTGCTCGGCTTCGATGACGCTGAGCATCCGGTTGCCCTGCAGCTTGGCGGATCGGATCCGGCAAAACTCGCCGAGGCGGCGCGGATCGGCGAGGCCTTCGGCTATGACGAGGTCAACCTCAATGTCGGCTGCCCGTCCGACCGCGTCCAGTCGGGCACGTTTGGCGCCTGCCTGATGAAGACGCCGGTTCTGGTCGCCGAATGCGTCGCGGCGATGAAGGCTTCGGTGAAAGTCCCCGTCACGGTCAAATGCCGCATCGGCGTCGACGATCAGGACCCGGAGCCTGCTCTCGATATGCTTGCCGACAGCGTTCTCGCCGCGGGCGCCGACGCGCTCTGGGTGCATGCCCGCAAGGCCTGGCTGGAGGGGCTGAGCCCCAAGGAGAACCGGGAAATTCCACCGCTCGACTATCCGCGCGTCTACCGGCTGAAGGCCAGAAAGCCGAACGAATTCATCGGCATCAATGGCGGCATTCAATCGCTCGCCGAGGCGTCGGCTCATCTCGGGCATGTCGACGGCGCGATGCTCGGCCGCGCGGCCTATCACACGCCCGGCATCCTTGCCGGCGTCGATGCCGCCTTCTACGGCGAGGCGGCGACCATCTTCGACCACGCGGCGCTGATCGACGCCATGGCCGGCTACGCGGCGCGCCATATCGAGCGGGGCGGGCGGCTCGGCCACATTACGCGACACATGGTCGGACTGTTCCACGGCTTGCCTGGGGCGCGCCGCTTCCGGCAAATCCTGTCGACGGATGCGAACAGGCCTGGCGCCGGGGCGGAGGTGTTGAGGACCGCGTTCGCCGCGATTGATCTCACGGCGGCGGAAGCCGAGGCAGCCTGACCTTCGGTTAAAACGCGTTGCGTTTTAAGTCATTTTCCTATGCATGTCGTGGTCCCAGAACCGCTACGCACTTCTGGGCGACATGCATTAGTCCCGCAGGATCATGCGGTCGCCGCGTACGTCGAAGCCCGACAATGAACCGATGAAATTCATGCCGAGCAGGCTTTGATCCAGCATGCCGGGCGCAGCGACCATCACCGACATGTCCTTGCGCACGATGCCGCCGATCGCCACCTCGTCGGTCTTGACCGTCGCCGCGCGCGCCATGCCGTTGGCGGTTGAGACGTCCACGCTGTAGCTGAGCGCCGCCGGGTTGAACCCCGCGGCTTGCGCATCTTCGGACGTCAGCACCGTGCTGGTCGCACCCGTGTCGACCACGGCGCGCACCGGCGTGCCGTTGACCAGGATGCGGGCCTCGAAATGGCCGTTGTCGGCCTTGTCGAGCGTGACGGTCGGGCGGCCATTCTCCACGCCGAGCGCCAGCGGGCTGCCCGGGACGAGGCCGGCGGTCACGCGGCTCGCGACGTCCTGCAGTTCGTAGCGATACTGGTAGCCGGCGATCACCACGAGCACGAACGCGGCCCAGACGCCGAGATTGCGCGCCATGTCGCCCATCGGCCGACCGGAGCGGAGCAGGCTCGCGCCGATCACCATGACCAGCACGCCGACCCAGATCAGCCGGCCGAAATCGTTGTTGGCCATGCCGAAGGTGTGGCCAGCTGAATTGTTGAGCATCAGCAGCACCAGCCCGACGCCGATCACCGCCATGACGATCCAGAACAGCCGGTTCATCGGTTTCTTCTCACAAGACGCCGCGCTCGCGCGCCATGCGGCTGCGCCGGGTTTCACGACGCGGCCGCCGCTCGACCGTTTCGAGCCGCGCCGGCAATTCGGACATCACCGCCCGGCGCGTTTCGGGGGTCATCGTCAGCCAGCCGGAAATCTCGTCGCGCGTGCGGCCGCAACCGAAGCAGAAGCCGGTTTTCATATCGATCGAACAGACCAGGATGCAGGGGGATTCGATGGCGGACATGCTGTTCTCTTGCCTTTATTCCACATGGTGCAACCGCCGGAGCAATGCAAGCCCTCCGCAATGCGCCACAGGGCAACGCGTTCGCGGCATCGTCAGGCGGTTGTGCCGGCTGGAGAAGGCGGCTATGCCGCTTGCGATTTCCGCAACGGACCGCGACCGACATAAATGACCGCAACGCCTTTCGACGATTTCCGAAGCCTCATGGCGGCGTTGCCGCCTGCTGATGACGCGGCGGCCGCCCGTGTCCGCGCGCTGTTCGCCAAAGCGGACAAACCGAAGGAATCGCTCGGGCGCATCGAGGACATCGCGGCCTGGATTGCCGCCTGGAGCGGACGCGCGCCACCGGCGATCAACCGGCCGCTGATGGCGATCTTCGCCGGCAATCACGGCGCCGTCAGGCACGGCATTTCGCCGCGTCCGGTGGCGGCGACCGGCAATGAGGTCGAACTCTGCGCCGCCGGCGGCGCCGCGATCAACCAGGTCTGCGTCGCCAACGATCTCGGCCTGAAAGTCTTTGACCTCGCCTTGGACATTCCCACGGGCGACGTCACCGAGGAAGCCGCGCTCGACGAACGCGGTTGCGCCGCGACCATGGCCTTCGGCATGGAGGCGGTGGCGGGCGGCGCCGATCTTCTGTGCCTGGGTGATCTAGGGGTCGGCAATTCGACGATCGCCGCCGCACTTTGCGCCGCGCTGTTCGGCGGCAGCGGGGCCGATTGGGTCGGGCCGGGGTCGGGCGCCGACGCTGCGATGACCGCGCGCAAGGCCGAGGTCGTCGATCGGGCGCTGGCATTCCACGGTTCCGGCCTGGGCGATCCGCTCGAGGCCTTGCGCAGGGTCGGCGGGCGCGAGTTCGCGGCGATCTGCGGCGCCATTCTGGCGGCGCGCATGGAGAGGATTCCTGTCCTGCTCGACGGGTTCGCGGCGACCGCGGCGGCCGCTGCCCTTTATGCGGCCAATCCTGGCGCGCTCGATCACTGCCTGCTTGCCAGCCTGTCGCCGGAGCCCGGCCACGCCAAGGCGGCCGAACGGCTCGGACTGCGGCCACTGCTCGATTTCGGCATCAGCCATGGCGAAGGGGTAGGGGCCGCTCTTGCCGCCGGAATCGTCAAGGCCGCGGCGTTGACCAGTTCCGGCATGGCGATGGCTATCCGGCTTTAGAGCCGACAGGGATTGCCTCAGCGGCGCCCCCGCGCCGCAACGGTCTTGGTCGGCAAAGCCGGCAGTTCTTCCATCACCCGGCTCAACGGGAAAATGGCGATCGCCTCGGTGCCCTCACGCAGCTTGGAATGCAGCTCGAACTCGCCGCCATGCATGGCGAGCAGGCCCTGCACGATCGGTAGGCCGAGGCCGGTTCCCTGTTCGGCGCTCTTGATGGCGATGGAGCCCTGGCCGAAAGCGGAAAGCACCACCGGGATTTCCTCCTCCGGTATGCCCGGTCCGTTGTCCTTGACCGAGATGTACTGGCCGCCGCCGGCGGTCCAGCCGACGCGTACGCGCACTTCGCCGCCGGACGGGGTGAACTTGATCGAATTGGACAGGAGGTTGAGCGTGATCTGCCTGACTGCGCGCTCATCGGCGAAGAGCCGCGGCAAGGTCTCCTCGAATTCCTGGATGACGCGGATGTCCTTGTTGCGGGCACGCAGCTCCATCATGTGGCAGCAATCCTCGACTATGGTCACCAGCACGACCGGCTCCTCGTTGAGCTGGTAGCGGCCGGCCTCGATGCGCGACAAATCGAGGATCTCGTTGATCAGGTCGAGCAGGTGCTGTCCGGACTCGTGCACGTCATGGGCATAGTCGCGGTAGGTCGGATTGTTCATCGGCCCCAGCACTTCATTGGCCATCACTTCGGAGAAGCCAAGGATGGCGTTGAGCGGCGTCCTGAGTTCGTGGCTCATGGAGGCGAGAAAACGCGATTTCGCCAGATTGGCGTCCTCGGCGCGCCGCCTTGCCTCGTCCGACATCGATTTGGCCGTCTCCACCTCGGCGATCAGCGCGTCCTTCTCCGAGCGGAAGGAGAGCAGCATCAACGACGCCCGGTTGAGATGACGCGCGACGTAGCCGAAGAAGGGAAGCGCGGCGATAAGCAACGCCGCCATCGTGGCTTCGATCGGCGTCCACAGGCGCAGGATGGTGTAGACGTAAACGGCAACGGGAATTGTAAAGGTGGCCAACAGCGCACCGCCAAGCGAGGAGGCCATCACGGCGGTCGTCGCCATGGCGACCAGCAGCACCATGGCCTTGGCCACATGGAACTGGTCGATCTGGCAGGTGTCGCAGCCGATCCAGGCGAACCACGCCCAGCCAAGGCCGCACAGGAAGTGGCCGATCAAGAAGTCGCGGCGCGTCTGCGCCGGGTCGAGTTCGGCT
Source organism: Mesorhizobium sp. B2-8-5 (assembly GCF_006440675.2). Taxonomy (NCBI): domain Bacteria; kingdom Pseudomonadati; phylum Pseudomonadota; class Alphaproteobacteria; order Hyphomicrobiales; family Phyllobacteriaceae; genus Mesorhizobium; species Mesorhizobium sp. B2-8-5. The sequence continues at coordinate 4,250,024 of NZ_CP083951.1, forward strand.
GCCTCGGTTCGCTCCACGCGACGCGCCATGAAAGCGACGATCGCGTAGCAAAGCAGCATCGACAAGGCCCAGATGGTGACTTGGCTGTCCAGGCCCGCCAGCCGACCAACGGCCGCCACGGCGAGCACGAGCAGCGGGATCGCGACCGCGCCGACCACCATGGCGCGCGCATGCAGTTTCAGCAGTTCACGGTCGAAGTCGAGGCTGCCAGCCTGCTGCGAGAGGCGGTCGCGCGTCTTGCGCACCGCGCGCGCCACATCGCTGTTGCGGTGCGGTTTACGGCGGTCCACAATAAATTTATCCGCTGTGTTCGAGCGTTGCAAAGGCATACAGACTTCAATTTCTGCGCGCAGCGACTGTCAGTTCGTTAAGCTACGTTCGAATGATTAAGAGACTGTTTGCCATATGAGCCGTTTCGGGCCGCGAGGACCGCGCCGACGCTACGCGGCAAGCTCGCCGCGAAGCCTCTGGCGCAAGCTGCTGGACTATGGGCTGGCCTTCCTCTTGCTCGGATTGCTTATCCTGGTGGCGGCCCGCCTCGACCGCTTCGAAACACGCAGGGAGCAAGGCACGGCGATCGTCAATGACGGCGATTCGATCACGCTCGGGACCGAGCGCATTCGCATGCGCGGCATCGACGCTCCGGAGTATCAGCAGACCTGCCAGAAGGCCGGCGCCGACTATCCCTGCGGCAAGCTGGCGCGGCAATCGCTGGTACGGCTGATCTCCGGCAGGCCGGTTTCCTGCAGCGGCTGGCAGCGCGACCGTTACGGCCGGCTGCTCGGCGACTGCAGGGCAGGTGACACCGACCTGAACCGGAGCCAGGTGCAGGCCGGATGGGCGGTTGCCTTCGGCGACTTCGAGACCGAGGAAGCGGTGGCGAGAGCGGCCAAGGTCGGCATCTGGGCAGGCGCCTTCGAGGAGCCGCAGCAATGGCGTGACAGCCATCACAGTGCGCCGGTCGAGAGAAAGCACGGCATGCTGGCCTCGTTCGGCGACGTGCTGCGCGAATTTGTTCACTTCTGGTGATGGGCGGAGCCGCCTATGATCCGATGGAGAAGCTGGAGGATGGAATGAAGTTGTTCGATGGCGGCCGAGCGCCCAACCCCCGGCGCGTGCGCGTCTTCCTTGCCGAGAAGGGACTTACGGTGCCGCTGGTGCCCGTCGACATGGGCGCGCTGGAGCATCGCGGCGAGCAGGTGGCTCAGCGCAATCCGCTGCGGCGCCTGCCTGTGCTCGAGCTCGACGACGGCACCATCATCACCGAATCGATCGCCATTTGCCGCTATTTCGAGGAGTTGCATCCCAAGCCCGCGCTGTTCGGCACGGGCGCGCTCGGCAAGGCCATGGTCGAGATGTGGCAAAGGCGCATGGAACTGAACCTGATGGCCAGTGTCGCCGCCGCGTTCCGGCACATCCATCCTGCGATGAAGGAATGGGAAGTGCCGCAAATCCCGGAATGGGGCGAGGCCAACAAACCGAAGGCGATCGAATTCCTGCATCTCCTCGACCACGAATTGGCCGAGCGCGAATTCGCCGCCGGCGATAGCTACTCGGTCGCCGACATCACCGGCATGATCGCCATCGATTTCATGAAGCCGGCACGCATCAGGGTGCCGGAGGAGTGCACGAACGTGCTGCGCTGGTATGCAGCGCTTACAAGCCGGCCGAGCGCAGCGGCCTGAGCGACAACAATTGGACAATCCGCCTGATATGAGAGAAGCGCTGGAGCGCCTCACCGCCAGGGTGCGGACCTGCCGCATCTGCGTCGAGGAGCCGCTTGGGCGGCCTTTACCGCATGAGCCGCGGCCGGTGCTGCAGCCGTCCTCCACCGCGCGGGTCCTGCTTGCCGGCCAGGCGCCGGGCACAAAAGTGCATTTGTCGGGCGTGCCATTCACCGACGCCTCCGGAGACCGGCTCAGAAGCTGGCTCGGTGTGAGCGGCGATGAGTTCTACGACACCGAAAAATTCGCCATCGTTCCGATGGGCTTTTGCTTTCCCGGACAGGACGCCAAGGGTGGCGACTTGCCGCCGCGCCGCGAATGCGCGCCAGCCTGGCGCGCTCAATTGATGGCGCTGATGCCGCAGATCGACCTGGTTCTGACCATCGGCGGCTATGCGCAGGCCTGGCATATGGGCACGACACGCCTGCCGTCGCTGACCGAGACAGTCAGGAACTGGCGCGCCATATGGGATGGACCGGCCGTCCCGAAAGTGCTGCCGCTGCCGCATCCATCCTGGCGAAACATCGGCTGGCTGAAGAAGAATCCCTGGTTTGAAATGGATTTGCTGCCCTTCCTGAGGTCGGAAATCCGCTATCGCATCGATTAGGCATCTTGCAAGAAATCACTCGCTTTTGCCGCCATCGGCAGAATTTCTTTCTTGTGAAAGGCTTGGATAAAAGGGATTATAGCCAAACTATTCCCCTGGAGCTTCCCATGGATCGTCTCGACAGAAAAATTCTCCGCCTCCTGCAGGAGGACGCGACGCTCGCGGTCGCCGATGTCGCCAAGAAAGTCGGCCTGTCGACCACGCCGTGCTGGCGGCGCATCCAGAAACTCGAGGAGGAGGGCGTCATCCAGCGGCGCGTTGCCATTCTCGACCATGTGAAGGTCAATGTGCGCGTCACCGTCTTCGTGTCGATCCGCACCAATTCGCACAGCCATGAATGGCTGCGGCGCTTCTCCGAGGTCATCCAGGAATTCCCGGAAGTGGTCGAGTTCTACCGCATGAGCGGCGATGTCGATTACCTGCTGCGCGTGGTGGTTCCGGATATCGCCGCCTATGACGCTTTCTATAAGCGGTTGATTGCCAAGATCGAGATCCGCGACGTCTCCTCGTCCTTCGCCATGGAGCAGATCAAATACACGACCGAGATCCCGCTCGACTACATGGTGCTGGACAAGGAATCGGGCGCGAACGCGGCGTGATCAAAGGGTGCTCGCCGATTCCCGCACTCGAGTGGGGCGGCGAGCTTAGTTCTTCCTTTTGTTGAGGAAATTCCACGGCGAGTTGACCGGCAGCGTGACCGTGTCCGGCACGCTGTCGACGCTTGCCACCTCGGCCCTGCGCACCGTGTAGCCCGACTGGACGATCGAGACGCCGTCGAGGATGAAGAGCTGGCTCTTCTCCATGCCGGGCTTCAGCACACCGGTGACGGCGACCGGCTCGTAGGTCTCTTTCATCTTGTAGGGATGCGCCGGCGTCACCAGCACGATCTGGTTCGGCGGCGGCGTCGGCATGTGGCTGCAGGCGCCCGTCCACGGCACCAGCAGGAATTGGTAGACGAGGTCGCCATCGCGATCGACTGGCAATGCATAGCCGGCTAATTGTATCGTCTTGTCCTGCAGATTGAGCGACAAGGTCTCACCGTGGTCTGGCAGTTTTGCCGCGATCATCGGCAGGTTCGCATCCTCGGCAACGGCTTGCGTGGCTGGGCGCAGGTCCTTCCACAGGATATGCGCGACATCGGCCGCGGCATCGGCTCCCGAGGCAGCGAAAAGCAGCCCGGCGACCAGCGTCGCGCACGATCTGAAACGCTTGTTCATGGCCGCTCCATCCTCCGCCAGTCGATTGGCGGAATCGAGTAAAAGCGTCGTGACCGGTCCGGGCTCAACGGTTCAGCCGCATCAGATGCCGACGCGTGCCGGCGGTGCCGATTTCATGGAAGCCTCGCGCGACGAACATGTCGCGAAAACCCATGAAGCGATAGCTCGGCGCCGCCTCGTCGACGGGATAGGCCTCGATGATGCGTGCGCCTTTGCGGAAGGCATGGTCGATCGCCGCATCGAGCAGGGCGGAAGCCAGCCCGCCGCCGCGCAAAGCCCTCGGCACATAGAAGCAGACGATCGACCATATGCCGGTTTCGGTGTCGTTCTGCTGCTTCGAAAGTTTCCGGTAGGTTTCGCGCGGCGCGACCGAGCACCAGCCGACTGGTCCGCCGCCCAACTCGGCGACGATGCCGACCGGGGCGCCGGCATCGATGAGCGCCATCATCATGCGCTTCTTCTCATCGTTCTCACTGTGCTCGCGGCTGGAATGGCGCCAGGCCATGCACCAGCAATATTTCGGCGCGCCCGGCTGCTCGAACAGGTTCTCGAAGCCGGCCCGCGTCTCCGGCGTCACCTCGACGAAGCGAATCCCGGCAAGGTCAGGCTTTTGCGGCTGCGAGCCTTTCGATCTGTCTGGCATCGGTCAGTTCCTTCACTGCATCCTTGCCGATCCAGCGTGCCGTCTTGTCGGGCGATGCCGCCAGTTTTTTCGCCAGCGCAAGGGCAGGGGCGTGCAGGCTCATCGACCGCTTGCCGATCTGCCGCAACGCCCAATTGACCGCCTTGCGGACGAAATTGCGCGGGTCGCCGGCATGTTTCTCGATCAGCGGCAGATAGGCAAGAAAAGTCGCGTCCGGCTCTTTCTTGAGATGCACCGCGCTCCAGGCCAGCATGGCGAAGGCGGTGCGGCGGACGAATTCGCGCTCGTCTTCGGCAAACTCGTCGATCAGTTCGCGCCAGAATGGCGTTTCGGCGAACAGGTCCGCGACGGTGTCGACGATTTCCCAGCTGTCGAAATCCGCCGCCCAGCGCCGGCATTGATCGATGCCGACCTTGTTCGGCTCGCCGGTGAAGGCCGCCATCAGCCGCGCTTCGCGGACACCGCTGTCCCACAGCAGAAGCGATCGCTCGTGGTTCTTCTTCAGTTTGCGCGCCAGCGGCCGCAATTCGGAATTGCCGACGCCGAGCGCGCTCGTGGTGTTGATGCCGAAGCGCGCCATGCCTGCCCGGTTCGCCTCGGTGCCGATCGCGCGCAAATGAGCGACGATGTCGTCGGCGCTCCAGCTCGGACCGGGCAGGGCCATTGCGTCGCCTATTTTTCGAGGCGCGCCAGCAGCGACGACGTGTCCCAGCGCTTGCCGCCCATGTCCTGCACATCCTTGTAGAACTGGTCGACAAGCGCCGTCACCGGCAGCTTGGCGCCGTTGCGGTTGGCCTCCGCCAGGCAGATGCCGAGATCCTTGCGCATCCAGTCGACGGCGAAGCCGAAATCATATTTGCCGGCATTCATCGTCTTGTGGCGGTTCTCCATCTGCCAGGAGCCGGCCGCTCCCTTGGAGATCACCTCGATCACCTTCTCGATGTCGAGCCCCGCCTTCTTGCCGAAATGGATGCCTTCGGCCAGCCCCTGGACGAGGCCGGCAATGGCGATCTGGTTGATCATTTTCGTCAGCTGGCCGGCACCCGCCGATCCCATCAGGCCGACCATGCGGGCGTAGGCGTCGATGACGGGCCGCGCCTTGTCGAAGGCGGCCTCATCGCCGCCGACCATGACGGTCAGCACGCCGTTCTCGGCGCCGGCCTGGCCGCCGGACACCGGCGCGTCGAGGAAGGAGAAACCCGCCTTGCGCGCGGCTTCGTCAAGCTCACGCGCGACCTCGGCCGAGGCAGTGGTGTTGTCGATGAAGATGGCGCCCTTCTTCATCGCGGCGAAGGCGCCGTTCGCACCGGTGGTGACCGAACGCAGATCATCGTCATTGCCGACGCAGGAGAAGACGAAGTCCTTGCCTTCGGCCGCTTCGGCCGGCGTCAGCGCCAGTTTGCCGCCATGCTGGGCCACCCACTGCTCGGCTTTTGCCTTGGTGCGGTTGTAGACGGTGACGTCATGGCCACCCTTGTTCCTGAGGTGCCCGGCCATCGGATAGCCCATGACGCCAAGACCGAGAAATGCCACCGATGCCATGAGCTACCTTTCGCAAACGAAATTTCAGTTGCGGAAGCTCTAGGCCTTGCGGCGAATTCGTCAAGGCGCGGGGAGCCGCATCGACTGGCCCAGGCCCACGCGGTTTCGGCCTAGCGGTGCAGGTGGACAGTGATGCGCCGCTCGATCCATTCGACGCCGTGGCGCAGGATCTCGACCATCACCAGATAGACGATCGCCACCCAGATATAGGCCTGGATGTCGAAGGATTTTGCGTAGGCGAGCTTGGCGTTGCCCATCAGGTCGTAGACCGTGATGATGGCGACGATCGCCGAAGCCTTGATCATCAGAATGAGTTCGTTGCCGTAGGGCCTGAGCGCGACGATGATCGCCTGTGGCAGGACGACTTTGCGCAACGTCTGCAATTTGTGCAGGCCAAGCGAGGCCGCACCTTCCCATTGGCCGCGCGGCACGCTTTCGATAGCGCCGCGCAGGATTTCGGCCTGATAGGCGGCGGTGTTGAGCGAGAACGCAAAGACGCCGCAATAGAAAGCTTCGCGGAAGAACCACCACAGCCCGACCGTCTCAAGCTCCGGCCGGAACGAGCCTACGCCGTAATAGACCAGGTAGGTCTGCACGAGCAGCGGCGTGCCGCGGAAGAAGTAGACATAGCAATAGGCAAGCCCGGACAGGATCCTGTTCTTCGACATGCGGCCGTAGGCGACGGGAAACGACAGGATGGCACCAAGGACCATCGAGATGGCGACCAGCGACAGCGTGGTGCCCAAGCCTTGAAGATAGGCTGGCGCGTATCTGGCGAAGAACGCGGCGTTCCATGCATAGACCAGATAGGCAACGATGCCGACGCCGAACAGAATCCAGATGCCGACCAGCGCGGAGCCAAGGATGCGGGCTCGCGGCCAGCCGCGCGCTTGCGGCGGCGGCTTGTCGATGGCGATAGCCTGGCTGACGCTCATCGCGCCTCCCTCCGTCCGAGGTGGCGCAGGATGTAGCTCGTGGCGATCGACGACAGGACGGCCAGCGCCAGGAAGATCAGCGCCGCAACGCTGTAGAACAGGAAGGAATGCTTGGTGACGCGCGCCGCGACGCCGGATTGGCGCAAGGTTTCGGCCAGATTGACCACCGAGACCAGCGAGGTGTCCTTGAGCAGGCTCAGCCAGCAATTCTCCAGGCCCGGAAAAGCGATGCGTATCAGCTGCGGCAGGACGATGAGCCGCATCGTCTGCCATTTCGACAGGCCAATGGCGTAACCGCCCTCATACTGGCCTTTCGGAATGGCACGAAACGCGGAGAGAAAGACCTCGCTGGCGTAGGAGGAGAAGATCAACGACAGCACGATCATGCCGGCGATGAAGCTGTTGACGTCGATCGTCGCGTCGGGATTGAACAGCCGCACGACATATTGCAGGAGAAGCGGCATGCCAAAGAAGAACAGGAACAGCGTCACCAGTTCGGGCAGACCGCGAAAGACGGTGGTGTAGATATTGCCGGCCAGGCGCAGCGACGGCTCTTCATGCTGCTTGGCGAAGGCGACGAAAAAGCCGATCACCAGGCCAATCGGCAGTGTGGCAAGCGCCAGCGCAATGGTGACCAGAACGCCAGACGCAATGTCGTCACTCCAGCCATCCGGTCCCCAGCTGAGAAGTGTCCAAATGCTTTGGGCCGGCATTGACGGGTCGTGTCTCCGTGGCGATCCCGAAAGGATTTAAGGGCGGCAAGGGATGCCTCACCGCCCTTGGCTTGTCGATCAGGATTCGGCGCCGTAGACGTCGAACTTGAAGTACTTGTCGTTGATTTCCTTGTACTTTCCGTTCTTGCGGATGGCGTCGATCGCGGCATTCAGTTTGTTGACCAGATCGGTCTCGCCCTTGCGCACGGCGATGCCGGCGCCCGGTCCGAAGATATCGACCGGCTGCGGCGAAGGCTGACCGAGGATCTTGCAGCAGGCGCCGTCCGGCGAATCCAGCCACTGCTGCAACACGACGATGTCGTCCTCGATGGCGTCGAGACGGCCATTGGCGAGGTCGGCCTGTTCCTCGGGGCTGCTCGGATAGCCCTTGATGGTGCTGTCGGTGTAGGTCTTCGAAGCATAGTTGTAATGCGTGGTCGTGGTGGCGACGCCGATGTTCTTGCCGGCGAGGTCTTCCTTGGTCACGCCCTTGAGCGGCGAATCCTTCGGCACGGCGATGGCCGACGGGGTGTTGTAGTATTTGTGGGTGAAGTCGACCTTCTCGGCGCGCTCGGGCGTGATCGACATCGAGGCGACGATGGCGTCGAACTTGCCGGCCTGGAGCGCCGGGATGATGCCGTCCCAATCCTGCGCGACGAAGGTGCACTTCACCTTCATCTCGTCGCAGAGCGCCTTGGCGATATCGATGTCGAAGCCGACCAACTGGCCGTCCGAGGTCAGGTTGTTGAAGGGCGGATACGCGCCTTCGGTGCCGATCCTCAGGGTCTTTTCCTGAGCCTGGGCGACGCCAAGTGTCAGCAGCGCGGCCGAAGCGGCAAGCGCGATACGCAGTGCAATACGCATGGTAATCCTCTCATATTGTCATGGCCGCTGTCCCGTGCGGCTCTTGTGGGCGGAGCTTCTTTACCGCCCGCTGAGGCGGATACTCCCACTCTTTCCAAGAAAAAAGCAACTGCAAATCAACGCCAAACGACAATCAGGATGTGCCGCTGCGTTACTTGGTTTGAGCCACGAGACCTGTGCTGCGCTCGACAAAGTCGGCTATCGATTTCGTGTCATCGAGATCGAAAACCGGCAACGTTTCGCCTTCGATTGTAAAGTCGGCCGCAATGGCGACAATGTTGGGATCGTTGGCCGAAAGCGGCGTCCGGTCCTTGGCCTCGAGTCGCCTTGCCTCGATCTTCTTATGCGCTTGGCGCTTATAGCCTTCGACCAGCACGATATCCGAAGGCGCCAGGCGCGCCAGGATGTCGTCCAGCGTCGGTTCGTTCTCTCCGCGCAATTCGTGCATCAGCGCCCAGCGCCGGCCGGAGACGATCGCGACCTCGGTGGCGCCCGCCTGCCGATGGCGGAAGCTGTCGGCGCCCGGCTTGTCGATGTCGAAGTCATGGTGGGCGTGCTTCACCGTCGAAACCGTCCAGCCGCGCGCCACCAGTTCGGTGACCAGCTTTTCCGTCAGGGTCGTCTTGCCGGAGTTCTTCCAGCCGGTGATGCCGAATACGCGTCTCATGGCCCGAGGCTTTGCAACAGACGCTCCGCCGCCGCAAGGTCGTCCGGCGTATTGACGTTGAAGAACGGATCGATCTTCTGGTTGCCGGCCTCGATCATGGGGAATTCGACCTCGACATAGCCTTGCCGCTCCATGAAGGCCGAAACCCGCCGGTTGTCCTCGTCGACCATGAAATGACGCAAGGCGTCGCGCAGGCCGAGCGGCCAAAGCGCGAAGGTCGGGTGCCATCTGCCGCCCGAACTGGCGACGGCGATCGCGCCAGGCCGGTCGTGAACTGCCGCGACCAGGCGCTCGACGAGGTCGTCGGGGAAGAACGGCGTGTCGCCGGCGGCGCTCATCAGCCACCGGCAGCTCGTTTGCGTCGCCGCCCATTCGAGGCCAGTGAGAATGCCAGCCAGCGGCCCGGCATGGCCCGGCACCGTATCCTCCAGCACCGGCAGGTCCAGGGCGGCAAACCGCGCCGGATCGCCGTTCGCGTTGAGCCCAAGGATCGCGACCTGCGACTTCAATCGGCGGGCGACATGATCGATCAGTCTGTCATCACCAAGCGAAAGCAACGGCTTGTCGCCGCCGCCCATCCGGCGCGCCTGGCCTCCCGCCAGAATGATCCCTGCGACATGTCGGTCCATCGGCCTATATGCCGTCCGGCGCCATGTCGGGTCCAGCGCTTTCAGCGGCGGGTTGCCGCCTGCCGACGACGCGCTCGCGGTAGAGCGCATAGAGGCCGGAGCCGATGATGATGACTGCGCCGACGATCATGGGCAGGTCTGGGACGTCGCCGAAGATGACGAGGCCGAGCAGGATCGACCAGAGCAGGGCGGTGTAGCGGTAGGGTGCGATGAAGGAGATGTCGCCCGAGCGCATCGCCATGATGATGAACTGATAGCCGATGAGCACCAGCACCGCCGCCAATGCCAACAGAGCTGTCGCCTTGCCGCTCATCGGCGTCCAGCCGCCCATCGGTGACAAAAGCAGCGCACCAAGGACCGTCATGGCAAGCGCGGTCGCCGTCGACACCAGCATGGTCGGGATCGCCTCGGGGATGCGCTTGGTGGAGAGGTCGCGCACGGCGCAGCAGGCGACGCTGGCCAATGCCACCAGCGAATAGACACTGAACCCTTCGAAACCCGGCCGCACGATGATGAGCACGCCGACGAGACCGGCGGCAATGGCGGTCCAACGTCGCCAGCCGACGCTTTCGCCGAAGACCAATGCCGCGCCCATGGTGACCGCCAGCGGCAGAGCCTGCATGACGGCCGAGACATTGCCGATCGGCAGATGCGCAAGCGCGATGAGGAACGACACGGTGGCGCCCGCTTCGCCGGCGACGCGCATGGCCACCATCGGCTGCAGCATGGCGGCCGGATTGGCAAGCGCGCCGCGCCGCCAGGCCAGCAGACCGACGAGGAAGGATGCGAAGGCGCCGCGCACCAGCATGACCTGCGCCATGTTCATCGATTCGGAAGAGAATTTGGTGATCGCGTCGTTCAAGGTGAAGCCGACCATGGCCACGATCATGAACAGCGCGCCGCGCAGATTTGGCGAGAGAGGCAAAGGCGTTTCCGGATTCTATTTTAATTCAGCCGTCTAGCAGGCAGCCGGTTTAATTCAGCCGTCTAGCAGGCAGCCGGAAAACAGCAACGGCAAAGAAATGGGCCACGAATTTCTGCGTGGCCCATGAGATCGATCTGCCGAGCTTTGGAAGGCTTACTTCGGCGTCAGAACTTCGGTGCCGTTGCCGTTCTGGCCGGCAATGGTCCACAGCCCGTGCAGGGAGCCGTCCTTCTCGATCTTGTAAACGACGAGACCGATCTCCTTGCCCATCGCATAGCCGGCGGAAAATGCATTGTCGTTGCGCATGCAGATGCCGTCCGAGGTCGAGCCGCCGGTTTCCCAGTGGATCGTGCAGGTCGTGTCGCTGGTCAGCGTGATGGTTGCCTCGCCGCCATATTTCGAGCCGTCGAAATTGGTGCCGGCAACGTTGTAGGTGCCGCCGATCGACTGAGCCGCGGCCGATACGGAAGCAATCCCGAGCATTGCAAGTGAAAGCATGAATGTGCGCATGTGCACTCCCCCTAGCGCGAAAAACGCGCCGCGAAGGCTAGGCCGGAAAAGCTTGGCGGTAAATCGGCGGGAAGGTAACGCGGGCGCTTTATTTTCCGGAGAGCCGGCTGGCCTCAGGGGCCGCGCAGGCTGTTGGCGATGGCGCCGACCAGCGGGTCGTATTTAGCCTTGAGCGCGGCGGGATACTCGATCCAGACGGTACGTATGACGTCGTCCTTCCCGAAGAGGCGCCGCTCGTAGAAGATCTTGCCATCCCTGGTGCCGGAAAGCACCGCCCAATCCTTGCTGGTCTTGCTGTAGGTGACCTTGTAACCCGGTTCGGTGCTGGCTTTCTCCTGAGCGACGAAACCTTGCGGCGTGTCGTTGTCGACATTGTAGATGCCGGAACAGGTCAGGCTGGCGCGGTCGGCGCTAAGCCATTGCTGCCCGTCGCCATTTTCCGGCTCGGGCATCGGCTTGTCGAAGATCTCGTCGGGGAATGTGCATGACTGGCCGAATCGCGCATTCACGTAGGTGAACGGCTTGGCCGTCGCCTCGGTCGTCGTGATTATCGATAGGGATACGACAGCCGCCAGTGACGACAAGCCGAAGCGCTGCGGACGTTGCATGATCCCCCCTTCGGTCGATGACCAGAAGAGATCATGCATCAATCAGTGGAAAAAATCAGCCGCCGGTGACGCTCATATGCCGCGACACCGAAGGGCGGCTGGTGCGGCGGTCGATGATGAAATCATGGCCCTTGGGCTTGCGGCCGATGGCCTCGTCGATGGCCTCGCCGAGCAGTTCGTTGCCTTCGGAGGCGCGCAGCGGCGCCCTGAGATCGGCGGCGTCCTCCTGGCCGAGGCACATATAGAGCGTGCCGGTGCAGGTCAGCCGCACGCGGTTGCAACTTTCGCAGAAATTGTGCGTCATCGGCGTGATGAAGCCGAGCCGGCCGCCGGTCTCGGCGACATGGACATAGCGGGCGGGGCCGCCGGTCTTGAAAGGAATATCGGAAAGCGTGAACTGGCGTTCCAGCGACGCGCGCAGTATCGACAGCGGCAAATACTGATCGGTGCGGTCGGCCTCGATCTCGCCCATCGGCATCGTCTCGATGAGGGTGAGGTCCATGCCGCGGCCATGCGCCCAGCGCATCAGTTCGGGGATCTCGGCGTTGTTGAAGTCGCGCAGCGCAACCGCGTTGAGCTTGATCTTCAGCCCGGCCTTCTGCGCGGCGTCGATGCCTTCCATCACCTTGCCGAGATTGCCCCAGCGCGTGATCTGGTGGAACTTCCCGGCATCGAGCGTATCGAGCGAGACGTTGATGCGCTTGACACCGCAATCGGCGAGCTCTGCGGCGAAGCGCGAAAGCTGCGAGCCATTGGTGGTCAGCGTCAGCTCTTCCAGGGCGCCGCTCGCGAGATGCCGCGACAGCTGGCGCACCAGATGCATGATGTTCTTGCGCACCAGCGGCTCGCCGCCGGTCAGCCGCAGCTTCTTCACGCCCTTTTCGATGAAAACGGTGCAGAGCCGGTCAAGCTCTTCCAACGACAGCAGATCCTTCTTCGGCAGGAAGGTCATGTCCTCGGCCATGCAATAGGTGCAGCGGAAATCGCAGCGGTCGGTGACCGACACGCGCAGATAGCTGATCGTGCGACCGAAGGGGTCGATCATGTCCATTTGCAAGCGTTTCCCATGGCCTGAGCGGCGTCGTTATATATAGCTATGTGATACGATCCAATGCCGCATTCAAGATAGAATGTCTCGATCTTTGGTAACATTCCCCGACCGACATCGCGTGTCGGCTGCTTTCTAATGATCCTTTTCGGATCGCGCGAAGCGGCGTAGGGAAGGGCGCAACCCAGACAGGACAGCCATGACCGCGCCAAAGGAACTCAGGGTCTCGAAGGACCGCAAGCTCTTGACCGTGACCTTCCCCGGCCACCAACCGTTCGAATTGCCGGCGGAGTTCCTGCGCGTGGCCTCGCCATCGGCGGAGGTGCAGGGCCATTCGCCGGAGCAGCGGGTGACGGTGCCCGGCAAGCGCAATGTCGCGATCCTCAAGATCGACCCGGTCGGCAATTATGCTGTGCGCATCACCTTCGACGATTTCCACGACACCGGCATCTTCACCTGGAGCTATCTGCATACGCTCGGCCACGAAAAGGACGAGCGCTGGAACGCTTATCTTGCCGAGCTGGCCGAGAAGGGACTGAGCCGAGATCGCTAGCCTGGCGCATGGCATCCAATTTCGGCAGCCGGCTGTCGTCAAGGCGTCATGGACATGGAGTAGCGCCGGCAAAAGGTCAGGAGGCGAAAAAGATGTCGCTCATCACATCCGTCGAACAGCTCGAGGCCCTTTACGGGTTGCCGAGCGAGGCTTCGGTCGTCAAGGAGCTCGACCATGTGATTCCCGAATATGCCGCCTTCATCGAGGCGTCGCCCTTCGTGGCGCTGGCGACCAGCGGGCCGGAGGGACTCGATTGTTCGCCGCGTGGCGATCTCGGGGGCTTCGTACGCATCGTCGACGACAAGACACTGATGATGCCGGACAGGCGCGGCAACAACCGCGCCGATTCGCTGAAGAACATCATTCGCGATCCGCGCGTCGGGCTGCTCTTTCTGGTGCCGGGCTCGGGCACTACGCTGCGCGTCAACGGCCGCGCTCATATCACAACCGATGCCGGGCTTTGCGCGTCCTTCATGGTCGACGGCAAGCCGGCTCGCTCGGTCACCGTCATCGATGTCGACACGGTCTATTTCCAATGCGCCCGCGCTATCGTGCGCTCCGAACTGTGGAACCCGGCTAGGCATGTCGATCCGAAGTCGCTGCCGACGCCCGGCCAGATCCTCGAGGTCACCAGCCGCAAGAACATCGACGCCGCGGCCTATGACAGGGAATGGCCGGAGCGGGCGAAGAAAACCATGTGGTAATCGGAAGCCGGCTCAGGCTTCCTTCAGCACGTCGGCGATCTTGCGCATCTGCTCGCCGATCATGTCGCACTGCTCCGGCGTCGATTGGCTCATCGCCTTCTCGATCAGCGCCATGTGAACCTTCAGCGCCTTCATCAGCAGGGCTTCGCCCACCTCGGTCAGGTTCAGCCGCAGCACCCGCTTGTCCTTCTCGTCGCCCTCGCGGCGAAGCAGGCCGCGCGCCTCGAGCTGCGGCAACAGCATGGTGATGTTGGAGCGGCCGACCAGCAGCTTGCGGGCAAGATCGTGCTGCGACATGCCTGGGTGGCGATAGAGGTTCATCAGCACGTCGAGCTGCGCCGGCTTGAGGTCGAGCGGGGCGAGCTTCACCGCCAGCGTGCGCTCCAGCACATGGCAGGCGCGCGCCACCGCAACCCAGTTGCGAAAGCGAGGATTGTCCCAGGGCAGCTCTTGTTTAATGTTCATGTTTGAACTATTATGTTCATGCTTGAACGAATGGATGGATCGCCAATATGGCATCATTTGGATTGAAGGTCATCCGCGGCGTCTTTGGCGCGGCCGAGCATGTCATGCCACGTCTTGGCGGCCGCGCCGCATTCGAATTGTTTTGCCGCACACCCAATGCCAGATCCTTGAGCGACGGTGAGCGTCGTGCTGTCGACCGCGCCTCGGACTTCATGGCCGAGGCGCGCCACCACCGGCTGAAGACCAGGACGGACTGCGTGGCGGTGCATGAATTCCGCCCGGAGCCGGGCAGGGAGTCTCGCGGAACGGTGCTCGTCATCCATGGCTGGCGTTCGCGCACCGAATATATGCGCGCCCTGATCGAAGGGTTTCGCGGCGCCGGCTACAAGGTCGTCTCGCTCGACCTGCCCGGGCATGGCCATTCGCTCGGCCGCCATCTCAACATGGTGACCGCCGTGGACGCGGCGCGGGTCGCCGGCGAATGGTTCGGGCCCTTTGCCGCGGTCGTCGGCCATTCCTTCGGCGGCGCGATTGCCGCCAATGCCGTCGCGGCATCGGTCAAGGGCATGCCGCCGCTTAAGGCGCAGAAACTGGTGCTGATTGCCGCGCCGAGCTCGCTGCCTGCAATCTTCGACGATTTCAGCGACATGATGAATGTCGGGCCGCGCTCCCGCGTCGCCATGGCGGATCGGGTAAAATATCTGTCGGGCCGGTCGCTCAGCGAATTCACCGGCGACCGCCAACTTGCGGAGGCGCCGGTGCCGACGCTGATCATCCACGCGCCGGACGATCGCGAAGTCCATGCCGACCATGCGAAGCGTTACGCGGGCGCCGGAGAGCATGTCCACCTGCATTGGGCCAATGGGCTTGGCCATCGCCGCATCCTCGCCGACAGGGAGGTCGTTGCGCGCGCGGTCGGTTTCGTGACCGGGCAACGCGAAACGACACTGCACTAGGGCTTGTTGAGATTCATCGTGAGTTTATGACGGCGGCAGCGAGATGGATGATGGCACTGAAACTCTGGTCGGTTTTGTCGGCGCGCATGGCGATACGTTTGAATTCCTTGAGTTTGCAGAAGAAGTTTTCGATCAGATGACGCCATTTGTACATCTCGGCATCGAGCGGCAGCGGCTTTGCACGGCGCGGGTGCTGAGAAATGACGACCTTGGCGCCGCGCTCGTTCAGATCGGTGATGATGACGTTGCTGTCGAAGGCCTTATCGGCGATCAGAGCGTCGAAGCAGAGGCCCGCGATGAGCGGTTCAACACCGACCGTATCGAACCGCTGGCCCGGCAGCAGGACAAAGCGCACGAGATTGCCAAGCGCGTCGGTAAGCGCCAAGATCTTGGTCGTCATGCCGCCTTTGGAGCGACCAATGGCCTGGCTCTGAGTCCCCCTTTTGCGCCCTGGCCGTGGCGATGGACTTTGACGATGGTTGCGTCGACCATGGCGTATTCCATGTCCGGTTCGTCCGAGCAGGCCTCGAAAAGCCGAATGAAAACATCGGCTTTGACCCAACCGCGGTATCGCGTGAAGACGCTGTTCCACTTGCCGAAGAAGGCTGGCAGATCGCGCCATGGGCTTCCAGTGCGCACGATCCAAAGAACCGCTTCAACAAACAGGCGATTGTCACCTCCGCTTCGTCCAGGGTCTATCGCCTTACCCAGACAATGCGGTTCCATCCTCGCCCACTGGGCGTCCGTCAGCACGAATCGTTCCATCAAAAGCTTGAATCACGACCAAGCCAAGATGGGAATCCTGAATATCAACAAACCTTAGATCGTGATGGCGTTTCGTTGAATCGCCGTCACGATCTAACTTTTTGTTGGAGCATGATCTTTCCCCGAAACCGGTTCCCACTTTTCGGGATCATGCTCTAGGAGATTTGCGAGCCTGCGTTCGGTCCTGGGCCGCCGCCGCCAAGGCGTGGCTCTGTTCCCGCCAGCAGCCGCTGAATGTTGGCGCGGTGGCGCAAGATCACGTAGAGGCTGCCCGCGATCACCAGCAACCGATATGGCAATGGTTGCTCCAAGCCGCAGACAAGCGCGACCGCCGTCAGCGCCGCCAGCATCGAGCTCAGGGAAACGATCCGGAAAAGAGCGAGTGTGGCCGCAAATGCCGTGGCGGCACCCAATCCTACAGGCCATGACATCGCCAGCAGCACGCCAAGTCCCGTCGCGGCGGATTTTCCGCCGGTGAAATTCAGCCAGATCGACCGGCCGTGCCCCAGCAGCACGGCAAGTCCGGCCAGGCAAACGAGCCAGGGAGCCAAGGTCTGCAGTTCTAGCGCCATCGGTGGCGTGGCGGACGATATCGCGTAGCACCAGGGATAGAACCAGCGAACAAAGACGACCGCCGCCACGCCTTTCAGCACGTCGACAAGCAGAACCGCCAATGCCGGCCATTTGCCCAAGGTTCTGAGCACGTTGGTCGCGCCGGTGGATCTGGAGCCGTGCTCGCGTATGTCGATGCCCTTGAGAAGTTTGCCGGCCAGATAACCGGTGGGCGTGGAGCCGAGCAGATAGGCGACCGTCAATCCAACCGCACTTGCTATCCAAAAAACCATTGGGTCGATTGATCCCAGACGTTGAGGGAAACTGTGATCAGTCGGCCTTCTTTTTCCGCCCCGGCTCGACCGGCAGGCCAGCTGCCTTCCAGGCGGTGTAGCCGCCGAGGATGTGCTTGACCGGCGTCAGTCCCATGTCCTGCGCCGTCTTGGTGGCCAAAGCCGAGCGCCAGCCGCCGGCGCAGAAGAAGACGAAGGTCTTTCCGCTGGCGAAGAACGGCTTGTGATAGGGGCTTTCGGGATCGATCCAGAATTCCAGCATGCCGCGCGTCACGTGCTTGGCACCGGGGATATTGCCATCGCGCTCGACCTCGCGCGGATCGCGCAGATCGACGAAGATGGTGTCTTCGTCCTCCAGCAATCCGGCCGCTTCCTCGGGCGACACAACCTCGATCTCGGCATTCGCCTCGTCGAGCAGCTGGCGATAACCTTTCTTCACGGCAAATCCTCCGACTGCTCAAATTGCCCGGATTTCCAGCATAACGGCCGGAGCTTATCACGTCCGGGCCAGTTTCCGCCGATGTCTGGCGCAACGCCGCAAGCATGGCGCGAACCGAGGCAGGTCACACCGTCTCACAATGATGTGAAACTGTTCTGCAACACGGCTGCGAAAATTTATGAAAGCTTAACGAAATCGGTATGAATCGGTATAGTCACGTCATACATCCGCCATGCGGAGGGCGGGACCGTCCAGCGGCGCGGAACGGGAACCGGTTGCAACCGGTGCGGGTGAAGCATGAAAGTCCTCAGGAACAAGAAAACCCTCCTGCCGATCGCAATCGCAGCAACGCTCGCCTTCGGACAACAGCCGGCAAGCGCGCAAGGGCTGTTCGACATGCTGTTCGGCGGCGGTATCCGGCATAATCCGCAAGGTGAATTTCCGCCGCCGCCGAAGCCACGCAAGATACGGCCGGCAGAGCCCGACGGAGGCGGTGGTGTCAGGATCAGCAGCCCGACCTACAACACCTACAGGGCCGACAAGCTCGTTCGCGTCGATTTCAAGTCGCTGCTGCCGGCACCGCAGCCGGCGACCGCGCAGGATGCCGCCTTTGTGCCGTCCGTGACGGGCAACAGCTTCCGCGACGCCGTCGCAGGCTTGAGTGATTACGAGCTGTTTGCCGAGCCGGATATCGCCAAGGCACTGATCGCCTATTATTCGGCCAACCCGGATTTCATCTGGGTGAGCGACAACGTCCCCAACAGCCGAGCTCAGGATGCGGTGCGCGTCCTGGGCGAGGCGGCAAGCTACGGCCTGACGCCGGCCGACTATTCCGTCGACGTTCCGGCTGCCGCGACTGCCGCTACGCCCGAAGAGCGAACCAAGGAACTGGTCCGCTTCGAGATGGCGCTGTCGGCGCGCGTGCTGCGCTATGCGCAAGATGCCCAGAGTGGCCGCGTCTACCCCAACCGGATGACCGGTTACTACGATTTCCCGGCCAAGCCGTTCGATCTCGAAGGCGCGCTGAAGACGCTGGCGCATACCCAGGAGGTCCGCACCTATCTCGAATCGCGCCACCCGCAGAATGCCGAGTACCAGGCGCTGCGCGTCGAATTGGAAGCGCTCGAGGCGAGCGAGGAAAACGAGATCGTCGTCGATCCGAAGCTGTTGCTCAAGCCCGGCGAGAGCAGCCCGGAACTGCCGAAGTTGCTGACGCTTATTTCCCGCAATCTCGATGATGAGATGGGTGGCAACTATGGCGAGGTGCTCGCCAGGCTGGGCAAGAGCGAGCTCTACGATCCCGAACTGGTGCCGGTGATCAAGGCCGTGCAGCAGCGCGCCGGCATGAAGGGCGACGGCGTCATCGGCCCGCGCACCGTGGCCTCACTGGCCGGCGCCTCGAAGGCCGACAAGATCGAGAAGGTCAAGGTGGCGCTCGAGGAACTGCGCTGGATGCCGTCGGATCTCGGCAGCCCGCGCGTCTTCATCAACCAGCCGGCCTTTACCGCCAGCTATATCGACAATGGCGAGGAGAAGCTGAAGACCCGCGCGGTCATCGGCCGGGTCACCAACCAGACCGCCTTCTTCTACAACCAGATCAAGCAGGTCGACTTCCACCCCTATTGGGGTGTGCCGCAGTCGATCATCGTCAACGAGATGCTGCCGAGGCTGCGCAGCGACCCGGGCTATCTCGACCGCGCCGGCTATGAGGTGACGGATTCGCGCGGCAAGCGCATCCCGTCCTCGGCGGTCAATTGGGGTGCCTATGGCGCCAACATCCCCTTCAGCGTGCGGCAGCAGCCGAGCGAAGCGAATGCCTTGGGCGAATTGAAGATCCTGTTCCCCAACAAGCATGCCATCTACATGCACGACACGCCGCAGAAGTCGTTCTTCGCACGCGACATGCGCGCGCTCAGCCATGGCTGCGTGCGGTTGCAGGATCCGCGCGGCATGGCCGCCGCCGTGCTCGGCACCTCCGTCGACGATATCGCCGAGAAGCTGAAGCATGGGCATTCGACCGAGAATGTCACGCGTGTCATCCCGGTCTATGTCGCCTATTTCACCGCATGGCCAGACATGTCCGGCAAGGTCGAGTATTTCGACGACGTCTATGACCGCGATTCCAAGCTGATGCAGGCGCTCGACGCGACCGAAGCGGTGCGCACGCCGTCAAGCTGAGCGCTGTCTACTTTCAAGCAATTCCGGACGGAAGGCCACGGCGAAGCCACCGAACCCGACCGCTTCACACGTTTCTTGGAAGTGCCTTGATGAGCGGCCGGCGGAAGCCGGCGTCGCGCCCGGCGATAAGCCAGTAGACCAGCCCGGCCACGAGGCCGGCGGCGGCGATGATGCCCATGTCGGCCCAGCGTTCCGGATCATCGGCGGCGTCCGGCCAGATCAACATGAAACCGGCAGCCGCGGCGGCAGCGCCGAACAGCATGTGCAGCCAAAAGCTTCGCAACGAAAGGAACTCGGCGATCAGGGCGAAAACCAGCGTCTGCATTCCGGTCAGGATGATCGCCAGGAAGTAGACGAACATGCCGAGAGGCGGCACCACCAACACGGCGACTGGGGTGAACTCCATGAGCTCGAAGTAGCCCGGCGCGTTGGGCAGCGAGCTCAGTATCGCGTAGATCACCACCACTGCGATCAACCCGACAAGCACCGCGACCAGATAGCCGACAAGCACCATCAGGATGCGCTTCAGGACGTAGCCGATCATTGCCATGCACCCCCGTGCCCGCAATCATGGCGGGCAGTCAGCCACCAAAGTTGTGACGATGCAAGGGCGGTTTGTCGCGCTGGCTCCGCGCGGCGCCAAGGTCTTCAAGCGCCACCACACAGATGCTGGGAATCGGGCAGGGCCCATGCGCCTTTGGCGGCGAGGTCGACGGCGTAGTAGACCATGCCGCGCAGGTCGTCTTTCGGGCAGTCGCGCGGGATAGCGATCAGGCATATGACGACCGGATCGCCGACCTTGGAACTCGCCAGTCCCGGTTCGCGGTCATAGGAGACCGCCGTGCCGCCGTTGGTAAATCTCGCCGCGCTGCCGGCTTCCGGGCTGGCGGCTTCCAGCGGGTCGTCACCCAGCCTCGTCGTCAGCGCCGTGATATGGGTGAAGCCGCATTTGCCGATCGATACGGGCAAGAGCTGATCGGTTGGCTTCAGCGTCCTCGCCGCAAGGTCGAGCGCCTTCTTGCCGATGAGCGCGATGTTGTAGTCCTGCACCCATTGCGGCGCATTGCCGTAAGTCTGCAGCGCATTGTTCTGCGCGCTGACGATGCAGGCTGCGTCCGTCTTGCAGGCATTCCGATCGGCGACCAGTTTCCTGGCGATCCCGCGTTTGTCGCCGCCGAAGGCGGGCTCGAAACCGGCATAGGCCTTGGTGACCAAAGCATCGATGGCTGACATTTGCGGGTCGGCGCAGATCGCCTTCTCGGCTGGCAACTGCGCCTTTCGGCAGTCGAAAGAGGGGCCATCCGCGAGCGCCTGGCCCGATGTCCCAAGCATCGATGCGGCTACCAGCAGGGCGTTAGCGCAGATGTGAAGCCGCATGTCTGTCCCCCGGTCCGGCTTGTTTCGACGATCAAGTCTATGCCGAACGCAAGCACCGCGAAATGGCGGAGGCAGGCAACCGAACGAGGCCTATTTGGGTTCGCCGGTCACAGGATCGTAGGTGATTTGGACCTTGGCCTTGTCGGTGGTGTAGTAGGTGACGGTGTAGCCGTCGCTATCCCAATCGACCTCCTTCACATAGCGGAAGTCGGTGCGGTGCTCGACCTTGGCGACAATCTCGGACAATTTCTTTGCATTTTGCGGCGGCAGCGGCTGGTCGTCTGCTGCGAAGGCTTGTCCACTGACAAGCAGGAAAGCGATACAGGTTGCTAAAACAACAGTGCGCATGAGAGCCCTCAAATCTCGTCGGCGTAAGTGCCGTCAGAAACTCGCACGCAGGCGGGTTGGTTCCGCAGCGCCGCAATAGCGGGTTTTTGCAGCGCATGCCTCGATGTGACCGATCCTTGCCGGCGGAAACAGGGTCAGTATTGTTCGGCGGAGAAAATATAATAATTTCAAATGGTAAAGTCGCGGTTCGGATGTGTCTCCTGACGTAACGAACGACTAACCATGCCCCGGACGGTGAATTCGTCATATTAGCCGTTCGTGGTAGAGCTTTCGGCAAGATCCTGATAGAATTCCGGTCATAACAGGGTGGCAACAGTGCGCCGGGCCTGCCGAGGATTTCCGTCGGCAGACGGCGACGCGTTTTTTTGAGCGCAGGTCACCTGTTCTGGACTGAAACGGGGACTGGGGGCTCGATCATGGCTGAACGGAATTATACCCGTCAGCTTGCGACAATCATTTCGATCGACGCCGTGGGATTCTCGAGGCTTATGGGCATCGACGACGAGTCGGCTGTCGCCGCCTTCGAGGAAAGGCGCGACATCATCGCTGGCAGTTGCGGCGCATTTGGCGGGCGCACGTTCGGCGATGCCGGCGACAGCATCATGGCCGAATTCGGCAACCCGATCGAAGCGTTGCGCGCGGCCTTCGATTTCCAGGCCCGGATCGTGGCGCTGAATACGGCAGTCGCCGAGGACATGCGCATGCCGTTTCGCGCCGGGATCAACACCGGCGACGTCATCGTCCGGGAGGGCCGTCTTTACGGCGACGACGTCAATATCGCAGCCCGCCTTCAGGAATTCGCGCCGCATGACGGCGTCGCCATCTCGGCGACGACGTGGCATCACGTGAAGGACAAGACGGCGGCGGTCTTCACCGATCTCGGCGAGTTCAGCCTGAAGAACATTGCCCTGCCGGTGCAGGTCCTGATCGCCGGTCGCGGCGGCAACGGCCCTGTCGCGACGGCGTCCTTCGCTTCCATTCCCACCACGCCCAGTCATTCCAGGCCGATCGCCAAGGGGCCCCCGGCAATCGCCGTGCTGCCGTTCCAGGGCAACGGAAGCGAACCCGATGTCGGCTATATGGCCGACGGTATCGCCGAGGACATCATCTACGGTCTTTCCAACACGCGCTGGCTCTCTGTCATCGCCAAGGGCTCGAGCTTCCAGTTTCGCGACGACAGCCTCGGCACGAGGCTCATCGGCAACGCGCTGGGCGCCCGCTACATCGTCAGCGGTACGCTGGCGCGCTCCGACAGGCAGATTCGTCTCAACGCGTCGCTCACCGACACCTCGAACGGGCGCCTGGTCTGGTCGCAACGCTTCGACCGCGACCTCGTCGATATCTTCAGCCTGCGCGACCAGATCGGCAGCGAGATCGTTTCCATCCTCGACAAGGAGGTCGACCGCGCCGAGCAGGCACGCACGTTCCAGGTGCCGTGGGAAAGCCTCGAAACCTGGCAACTGGTCAGGCGCGGCCGTTGGCACATGAACAGGCGGACACGTCGCGATACCGAAATCGCGCTCGACTTCTTCGACAAGGCCTACCAGGAAGATCCGAACTCGAGCGCCGTGCTCAATGAGCTCGCATGGTGGTATTTCTGGCGGGCCTGGCTGCGTTTCGGCGACAGCGACGATCTGGAGAAAGTCGAGACGCTTGCGCGCAAGGCGCTTCTGATGGACAGCCTCGACGCGCGTCCGCATGCCTATCTCGGCGCGGCCGACATCATGCGCGGCCTTCCGGCGTTGGCGGCCGAGCATCTTGCCGAAGCGATCCACATCAATCCGAGCTTCGCCTTCGCCCGCTCGGCCATGGGCAGCGCATACCTTCTGCTTGGCGATGCGACCGGCGCGATACCGTTCTTCCTCGATACCGAGCGGTTGAGCCCGTTCGACCTCTATCGCTTCCACAATCTGGGAGAACTGGCCGCGGCCTATTGCTTCGTCGAGGACTGGGAGGCCGCGATCGCCAACGCCGAGCGCTCGCTCAACCTGTCGCCAAGTTACTTCTACGCGAGGTTCCTGAAGATAGGCGCCCTGATGAGAAGCGGGCGGCGCGACGAGGCGGCGCATGAGCTTGCGATTTTCATGACCAGGCATCCCGATTTTTCCGAGCAGAGGATACGCTGGATACCGTTCGTGGACCCGGCCAAGAACAATTTCCTGATCGGCAATTTCGATCGGGCCAAGTCCGCCGCATGATCGCCGGGGCCGACAACAAATGACTGTGATCGAATTCACATACGCCGGACCGATGCAAACCTAGGCCAGACAATGCCGGCATCGCATTGACGTGGATGGCCGGGGGGCTTGAACGCGATGATCACTTTGAAGTACTTCGCCGCCGTCCGCGCCGCTCAGAAGAGCCAGCGTCCGCTCGCCGAAATGCCACCGTTCGACATCAATCGGCTGCGTTCCAAGAGCGGCTTTGCTTCCCGCATCGTCGGTTTTCTTCTTGGCGATCCGCGCTGGCTGCTGGCGCTGCTGCGCCGTTTCTGGCCGAATCTCGGCTTCGGCAATTTCCTGCTCGTTACCAAGGGCGCGGATGTTCGCGACATATTGGAGCGGGGCGACGAGTTCGAAACGCCTTACGGCCCGGAAATGGCCGAACTCGCCCGCGGCTCGAATTTCATTCTAGGCATGCAGGACGGCGCCGCGTACCGGCAGATGAAATCGGCGGTGCTGAGCGCTTTCCCGCCGGCGGAGGTCGAAGCCGCCGTCAGGCCGATCGCCGAGCGCCATCCGCGCGACATCATGACCCGCGCCAGTCCCGGCTTCGATGCCATCGCCGGATTGATGAAGATCTTGCCGGTGCGTATCTGTCGCGATTATTTCGGCCTTGAGATCGACGACGAAACCGAGTTCGCCGACTGGTCGATCGCGCTCAGCGCGCTGTTCTTTTCGGACCCGACGGCAAATCCCGCCACGCGCCAGCTTGCTGTGGTCGGCGGCGATCGGCTGATCAAAATCATAGACCGCTCGATTGCCGTGGTCAGGGAAAGAGCGGGCAAGGACGACCGGCCGCTTGCCCGCCTCGTCGCGCTGATGGACCAAGGGCGCCTGTCATTGCCCGACATTCATTCCATCATGCTCGGCATGGTCGCAGGCTTCGTGCCGACGAACGTGCTTGCCGGCAGCAATTGCCTGGATGTGATCCTGTCGCGAACGGACGCACGGCAAGCCGTCGATCAGGCAATTGCCGCCGGCGATACCGGCAAACTCGACCGGGCGATCATGGAAGCCATGCGGTTCAAACCGATCTGGATCGGGCCATGGCGCTATACAAGACGTGACGCAATCATCGGCAAGGGCACGCGCCGCGAGCGGCTGGTCAAGGCCGGAACGGTGGTGATGCCGGCGACGCTTTCGGCGATGTTCGATCCGGAGATCGTGCAGCGGCCGAACGAGTTCGATACGTCGCGCCCGCATCGCGATTACATGGTTTTCGGTTACGGCATCCATCTGTGCATCGGCGCCGAAATCGCCCGCATCCAGATCGGCGAATGCATCCGCGCCCTGTTCAGCAAACCGAAGCTCGCCCGCGCGCGGGGCAGGGCCGGCAAGATGGCCAATGTCGGCGCCTATCCGGCAAGCCTCAAGGTCGACTTCGAGCGCTCGCCGCTTTGCCGCACCGCCGACCAGTCGATGGTGACGGTTGTCTGCCCGATCACCCGCTCCATGCCGCTCGATGCGGTGCGCGACAAGGTCGCCGACCTTGGCAATCCCGCGATCGGCGAGCTGCGCGACGCGCTCGACAAGGTCGGCACCATACATTTCACCAGCCTGGCCGTCGCTCCCACCGGCAAGGATGAAAAGACGGGGATGGAGGCCGGCGCGCTGGTGTTCGAAATCTCCGGCGACGGCAGCACCGACGATGTCATAACCGCCATCGCGCAATCGATCGGGCACCGGCTGCGGCCGATCTTCAGGGATGTCTGCGGCCTGCCGGACGGCGGCTCGCTGGAGGATTTCCTGAAGGGGAACCACATAGAGATATCGCCGTCGTTCGGCAGCGCCGCGGGGCTCGTTTTCTCCGGCACGCCCGGCCATTCCGTGCGCCGCATCCTTGCCGAGGCGCGGCTCGCCGACAGCGTGCGCGAGATCGCCGAAAAGCCGCGCGCGGGCGCCGGCAATGCGATGGATGTGCTCGCCGAAGCGCGCCGGCATGTCCGCTGCCTCGGGCAATTCGGCTGGGCGTTCGAGCCCGCCGAAAGCCTGCTGGAAAGACCGCCGGGTCACTGGGCGTGCGCGCTGACGACGACGCTGCTGACGCCGGCGATGTTCGTCACTATCGCGATCGTCGTTCTAGCCTTTTGGCGCATGACCTATGTGCTGGTGTTCGGAAACCCGCATGGCGTCACCTTTGCCAACATCGCGATCGCCGGCGCCGCGCTTCTGCTTACGGTGCTCGGTCTGCTGGCTATTCTGGCTCTGTTCGTGGTCCTTTGCTTCCTGGCGTTGCGGCGGCTGGAGGACAAGGACCGGCCGGCGAACACGCCCGTCGACATCGGCGCGCTGGAAAAGATCCTCGCCAATGAGGACCACTGCGCGCAGAACAACCTGACGGCGATCTCGACGATGAAGCCGGGCATCTTGCGGCGGCTGGCGCTGCGGCTCTCCTTCTATCTGATCTCGATATCGGCGCAGAAAGTGTTCCGGCCGGGCTTCCTCGCCACCATCAACACCATTCATTTCGCCCGCTGGGTGCTGCTGCCCGGCACCGACAGGCTGGTGTTCTTCTCCAATTACGGTGGCAGCTGGGAAAGTTATCTGGAGGATTTCATTGCCAAGGCCTCAGCCGGTCTGACCGGCGTTTGGAGCAACACCGAAGGCTATCCGCGCACGCGCTGGCTGTTCCTGGACGGCGCGCGCGACGGCGATCGTTTCAAGCGCTGGGCGCGGCGCCAGCAGGTGCCGACGCTGTTCTGGTACAGCGCCTATCCGCACCTCAACACACCGCGCATCCGCATCAACTCCAGGATCAGGCGCGGCATCGCATCGGCCACCGGCAACGAGGCGCGCGACTGGCTGAGCCTGTTCGGTTCGCTGCCGCGCCCGCAAGCACGGCCGGCGGACGCGACCAGCCTGCCTGAACCGGCATCCGCGCCGCTCGAAGAGCTGGAATCCGGGGAAATCCAATCCATCTTCTTCGGACCCTTCGGCGCGCTCGGCCACGCGCATATGCTTGCGATCCAGGTGCCGGAAGGATTGCCAGCACCGAAGCGCAAGGCGTGGCTCGATTCCGTCATCGACAGAACCAGTTTCGGCGACGGCGTGCCGGCCGGCCGCGCCATGACCGTGGCGTTCGGCCCCAACGGGCTGCGCCGGCTCGGACTGGAAGGTGGCGTCGACGACGAGCCGCTGGACACGTTTCCTGTCGCCTTCCGGCAAGGCATGGGAACGCCCGAGCGCAGCCGCATTCTCAACGACACCGGTCCCGACGCACCCGACAAATGGCAGTGGGGGTCGTCCGCCAAGCCCGTCGACGTCGTCATCGTCTGCTATGCCGGGACGCCGGCCGCGTTGAAGGCGGAAATCGCGGCCATGAAGCGACAGACGACAGGCGCAGGGATGTCCGTGGCCGCCGAACTGCCGCTGATGGTGCGACGCGATGGCAAGCGGGCGGTCGAACATTTCGGCTTCGTCGATGGCGTCTCGCAACCGATCGTCCGGGGCACGCAGCGCGCTGCCAAAGGAGCGGCGCCCATGCATCTGCTGGCGCCCGGCGAGTTCCTGTTCGGCTATCGCGACGAGCATGGCTTCTATCCGGCTTCGCCGTCGGTGGAGGCGGCGCTGGATCGCACCGGCATCCTGTCGCAGGTGCGGCGCAACCGTCAGATACCGGGGCAACCACCTCCGCCGCGCGATTTCGGCCGCAACGGCACCTTCCTCGTCGTGCGCCAATTCGAGCAGCATGTCGAATTGTTTGACGATTATTGCAGGAAAGCCGCGACGCAGGCTGCCGATGAGACCGGCGACCCCGCCATCGATCAGCGCTGGGTGGCGGCAAAGATGCTCGGCCGCTGGCAGGACGGCAGCTCGCTGGTGCGCAATCCGAATGGTCGCCCGGGCCGCGGCATCGACAATGATTTCGCGCTCGGCGCCGAGGACCCGCAAGGACATGCCTGTCCGCTCGGCTCGCACATACGCCGGTCCAACCCGCGCGATTCGCTCGGCGAGGACCGCGAGACGCAGATCAGGATCGGCAAGCGCCACCGCATCCTGCGCGTCGGCCGCACCTACGAGAAGAAGGACAGGGGCGGAAAGACCGAGAAGGGCCTGCTCTTCATGTGCCTCAACGCGGATATCGAACGTCAATACGAGTTCATCCAGCAGACCTGGGTCTCGTCGAACTCGTTCCAGGGCCTTGTCGGCGAGACGGATCCGACGATCGGCGCACGGGGCGGCGGCGGCCGGTTCTCGATCCCTTCCTGGGAAAAGGTCACCGTGCTCAAGGAGGTGCCGCAGTTCGTCACGACAAAGGGCGGCGGCTATTTCTTCATGCCGAGCCGGTCGGCGCTGCGCTATCTGGTCTCGCGGCTCTGACCGGTGCGCTGAAAGCTGTTCGTCGTTTCTCGGATGCGACGAATCGACGGAGCCATGGCGAAACCGCCGAGCCAGCTACGGCGAAACCGCCGAGCCAGACTGCTCAGTCGTCGTCCTGCGAATCGGCGATGTGGTTCAGCGCGGCGGCGTTGGTGATGCGCAAGCCACCGCGCTTGATGGCGATCATCTGCCGGCTGCGCCAGTCGTTCAGCGTCTTGTTGACGGATTCGCGCGTCGCGCCGAGGAATTCGCCGAGCTCCGACTGCGAAATCGGAATCCAGCCGGCGCTGTCCGCCATGACGCCGCTCAGGAACACCAGCCGCTTTGCCAGCCTGGCCTCGATGCCGAAAAAAGCCTGGTCGCCCAGCTCGCCGCTCACCCAGCGCAGCCGCGTGCACAGCAATTCGATCATCGCGCGGGCAAGGGGCGGGTTTTTCTCAATGCGGTCAAAGAGTTGTGTCCGGCTCAGCGAAACCAGCTCGCAGGGGGTGAGGCAGATGGCGGTTGCCGTGCGCGGGCGCCCGTCCAGCGCCCCGATCTCTCCTACGAGGCTGCGCGACAGCTCGATATTGGCCACCAGCTTTTGCCCGCCGGGCGAATAGATCGAAATCTCGACGGTGCCGCTCATCACGCCATAGATGCGGTCGGACGCATCCTCCTGGACGAACAAATGCTGGCCGGCCGCATAGCGCTCCAGCTTGCAGCCGCCGAACAGCAGGTCGAACTGGCGCGGGTCGATGCGCGCCAGGCGCGGCAGGTTCCTGTCGTCCGCGCCATTTGTAGCCATCATACGCTTCCGCCTCTCGTTAGACGGAAATTGTAGGATAAGTGCGTGCTCGATCAAAGCGTCGTCTCCTTCTGTGGTGGCTTGCCGCATTCTCGGGGTGACGGACGGAAGACCAAAGTCACGCCTGACGCGCCGAAATCGGATAAGCCGGCAAACTGTAAGGAGACCGGGCGCACTGGCGGTTGCGGGCCGATCCTTGGAAACGCCGTCCGCGCGCTTGGGTGGGAGGTGCCCATGCGCGCAGACAGCAAACCTGAAAATGGCTAGGTGCTCGAAATTTCCTCGATAACCGCATCCAAATCGCAATCCGGCAGCAGCTTCGGACGCCGCAGTCAGCTAGCGCCGTCGATGCCGCCGTTGCAACATCCGAGCGCAAGCCCTGTCCGAAGTATGTGAAGGTGCTCACAGATATGCGCGCCGGGCGGACCGATGGTTATTTTGGAATCCATGGTTCACGCTTGGATCAATCTTTGCCTTGCAGCCGGCATGATTGCCTAGTCGGCAAAGAGATCAGTCGAAGCGTGGCTGGAATCTTGGCTTGACTGTAGCGGACGGTCGGCGCCATGGTTCATCTTGGGGGAGGGACGCCGTGGCAGCCGCGAAGGGACTCCTTGTAAAGGTTCGTGGCGACGGCGCGGGGCTCTCGGTGCGAGGCGGGCCGCCGCGGATTGGCGGGATCGAAGCCGAGCCGATCCTTACTCTCCCGCCTGGCGCTGTAAGCGCCGGTACGGCCGCGGCCGCGGACCGCGGCGCCACCTGGCTCCGCTTGGCCACGGATGCCGCCGAAGCAGACAATCCCTGGGACCACGCTCACGATCTTGTCGCCCGGACTCCGGCGCTGGCCGCCGCAGGGAGCGAGGTGCTCGCGGTCGAGCCCGATATCATGCAGCAATGGGATTACAGGAACAGCGCCGGCGATCGCGGCATGGCGGCAAGCGCGGCTCCGACATGTACTTTCGACGATCAGGATCCGAGCGGTGGACAAGCGACGGTGTCAGGCCGGGTCGCATGGAATGCCGCGCCGGACTTCAGCCAGTTCAAGGCCGCGCGCGAAAGCGTCGGCGCCAAGCAGGCCAACATCACCATCGCCCATCTCGATACCGGTTTCGATCCCGGTCACGAAACCCTTCCAGCAGGACTTCTTACAGCCCAGCAGCGCAATTTCGTCGACGACGGGAACGGCCCGAACAACGCGACGGACCACGCTCCGGCCGGCACGCTGACCAGCAATCGCGGCCATGGAACCGGCACACTCAGCCTGCTGGCCGGCAACAAGCTCGACGGCACGTCGCCGCACTGGCCGGGCTTCACCGACTTCGTCGGCGGCGCGCCACTGGCGAAGATCCTGCCGGTGCGCATCGCAGACTGGGTGGTGCGGCTGACCACCGGCACCATGGTGGCAGGCATCGACTATGCGCGCCAGCAGGGCGCGCAAGTATTGTCGATGAGCATGGGTGGCCTCGCCTCGCAGGCTCTGGTGGATGCCGTCAACCTTGCCTACGACCACGGCGTGGTCATGGTCACGGCGGCCGGCAACAATTTCACCATCACGCCACGCAGCATCGTCTATCCCGCGCGCTACAACCGGGTGCTTGCGGCCTGCGGCGTGATGAGCGACGGACGCGCCTATGCCGGGCTCGCCTTCGGCACCATGCAAGGCAATTACGGGCCGCCTTCGAAGATGAGCACGGCGCTGGGAGCCTACACGCCGAACGTGCCCTGGGCCGAAATCGATTGCCGCAAGGTGGTCGACATGGACGGCAACGGCACCTCGGCCGCCACCCCCCAGGTCGCTGCCGCAGCCGCTCTGTGGCTGGCCGAGCATTGGGACGTGGTGAAGAATTATCCCCAGCCATGGATGCGGATCGAGGCGGTCCGCAAGGCGTTGTTCGCGAAGGCCTTGAAATCGACGGCCAAGATGAATGCGGCGGAGACGAAGGAGAAGATCGGGCAGGGTGTCTTGCGGGCCTTCGACGCGCTGGGCTTCCCGCCGCCGGCGGCGAACAGCCTGACGAAGCTCGCTCGAGCCACCTACACATGGAGCTGGCTCGACCTTTTGACCGGCGGGAATTCGTTGGCGGCGCCACCGCCGGCGACGCTTCGGCAGCGAATGATGTTTGCGCTGGAACTGACGCAGATGGCGCAAGCTGCGGCGACAATCGAACAGGCGATCGCCGACCCGGACGGCGATCCGGGCAATATTTCGGCCGCGGCGCGCAACCGATATCTCGAAGCGGCGCTCGACCAGGGCAACCCGTCGAAGCCGCTGAAGGCGTTTCTGGAAGGTTTGCTCGGACGGCCGGGCGCCAGCGCGGCGGTTCCGGCGCCGGTCATGGGCCCCGCGCCGGCCATCAAGCGAAAGCCGCGGCCGCTGCCGCCGCCGCAACGGCGCCTGCGCATCTACGCGCTCGATCCTTCGGTGGCGAAACGGCTGGATTCGGTTTCGGTCTATCAGGCGATGCTTTCCGTGCCGTGGGACGACGAACCGGCGACGGACAGGCCTTTGCTGCCGGGGCCGATCGGCGAATATCTCGAGGTGGTCGATGTCGACCCCGCGTCCGACCGCGTCTACGATCCGGTAGACCTCAACGACAAGGTGCTTCTGGCGCAGGACGGCCTGCCGCCTTCGGAGGGCAATCCGAAATTCCACCAGCAGATGGTCTACGCCGTCGCCATGACCACGATCGGCCATTTCGAGCGCGCGCTTGGCCGGCGGGCGTTGTGGGCGCCGCATTATGCCGAGGCTCCCGGCCGGACCGGCGACATGACTGTGAAGGCGCATTACGTGCCGCGCCTGCGCATCTATCCGCATGCGTTGCGCGCCGAGAATGCCTATTACAGCCCGGAAAAGAAGGCGCTGCTGTTCGGCTATTTCCCGGCGATCAGCAACGAGGGCGACGTCACCACGCCCGGAACGACGGTGTTTTCGTGCCTGTCCAGCGACATCGTCGCGCATGAGATGTCGCATGCGCTGCTCGACGGGCTGCACCGCCGCTTCCAGGAAGCGTCCAACCCGGACGTGCCGGCCTTCCACGAGGCCTTCGCCGACATCGTCGCGCTGTTCCAGCATTTCACGCTGAAGGAACTGGTCAGCTTCGAGATCGGCAAGGCGAGGGGCGAATTGTCGGCCGCCTCGCTGCTTTCCGGTATCGCCAAGCAGTTCGGCGAGGGCAGCGGCCGGGCCGGGCCGTTGCGCGAGTATGGCGGCGCCGGCATGGCCGATCTCGACTACGACAAGACCTTCGAGGCGCACGACCGCGGCTCGATCCTGGTCTTCGCCGTCTACCAGGCCTTCCTGGCGATCGCCGACCGGCGGACGGACGACCTGATCCAGCTTGCCACCGGCGGCTCCGGCATCCTGCCGGCCGGAACCTTGCATCCGAGCCTGGTCGAACGCCTGACCGACGAGGTCGCCAAGACCGCCAGGCAGATGCTGACCATGTGCATCCGCGCGCTCGACTATTGCCCTTCGGTCGACATCACCTTCGGCGAATATCTGCGCGCGCTGATCACCGCCGACCGCGACGCCTATCCGGACGATCCGCTGCACTACCGTCTGGCTTTCCTGGAATCGTTCCGCAAATGGAAGCTCTTGCCGCGCGACGTGCGCACCATCTCGGAAGAGACGCTCGCCTGGAGCGCGCCGGAGGATCCGTCGCCGGCCTGGCTCAAGGGGTTGCTCAGCAGGATCGACCTCGGCTGGAACCAGAAATTGAAGCGGGCTGAGATCTTCGCGCTCAACGACAAGAACCGCTACACGCTGTGGAAGGCGATGCGCGAGACCTTCGCCTCCAACCCAGACCTCTACAAGCAGTTCGGCCTGCTGCCAGATCTGCCGCGCTACAATGAGGACGGGACGGTC
This sequence comes from Mesorhizobium sp. B2-8-5, assembly GCF_006440675.2. NCBI lineage: Bacteria > Pseudomonadati > Pseudomonadota > Alphaproteobacteria > Hyphomicrobiales > Phyllobacteriaceae > Mesorhizobium > Mesorhizobium sp. B2-8-5. The sequence goes on from NZ_CP083951.1 coordinate 4,282,477, forward strand.
ATGCACGCGCCGAAGAAAGGCGAGACGACCTTCGACATCTACAGCGTGCGCCCGACGCGCCGCGTCGAGCCGGACGGCTCGTTCCGCGTCGAGGTCGTGGCGGTCATCCAGCAGCGGATTCCGGTCGCGCTCGACGGTACGGCGATGCCGCAAGGCATGGCCATGGGCGAAGGCTTCTTCTGGTTCCGCGGCGGCGCCACCATCATCATTGATCCGCGCGATGGCTTCGAGGAAATCCGCTACTCGATCATCAAGAACACCGGCAGCGCGGACCGGCAGAAGCGCCAGGCCGGGACGATGGCCGCCAATTATCTGTCGCCGCTCAGAGCGCTCTATTTCGGCGGCGAAGTGTCAGAGCCCTTTGCCTTGCTGCATGCCAGTGACGGAGACGACGACCATGTCTAGAAAGCCGGTGACGAGGACAAGGCCGGCAAAATCGGCTCCCGCGGCGACGCCGGCATCGGGCATCACCGTCAGGCATTACTGCCAGGGCATCGGCGACTGCCACTTGCTGACGTTCAAGAAGCCGGACGGTAGGCCGTTCCGCATTCTCATCGATTGCGGCATTCATGTCTCGATCAAGAGTGGCTCGGCGCTGGTCGCCGACATCGTCGCCGACATCAGGAAGGAGACCGGCGGCAAGATCGACATCCTCGTCGTCACGCACGAACACTGGGACCATGTTTCCGGCTTCCTGACCGCCAAGGACCTCTTCAAGGATTTTGTCGTCGGCGACGTCTGGATGGCCTGGACCGAAAATCCTACCGACGCGGAGGCCGCGGAGCTCGATAAGTTCAAGGGCCAGGCAATCGCCGCGCTGCAGGGCGTGGGCCAGAAGCTCGATGGGATGCAAGGGCTCAGTTCCTACATGGCCGGCGTTCGCGACGGCCTGCAGTCCGTGCTTGGCTTCCAGTTCGGCGCCGCCGGGGAGCGGGTGCGTTCGGCCCGCGACGCGGCGGCAAAGCTGTCGCAGAAACCGTCGCCGACCTATTTCGAGCCCGGCGGGTCGCCGGTATCGATCGACGCATTGCCCAACCTTCGCGTCTATGTGTTGGGCCCGCCGCGCGACAAGGCGGCCCTGCGTCTGGAGGAGAAGGCGAGCGAGATGTTCCCGCTGGCCAGCGGCGGCCCGTTTGCGCGAGCGCTGGCCAGCGGCCTCAAGATGAACGAGGCGGCAGACGCTAATTATGTCGACGAGCTCAGTCCGTTCGAGCGCAATGTCGGCGCGCCGCTTTCCGCGGCGCTCAACGGCGACAAGGGCAGCGACCCGGCCGTCGATGTCGCCACCTTCGTCCGCAAGCATTATTCCGGGCCGGTTTCGGCTGCTGCATCCATGGAAGACCGCGACCAGTCCTGGCGGCGCATCGACGCCGACTGGATGGGGATCGCCGCCGACCTTGCCCTGCAGCTCGACCGCGGCGTCAACAACACCAGCCTGGTGCTGGCCTTCGAGTTCATCGACAGCGGCCGGGTTCTCCTGTTCCCCGGCGACGCCCAGATCGGCAACTGGCTGAGCTGGAAGGATCTGAAATGGCCAGTGGGGCAGGGCACCGTCACATCAGCCGATCTTCTGGCGCACACCGTCTATCTCAAGGTCGCGCATCACGGAAGCCAGAACGCCACGCCCCAGAAACAGGGTTTTGACCTTCTGACGAGCAGCGACCTGTCGGCTTTCATCCCCACCAACAAGAACGATGCCTTGAAAGTGCATTGGGGCGAGATGCCCTATGACGGCATCCTGACCGCGCTCGAGACAAAGACAAAGGGCCGCGTCATCCGCGCCGACGATCCATGGCTGGCCGACAAGAACGGAAAGCCGGCTTTTGCCGCGCCGTCCGGCTCGATCCAGGCGGTGCGCAGTCTGCCGCGCGATGCGGCACGCGGACCAGGCGGACTGTGGGTCGAGGTGGAACTGGTCTAGGACCACCGGAGCGCCGCCGCGCGGCAGGCGCCGATCAGTCCGGCTTCAAGGCCGATTGCGAAAAATCAAAAACCGCTCTATGGAGCGAACGGCTGAGTGAGGGCGGCCACTCAACACATTGCACAAGGTCGCCCCATGCCCGATGCATTCTCACGCGTCATCGCCTTCCTTGCCGTGGTCACGGCCCTTTTGTTTGCCGGGCTGCATTTCCACCAAGGCCACATCATCGCCACGCTCTATTTCATGACCGGCGCCATTCTGGTGACGGCCGTGACGCGCATGAATGTGCGCAGAGGGTTGATTTAGAGCCTAACCGGTTCGGCTCGACAGTCGTTCGAAGATCGTCGGCACATCGCCTTGACTTCGAGAGCTTGCCTACCTTATATCGCGGCTCGCTTCGGCCTTCGGGCAAAGAGCGGGCGATTAGCTCAGCGGGAGAGCACACCCTTCACACGGGTGGGGTCGCAGGTTCAATCCCTGCATCGCCCACCATCCAACAGCTTGATAATGTTGGATGAATGGCCCGACGAATTCTTCGACAATTGCACTGGGGAGCCAGCTCAGCGCGCTGCCGCGATCAGCCGCTCGGCCAGGTCCGGCGTCAGCGTGTCGAAATGCGAGATCACCAGTGTGGGCTCGAATTCGCGCACATGGCGGTCGGTGTAGCCGAAATCGACCGCGACCACCGGAATGCCGGCCGCCTTGGCGGTGTCGATGTCGGTTTGCGAATCGCCGATCATCAAGGCGTTCTCCACATCGCCGCCGGCCAGCCGGATCGTCTCGGTGAGATGGCGCGGGTCAGGCTTGCGGAAGGCGAAAGTGTCCTGGCCGCAGATCGCGGCAAAATACTTGGCAAGCCCGAGCGCGCCGATCAGCGCCACGGAATTGGCCTCGTATTTGTTGGTGCAGACCGCCATCAGATAGCCGGCGGCCTGGAAACGATCGAGCGCGGCAACGACGCCAGGATAGGGGCGGGATTTGCCGGGAATGTTCAGCGTGTAATGGTCGAGGAACAGGTTCAGCAGCCGGTCGTGCTCTTCCGCCACCAGCGCCTTGTTCTGCGCGGCATGCGCGCGTTCGATCATGACGCGCCCGCCATGGCCGACGAAGCGCCGGAAACCGGCTTCGTCGACAGCGGCGAGGTCGCTTGCCGCCAGGCTGTGATTGAGGCTGTCGAGCAGGTCCGGCGCCGTATCGACCAGCGTTCCATCCAGGTCGAAGACGATGATCGGGCTCGGCATGGCGCGTTCCTGTAGCGATTGAATTGCCGCAGCCGATACAGGTTGGGCCTGGTTCAAGCAAGAAGCCTCGATCGGTCCACAGAGCCTTTGAGAGCGGCCCTTTGACGGGACAGGCAAAAATGCTAGGAGGCGCGCGAAACCGGCGAAATCGGGGCTCCCCATGGATGCAAGGCAGTTGAAGGTCGAAGCCGCGCGGGCCGCGCTCGCCCATGTCGGCGACGGCATGCGCCTCGGCATCGGCACCGGCACCACGGCGGAAGAATTCGTGCGGCTGCTGGCCGAGAAGGTTGCGACCGGCCTCAAGGTCATTGGCGTGCCGACTTCCGAGCGCACCGCGGCGCTCTGCCGCGAACTCGGCGTGCCGCTGTCTACACTGGAAGAAACGCCGGAACTCGACCTCACCATCGACGGCGCCGACGAGGTCGATCCGGACCTGACCCTGATCAAGGGTGGCGGCGGCGCACTACTGCGCGAGAAAATCGTCGCGGCGGCGTCCGATCGCATGATCGTCATCGCCGACAAATCCAAGATGGTCGGGACGCTCGGCCGGTTCCCGCTGCCGATCGAGGTCAACAAATTCGGCCTGCGCGCCACCGAGATCGCGGTTCGAGCCGCCGCGGCAGAGCTCGGCCTTTCCGGCCCGGTTACATTGAGGATGACGGGGGGCCAGCCATTTGTTACAGACGGCGGCCACTTTATCCTCGATGCATCTTTTGGCCGCATTCCGGATACAAGAGCGCTGTCGAATGCTCTCTTCGCCATTCCAGGCGTTGTCGAGCACGGTCTATTCATCGGGCTGGCGTCAACGGCCATCATCGCCGGCGGCGACGGTATCGAAACCGTCCATGCAGCCTGAAACCAGGGAGTTCTATCGACCATGATGTTGCCTAAACGAGTTCGCCGCTTTTCGATGCTTCTGGCGGCCTCGGCCGCCCTTGCGCTGTCTTCGCCGGTGTTTGCGCAGGATGTCAGCGAATCGCATCTGAAGGCGGCGCGCGCGGCCGTCGCGGCGATCCATGCCACGGACACGTTCGACAACATCCTGCCGCAGGCGGCCGGCGCGCTCGAGGCGCAGCTCATCCAGAAGAACCCCGACATGCAGGAGCTGATCGGCAAGACCGTGGCCGAGAAAGCGCTCAGCCTCGCTTCGCGCCGCGCCGATCTCGAAAAAGAAGCAGCACTTGCCTATGCCAAGGTGTTTTCCGAGCAGGAGCTCAACGACATCGCCACCTTCTACAGCTCGGAAGCCGGCAAGAAGCTGCTGGACAGCGGTCCCGCGGTGACGCGCGACCTCGTGAAGGCCGCCGACATTTGGCAGAATGGCGTCGCCCGCGACCTCGCCCAGCAGGTCGGCGAAACGATCGCCGCCGCCGCCAAGGCCGCGGCGCCGGCAGCACCGGCTCCGGACGCCACCGTGCCCGCCGACGGTTCCGCTCCGGCGGACAATTCGGCCCCGGCGGACGACTCGCAGAACTGATCCCAGTCAATCCGCCGACGGCGGCTGGACCACAAAGCCCGGGTTTGCCCGGGCTTTTCTTTTGCCGCTTTGCGGCCTACCTGTGACCCGTCTTTCTCATCCGCAGGAGCCCAGGCGATGGCCGGTTATGACTATGATCTGTTCGTCATCGGCGGCGGCTCCGGCGGGGTGAGGGCGGCCCGGGTGGCGGCGGCTCTCGGCAAGCGCGTCGCCGTCGCGGAGGAGTACCGCTTCGGCGGCACCTGCGTCATCCGCGGCTGCGTGCCGAAGAAGCTCTATGTCTATGCCTCACAATTTCCCGAGCATTTCGCCGACGCCGCCGGCTATGGCTGGACGGTGCCCGAGGCAAGCTTCGACTGGCAGACGCTGGTCGCCAACAAGGACAAGGAGATCGCGCGGCTCGAGGCGATCTACAAGAGGAATGTCGAGGGCTCCGGCGGCGAGACCTTTCATTCGCGTGCAGTGCTCGTCGACCAGCACAGCATTTATCTGGTTGCCGAGGACCGCACGGTCAGCGCCGACCAGATCCTGATCGCGACCGGCGGCCGGCCTGCACCGCATCCGGCGCTGTCAGGCCACGAATACTGCATCTTCTCCAACGAGGCCTTCGATCTCAAGGAGCTGCCGAAGACGATCATGATCGAGGGCGGCGGCTACATCGCCGTCGAATTCGCCAACATCTTCCATGGCCTGGGCGTCGACACCACGCTGGTCTATCGCGGCCAGGAGATCCTGAGCCGCTTCGACATGGATTTGCGCCGCTCGCTGCATGAGACAATGGAGAAAAAAGGCATCAGGATCCTCTGCCCCACCGTTTCGGAATGGGTGCGCAAGACCTCGGAGGGCCGGCTCGACGTGCTGCTGTCTTCTGGCCAAACCCTGACGGTTGATCAGGTCATGCTGGCGATCGGGCGTATTCCCAATACCGAGAATATGGGCCTGGAGGGCGTCGGTATCGAACTCAGCAAGACGGGCGCGATCGTGGTCGACCAATATTCGCGCACCAATGTCGACAACATCTGGGCGATCGGCGACGTCACTCATCGCGTGCAACTGACGCCGGTCGCCATCCACGAGGCGATGTGCTTCGTCGAGACGGCCTTCAAGGACAACCCGACCGCGCCGGATCACGACACCATACCGACCGCGGTGTTCTCGCAGCCGGAGATCGGCACCGTCGGCCTGTCGGAGGACGACGCGATCAAGCGCTATCCCGATGTCGAGATTTATCGCGCATCGTTCCGTCCGATGCGGCACACGCTGTCCGGCCGCGACGAGAAGATGCTGATGAAGCTGGTGGTCGACGGCGCGTCAAGGAAGGTGATCGGCGCCCATATTCTAGGCCCCGATGCCGGCGAGATGGCGCAGCTTCTCGGCATTCCGCTGAAGGCAGGCCTGACCAAGGACGATTTCGACCGCACCATGGCCGTGCATCCGACGGCGGCCGAGGAACTGGTGACGATGTACAAGCCGACCTATCGCGTGAAGAACGGCGAACGCGTCTGACATTTCAGGGTTTCAGGGAGCCTGCGATGTCCGCCACCGCCGCGCCGCTGGACCGCAATTTCGCCCGGCGCGTCGATCAGGTCGTGGATGGCGCGATCGAGGAGCGCCGTATCGTCGGCGCGGTCGTTCTCGTCGCCCGGCGCGGCGAGATCCTTTATGGCCGCGCAGCCGGCGTCGCCGACCGCGAGGCGAACAAACCGATGCGACAGGACGCGATCTTCCGCCTGGCCTCGGTGACCAAGCCGGTCGTCGCCACCGCGGCGCTTGCCTTGGTCGAGGCCGGCGTGATCGATCTTGCCGATCCGGTGACGAAATTCATACCCGAGTTCCGACCGAAGCTTGCCGACGGCAGCGAACCCGCCTTGACCATCCGGCATTTGCTCACCCACACGGCCGGCCTCGATTACGGCTTTCGCCAGCCCGCCGGCGGTCCCTATCAACGGGCCGGTATCTCGGATGGCCTCGACCAGCCGGGCCTTTCCATGACCGAGAACCTCCGCCGCATCGCGTCGGTGCCGCTGTCCTTCGCGCCGGGCGCGGGCTGGGGCTATTCGGTGGCGATGGACGTCCTGGGCGAGGCGATGGCGAGAGCCACGGGCGAGACCTTGCCGGACCTTGCCGAGCGTCTGGTCGCCAGGCCTCTCGGTATGAGCGACACGGCTTTTGCCGTCCGTGACCGGGCCCGGCTAGTGACGCCTTACGCGGACGGCCCCGGCGGGGCAGTCGCCATGGGCGAGCATCATCTCGTGCCTTTCGGCGATGGCGCCATCTCGTTCACGCCCGGGCGCATTTTCGATCCTGCCTCCTTCGCATCCGGCGGCACCGGCATGAACGGAACGGCCGGCGATGTCCTGAAGCTGCTCGAAGCGCTGCGGCGCGGAGACGGGACGGTCATCCGCCCCGAGACGGCGGCGGCAATGACCAGGGATGCGATCGCAGGTCTGGAGACGACCATGCCAGGCTGGGGCTGGGGTCTGGGATTTGGCGTGTTGCGCGACCCGGTCGCGGCCGCAACGCCGCAGACTCCGGGCACCTGGCGATGGGGCGGCGTCTACGGCCATTCCTGGTTCGTCGACCCGGCGCTCGAGCTGACGGTGGTGGCGCTCACCAACACGGCGATCGCCGGCATGATGGGCGCCTTCCCGGACGCGATGCGTGACGCGATCTACGGCCGCCAGGCCGGATGACGGAGACAACCCGCCGCCGATAAATACCGGCGGCGGTAAAGTTTTCAGGCCTAAAGCGCGTCGCGTCGAAACGGATTCACGCGACGCGCTTTAGGCCGTTGCTTGATGCATGTCGTTGTCGCAAAACCGAGGTCACTTTTGCGCGACATGCATTAAAGCAGCGTGCCGCGCAGGATCACCAGCGCCACCGAGAAGTAGATGACCAGCCCGGTGACATCGACCAGCGTGGCGACGAACGGCGCCGAGGCGCTTGCCGGGTCGAAGCCGATGCGCTTCAGCGCGAAGGGCAGCATCGATCCCGACAGCGAGCCAAAGGTGACGATGCCGACCAGCGCCGCGCCCACCGTTGCCGCGATCAGCATCCAGTGCGGGCCGTAGTCGTAGAAGCCGAAATACTGCCAGAGCGCGATGCGGCAGATGCCGACAATGCCGAGGATCGAGCCGAGCACCACCCCGGTCGGCAGCTCGCGCAGCGCCACCCGCCACCAGTCGCGCAGCCCGATCTCGCGCAGCGCCAGAGCGCGGATGACGAGCGACGTCGCCTGCGAGCCGGAATTGCCGCCGGAGCTCATGATAAGCGGGATGAACAGCGTCAACACGATCGCCTTTTCCAGCTCGCTCTCGTAGCTTTGCATGGCGTTGGCCGTAAGCATCTCGCTGAGGAACAGCGCGCAGAGCCAGCCGGCCCGCTTCTGGATCATGGCGAGGAAGCTCATCTTCATATAGGGCTCGTCGAGCGCCTCCATGCCGCCGAAACGATGCACGTCCTCGGTCGTCTCCTCGATCATCGTGTCGATGATGTCGTCGACGGTGACGATGCCGAGGATCCTGCCATGGTCGACCACCGGCAAGGCGAGCAGGTCGTATTTCGAGATCGTCTGCGCCAGGTTCTCGCGATCGGTGAGCGGCGTCACCGTCACCGGCACGCGATCGGGCGCTACCGACAGGATCGGATCCTCCGGGTTGCCGGTGATCAGCCGGCGCAGTCCGGTCGAACGCAGCAGGAGCTGCGTCTCCGGATCGACGATGTAGATGGCGTAGATGGTTTCGCGGGTGCGCTCGACCTTGCGGATGTAGTCGAGCGTGCGCCCAACGGTCCAGTCCGAGGGCACGCTGACGAATTCCGTCGTCATGATCGAGGCAGCACTGCCTTCCGGATAGCCAAGGATGGATAGCAGCGTCGCGCGCAGCGGCGTGGCCAAGGCGCCGAGCAGCTCCGAGCGGGCCGGCTCATCCAACTCGCGCAGAATGTCGGCCGCGCGGTCGACTGACATGGCGGTCAAAAGCTTGCTTGCCTTGGGACGGGGCAGGGCTTCGGCGAGCTCGGGCGCTGCTTCGAGCTCCGGCTGGTCGAAAATCTCGACCAGCCGCTCGAACGGCACGGCGCAAAGCAGCTCGATGGCCGTCTCGCGGGGTTCGTGGTTGAGGGCTTCGACGACGTCGGCGACGTGATCGTTGGCAAGAACACGGGCGACGGCGGTTGCTTCGTCGTCCAATACGGGGGCGAATTCGTTCATGGCTCACTCCTTGCCGTCCGGCAGGACGTGAGCCATCAGGTCACGTCAGGGCGGACGGCGGTTGCGTTCGACTGTGACTGTCGCCAGGCATGGCGCGTTGACCTTTCTGCTCGCCGGGTTCGAGTTTGAATTTGGCGAGCGGGCGCAACATAGGAGCGCTTTTTGCCGAGTCAATTGTCAAAAGCTCGGAAATCGGGTGAGGGGAGGTCGGATCGCGAGACTGTGATCGGCAGCCGCAGCAGCCAAGCCATGGAAGCAGGTAAAAGCTTGGCCTGACTGCTATTTCTGCTTCAGCCGGCGGAACCGCAGCCATTTGTCCTCGGCCGGCCGCGGCGGCTGGGTGAGGATGGTGGTGAGCTCGCGCGGCAGGCTGGGAGCGAGCGGCTTCTTGGTGGCGACGCCGTCAGCGATCGCGACCACGCTGTGGTAGAAATCCTCGCCCGTAAGCGAGCGCGGTGGCACTGCCTCATGCATGACGCTGATGACGGTGACGTTCGCGCAATTGTCCTTGATCGCCTGGTGGAAGGCGATCTTGCCTTCGGGATCGAGCGCGCCGGTCGCCTCGTCGAGGAACAGAAGTCCGGGCTGCCGCAGGATGATGCGGGCGACCACCAGCTTCTGCTTCTGGCCGCCCGAAAGCACCTGGTCCCAGACCTTGCCCTCACGGCTCTCGTCGGCCAGGTGCCCGATGAAGTCGCCGAGACCGGCTTTATGCAGGGCTGCGGCGACCTGCGTGTCGCTATGGTCGTTCTCGGAACCCGGCAGGCAGACGAGCTGCTTTAGCGAGACCTGCTGCAGCTTGACCTCCTGGGCGGCGTAGAAGCTCGTCACGCCTTCCGGGAAAACGATGGTGCCGCGGCCATATGGCCACAAGCCATTGATCGCCTTGATGAGCGAAGTCTTGCCGCAGCCGGACTCACCCTTGAGGAAGGTCCATTCGCCGCGACGGAAACGCAGATTGGCGGCGCTGAGGAAGGGCGTCGCATCTTCGCCCTGATGCGCCAGCTCGAGCTTCTGAATGGTGAGGCCGAACACGGGGTTCTGGGTGGCGTAGCTGAAGTCGGAGCGGCCGGTCTGCTGATAGAATTCCTGCGGGTGCTGGACGTTCTCGATGGCGTTGGCGAGTTCGGTGACGCGCTGGCTGTTGGCCCGCAGCGTGGCAATCGCCGGCATCACATGGATGAACCACGAACACTGGCTGATCAATTGGGCGACCATTTCGGAGCCGGTGATGTAGCCCTTGTAGTCGAGGCGGTTGTGGATGAACGACACGAGGCCGGGCGAGTAGGCAACGATGCGGGCGCCGACGAAATTGTAGATCAGCTCGAACGACGTGTAGCTGGTGTTGACGATGTTGAGCCGCCCCCATGTCTTGTCGATATCGACATAGAGCCGGTCATGCATCGACTTCTGCACGCCCTCGCCATGCGAGGCGGCGACGTGGAAGCTGCGGCGCAGGAATGTCGTCAGTTCGCTGCGGTAGCTGCCCTCGGCCTGCTGCATGCGCACATTGAGCCGCTCGAGCAGGCGCCCGAGCTTGACCGCGATCCAGGTGTTCAGCGGCACATAGATGGCGACGGCAAGGAATGCCAGCACCGCGGTGCCGTAGCTGCCCAGGAATTCCAAGCCCTTGACCTCGACCGAGGACCCAATCAGGTTTTCACCGATGAAATAGAGCGAAGTCGCGACACCCAGCACGCCCATGGCAAGCCCGATGGCGCCGCCGGTCATGTCCTTGATCGATTCCTGGATACGCTGGTCGATGTTGTCCGGAGCGACGATGCCGCCGGCCGCCGAACCGTGCTGGGCGTGGAAATGGGTATGGTTGCCGTCGAGCAGGGCCTGGTTGAACTGGTTGTTCAGCCAACCCCGCCATTTGCGATGCAAGGTCGTTGAAACGAGATTGCGCACGCCGGTGAAGCCGGCATCCTTCAGCACGACCAGCAGCACCAATATGCCGGCATTGGTCAGGATGGTCTGCAACGGATGGGTGTTGGCGGCGTCGTGGAGAAAGGCGATCGAATTGCCCAATTCGCCCAACGCCACGGCAAACCAGACGCCAGCCTTGCTGGACAATGCCGTCAGCAGCGCAATGACGACGGTGAGGGTCCAAGCTTCCTTCCACCGGTTGGAGAACCAGTAGGCTCGCATCAGCCCCCAGAATGTACGCATCGACGATACCGGCGTGAGGGACGAGGTCTTTGCCTCGCTGGATGTTTGCTCCGGTACTGTACGTTGCGGTCTACCGACCCAAGTCACGATCCCGCCCAAACCTTTCTAGTTTTGTTACACATGGTAACACCAATTGATCATTTTCCATTAATTTTCTGCCGGCGAATGTGAACAGGGTTACCCGCCGTGGCCCGAAGGCAACAGAAAGGCCGTACCGGGCGGTCGCTAATCGCGCCGATTTCGTCTTTTATTCCAGCGCGTTAAAGACGATTGCGCCAGCCGGCGGCAACCTTCCCCTGGGGAAGCGGAAAACACGGGTTTGTGAATAAAAAAGAGGTATCCGCGAGCCGGGATGGCTACTGGGCGGTGACCGGAATGCCCGAAAATCTACCGTCAATGAGATCTTCAGGCTTGCCCGATTCGTCTTTTCCCGACGCGCTGAAACGACCGGAAACCGTCTTTGCGGCGGGATCGTATTTGTCGACGACGATCTCGCCGCTGGCGAAGCGGACATGGCCGACCATGGCGCCGGAATCGAGAATGTTGAAGCTGGCGCTATTCGCGGACGACCCGGTCTTGAGCGGATAGGTGCCGGCAAAGTCGTTCGGATCTTTCAAAACCAGCATCGAATTGAAGGTCATGGTCGGCGAGCCCTGTTCTGTTCCCGACAGGTTCAAAACCGGCTTGCCGCCCATCTGCATCGTCTGGGCCAGGGTAAAGGACGCCGTCCAGGGTTTGCCTTCGAAGGTCGCCGACATAACGGCTTCCTCGGCCGATACGCGCTGTAACGACAATGGGAGCCCCAGGGCGAAAGGCAAAGAGAGCAGCAACCATGCGCCATGCCTGACTGCCATTTATGTCGCCCTCAAATCAGCCAAACCCCCTCTCAATCCTAGCCCAGCGCCGTGTCCGAGGCGATTCACCAGATCGTGTTCGGCCAGGACGGGCATGATTTGACAACACCGCCGTGCGGCAACATCGGTTGCATTTATACGCCGAAGGGCGGCACCAGCACCTGCCAGCCGTAGGATGGCGGCCGGAGCTTTCCTGCTTACGCGTCGAGCCCAGCTACGTCACCGTAATCCTGGGGCCGAAAGGGCCGGCGACACTGATCAAGAATCCCGGCGAGCAGGGCTGTTGCAGCGACGTGACCAAGCTTGGCTACGGCAACAGCTGGAGCAGGGGGCCGTTTTCCTACCAGTCGTCGACGAAGGGCTTAAGCTGCACGGGCAGCAATGGCCATGGCTTCTTCCTGAGCAAGGCCAAAGCGACCGCGAAGTAGGAGCACGATTCCAGGAAAAGCGCGCGGCGTCAGGTAGGGCGGCCTCGCCGCAGGCTTCCGCCCCGATTGCGCGGAAGGAGCATTCAGTTCGCGGTTTCGAGCTCGCCGCGCGCCTTGGCCTGGGCCACCTGGCGGATCGCGTCGGCAAGCGTGTCGGCATCCTGCGCGCCCATCACCGCATATTTGCCTTCGAGCAGGAAGCAGGGCACGCCGGTGATGCCCATGCGCGAAGCTGTGGCGATCTCGTTGCGGACGGCCTCGACGTCGGCGTCGGTCGGCAGCAGCGTTTCGACCACCGAGGCATCCATGCCGGCCTCGCCGGCAGCCTTTACCAGCACCGCGTGGTCGCCGATGTTCACGCCTTCCTCGAAATTCAGCTGGAAGAGGCGGCGCACCAGCCGGTTCTGCACATCTTCACCCGCGGCGCCCGCCCAGCGGATGACGCGATGGGCGTCGAGCGTATTGGCCGCGATCTTGATGGCGCCAAATGCAAAATGGATGCCCTCGGCCTCGCCGAGCGGCTCGATGCGCGCATGGATCTGTTGGATGCGTTCCTCGCTGCCGAACTTGCCGAGCATGTATTGACGGCGATCCATGCCCGCCGGCGGGATGGTCGGATCGAGCTGGAACGGCCGCCAGCTGACATGCACGTCGACATCGCTTGCAGCAGCAATGGCCTTGTCCAGCCGCTTTTGGCCGATGAAGCACCAGGGGCAGACAACATCGGACACGACATCGACGGTGATGGAGTTCTCGGCGCTCATGCTCGTTTCCTTTTTGGTCCCGATTATGGCTGGACTTTGCCTCAGTTGGGCTTTCGCCACCAGGTCGGCAGCTGATAGCCGAATATGGGGGTCTTTTGCGGATGTTCCAGATAACTCCAGTAAGCGAGCCATTGCTGCGTGTTGTATTGCATCGGCACCAGGTAGTTGCCCGAGATCAGCAGCCGGTCGAGCACGCGCACCGCCGCGACATAGTCTTCCTTGGTGCGGCCGTTCAGCATGGCGTCGATCGCGGCGTCGATCGCCGGATCGGCGACGCCGGCGAGATTGAACGATCCTTCTGTCTTCGCGGCGATCGATCCCCAACGGCCGAGCTGCTCGCTGCCGGGCGACAGCGAATTGCTGAAGCCGCTCGTCCCGATCAGAACCTCGAAGTCGAAACGCTGCTTGCGCGACTGGATCTGGTCGCCGTCGAGGGTGCGGATGCCGACGTCGATACCGATCTTCTCCAGCGTGCGCTGGTAGACGGCCGCCAGCCGCTCTTCGTCCTGCGATGAGGTCAGGACCTCGAAGCCGAACGGGTTTCCTTGCGCGTCGAGCATCTTGCCGTCCTGCACGTGGAAGCCGGCGCTCTTCAACAATTCGAAGGCCGCTTTGAGCACCTTGCGATCCTGGCCCGAACCATCCGTCACTGGCGGGCGCCAGGTGCCGTCCATCACATCTGGCGGCACGCGGCCGGGGTAGGGGGCAAGCAGCGCCTTTTCGCGATCGTCAGCCGGATGGCCGAGCGCGGACAATTCTGAATTCTGCCAGTAGCTCATGGTGCGGTTGAACTTGCCGCCGAACAGGTTCTTGTTCGTCCATTCGAAGTCGTAGAGCATGCCGAGCGCGCGGCGGACAACGGGATTCTCGAACTTCGGTAGCCGGGTGTTGAACAGGAAGCCGGTCACCACCGGGGGAATGCCGGTATTGAAATATTCTTCCTTGACATCGCCCTTTCGGAAGGCCGGAAAGTCGATGTCGCGCTCACGCTTGACCGGATCGGTCTCGTCATCGAGGGCGCAGATGCCTTTCTTGAACGCTTCCGTCTTGGCGTTGGCGTTGAGAAAATACTCGATGGTGATCCGGTCGAAATTGTCGAAGCCGCGTTTCGACGGAATGTCCTTGCCCCAATAGTCCGGGTTGCGCTTGAAGACGATGCGCTGTCCCGGCAGCACCTTATCGACGGTGTAGGGCCCGCTGCCGATCAATGGCTTCAGCGTGGTTCTGTCGAACGTGTCCTTGTGGAAGGCGTGCTTAGGGACGATCGGTGTCAGCGCGACGATCATCGGGAATTCGCGGTTGGCCTTGTCGTTGAAGGTGAATTTCACGCTGTGGTCGCCGGTCTTTTCCAGCTTGGCGATCATGCTCATGCGGTCGCTGTAGGGCGGGCGGCCCTTGTCGGTGAAGACGTCATAGGTGAACAGCACGTCCTCCGGAGTCACCGGCTGTCCGTCCGACCATTTTGCGTTGGGGTTGAGATGGAACTCGATGCTCTTGCGCTCCGGATCCATGTCGGCGCTGTCGGCAAGCAGTCCGTAAAGACTGAAGGGCTCGTCATAGTTGCGCTGCATCAGCGGCTCGAAGACGAGATTGCCGTAAACGGTATCGATCATGCCGCGCGCCGTCGTGCGCAGGCTTTTCAGGATGAAGGGGTTGAGGTTGTCGAAGGAGCCGACGACGCAATAGGTGACGCTTCCGCCTTTCGGCGCGTTCGGATTGACATAGTCGAAATGCTGGTAGTCGGGCGGCAGCGCCGGCTCGCCTTGCATGGCAATGCCGTGCTTCGGCTCCGACTGTGCCGGAAGGAGCGAAAGAGCCAGAAACGAGGTCGCGGCGATCAGCCGAACGAGAACGCGGTCCATGACCGTCTCCTTGCCGGGCGGCTTTGTGATTCGCCATGCACCGTAGAGCATTTCGCCACCCGATTGAATCGGTGCCCGATTGGGAATCGGGTTCGGCGGCTCGAGCGCCGATCGACGCTCGCCTCCGGAAGAGGAAACCGCGAAGAAATCGCGGAAACCGAGCTGGATTCGACGCCGCCGGCAGTGTAACACGCGCTCCGAAGTCATCCTGTTGCCTCATTTGGGCAACAGGTAGCTGGACCACACGGCACCAAGAAGCCGGTCCCCGGGATCATTTGAGAGGAAAGTGCACCATATGACGATCAACGCGTACCGCCTTTCGGTGCTGGCCGCAGGCGTGGTCGGCGTTCTGGGCGCCGGGCTTTTCACCGCCTCGGCTCAACAACAGCCGCAAATCCCGCAGGGCTGGTTCAAGGCCTGCACCAAGCAGGAAGACGTCGACATCTGCAATGTGCAGAACATCGTCACCGCCGGCAACGGCCAGCTCGTCACCGGCGTCAGCCTGATCGAGCTCAAGGGCAAGGTGAACCGCAAGGTCTTCCAGGTCACGGTCCCGACCGGCCGCCTTGTGCCTCCGGGCATTGCGCTACAGATCGATGCCGGCAAGGCGCAGAAGCTCGACTATGTGATCTGCTTCCCGGATCGCTGCGTCGCGGAAGTGCCGCTGAGCGACCAGCTCGTCGCTTCCTTCAAGAAGGGGCAGGGGATCACGCTCACGTCGATCAACTTCCAGAACCAGCCGAACCCGATCAAGATCGCGCTCACCGGCTTCAGCGGCGCCTATGACGGCCCGCCGCTGCAGCAGTCGGACATCGAGGACCGGCAGAAGAAGCTGCAGGACTTCGTCGCCAAGAACAATCAGGACTTCGCCAAGAAGCTCAAGGACGAGCAGGACAAGGCCAAGACCGCGAACTGATCGCGGAAGCGTGTTTCTCGGAAAACAAAAAAGCGGGGCAAATGCCCCGCTTTTTTTGTTGTCGCCGCGCGGCACGCGTTGAGCAACATTCGTCAGTGCCTCGACTGGCGCTTTGGCTCGTAGCGGCCGTCCGGCAGCTTGTCGAACATCTCGCCGATCTGCGGATGCCGCACCGGCTCGCCCGACCGGTCCTCGAGCAGGTTCTGCTCGGACACATAGGCGATGTATTCGGTCTCCGAATTTTCCGCCAGAAGATGGTAGAAAGGCTGGTCCTTGCGCGGACGCGCGTCGGCGGGAATGGCCTCGTACCATTCCTCGGTATTGGCGAATTCGGGATCGACGTCGAAGATCACGCCGCGGAACGGAAACAGCCTATGGCGAACCACTTGTCCGATCGAGAATTTGGCCGTTTTCATCACGTTCACCACTTAGGTTCCGAGGCGCCTGTCGTGGCTGCGCGCAAGGCGCCTAAGACCTTGAATTTACACGTCACCCGGCCAAAAATCGACCCCGACTTTCGGCTTGGTGCCTATTTGGCGCAGACGCTGCGGCAATTCAATAACCGAACTCCTTGACCTTAGCCGAAGCAACGGGTTAGCCCGCACGGGAGTTTTCCCGCCCGAGCGAAAATGTCTGACATCATCGGTCTCGTTCTTCCATTCTTCGGCATGATCTTTGTCGGTTTCCTGGTGGCGCGCATCACCAGGCAGCCGCTGGAGGCGCTCGGCTGGATGAACATTTTCATCGTCTATGTCGCGCTGCCGGCTTTGTTCTTCCAGTTGCTCGCCAAGACGCCGTTCGAGCAGTTGACGGAGTGGAGCTTCATCCTCGGCTCGCTGGTCGCCACCTACGCGATCTTCACGCTGATGTTCGCCTGGTCGGTCTTCGTTTCCCGTGGCGGGATCGCGCCGGCGACGATCACCGCCCTTGCAGCCGCTTACGGCAATATCGGCTATATGGGACCGGGCCTTGCTTTGCTCGCATTCGGCGAGCAGGCGGCGGTGCCGGTGGCGCTGATCTTCTGCTTCGAGAACATCGTGCATTTCACCGTCGCGCCGATGATGATGGCGTTGTCGGGCAAGGAGAAAGCGCCGCCGCTGCAACTGGCGTTCGGCGTCGTGAAGAAGATCGCGCTGCATCCCTTCATCATCGCGACGGCCCTTGGCGTCGCCGCCGCCTATGTGGAATTCCGGCCGCCGCTGCCTGTCGATCGCTTCCTCGACTATCTTGCCCGCGCGGCCGCGCCTTGCGCCTTGTTTGCGATGGGGGTGACGCTGGCGCTCAGGCCGCTCAACCGCGTGCCGCACGAGCTTGCATTGATCGCCAGGCTGAAGCTGGTCGTCCACCCGCTGCTTTGCTATGTCGTGCTGAGCTGGATCGGCAATTTCTCGCCGAGCTGGGTCTTTTCCGCCATGCTGCTGGCGGCGCTGCCGACGGCGACCAACGTCTTCGTGATCGCGCAGCAATACGACGTGTGGGTGCAGCGGGCTTCGGCCAGCGTGCTGATCACGACATGCCTATCGGTGGTGACGGTGACCGCGCTGCTCTACGCGATCCGGCACGGAATCCTACCGGCCGACCTCTTTCCTTAAGCCGCCCGCAATCGCGCGAAAACCGCTGCCGGGTCGCAGTCCCTCGCGCATGAAGAAGGCGCGCAGGGGGGCGAAGCCGCCCAGCGCGTTGAGGCCGGCGCTGCGCGCCAGCTGCGCCGGCAGCATGTCGGACAAGAGCGACATGTTGAGCAGGTTCACCGCGCCGCTGCGCGCCCATATGTCGGGCCGGCGCCTCGTGTCATAGGAGGCTAGGCTTCGGCGTGATCCGGGATCGCTGCTGTTTTCACTCGCGATTCCAACCAGATCGTCGATATCCCTGATGCCGAGGTTGAGGCCTTGGGCGCCGATCGGTGGAAACACATGCGCTGCCTCGCCGACCAGCGCCACGCGGTTTTGCGCGAAGCGACCGGACGAGGCCGCCGACAAAGGATAGACTTGGCGGCCCGGCTCGACCGAGACCCGGCCAAGCATCGATTGCATCTGTTCCTCGACACGCCCCGACAAGGTTGTATCGTCGAGCGCGGCAAGCTCCTGCGCCATCTCCGGCTTCACCACCCAAACAAGGCTCGAGCGCCTGCCGGGCAGCGGGACCTGCGTGAACGGCCCTGTTTCGGTGTGGAACTCGGTCGAAACGAAGCCGTGCTCGCTGCGGTGGCTGAAATTGAGCACGAGCGCCGATTGCGGATAGGGCCGCGCAGAAGCGCGAATGCCGGCGGCTTCCCGCGCCGGGGACAGGCGGCCGTCGGCGGCGACCGCCAGGGACGCGGAGATTTCGCTGCCGTCGGCCAGCCGGGCGCGGGCCTGATCGGCGTCCAGGCGCCATGACTCGACAATGGATTTCAGCCATTCGACGCCGCGATGGGCTGAAACGGCTTTGGCGAGGATGGGGATCAGAACCTTGTTCGGCAAATTGAGTCCGAACTGTTCCTCGCCGATCTCGCTGGCGCGAAAGGTCACGGTCGGGCTTCGGATCAACCGGCGGGTTGCGTCGACGATGCGCATCACCTTGAGCGGCGCGGCCTGCGGCTTCAGTTCGGCAAGGATGCCCAGCCGGTCGAGAACCTTCAGCGCTGGATTCATCAGGGCGGTGGTGCGGCCGTCGGTGGTGTTGGCCTCGGGGCCGACCAGCGTCAGGTCAAAACCGGCCTCGGCAAAGCCGAGCGCCGCGATCAAGCCGGCCGGACCGCTGCCGGCAACCAGGATGCGGGCTTTGTCGTTGTGCTCCACGCCAGGCTTCCACAATGCGAGGCGACCCGTCGGGCCTTTATGCGGATATAGGGCAGATCAGCCGGCTTGATCAACGCGGCGATTCAGCCCATTCGATTGTCATGAGTGGTGAGCAGCACGATTTCAGCCATCTCGACCGGGCGGGCCGCGCGACGGCGGGCGTGGCGCGCAGCCCGCGCCGCGCTGTCATGCTGACGATCGGTATGGGCGTCGCTCTTGCCTGGCTCCTGCTCGGCGCGATGGCGATACGCGGCGCTGAAAGCAGCCCGGCCGGCGTCCCCGGCGACATGCTGCTGAAAAATCTGCCGGGCCTACCGTTGCCGGATTTTCTCGACCGGTTCTTCGCTCTTTGCCTTGCGCCGGCGCCGCTTGCCGGCCTAGCCGGCCTGCAAGCGGCGGCGCTTGTGCTGATGTGGTTCCTGATGGCCGTGGCGACGATGCTGCCTTCGGCGGCGCCGCTGATCCGCACCTATTGCGAAATCGCCGATACTGCGAAGATCAAGGGAGAGCCGGTCGTTCATCCGCTGGTGCTTGTCGCCGGATACCTCGCCACATGGCTCGGCGCATCCGTGGGTTTCAGCGTGCTGACGCTCGCGGTGTACGCCTTTGCCGGTTCCGGCCGGATGCTCGACCCCGCCGTCGGGCTTGCCGGCGCTATCGCGCTGCTTGTCGCCGGCCTCTATCAATTCAGCGGCCTGAAACAGGCATGCCTGGAAAAGTGCCGCAATCCGTTCTCGATCCTGTTCGCCAGGTGGAGCGCGAAACCAGGCCGCATCTTCCGGCTCGGCTTGGAACAGGGCGTCTGGTGCCTCGGTTGCTGCTGGGCGCTGATGCTGGTGATGTTTGCCGTCGGGGCGATGAACGTCTTCTGGATGGCGCTGATCGGCCTGTTCACGCTGATCGAAAAACAGACCGCAGGCAGGGTGGCCAGCCGTGTTGCCGGTGCGATACTGCTTGTGTGGGCGGCTGCCCTGCTATTAGTTTCGGCGTGAGGGAGAATTCGATGACCGACAAAAGCTGGGCAATGAAAGGGGAGCTGGTACTCTCCTGCAATTGCACGGTTTTCTGTCCCTGCGTGCTGTCGCTTGGCAGCCATCCGCCAACCGAGGGCTATTGCCAGACATGGGCAGGCTTCCGCATCGATGCGGGCCATTTTGGCGAGGTCGACTTGTCGGGCCTCAATCTCGGCCTGATCATGGAAATTCCCGGCTATATGAGCCGCGGCAACTGGACGGCCGGCCTGTTCATCGACAAGCGCGCGTCGATCTATGCGGCGAAGGCGCTAACCAAGATTTTCACCGGCAAGGCCGGCGGCACCACCTCGCTGTTGTCGATCCTCGTCGGGAAATTCCTCGGCGTCGAGCAGGTGCCGATCACCTACGAGACGCACGACAAGACGCGCGTCTTCCAGATTCCCAAGGTTATTGACGGCGCAGTGACGCCCATTCCTGGCAAGGACCGTGAGAAAGATACGGTGATCGCCAATTCGGAATATTGGATCGCGCCGGAAATCATCGTGGCGAAGTCCGACAAGAGCAAGATGCGCGCCTTCGGCCGCAACTGGAATTTCGCCGGCCGCTCGGCCGAAATCTGCAAGCTGGACTGGCGGGGACCGTGAGCAAGAACACAAGGGCCAGGAAGGCAGCCAAGAAGATCGCGGAGCGGCTTCCGCTGCCGAAGAAGAAGGTGACGTGGCCGCAGGCGCGCGCGTTCTCGGTTCATCTGCTCACGGCGTCAGGATCGTTCCTTGCCTTCCTGTCGCTGGTGGCGGCGAGCGAGGAACGCTGGACGGCGATGTTCTGGTGGCTGGGGCTGGCGCTTTTCGTCGACGGCATCGACGGCCCGATCGCCAGGAAGCTCGAGGTCAAGGAAATCCTGCCGACGTGGTCAGGCGAGCTCCTCGACAACATCATCGACTATGTCACTTACGTGCTCATACCGGCCTTCGCGCTCTATCAGCGTGGCTTCATGGGCGAGAACCTGTCTTTCCTGTCCGCCGCCATCATCGTCGTCTCCAGCGCGATCTACTATGCCGACACCGGCATGAAGACGAAGGAGAACTTCTTCAAGGGGTTCCCGGTCGTCTGGAACATGGTGGTGTTCACGCTCTTCGTCATAGAGCCGGGCCAATGGGTGTCTTTCGCCGTTGTGGTGGTCGCAGGCATTTTGACCTTCATGCCGATCAACTTCATCCATCCGGTGCGTGTCGTGCGGCTGAGGCCGGTCAATCTCGGCATGACGCTTTTGTGGTGCGCCTTCGGCGCGCTGGCGCTGGCGCAGGCAGCACTTGCCGCCTTCTACGACAAGATCGGCGTGCTGGGAGAGCAGGTCAACAGCTTCACCAAGATCGGCATCACGATCACCGGCCTCTATCTCGCCTGCATCGGAGGCGTCATGCAGATGTTTCCCAATCTGGGCACCAAGAAGTCCTGATCCTGGATCAGGATAATTTTTGGTCGAATGGTCATCCTGGCGCAGCTGTCTATCGGCGCATGACGCTTCGAAAGCCGGTTCTCCCTTTCGGGATCATGTTCCAGATTGTGTACGTGTCATTTAGAGAGTTGAGCGATGTCCAAGGCAATCCGCATCCACGCCAATGGCGGTCCCGAAGTCCTGGCCTATGAAAATGCCGATCCGGGCCAGCCGGGAGAAGGCCAGATCCTGATCCGGCACACGGCGATCGGCCTCAACTTCATCGACGTCTATCACCGCTCAGGGCTTTACCCGCCACCCGGCGGCTTTCCGCTGATCCCGGGCGGCGAGGCGGCAGGGGTCGTGCTGGCGCTCGGTATCGGCGTCGACTGGCTGAAGCCCGGCGACCGCATTGCCTATGCGGTCAATGTCGGGGCCTATTGCGAGAAACGGGTGATCGCCGCCGACCGTGTGGTCAAGGTGCCGGACGGTATCAGCGACGAACAGGCGGCGGCCATGATGCTGAAGGGCATGACGGCCGAATACCTCTTGCGCCGCACCTTTCCCGTCAAGGCCGGCGACACGATCCTCTATCACGCTGCCGCTGGCGGCGTCGGCCTGATCCTCGGCCAATGGGCAAAGCATCTCGGCGCGACGGTGATCGGCACCGCGAGCTCCGCCGACAAGATCGAGCTCGCCCGGGCGCATGGCTTCGACCACGTCATCAACTACAAGGATCAGGATTTCGTCGCCGGCGTCGCGGCGCTTACGGGCGGGAAGAAATGCGACGTCGTCTACGATTCCGTCGGCGCCGACACCTTTCCGGCATCGCTCGATTGCCTGCGGCCGCTCGGCATGTTCGTCAGCTTCGGCCAGTCGTCCGGGCCGATCCCGCCTTTCTCGATGTCGCTCCTGGCGCAGAAGGGCTCGATCTATGCGACCCGGCCGACGCTGTTTGTCTACAACGCCAAGCGCGAGGATCTGGTGAAGTCGGCCGAAGCGCTTTTCGACGTGGTCAAGAGCGGCGCCGTCGAGATCAAGATCAACCAGCGCTATGCGCTGAAGGACGCGGCAAAGGCGCAAGCGGATCTCGAAGCGCGCAAGACAACGGGAACGACTGTCCTCATTCCCTAGAGCGCTTTACACTTCGGCATCATGCCTTAGCCGGCTGCCCTGTTTTTCGGCGACTTGCCGTCCCCGAAGGCAGGGCCTTGCTCGAAAAGCGTTGTTGATTTGCTGTCGTTCTCTACGGGTCTATCTTAGCCCTTGAGTTTCCGCTGAAATTCTTGAAGCTCTTTCAAGTCGGGTGCTGCTTTCCGACTGGAGCCGGCCGCGCATACCATGCTTTCGGGAACACAGAACATATCTGGGAAACCAGATGGGAGGCACTGTGAGTGCAAATCATGACAGGGCGAACCTGCTCGAGGTTCGCGGCCTAACCAAGATATTCGGCACGCTGACGGCGTGCGATCACATCGATCTCAACATCGCAAAAGGCGAGATCCACGCGCTGCTCGGCGAGAACGGCGCCGGCAAGTCGACGCTGGTCAAGATGCTGTTCGGATCGCTCGAGCCGAACTCGGGCGAGATCTTCTGGGACGGCAAGCCGGTCAAGATTACCAGCCCGGGCGCGGCCAAGAAGCTCGGCATCGGCATGGTGTTCCAGCATTTCTCGCTGTTTGAAGCGCTGACGGCGGCCGAGAACATCGCGCTTTCGCTCAATGACGGCTCGCCGATCAGCAGCATCGCCGCGAAGGCGAGGGCATTGTCCTATAGCTACGGCCTGCCGCTCGATCCGGATTCGCTGGTCGGAGATCTTTCGGTCGGCGAACGCCAGCGCATCGAGATCATCCGCTGCCTCCTGCAGACGCCGCAGCTCATCATCCTCGACGAGCCGACCTCGGTGCTGACGCCGCAGGAGGCCGACAAGCTGTTCGAGACGCTGGAGCGCCTGCGCGCCGAAGGCAAATCGATCCTCTACATCTCGCACCGGCTGGAAGAGGTCAAACGCATCTGCGACCGCGCCACGGTGCTTCGCCACGGCAAGGTCGTCGGCCACTGCAATCCACGAGAGGAGACGGCAGCGTCGCTTGCCCGCATGATGGTCGGAAGCGAGGTGAAGGCGGTGGTGCGTGCGCCGGCGGAAGGCATCGAAACGGCGCCGGCGCTGCTGGAAATCCGCGGGCTTACCCGCAAGCCGGCCACCCCTTTCGCCATTCCGCTCAAGAACATCAACCTCACCGTGCGCGCCGGCGAAGTGATCGGCATCGCGGGCGTGGCCGGCAACGGCCAGGGCGAGTTCTTCGAATCCGTTTCCGGTGAAGTGCTGCAGCAGGACGCCGGCTCGGTGCGCATTCGCGGCAAGGACGCCGGCGGCCTATCGATCACCGGCCGCCGCCTGATGGGCGCCGCCTTCGTGCCGGAAGAGCGTCTCGGCCATGGCGCGGCACCGCGCATGAAGCTTTCGGAGAACCTGCTGCTCTCGCGTCACGCCACCGACGGCAAGGCGTTCGTCGGCTCAGGCGGCATGGTCAAGAACGGCGCGGTGTACAGCGCCGCGCAGCGCATCATCACGGCCATGGACGTGCGCAAGAGCGCGCCTGATCCGGAGGCGGCTGCGCTGTCGGGCGGCAATCTGCAGAAATTCATCGTCGGCCGCGAGCTCGACCGCAAACCGAGCGTGATGGTCGTCAACCAGCCGACCTGGGGCGTCGACGCGGGTGCGGCGGCGCACATCCGCCAAGCGCTGATCGAGCTTGCCCGCAGCGGATCGGCGGTCCTCGTCATCAGCCAGGACCTCGACGAGTTGTTCGAACTGTCGGATGCGATCGCCGTCATGCACAACGGAGAACTGTCGGTGCCGCTGCCGATCGCCGAGGCGACGTTCGAGAAGATCGGCCTGTTGATGGGCGGCGCCGAGCCCGGCCACGCCGAACACAGCCTGGAGGTGGCATGATGCGCATCGAACTCGTCAAACGCCCGCAGCGCTCGGCGCTGTTCTCGATGCTGTCGCCCTTCATCGCCTTCGCGCTGACGATCATCGCCGGCGCCATCATGTTCGCCTTGCTCGGCGTCAATCCGCTCAATGCCTTCGAGATCTATTTCGTCGAGCCGATCAGCCAGGTCTGGCAGCTGCACGAACTGGCGATCAAGGCAGCACCGCTCATCCTGATCGCGGTCGGCTTGTCGGTCTGCTACAAGGCCAACATCTGGAACATCGGCGCCGAAGGCCAGTTCATTTTCGGCGCGATCTTCGGCTCGATCATCCCTGTGCTGTTCCCGCAATTCGAAGGCCCGCTGGTGATCCCGCTGATGCTTCTGCTCGGCATGGTCGGCGGCGCGTTCTACGCTTCCATCCCGGCGTTGTTGAAGACCCGCTTCAGCACCAACGAGATCCTGACCAGCCTGATGCTTGTCTATGTCGCGCAGCTCTTCCTCGACTGGCTGGTGCGCGGTCCATGGCGCGATCCGCAAGGCCACGGCTTCCCGCAAACGATCCAGTTCGGCGATTCCGCTGTGCTTCCCGAGCTGATGCCGGATGCCGGCCGCGCCAATTGGGGCTTCGTCTTCGCCCTGGTGGCCGCCGTGCTGGTCTGGCTGATGATGAGCCGCATGCTCAAGGGTTTCGAGGTGCGCGTGCTGGGCTCCAGCCCAAGGGCAGGGCGCTTCGCCGGCTTCGGCTTCAACCGGATGGTGTTTTTCACCTTCCTTCTGTCCGGCGCGCTGGCCGGCCTTGCAGGCATTTCGGAAGTCTCCGGCGCCATCGGCCAGTTGCAGCCGGTGATATCGCCCGGCTACGGCTTCACCGCCATCATCGTCGCCTTCCTCGGCCGGCTCAATCCGCTGGGTATCGTGGCCGCGGGCCTGGTGCTGGCGCTGACCTATCTGGGCGGCGAGGCGGTTCAGAGCGCCCTCGGCATTTCCGACAAGGTGGCGCGCGTCTTCCAGGGCATGCTTTTGTTCTTCGTGCTCGGCTGCGACACGCTCATCCATTACCGCATTCGCCTGATCGGCATGGCACTGACGAAGCCGAACGGCGCGGCGCAGCTCGAGGCGGCGCCCAAGCTCGAGGAGGCCCGCTGATGGACATCGCCGTCAACATCCTTTTGACCATTGCGACCGCGGCGACGCCGCTACTAATCGCGGCGATCGGTGAGCTGGTGGTCGAGCGCTCCGGTGTGCTCAATCTCGGCGTCGAGGGCATGATGATCATGGGCGCCGTCGGCGGCTTCGGTGCCGGCTACCTCACCGGGTCGCCGTGGATCGGCCTGCTTGCCGCTATCATCGTTGGCGCGCTGTTCTCGCTGCTGTTCGCCGTCATGACGCTGTCGCTCGCGACCAACCAGGTGGCGACCGGCCTGTCGCTGACGCTGCTCGGTCTCGGCCTTTCCGGCATGATCGGCACCAGCTTTGTCGGCCAGCCGGGCGTGAGATTGCCAAATCTCGACATCCCGGGGATCAGCTCGATCCCGGTCGTCGGCAGGCTGATCTTCGGCCAGGATCCGGTCTTCTACATCTCGATCGCGCTGACCGCGGCGGTGATGTGGTTCCTGTTCAAGACGCGCACAGGGCTTACGCTTCGCTCGATCGGCGACAGCCATACGTCTGCGCACGCGCTTGGCATCAAGGTCATCCGCTACCGCTATCTCGCCGTGATCTTCGGCGGCGGCTGCGCCGGCCTTGCCGGCGGCCACCTGTCGCTGGTCTACACGCCGCAATGGGTAGAAAACATGAGCGCGGGCCGCGGCTGGATCGCGCTGGCGCTGGTGGTGTTCGCTTCCTGGCGCCCGTGGCGGGTGCTGGCCGGCGCTTACATCTTCGGCGCAGTGTGGATCGGCCAGCTTCATGCACAGGCTTTTGGCATTCCGGTGCCTTCGCAGTTTCTTTCTTCGCTGCCCTATCTGGCAACCGTCGTGGTTCTCGTTCTAATCTCGCGCAACAAGCGGCTGACGATGATGAACACGCCGGCTTCGTTGGGGCAGCCATTTGTTCCGGATCGTTGACAACAACAAAAAGACGGGAAGCTCCAAGGCTTAACTCAGAGAGGTAACACAATGAAAAAACTGCTTATTGCGTTGATGACCACGGCCGCTGCCCTGTCCCTGGCGGCAACCGCCCAGGCCGCCGACAAGCTCAAGGCCTGCTGGGTCTACACGGGTCCGATCGGCGACTTCGGCTACTCCTACCAGCACGACCAGGGCCGGCTCGAAGTCGAAAAGGCGCTCGGCGACAAGGTCGAGACCGCCTATCTCGAAAACGTCTCGGAGGGCCCGGACGCCGACCGCGCTTTCGAGCGCCTGGCGCGCGAGAATTGCAAGATCATCTTCGGCACTTCCTTCGGCTTCATGGATGCCGAGGTGAAGGTCGCCAAGAAGTTTCCCAAGGTGATGTTCGAGCATGCCACCGGCTTCAAGACCGGCGACAATCTCGGCATCTACAATGCGCGCTTCTATGAAGGCCGCTATGTGCTCGGCCAGATCGCGGCCAAGGAATCGAAGAAGGGCCTCGCCGGCTACATCGTTTCCTTCCCGATCCCGGAAGTGGTGATGGGCATCAACTCCTTCATCCTCGGCGCCCAATCGGTCAATCCCGACTTCAAGGTGAAGATCGTGTGGGTGAACTCCTGGTTCGATCCGGGCAAGGAAGCCGACGCCGCCAAGGCGCTGTTCGACCAGGGCGCCGACATCATCGTCCAGCACACCGATTCGACCGCCGCGCTGCAGGTCGCCGAGGAGCGCAAGCTGCATGGTTTCGGCCAGTCGTCCGACATGATCAAGTTCGCGCCGAACGCGCAGCTGACCTCGCTGACCGACGAATGGGGCCCGTACTATATCAGCCGCGTCCAGGCGGCGCTCGACGGCAGCTGGAAGCCGGACAATGTCTGGCTCGGCATCAAGGACGGCGCGGTCAAGCTCGCTCCCTTCACCAACATGCCCGACGACGTGAAGGCGATGGCGGAGGCAACCGAGAAGAAGATCGCTGGCGGCTGGAATCCCTTCACTGGACCGGTGTCCAAGCAGGATGGCTCGCCCTGGCTGAAGGACGGCGAGGTCGCCGACGACGGCACGCTGCTCGGCATGAATTTCTACGTCAAGGGCATCGACGACAAGCTGCCGCAGTAAGCGGCAAGTCGCGGAACCGAAACGGAAAAGGGCGCCGCAGGGCGCCCTTTTTCTTTGAAACTGCGAGGGTTCGCGTGGGCTGTCAGACCGCCGAGCCGTAAAGGTCGTAAGCATCCGCGCGGTCGATCTTGACCGTGACGATCTCGCCGGCGCGCAGCGGCCGCCGCGACTGGATGTGCACCGAGCCGTCGATCTCCGGCGCGTCGTATTTGGTGCGGCCTTTGCCGGATGTGCCATGCGCCTCGTCGATCAGCACCGGCAGGCGCTTGCCGACCTTCCTGGCGAGCTGTGCTGCCGAGATTTTCTGCTGGCGCTGCATGAAACGGTGCCAGCGCGCTTCCTTGATCTCCTGCGGCACCTGCTCCAGCCCGAGGTCGTTGGAGCGCGCGCCCTTGACCGGCTCGTATTTGAAACAGCCGGCGCGGTCGATCCTGGCTTCGTCCAGCCAGTCGAGCAGCATCTGAAAATCGTCTTCGGTCTCGCCGGGAAAACCGACGATGAAGGTCGAGCGGATGGCGAGGTCAGGGCAGACCTCGCGCCAGCCGCGGATCCGGTCCAGCGTCTTTTCGCCATGCGCGGGGCGCCGCATGTTCTTCAGCACCTGCGGTGAGGCGTGCTGGAAGGGGATGTCGAGATAGGGGAGGATCTTCCCTTCGGCCATCAGCGGAATGACGTCGGCGACATGCGGGTACGGGTACACATAATGCATGCGTATCCAGATGCCGAGCTTGCCTAGCTCCTCGGCGAGGTCGAGGAATTTCGCCCGCACCTCGCGATCGCCGAACATCGACGTCTGGTATTTGATGTCGATGCCGTAGGCGCTGGTGTCTTGCGAGATGACGAGGATCTCCTTGACGCCGGCCTTGGCGAGCTTTTCGGCTTCGCGCAGCACATCCGCGGCCGGGCGCGAGACGAGGTCGCCGCGCAATGCCGGGATGATGCAGAAGGTGCAGCGGTTGTTGCAGCCCTCGGAAATCTTCAGATAGGCGTAGTGGCGCGGGGTGAGCTTCACGCCCTGTGGCGGCAGCAGATCGACATAGGGATCGTGGCTCGGCGGAGCCGCCTCGTGAACCGCCGCCATCACGCTCTCATAGGCCTGCGGGCCGGTGATCGCCAACACATTGGGGTGTTTTTCGCGGATGACCTCCGGCTCGGCACCGAGGCAGCCTGTGACGATGACGCGACCGTTCTCCGACAGCGCCGAGCCGATGGCGTTGAGCGACTCGTCGCGCGCGGAATCGAGGAAGCCGCAGGTGTTGACCACGACGAGGTCGGCGCCGTCATGCTTGCGCGCGATCTCGTAGCCTTCGGCGCGAAGCCGCGTGATGATGCGCTCGGAATCGACGAGCGCCTTCGGGCATCCAAGACTGACGAAACTGACGCGTGGGGCGGACATGGACTTTTTTCCAAGAGATGGAGCGAGATCGAGGATTGAGCCTCAGGCTCCGGAGATCGATCTACGCGCGCGGCTTTGAGCCATTTCGCGCGGCGCAATAGCACGCTTCGGCAGAGATGCAAACCTGCCAGCCGGCCAGGAAAAAGGCGATGCGGCAAACGCTCGCCTGAAAAGGCGTCAGTGGCCGTCCGGCCCGAACCATGGCGCTAGGAAGGCAAAATGGTCGGGAAACTGCTGCACGGCGCCTCCCAGAAGCATGTTCACCGCGACATAGAGGATGATCAGCAGGCCGACATAGGCGATCCAGCGGTACTTGTGCAGCAGGCGCGCGACGAAGGATGCGGCAAAGCCCATCAGCGCGATCGAAAGGACCAATCCGATGATCAGCACCGTGGGATGCTTCATGGCCGCGCCGGCAACGGCGAGCACGTTGTCGAGCGACATCGAAACGTCGGCGATGACGATCTGCCAGGCGGCTTGCGAGAAGGTCTTGCGCGGGCCCTTGCCAGCGATCCTGCCGTCCTTGTTGTAGTCGCCGTTCGACAGCGCTTCTGTCGCGTCGCGCTCATCCTCGTGGCTGACGCGCAGCTCGCGCCACATCTTCCAGCACACCCACAGAAGCAGGAGCCCGCCAGCGATGAGTAGCATCGGGCCGATGCTCAGCAGCCATTGCGTGATCAGGGCAAAGATTATGCGCAGGACAGTGGCTGCCGCGATGCCGACCAGGATGGCGCGCTTGCGCTGATCCGCGGGAAGCCCGGCCGCCGCCAAGCCGATCACAATCGCGTTGTCGCCCGCGAGCGCGAGGTCGATTGCGACGACCTGGAGGAGAGCCGAAAGGCCTGCGGCAGTGAATATTTCCATCGACTAGAAATCCTTGCCTGAAATCAGCGTAGCCTTTACCGAGACGGCCCTAAAGGCATGGTCCATCGGCGTCAAGGCGCAGGTTTGGACATCGCCGGAAAACAACGCCGGCGGCGCAAGCCCTCAAGGATTTCGGGTGGTCGCCGGCAAGCTGGCGAGGCCGAAAACTAGTCGTAGAGATTATATTTGGCCCAGTCGGATTCCGGGATTTCGTCGCCGATCTTGTAGCGGAACTGCAGCACTTGCATGTGGTCCGGCGCGGTTTGGCATTTGAACTTCAGCCGGTACCATTGGCCATTGCTGCGGAAGGCGGCGCCCGAGCTTTTGATGGCATCGGCGCTCATTTGCGGTGTGGCGAAGGCGTAGGCCACGACGCGGTCGGCCTTGTAGTTGCGATCGTCGTGGCTGATCCGGTCGAGCACCTCGGCGTCACAGCGCTGCTCGAGGCGAGTCTGCGGATCGAGTTTCATCAGGCCGGCGCGCAACGCATTGTCCATCGCCTTGGCCGGCAAGACCGGCGTCAGCGACGCCAGAACCATCAGGCAGAGCTTTTTCATGGGCGCGAGAAGCAGCATATTTTGTCTGAGAAATCAAATGAACGGTGTTTTACCAACTGTTGACCGTTCCACCAAAGCGCGCCGGAAACCGCTTCGTCTGACGGCGGCGCGCTGGGCCTCAGCTTCGATCACCGCGTCGTCACCTCGCTGCCGGTCTCGCTGGGCCTGCAACTCGGTACCACGATCGGCGTCGGCGACGGCCAGTCGCTGCAGGCCTGGGGCCGCGCGGCCTGGGTGCATGAGTTCGAGCCAGACCGCTCGGTGAAGCCAAGCTTCCAGGCGGCTCCGGGCACCTCCTTCGTCATCCAGGGCGCCTCGGCCGCCGAGGACACGGTTGTGGTCAATGCCGGGCTGAAGATGAACTGGAGCTCAAACACCTCGATGTTCGCCGCCTTCGACGGCAAGTTCGGTGACGGCTTGCAGAGCTATGGCGGTGATGTCGGTCTCAAGGTGAACTAGTAGAGGGACTGGCGACCAACCTCGACCGAGGATCGCGCCCCGATCCTGCGAAGCTCGAACCGCGAAGCAAGGTGGCGGAGGGAGTGGTTTTTAAACTCTTCGATTCCATAGCTCGCCGAACTTCTGTTGGTTGCGAGAGGGAGGTTGGGCGGAAGAGCAGCAAATATTCAAACAGGCGCTGGCGCGGTCGATCTGCGACAACTTCACAACGAATTCAACGATCAATGGTGCGCTCGACCTAGGGAATGGCAAGTGGGGTAAAGGTAGGGGTCCATTCTGGCTTGCTGGTGAGCTTTGCGACGGTCGCAATGGCAGAGGCAAGTGGGCAGATTAAAACTTGTAGCTCACACCAACGCGAACTGCGTGGTCTCGAATTTTCATAGTTTCGATCACATCCGGAAAGACTGGGGCCTCATTTCCGCTTGCGGTCCCGAAGTCAGTGTAGCGATACTCTAGTCGCGCGCTCCATTTATCAGCGAACGCGTACTCCAATCCGGCACCGATGGTCCAACCGGTTTTGGTCTTCGTCCAAGATTGCAAAGTTGCCGGGTCCGGGCCGCCGGCAAAGCGGAAATTGCCAAAGGCAACGCCACCGGTAACATAGGGCAGGAAGCGATCGAAGGCGTATCCGACCCTAACGCGCGCGGAGCCTTGCCAGCGCAAATCGGCGCTACCGGCACCCAAACTTAAAATTGGCTTGTTAAAACTGCCTTTGACATTGGCGTATTCGATATCGCCTTCCACACCAACGACAAGCGGCGAGTCGAATTGGTGATTGTATCCAACGTACAGGCCACCAACAAAGCCGCTTGGAGTAAAAGTCCCGCTTGGGTAAGGGGCGTGAGGGCCGTTGAAACTGTAGCTGGTCCTCGCCCACTCGTAACCGGCTTGAGCCCCGACGTAGAGCCCCGTCCAGTTGTACGTAGACGCCACCGGGTCCGAGGCTAGAACGCCAGCAGCGAAAGCGCCGCCAGTAGAAGCAATGAGAGTTGCGGTCGCGAGCAGAATCGATTTCATGCCAGGCTCCGTGTTACGCATCAGGGGCTATAGGAGCAACGTCTTAGCGGCAATATCTGTACTTCCGAGCCTTCAGGCGATTTCAATGCCCTGTTGCGGCGAAGCAACACGACCTGGAAAGGGACGTTATCAGAGCACGTCATGGCCGGCGGGACGCATGGATTTTCACAGGGGCGGGCCGGTCAGGTTGGAGATTCATAAGCTGCCAAGAGGGTGAGAGATGCTGTTGCATGGCGTCGCATACCGTCTGAATCAATAGCATTTCGAATAGCGGGCATTTTGGCGGGTAAGCTTTGAAAAATGCTAAATTATTAAATTAAATCAAGTCATTGTGGCGGAGGGAGTGGGATTCGAACCCACGGTGAACTTGCGCCCACGCCGGTTTTCAAGACCGGTGCCTTAAACCGCTCGGCCATCCCTCCATCGTGATTTTCACGAGGCGCTTCGTCCTGTTGGTGCCAAAGGCCGTGCCGACAGGATCGAGAGCGCCCATGCTCTAGTGCGACGCGCAAAGACCTGTCAATCGCAGGAACGGCTCAATCCATTGTTTTGCGGAGCCGGGGACAGCCGGTTCGTTGCATTGACAGTGCCGTCAAGAGCCTGTCAATCTCAATCTGCTAATATTCAACAGGGGGCAATCATGAAGAAAACCTACGAGAAACCCGTGCTGGCAAAGCGTGGCATGCTGTCTCGTGCGACGGCCCAGCAGGTGCCGTCCGATGCGAGGGCGGATTAGCGGACAACCTTTACTCTTATTCGGATTTGAAGCCGTCGATCTTGTGGGCCGACGTTGTTGGCAGCAGGGCATTCTCGAAGAGCGCGGATTTTCCGAGCGTGGTGGTATCGCCTCGCGCCATAATCTCGCCCTGTTGCGGCCATAATCGATTAACATCGTGATAAGCAATTCCTGTGCAAAAGGGGTTGGGGATCAAGGTGTTGGCCTGGCGGGCGACTTCTGGCCCCGACGAGTGGCAGCACGGTAGGGGACAATCGAAAACATGCAGATTTCGGCGCGCCCGCGTCTTCGTCGCGCTTCTGCTTTCGCCCTGTGCGCCCTTTCGGGCCTGCTTTTGGCTGCCTGCGCCTCGCAGCCCGAACCCAAAGGGATGGTCTACAAGAAGGCCCGCTCCAAGGAATATTTCGCCGAATCCGAATATGGCGTGAAAGCGAGCCCGCGTGTCCAGTTCATGCGGCGCGGCGGCGGCCGCGACCAGTTGGGCAAGCCCTACCAGGTGCGCGGCAAGTGGTACTATCCCAAGGAAGACAAGGGCTACGCCAAGGTCGGGCTTGCTTCCTGGTATGGCGATGCGTTCCACGGCCGTCTGACCGCCAACGGCGAAATCTATGACATGACGCATCTGACGGCGGCGCATCCGACGATGCCGCTGCCGAGCTATGCCCGCGTCACCAATCTGGAGACCGGCAGCTCGGTGATCGTGCGCGTCAACGACCGCGGCCCCTATCACGAAGGCCGCATCATCGACGTCTCCGAACGCGCGGCGCAGATGCTCGACTATGCCAAGGTCGGCACGGCCAGGGTCAAAGTCGAATATGTCGGCCGCGCGCCGCTCGACGGCGACGACGACCGGTATCTGGTGGCTTCCTACCACCCCGGCAACAACCGGCCGGATCCTTCTGACGGCCTGCCGACCGGTGTGATGGTGGCCATGAACGGCCCATCGCCGAGCCTGCCGGTGGGCGCGCCGCCGGCCGCCGTGCCGTTCCCTGGCCAATTGACCAATTCGGGGGAGGCCTTTGCCGCGCAGCCGGGCCTGTCGGAGCAGCCGGCCGCGCAGCCGGCTGCATTCTCGGTGCAGGGCGCCAGCGATGTCGTGCTGCCCGATTTCGGGCCGATCGTACCGGAACGGCCGGATCTTACGCTCCCGTCGAACTCGCCCTTCGCCATGGCTTCGCTGTCTTACGCGGACGAACGGGTAAAGCGCGCGGATGTCTTTGCGGCGCTCGATGCCGGCGGCATGTCGCCGGCCGATGTCCTGCAGTCGTGGCGGAAATCGAATCGCCAGGAACAGACGCCCGCATCCGACTACGTCGCCGCCGGCTCCTTCGACGAGGCCGTGGAGGCAAAGCGCGTGGCCGCGGCGCTCGAGCCGTTCGGCCGGGCCGAGATCCAGCGCACCGAACTCGACGGCAATGACTGGTATGCGGTCAACGTCTACCCGGACGGCCATGGCAGCATCGACGACCTGCTTCAGGCAGCCTGGTCGCATGGCGCGCCGGATGCGCTGGCTGTGCGTAACTGATCAAATTCGCGCGGCCCGTTGATCCGGTCGAAACAATCCTGATAGCTTGGCCGCGGGGTAGTTTTTGCGCAATTCCGGGTGGCTCCACGCTTTCCGGTATTGCCCAGATTGGGTCGACATTTCATGCAATTGCGCCTTTTTCCACCTTTCGCCAGCCTTCTGGGATTGGTGCTGGCGCTGCTTTGCTCCGCGCCTGCATGCGCGCAGCTTTTCGAGACCAAGGCGACGCAAGCGTTCATGATCGATGCCGACACCGGCACCGTGCTCTTCGCCAAGGACCCCGACAAGCCGATCCCGCCGGCCTCGATGGCCAAGCTGATGACGATGGAAATGGTCTTCAACGCCATCAAGTCGAAGCGGATCACGCTCGACGACACTTTCGTCGTCAGTGAAAACGCCTGGCGCACCGGCGGCGCGCCATCCGGGACCTCGACCATGTTCGCCAAGCTCAAATCCGAGGTCCGCGTCGAGGATTTGATCCAGGGCGTCACCGTGCAGGCGGCCAATGACGGCTGTATCGTGCTCGCCGAGGGCATGGCGGGCTCGGAAGCGAATTTCGCCGCCCAGATGACCGATCGCGCCCGTCAGCTCGGCCTCTCGAAATCCACCTTCGTCAATTCGACCGGCCTGCCGGCGGACGGCCAGCAGACGACGGTGCGGGAGCTGACGATGCTGGCGCTGCATCTGTGGCGCGACTATCCGGAATTCTTCCACTATTACGGCCAGCCGGACTTCACCTGGAACAAGATATCGCAGAGGAACCGCAATCCGCTGATCGTCATGGGCATCGAGGCCGACGGCTTCGTGGCCGGCGCCAGCGAGCAGGCGGGCTTCGGCCTGGTCGGCACCGTCAGCCACAACGGCACGCGCGTGATCGCCGCTCTCAGCGGACTGGCAAATGACCGCGAACGCTCCGAAGAGGCGCGCAAGCTGCTCGACTGGGGCTCGCGGTCATTCCAGAAGACCGAGATCTTCGCCAAGGACGAGGTGGTCGGCGAAGCAGAGGTTTTCGGCGGTGCCAAGTCCGGCCTAGCCTTGAAAGCCAAAGGCCCCGTGGACATCTTTCTGCCGATAGCCAACCGCGACAAGCTGACCGCCAGGATCGTCTACCAGGGTCCGGTGTCGGCGCCGATCGAGGAAGGGCAACCGGTCGGGGAACTGCGCGTTTGGATAGGCGACACGCTGAGCCAGCAGACGCCGCTTTATGCCGCCGAGTCGGTGAAGGTGGGTACGCTGCCGCAGCGCGCGCTTGACGCGGCCAAGGAACTCGCTGTCGGCTGGCTGCGTCAGAAACATTTGTGATCGGGCAAGTTCGTGGACCTTTTGTCGGACGAGAGCTATGACAGCGGCCAGCATGGGCAAAGGCAGTCTCGATTGGCGAGCGGATTTTTCATCACCTTCGAGGGCGGCGAAGGAGCAGGCAAGTCGACGCAGATCGAGCGGCTGGCGCGGCGCATGCGCGCCAAGAAATACGAGGTGCTGGTCAGCCGCGAACCGGGTGGATCGCCCGGCGCCGAGGCCGTAAGGCATGTGCTCCTGTCCGGGGCGGCCGAGCCGTTCGGCCCGAAGATGGAGGCGATCCTGTTCGCCGCCGCGCGCTCCGACCATGTCGAGCAGGTCATCCGGCCGGCGGTCGAGCGCGGCTCGATCGTGCTGTGCGACCGTTTCATCGATTCCTCGCGCGTCTACCAGGGCGTCACGGGCGGCCTCGATGCCGATTTCATGAAGGCGCTGGAGGCAGTGGCCATCAACGGCATGATGCCGGACATGACGCTGATCTTCGACATCGATCCCGCTGAAGGCCTGAAGCGGGCCGCCGCGCGGCGCGGCGCCGGGGACGCCGCCGACCGCTTCGAGAAGGAGACCTTGGCCATCCACCGGCGACGGCGCGAGGCTTTCCTTGCCATCGCCGAGGCGGAGCCTGAGCGCTGCATCGTCGTCGACGCTTCCGCCGATCCCGATACGGTGGAAAATGTCGTCACCGCCGCCGTCTTCGCGGCGCTGGAAGAACGGATGCCGGCGCAAAGGATTGAGACGGCGCCTGCATGATCTTCGAACGCATCGCCCCCGAGCAGCATGACACGCTGGACGGCGTGCCTGAGCCGGCTGAAACGCCGCGGCTGATCGGCCACGCGACGGCGGCAGGGATGCTTGCCGGCGCCTACCGCGCCGGCAAGCTGCCGCATGCGCTGATTTTCGCCGGGCCGCAAGGCATCGGCAAGGCGACGCTGGCGTTCCACATGGCCCACCATCTCCTGAGATATCCGGATTTCAAGACGGCGCCCGGCGCGCTCGCCGTTCCCGATCCGGCCTCCTCGCTGTTTCGCCAGATTGCCACCGGCGCGCATCCTTCGGTGCTGCACCTCACTCGTCCGGCCAACGACAAGACCAAGAGCTTCAAGACGGTGCTGACCGTCGACGAGATCCGCAAGGTCAGCCGCTTCCTGTCGATGACCTCGCATGACGGCAGCTACCGCGTCGTCATCGTCGATCCGGCCGACGACATGAACATCAATGCCGCCAATGCCTTGCTCAAGAATCTCGAAGAGCCGCCGGCACGCACCCTGTTCATTCTGGTGGTGCACGCACCGGGCAGCCTGTTGCCGACGATCCGCTCGCGCTGCCAGATGGTGCGGCTGGCGCCTTTGGCCGCCGACGAGCTGATGGCGGTGCTGGAAAATGTCGAGCCGCCGCCGCCGGAGGATCCGGGCGCGCGCGCAGCGCTGGCCGAGCGGGCAGGGGGCAGCGCCCGCAACGCGATCCTGCTCACCCAATATGGCGGGCTGGAAATCGCCGGCGCGCTCGACGCACTGGTGGCGGCCAGGAAGCCCGACATTGCCGGCGCCCACCGCCTTGCCGAGGCCGTCGCGGGACGCGATCAGGCGATCCAGTTCGACATCTTCAACCGCCGCGCGCTCGACCTGCTTTCGGCCGCTGCCAGCGAAGCGGCGCTGGCCGGCGACCTCGACAGGGCCAAATCGCTGTCCGAGGCTTGGCACGAAGCGCTGAACACGATATCTGAGGCCGAGACCTACAACCTCGACAAGAAGCAGCACGCCCTGGCCATGATCGACCGCCTGAATTCTGCGATGCGAATGTGAATGCGCCTTGTCCTCGGGATGGCAATCGCCGTCTCGATGAGATATCCACCGCCACACTTCCCATTCAGACATTCATGGCGATTTCATCCATGGCACGCGAAAAATTCTATCTGACCACCCCGATCTTTTATCCGAATGGCAAGCCGCATATCGGCCATGCCTATACGGTCATTGCCAGCGACGCACTGGCCCGCTTCCAGCGGCTGGACGGCAAGGACGTGTTCTTTCTCACGGGCACTGACGAGCATGGTCTCAAGATGCAGCAGACGGCCGAGAAGGAAGGCATCACGCCCTTGGAGCTTGCCGACCGCAATTCAGCAATCTTCCGCTCGATGACCGAGACCCTCAGCGCCTCAAACGACGAATTCATCCGCACGACCGAACCACGCCATTACGCATCCTGCCAGGCGATCTGGAAGGCGATGGCCGCGAATGGCGACATCTATCTGGACCGCTACAGCGGCTGGTATTCGGTGCGGCAGGAGGCCTATTTCGACGAGAGCGAAACCACGCTCGGCGAGGATGGCGTGCGCCGCGAACCGCTTGGGTCGCCAGTCGAATGGAACGAGGAGGAAAGCTATTTCTTCCGGCTGTCCGCCTATCAGGACAAGTTGCTGGCGCTGTATGAAACCCAGCCGGATTTCGTCGGTCCGGCGGAGCGCCGCAACGAGGTGATGAGCTTCGTCAAGTCCGGCCTGAAGGATCTGTCGATCTCACGAACCACCTTCAAGTGGGGCGTTCCGGTGCCCGGCGACGACAAGCATGTGATGTATGTGTGGGTCGATGCTTTGACCAACTACATCACCGCCGCCGGCTATCCCGATACCAAGTCCCAGAAATGGAGCTTTTGGCCGGCCACGCATATCATCGGCAAGGATATCGTGCGCTTCCATGCCGTTTACTGGCCGGCTTTCCTGATGTCGGCGGGGATCGAGCTGCCGAAACGGGTCTTTGCCCACGGTTTCCTGTTCAACCGCGGCGAGAAGATGTCGAAGTCGGTCGGCAATGTCGTCGACCCGTTCGCCATGGTCGAACATTACGGACTCGACCGCGTGCGCTACTTCTTCCTGCGCGAGGTGCCGTTCGGCCAGGACGGCAGTTACAGCCATGAAGCGATCGTCAACCGCACCAATGCCGATCTCGCCAACGGCCTCGGCAATCTGGCGCAGCGGTCGCTGTCGATGATCGCCAAGAACTGTGGCGGCAAGGTGCCGGCGCGCGGCGACCTTACCGAGGCCGACACGGCGATCCTCGACCAGGCGATCGAAGCGTTGGCGGTTTCGCGTCGGGCGATGGCGGAGCAGGGCATCCACCTGGCGCTGGCGGCGATCTTCGGCGTTGTTGCCGAAGCCGATCGCTATTTCGCTTCGCAGGAGCCCTGGGCGCTCAAGAAGACAGACCCGGAGCGCATGGAAACCGTCTTGTGGGCAACGGCCGAACTGGTGCGGCGTGTGGCACTGCTTTGCCAGCCCTTCGTTCCCGGATCGGCCGCGAAACTGCTCGACCTGTTGGCCGTGCCCGCGGACAAACGCGCTTTCGAGCATGTCCACGCCGACCACGCGCTGGTGCCCAGCGCGGCATTGCCGGCGCCGGAGGGCGTGTTTCCGCGCTATGTCGAGCAGGACGGCAACAACTGATGCTGGTCGACAGCCATTGCCATCTCGACTTTCCGGACTTCGCCGAGGAGCGGGCGGCTATCGTCGCCCGCGCCCTCGCCGCTGGCATCGGTCGCATGGTGACGATCTCGACGCGCGTGAGGCGCTTTCAGCAAATCCTTGAAATCGCTGAAACTTTCAATGAGGTCTATTGCTCGGTCGGCACTCATCCGCACAATGCCGCGGAAGAGCTGGACGTCACCGCCGACGAGCTGGTGCGGCTTTCCGACCGTCCCAAAGTGGTGGCGATCGGCGAAGCCGGGCTCGATTACTATTATGACAAGGCGCCGCGCGATGCGCAGGCGCAAGGCTTTCGCACCCATATCGCGGCCGCGCGCCGGACCGGCCTGCCGCTGGTCATCCATTCGCGCGATGCCGACGACGACATGGCGGCGATCCTCGAGGACGAAACAGGGAAGGGCGCTTTCCCCTTCATTCTGCACTGTTTTTCGTCCGGACGCAGGCTGGCCGAAGTCGGCGTGGCGCTGGGCGGCTATGTCTCCTTTTCCGGCATCCTGACCTTCAAGAATTCCACCGAATTGCGCGCCATCGCCGCCGACGTCCCGCGCGACCGGCTGCTGGTCGAAACAGACGCACCCTACCTTGCGCCGGTCCCGCATCGCGGAAAACGCAACGAACCGGCCTATGTGGCGAACACGGCAAAGGTGCTTGCCGAGACCATCGGCGTAAGCGAGGCCGAGATCGCCGATATCACCACCGGGAACTTCTTCGGGCTGTTCACCAAGATGCCGCGTCCCGAAACGGCTGCGGGCTGAGGCATGAGCGACCGGCTGCGCTTTACCATTCTTGGCTGCGGCTCATCGCCCGGCACGCCGCGCATCACCGGCGATTGGGGCAATTGCGACCCCAAGAACCCGAAGAACCGGCGCATGCGCACGGCCGCGCTGGTCGAGCGGATTGCCGCCAATGGCGCGCGCACCACGGTCGTCATCGACACCGGGCCGGATTTCCGCGAGCAGATGCTGCTGGCCTCGGTCAAGCGCATCGACGCGGTCGTCTACACGCATCCGCATGCCGACCACATCCACGGCATCGACGATCTGCGCGGCTATGTGCTCGAGCAACGCCATCGCATCGACATCCATGCCGACGAGCCGACCATGCTGCGGCTGCGCCAGGCATTCCGCTATTGCTTCGAGACGCCATCCGGCAGCTCTTATCCGCCGATCGTCGAGGCTCACATCATCGATCACGCGAGGCCGGTCGTGATCGAAGGCGAGGGCGGCGCCCTCACCTTAGAGCCGCTGCCGCAGTTTCATGGCGATATCATCTCGCTCGGCTTCCGCATCGGCGGGCTTGCCTATTGCCCCGATATCAGCGGCTTCCCGGACGCCACCATCGAGCGTTTGCGCGGCCTCGACATGCTGGTGATCGACGCGCTGCAGTACAACACCCATCCCAGCCATCTGTCGCTCGGCCAGGCGCTGGAGTGGATCGAGAAGCTGGCGCCGAAGAACGCCGTGCTGACCCATATGCATGTGCCGCTCGACTACGCCGCCGTGATGGCCGAAACGCCGGATCACGTGGTGCCGGCATATGACGGCATGGTGATCGAAATTCCTTACGAGTCAGAACGATAGCGTCAGCTGCTCAGTTTGTGTTGCAGTTCGTCTGTCGAACGTTCGGTATCTCGAAGTCGCGAAGCGTTGCAGGGAGTAATCCGCGGAGTTCGTCGCCAGCGGCGAAAGCCGCAGCAATTCCTGGGTATGCGCCCGACCCGTTAGTTCCATAATATATCTTATGCGACTTTCTGATATGGCAACCGAGATGCCGAGAGCGCGATGTCACACAGCCCTGCTCGCCAGCCGCACAGAGTTGTTGCGTATCCGCACGCCGTCACCTTCCATTTCAAACACGACGATGATCCGCTGCTTCATTCGAGACCCCGGAAATTTCTCACGATGCCCACTATAGCGAGCACACCGGCTCAAGGCGATCCGTCCGCCCTGCACCAGCCCCATGCTGCCGTGTCCGAACTTGGTTGCAACATCTCGTATTCCTGACGGGCACGAGCACAAGTCGGCCATCGTTGCGGCAACATCTCTGTTCGGAACTCAATCGCCGAACCTCGCGTTGGCCTAGTGAGCGGTTTGAGGATCTTTGCATGCGTTCACGGCTTGAGTTGGCGAGCGGCACGGAATTGTCTTTCCTCACGGCTGGAGAGCCCTCCAAACCGGCTCTTCTGCTTCTTCACGGTTTTCCGAGTTCCTCCAGGACCTTTCGCCACGTTATTCCCGCATTGTCGAAGGTGGCTTATGTGGTTGCTCCCGACATGCCTGGGTTCGGCATGTCCGATGCTCTGTCCGAGCCGTCTTTTGATGGTTTTGCCGATGCGATCTCGGAGTTGCTCGGCCACCTCTCGGTCGGCTCGCGCTACATCTACCTGCATGACTTTGGCGCGCCGGTCGGCCTGCGGATAGCCATGCAGGCTCCCGATGCGGTGTTGGGCTTGATCGTCCAGAACGCCAACGCGCATCGGGGCGGAATGGGGCCATCATGGAAGGCGACGCAGGACTTTTGGGCCAATCCGAATCGCGACAATGAAGCGAAAGCCACCGCGCATCTGACCTTCGAGGGCACGCGCGATCAGTATGTGGCAGGTGTTCCCGACGATGTGGCCGCACAAATTCCGCAGGAGAACTGGGAGGAAGACTGGCGCGTGATGCAGCGCCCCGGAGGCATCGAGACGCAGCGCGCGC
This sequence comes from Mesorhizobium sp. B2-8-5, assembly GCF_006440675.2. Classification (NCBI taxonomy): domain Bacteria; kingdom Pseudomonadati; phylum Pseudomonadota; class Alphaproteobacteria; order Hyphomicrobiales; family Phyllobacteriaceae; genus Mesorhizobium; species Mesorhizobium sp. B2-8-5. Next base: position 4,323,666 of record NZ_CP083951.1, read on the forward strand.
TTATTGCGGACTATGGCAACTACGTCGCTGGTTTCGACGCGATTGCGGACTATCTGCAGCGCCGGCAGCCTCGCGCCCTGATGCTGTGGGGTCGGCATGACACGTTCTTTGACCTGGCAGAGACGCTATCATGGATGCAGGCCCTGCCGAGGATGGAAGCACACATTCTCGACGGGCCTCATTTCCTGCTGGAAACGCATGCCAACCAAGCTGCGTCGTTGATGGTCGACTTCCTGGAACGGCAATAGAACAGTCCTTGAGGTCTGGCCGGCCCGAACGCGGCCGACGCCTGGGCTACATTGTCCGGCATCAATGTTCTGGCCACTGCCTGTCGGCCATTTCCGCTCGGCACCGTCTCGCTTGCCTGGCGCTACGGCAGCCGCTTTGTCACGGCGCGCGAGGTTCACGCCCAGGGCGTCGAAGCCGCTTTGCGGCACATTCCGGAAGGCGCGCGTGTCGTCGTCACTTTCGACTCCGACAGCCTCGATCCATCGATCATGCCGGGAGTGGCCGCGCGCACGCCCGGCGGCCTCACCTACACGCAAGCGATCGATCTGATCGCAGGCCTCGGCAAGCGGGCGAGGATTGCTGGATTCGACCTTGTCGAGCTTTATCCTCCCGCCGATATTGACGGCGTGTCGGCGCTCACGGCCGCCCGTCTTCTTGTCAACGTGATCGGCGCCATTGTCCGGCAGACCGGCTGAGATCCGATCGGATGGTCTAGAAAAAGCTGTTCAGAAATGCCGATGCCTCGTCTGAAACACCAACGATCTTGTTGGTCGCCTGGCGGTAGAATTTGAAGTTGAGCTCGGTCTCGGGCCGGCCGTCCTTCCAATCCTTGAAGCGCTTGAGCTCATCGCGACCCAAGCGTCTCGTTGCCATGGCGGTGCGGTGGACGGCAACGCTGACGCGCGGCGTCTGCCGTTCGATATCCGGACGTCTGGGAGTGGCCTCGGAGGATGTCACGACGCCGCGGGCGACAAGCCCCTGCCCGCCTTCGTTCTCGCTGGCGAACAGGAAGATGACGTCGCCTTCGGCAATGCGCTTGCCGCCATACATGGTTTTCTGGGCGGCGAACACGAACGTCTCCGCCGCCGGGTCCTCGATTTCGGTCTTGATGGCGTATGCCATGCCCTACGGTTCCCGGCTGAGGCCTATCCGGTAACTCAGCACGCGCCGGCCGGCTGGCTCGATCAGCATGACGCCCGGCTTGTCGGCGAATTCGCCGTCGAAATCGACGGGACTGGCGATGCCGTGCCAGGGCTCGATGCACAGGAAGGGCGCGCCGCCGGGCTTGGACCAGATGCCCAGCTCGTTGAAACCCTGCCAGGACACCTCGATCGCCGGCCCGCGGCCGACGGCATAGCGCACGCTGGTGCTGGCCGGCCTGTCGAGGATGACGGCGTCATCGTCGAACAGTTTTTCGGAAAGCGGCAGCGTCTTTCCCTCGATCGGTGTCGGTTGCGGGTCCGGCCGCAGCAGGCCGTCCTTCAGGCGGCGGACCGGCGCCGGCTCGTTGTCGGCGAAGGTCAGCCGGTAGGCCTCCTTGGGCAGTTCCGGCAGCAGCGGCCAATTGAACGCCGGATGCGCGCCGATCGAGGCGGGCAACGGCTCGTCGCCCATGTTGGTGACCTCGAAGGTCACGCCGAGCTGCCGGGGTTTCAGCTCGTAGCCGATGGCCAGGCGAAAGGCGAAGGGATAGTGCGTTCGCGTCTCGGCATCATCCGTCAGCACCAATGTGCAGGAGGTCGGCCCCTGCTCCGCCCAGGCAAAGCGCCGGTCGCGGGCAAAGCCGTGCTGCGTCATCGGATAGGTTTGGCCGCGATGCCGCAGTTGGTCGCCTTTGAGCCGGCCGACGATCGGGAACAGGACCGGCGAATGACGGCGCCAGACGGGGCCTGCCTGCCACAGAAGCTCGGTGCCGTCGCCATCGCGCAGCGAGACCAGCTCGGCCCCCTGCCCGACGACGGTCGCCGAAATGCCGTCAGCGTGAAGCGTCAGTTGTTCCATTGCGTCCTCGCGGCTGGCTGGTCTGGCCGGCAGGCTAGCAAAAGGCCGCGCGTGAACTCAAGCGCGGCAGGCAGATCTCACCTTGGTCCTGGACGCCTTGGTGCGCAATCGACAAAAAATGGCCGGAGGTTTCCCTCCGGCCACGCCGAGGTCAGCAGTGTTGCTTGCTACGGTCCGGCTTATTCGCGCTCACCGGTGAAATTCAAGAGCAGCTGGAAGATGTTGATGAAGTTCAGATAGAGCGAGAAGGCGCCGAAGACGGCGAGCTTCTGCTGCGATTCCGCGTCGAAATTCTCCGCATACTGCTCCTTGATCGTCTGCGTGTCCCAGGCGGTCAGGCCGACGAAGACGGCAATGCCGATCACCGAGATGGCGAACTGCAGCGCGGTCGAGCCGAGGAACAGGTTGACCAGGCTGGCGATGACCACGCCGATCAGGCCCATGATCAGAAAGGACGAGAACTGCGTCAGGTCGCGCCTGGTCGTGTAGCCGTAGAGGCTGGTGGCGCCGAACATCGTGGCGGCGATGAAGAAGGTGCGCGCGATGCTGGTCGAGGTGAAGACCAGGAACACCGAGGCAAGCGACAGGCCCATGACGGCGCAGAAGGCCCAGAACATCGCTTGCGCGCCCGAGGCCGACATGGTCTGCATCCTGAACGAGAAGAGCATGACGAAGGCGAGCGGCGCCAGCATCACCACCCATTTCAGTGGGCTGGAGAAGATCGGCACATAGAGCGCGGGTGTCGAGGCCACGAAGAAGGCGACGAGGCCGGTGACGACGAGGCCGAGGCCCATATAGTTGTAGACGCGCAGCATGTGCTTGCGCAGGCCCTGGTCATAGACGGCTCCGGCCTGCACGCCGGCGCCCGTTCGGTATCCCAGATTGGGGCTGTTCATTTGGTTCTCCTTGGTTCTTGGTAGAGGTCTGTTTTCAGTAGAGCGTTCTGGCGAGTTTCTCGGCGGCATGGTCGAGATTGCCGGCGCCGCTGCGTCCGACCACGGCATAGGCGACCTCGCCGATCTGGAAATACGCAGTCGAAATGTCATTGGAGGGCGCGACCGTGGGCTTCACGACGTCGAACGTGCCGGGCCTGATGGCGAACAGCGAGACGAGACCGAGATCCTTGGTCTCGACCGCCACCTCGACGCTCGGCCCGAATTGCGAGGGGTAGACCTGGACATCGCGGATTTTCCAGTCGTCGGGCAGCGACGGCATGACGATCGCGGTGGCGGCGCGGATCTCGTCGGCATCGTAGCCCGGCGCCTCCTGCTGCGACGGCATCGTCTCGCGCACCAAGGTCGTGCGGTGCGCCCTGACCGCATCCTCGACATAGGCCGGCGGCTGCGTCGAGGCGACCACCTTGGTCACCGCGATCGGCCCGAAAATGCCGTTGGCCAGCCAGCCCGCCGCGACCAGCACGGCCGCGGCCGCGGCCCGCTGCAGCACGACAAGGATACGTCCCCTGGCAAGTGCCCTTTCCAGCCGCCGCGCCGCCTCTGTCGTGGCCGGACGCGCCATGCCGACTGGGCCTGCAAGCGCAACTCGCAGTTCATCGCGCGTCCTCAAATCGGACATCACGCGCGCCGCCGCTTCCGGGCGCGCGGCGAGGAACGCCTCGACCTCGATGCGGCGGGCGACATCCAGTTGATCGTCGACATAGGCGTCGAGATCGGCATCGGTCACGGGGTCGACAATGGCGGTCATTGATCGTCTCCCACGATCCTGAGATGAGGCTTGGCCTTCGGCGTCGCGCCTTCTTCCATCTCGCGCAGCGCGGCACGCGCGCGGCCGATGCGCGACATCAGCGTTCCGAGCGGCACGCCGATGACTTCGGCGGCCTGCTGATAGGAAAGTCCTTCGATGGCGACGAGATGGAGCGCAGAGCGCTGTTCCTCCGGCAGCGAAAGAAACGCTTCCCGCACTTGCGACAGGCGCACCGAATGGTCCTGTGCTGCCGGCATGCTTTGGACGGCAACGAAGCCGGCCTGTTCGATGCGTGCCGCCTCGGAGCGGCGCGAGCGCATGCGGTCGATGAAGATGTTGTGCACGATCGCCAGAAGCCAGGCACGCAAATTGCCGCCCGAGCGAAAGGTCGCGCGTCGCTCATAGGCGCGCACCAGCGCGTCATGGACGAGATCCTCGGCGTCGGCGCTGTCGCGCGTCAGCGAGCGCGCATAGCGCCGCAGCGACCCCAACTGCCCGACGATGTCGAAGCGTGCCATCGACCGTTTCATGCCCTGTTTACGGAGCATGTAGGGATTTTAATCCCCTGCCCGGCATTTCTTTTCGTGCCGCCCGTGTCTGAGGAAACCGCTGGCGCGGCGGGGTCGATTTGCGTATCAATCCGCCGCCATTGGAGTCCTTTTCGATGTTCGAGACCCTGCAGCCCGCCCCCGCCGACAAGATCCTTGCCCTGATCGGCCTCTATCGCAACGACCCGCGGCCCGGCAAAGTCGACCTCGGTGTCGGCGTCTACAAGGACATCGACGGCAGGACGCCGGTGATGCGCGCCGTGCGCGAGGCCGAGAAGCGGCTGCTGGCCAGCCAGGACACCAAGACCTATCTCGGCCTTGCCGGCGATACCGGCTTCAACGCCGCCATGATCAAGCTCGCCTTCGGCGAGAAGGCCGACCCTTCGCGCATCCGCGCGGCACAGGCGCCGGGCGGATCCGGCGCGCTCAGGCTGGTGGCGGAGCTTCTGCAGCGCACGCGTCCCGGCGCGACGGTCTGGCTGTCCGACCCGACCTGGCCGAACCATCTGCCGGTGATGCGCGCCGCCGGTCTGCAAGTCCGCGACTATCCTTATTTCGATGCTGCTTCCGGCGCTGTCCGCTTCGACGAGATGCTGGCGACGCTCAAGACGGCCAACAGCGGCGATGTCGTGCTGCTGCATGGCTGCTGCCACAACCCGACCGGCGCCAATCTCAATGCCGCGCAGTGGGCCAAGGTCGCCGATGTGCTGCTGGAGCGCGGTCTGCTGCCTTTCGTCGACATTGCCTACCAGGGCTTTGGCGAGGGCCTCGACGCCGACGCCGCCGGTCTGCAGCTCTTGGCCGGCAAGGTGCCGGAAATGGTCGTCGCCTCGAGCTGCTCGAAGAATTTCGCCGTCTATCGCGACCGCGTCGGCGCCGCGATGATCATGGCCAAGGACGGCGCCCAGGCGGACGTGGCGATGAGCCAGATGCTGGCGGCGGCGCGCGCGCTCTATTCGATGCCGCCGGACCATGGCGCGGCGGCCGTGCGCATGGTGCTGGAGGACGCCAGCCTGAGAAAGGATTGGGAGACGGAGCTCGAGGAGATGCGGCTGCGCATGCTCAGGCTGCGCGTCGCCTTCGCCGAAGCCCTCAGGCGTCAGTCCAACTCTGATCGCTTCGATTTCGTCGCCAGTCATCGCGGCATGTTTTCGCGGCTCGGCTTGACCGAGGCGCAAGTCGAACGCCTGCGCACTGAGCACGCCGTCTATATGGTCGGCGACAGCCGCATCAACGTGGCCGGCCTGCCGGAGGACGGCATGGACGATCTCGCCAAGGCGATCGTTTCGGTGCTTGACTGAGGCTGTGGACAACTCGTTTCGGTGTCCGGCCAGGATTGGTCGGACGCTGACCGCGGGATAGGCTCAATTCATGAAGCCCTCCAAGGACATTTCCCGGCTGATCGAGATCATGGCGGCGCTGCGAGCGCCGAAGACCGGCTGCCCCTGGGATATCGAGCAGAATTTTACGACCATCGCGCCCTACACGATCGAGGAGGCCTATGAAGTGGCCGACGCGATCGCGCGCGGCGATTTCGACGATCTGCGCGAGGAGCTGGGCGATCTGCTGCTGCAGGTCGTCTACCACGCGCAGATGGCCGAGGAGATCGGCGAGTTCGCTTTCGGCGATGTCGTCGAGGCCATCACCACCAAGATGATCAGCCGCCATCCGCACGTCTTCGGCGACGAGAAGGCGCGCAGCGCCGGCATGGCCAAGGGCATGTGGGAGAAGATCAAGACCGTAGAAAAGGCCGAGAAGCGCGACGCCCGCATCGCCCGCGGTCTCGACCCGGAAGATCACGGCAAAGGCTATCTCGACAGCGTGCCGGTCGCGCTCCCTGCCCTGACGCGCGCCCTGAAGCTGCAGGAGAAGGCAGCGCGCGTCGGCTTCGACTGGAGCGAGGCAGCCCCGATCCTCGACAAGATAGAGGAAGAGATCGGGGAATTGCGCGAGGCGCTCGCCACCGGTGACGCGGCTCCGATCAAGGACGAGTTCGGCGACATGCTGTTTGCCGTCGTCAATTTCGGCCGCCACCTCAAGCTCGATTCGGAAGCGGCGCTCAGCGGCACCAACGACAAGTTCCGCTCGCGCTTTCACTATGTCGAGCAAGCCTTGGAAGCTTCGGGCGGTTCACTGGAGAAGGCAACGCTCGACGAAATGGAAGCGCTCTGGCAGCAGGCCAAAAGCGCCAAGGAATCAGCCGATTAGCTGCCCTTGCGATGCAGGCGGCTCTCGATTTCCCGCCTGGCGCTATGCGTGGCCGTAAGCGAGAGGGTGACGCTGCCGTCCTCATTGTCGGTGCGCGAAACGACGTCGCCGTTGCGGTAGAGCCAGTCGACCTGGCCGAGCTGCGCCGGGCTCAACGTCACGGTCATCGTTTCCAGCTCGCCCGACACCCGCGTTTCGATGAGCGCTTTCAGCGTGTCCAGTCCTTCGCCGGTCACCGCTGAAATGGCTATCGGTGGAGACTTGCCGCTTGCCCCTTCGTCAAGCAGCCGCTCGCGATTGCCTTCGTCTAGGAGATCAATCTTGTTCCAGACCTCGATCACGCGGTTCGCGTCGGCGGCGTCGACGCCGAGATCGCCAAGGATGCGTTCGACGTCCTCAGCCTGGGCCGCCGTATCGGGATCGGAGATGTCGCGCAAATGCAGCACCAGATCCGCCTCGACCACCTCTTCCAGCGTTGCCCGGAAGGCCGCCACCAGATGCGTCGGAAGGTCGGAAATGAAGCCCACCGTGTCGGACAGGATGACCGGCGTGCCGTGCGGCAGCCGCACGCGCCGCAACGTCGGATCCAGCGTCGCGAACAGCATGTCCTCGGCCAGCACCCCTGCCCCGGTCAACCGGTTGAACAGCGTCGACTTGCCGGCATTGGTGTAGCCGACGATCGCCACCACCGGGAAAGGCACCTTCTTGCGCTTGGCGCGATGCAGGTCGCGTGTGCGCCGCACCGTTTCCAGCTCATGCTTCAGCTTGGTGATCTTGTCCTGCAGGATGCGACGGTCGGATTCGATCTGGGTTTCGCCGGGACCGCCGAGGAAGCCGGCGCCGCCGCGCTGCCGCTCGAGGTGAGTCCAGCTCCGCACCAGGCGGCCCTTCTGGTAGTTGAGATGGGCGAGTTCGACCTGCAGCGTGCCTTCCTTGGTGCGCGCCCGCTCGCCGAAGATCTCGAGGATGAGCCCGGTGCGATCGAGCACCTTGGCGTTCAGTTCCTTTTCGAGATTGCGCTGCTGCACCGGGGTCAGCGGATGGTCGACAATGACCAGTTCCGCCTTGCGTGCCTTCACGATATCCGCGAACTCGGCCACCTTGCCGCTGCCGAGCAGCGTGGCCGGCCGCGGATCGGCAACCGTCACCACCGCGGTGTGAACCGGGTTGAGATCGATGGCGCTGGCAAGGCCGACTGCTTCGTCGTGGCGTGCATCCGCCGAACGGCTCAGACGCGGGCGACTCGACTCATCGTCGCCGCGCGGCTGGCGGGTAAGCACCGGCACAATGACAACGGCCCGGGTCGGATCCTTGGATTCCGGCCCGAGTTGATGTCCTTGTTTCCCGCGAACGCTGCGGTCCGCGTCCTTATCACGTGCCAATCAGGCGCCCTGGCTTTCCTCGCCATCGAACATCTGAACCGGCTGGCTCGGCATGATCGTGGAAATGGCGTGCTTGTAGACGAGCTGGGAGTGCCCGTCACGCCGCAACAACACACAAAAATTGTCGAACGAAGTGACGACACCGGTCAGCTTCACGCCGTTGATGAGGAAGATGGTAAGTGGATTTTTGCTCTTGCGAACTGAATTCAGGAACAGGTCCTGAAGGTTTTGCGATCGTTCCGCCATTTTTCTTGTCTTTCGCCGATCCCCTTCGGTTTGCGGGCCAATGCGCCAAATTACGCGGCACCTGTCAAGCGAGCAAACCCCCTCTTGCCGACACAATGGCAAGCAGAATGAGATAGTTGAGGTTAATTCCAGTTGTGCGGTTATCAGGCTGGACTTTTTTCCGCAACGTCAAAAAAGGCCTGCCGCAACGAAAGTGTCATGGAACCAGGATGTCCATTTGCGATCGGCGCGCCGTCAATTTCGACCACCGGCATGGCGATTGTGGTCGCCGAACTGATGAACGCTTCCCTGGCCGCCTTGGCCTCGGTGACCGAAAAACCACGTTCTTCGATCTTGAGGCCGAGCTTTGCGGCGACGTCGAAAAGCGTCGTGCGGGTGATGCCGCGCAGGATGCCGTGCTCGGCCGGCCGGGTCACCAGGACGCCGTCCCGGGTGACGATCCAGGCGTTGGACGAGCCGCCTTCCTTGACGTTGCCGTCGGTGTCGACGAACCAGGCTTCCTGGGCGCCGGCTTCCTTGGCCTTCTGCTTGGCGAGCACATTGGGCAAGAGGCCCGTGCTCTTGATGTCGACGCGGTCCCAGCGATTCTCGGGCACCGTGATGACCTTGATGCCGGCTTCCACCCGCTTCGCCGCCGCGGCCGGATCGGCCTTTCTGGCGGTTATGACCAGGGAAGGCCTCGTGCCTGCCGGCGGAAACACGAACTCACGGCTGGCGACGCCGCGTGTCACCTGCACATAGACAAGGCCGTTGATGACGCCGTTGCGATTGACCACCTCGCGCAGCAGCATCGGCAGGACGCCTTCCGAGACCGGCCAGGCGATCGACAGTTCCTTGAGCGAGCGCTTGAGCCGGGCAAGATGGCGCGGCATATCGACGATATGGCCGCGCGCCACTTCGCAGACCTCATAGACGCCGTCCGCGAACTGGTAGCCACGGTCCTCAATATGGACGCTGGCTTGGGCATGGACGACATAGCGCCCGTTGACATAGGCAATGCGCGGCATGGGCATCCTCAGGGAAATATCAGGCTTTCTTAGGCGATTCCGCCCCCGCCGTAATGAACAATCGCGTGGGCCAAGCCGGCCCTGGCAAGCCGGCCCTGGGGAGTCTTACGCCGGACGGACAGCTACGGCGAAACCGCCGAGCCTAACCGCTGCGCACCTTTCCTGGAATTGCTTTACACACCCAGCGACTTCAGCTTGCGGTGGAGCGCCGAGCGTTCCATGCCGATGAACTCGGCCGTCTTCGAGATGTTGCCGCCGAAGCGGTTGATCTGGGCGATCAGATAGTCCTTCTCGAATTGCTCGCGGGCCTCGCGCAACGGCAGCGCCATGATGTGCTGGTCCGACTGGTTGGGCGTGCGTGGCATCACGTCGCCGATCTCGGAGGGCAGAAGATCGGCGGTGATCGGCGCATCGGCCTCTTCGCCGCGCGCCAGAATCATCAATCGCTCGACATTGTTGCGCAGTTGGCGAACGTTGCCCGGCCAGTTATGCGCCTGCAGCACGGCCAGCGCATCGTCGCCGATGCGGCGCGGCTTGATGCCGGCCTGGCGCGCGATCTGCTTCATGAAATTGTCGACGAGATAGGGAATGTCCTCGCGCCGCTCGGCGAGCCCCGGCACGATGACCGGAACCACCGCCAGGCGATGGTAAAGGTCCTCGCGGAAGCGGCCGTCGGCGATCATCGCTTCGAGATTCTGCGAGGTCGAAGAGATGATGCGGACATCGACCTTGACGCGCTTGGTGCCGCCTACCCGCTCGAATTGCTGCTCGACCAGCACGCGCAGGATCTTGTTTTGGGTTTCGCGCGGCATATCGGCGACTTCGTCGATGTAGAGGATGCCGCGATGCGCCTCTTCCAGCGCGCCGACCTTGCGCTCGGTGCCGTTCGATTCTGTACCGAACAGCTCGATCTCCATGCGTTCGGGCGTGATGGTGGCCGCGCTCAGCGTCACGAACGGACCGGTCTTGCGCGACGAAAGCGTGTGGATGGCGCGCGCCGTCAGTTCCTTGCCGGAGCCTGAGGGACCGACGATCATGACGCGGCTGTTGGTGGGCGCGACGCGCTCGATGGTCTGCCGCAGCTGGCTCATCGCCGACGACATGCCGATCAGGTCGAAGGTCTCGCCGCTGCGCTGCTTGAGGTCGGAAACCTCACGCCGCAGCTTGGACGTCTCCAGCGCGCGCTCTGCGACCAGGATGAGGCGATCGGCCTTGAACGGCTTCTCGATGAAGTCGTATGCGCCGCGCCGGATGGCCGACACCGCCGTCTCGATGTTGCCGTGGCCGGAAATCATCACCACCGGCATGTTCGGGTGCATGGTCTTGATCTCGTCGAGCAACGCCAAGCCGTCGAGGCGCGAACCCTGCAGCCAGATGTCGAGGAAAATCAGCCGCGGCGCGCGATCGGCGATCGCCGCGAGCGCGCTGTCGGCATCATGCGCCGTGCGTGTTTCATGACCCTCGTCGCTCAGGATACCGGCGACAAGTTCGCGGATGTCTTCCTCGTCATCGACGATGAGAATGTCAGACGCCATTACCGACCTTTTCAGTTTCTCTTTCGTGTTCGCTTCGACCTTCACCGCGTGGCGGCGCGGCTACGATCATCGCCGGGGGCAGGATGATCGAGATCATCGCGCCCCGGCCGCCATGGAAATCCGCTGGCGCGTCGTGCAATTCGAGACGGCCGCCATGGTCTTCCACGATCTTCTTGACGATAGCGAGACCAAGCCCGGTGCCCTTCTCGCGTGTCGTCATATAGGGCTCGAGAAGCCTTTGACGATTCTCGCGCGGCAGCCCCTTGCCGTTATCGATAACGTCGATTCGTATGGCGCCATCTTGGCGCCCGGCCTGAATCCGGATTGTGCCGTCCGAACGGTCTTGCGCATCAAGTCCGTCGATCGCCTCGGCCGCGTTCTTGATGACGTTGCCGAAGGCCTGCGCCATCAGGCGGCTGTCGAAAGTGCCTTTCAACGGCTCGCTGCCGAAATCACGTTCGAAGGCGATGTCGGAGCGGCTGACCTCGACCAGGAAAGACGCCTCGCGCAGCGATTCACGCAGGTCGATAGCCTTCATCTCGGGCTTCGGCATGCGGGCAAAGGCCGAGAACTCGTCGACCATGCGGCCGATGTCCTCGACCTGGCGGATGATGGTATCGGTGCACTGGTCGAAGACCTCGCGGTCCTCGGTGATGACCTTGCCGTAGCGGCGCTTGATGCGCTCGGCTGAAAGCTGGATCGGCGTCAGCGGGTTCTTGATCTCATGCGCGATGCGCCGCGCGACGTCGGCCCAGGCCGACGAGCGCTGCGCCTGGACGAGATCGGTGATGTCGTCGACCGTGACCACATAGGATTTCTCTTCCTCGCCGTCGTCAGCGGCTTCGACGGTGACCTGGACATTGAAGGTGCGCTCCAGACCGCTGCGGAAGAAGGTCACCTGCTCGCGATAGACCGGCTTGCCGGACTGCCGCCCGATCTCGAAGACGCGGCCGACAAGCGGCAGGACCGCCGAAAGGTTCTGGCCGAGCGTCGCATTTGCCGAAATCGCCAGCATGGTTTCGGCCGAGCGATTGACGATGGTGATGATGCCGTAAGGGTCGACGCCGATGACGCCGGCGGTGACACCGGCCAGCACGGCCTCGGAGAAGCGCCGCCGCTCGTCGATCAGATCCTTGGCCGAGAGCAGCTCGTTGCGCTGCGATTTGAGCTCCAGGATCATGTTGTTGAAGGTTTCGCCGAGCGAGGCGACGTCGCCATCGGACTGGCGCACCGTAACGGCAGCGTCGAGATTGCCGGTCGCCACCTCGTCAGCGGCGCCGATCAGCTGGCGGATCGGTCGCACGATCCGGTCGGCGACCGCGATGCCGGTCCAGATAGCCGAGAGCGTGATGATCAGCGTGAGCGACAGATAGGGCAGCGCGAAGGCGACCTGCGAGGTCCGGCGGTTGTCCTCAAGATTGCGGTATTCGTCGGTGTTGGACCTGACGATCTGGCGCGCCTTGATCACGTCGGGATCGACGAGCCGGATCGTATACAGGTAAAGCCCTTCGATCTCCCGCAGCTTGATGATGGCGCCCATGATGTTGCGGGTGCGCGGCTCGATCAGCACCGGCTTGCCGTCGGACGCGGTGTCGACAGCGCCCGAGGGCGGCTCTGGCATGGGAAAGTCGGCGTCGGTCTTGGCGTTCATGACGAACGAGCCATCCGGCTTGATCAGGGCCGCATGCGCCAGTCCGCGCCCGACGGCTTCCTTGTTCAACAGGTCGAGGAAACCGCCTCGGTCGAGGCCGTAGAGCGTGCGCGAGGCGTCGAGATCGTACGCCATGGACAATGTCGTGCCCTGCAGGTTGCGCGCGTTCTCCTGCACATAGGCGTCGGCAATCGACAGCGACGAGTTGACGATCGTCTTGGTGCGGATTTCGAACCAGCGGTCGAGGCCGATGTCGAGCGTGATCGAGGCGATGATCGCCACCATGATGGCCGGAATGGCGGCAACCAGCGCGAACATGGCGACGATGCGCACATGCAGCCGCGAGGCGGCCCTGCCATGGCGCCGCGCCAGGACGATGCGGCGCACCTCGCGGGCGATCAAGGCGATGAGGAACAGGACAAAGACGGCATTGGCCGCGATCAAGGCCCAGGTCGCGTGGGCCGTCGGCGCGATCGGCGTTGCGCCGACCAGGATCGCGAACGAGATCGCCGCCGTGATCATCGCGCCGGCAATCGCGACGACGCCCGGCAACGCCAGCAACCGTCGCCCGTCGCGCGCGCCGGTCTGGTTGAAAAGCGGTTGGTTCAGGGTCGGAGCCTCAGCTGCCATGTCGCGGTACAGAGTCGATCATCGCGTCGGATGTATGCAACGCATTGTGGCGATTATGCAACAAGTGTGGCCGGGAAGATAATCTTTCCCAGACAAAATTCACCGAAGGGACGAGGTGACGCTACGGCTGCCTGGCCGATTTGTAGACGTTGACGCCGAGTTCGCGGATCTTCTTGCGCAGCGTGTTGCGGTTGAGCCCCAAAAGTTCCGCCGCCTTGATCTGGTTGCCGCGCGTCGCCGTCATCGAAGCCAGCACCAGCGGATACTCGACCTCGGCAAGAATGCGCTGGTAGAGCCCGGCCGGCGGCAATTCGCCGGCGAAGGAGGCGAAATATCGCTGCAGGAAGTGCTCGACTGCCTGGCCGATCGACAGATCGTCGGGGATGAGCGCGCCGCCGTCGGGCACGACCGGCCTTTCGCCGGTTTTCAGCTCGGATTCAATGATCTCCGACGAAATTTCGTCCTGCGAGTAGAGGGCGGCCAGCCGGCGCACCAGGTTTTCCAGCTCGCGCACGTTGCCCGGCCAGGGGTAGCGCTTCATGAGCTCGATGCCGCCGGACGAAATGCGCTTGGTCTGCAAGCCCTCGCTGGCGCCCTGCTTGAAGAAGTGCCGCACCAGATCGGGGATGTCCTCGGAACGCTCGCGCAGCGCCGGCAGCCTCAGCGGCACGACATTGAGGCGATAGAACAGGTCCTCGCGGAAGAGGCCCTGGTTGATGAGCGTGCGCAGATCCTTGTTTGTAGCCGCGACGATACGCACGTCGGTCTTGATCGGCGTGCGGCCGCCGACCGTGGTGTATTCACCCTGCTGCAGCACGCGCAGCAGCCGGGTCTGCGCTTCCATCGGCATGTCGCCGATCTCATCGAGGAACAGCGTGCCGCCCTCGGCCTGTTCAAAACGGCCGCTGGAGCGATTTTGTGCCCCGGTGAAGGCGCCCTTCTCGTGGCCGAACAGTTCCGATTCAATCAGGTCGCGCGGAATCGCCGCCATGTTGATGGCCACGAACGGGCCGCCGCGGCGGCGGCCATATTCATGCAGCGCGCGCGCCACCAGCTCCTTGCCGGTGCCGGACTCGCCGCTGATCATGACCGTGAGGTCGGTCTGCATCATGCGCGCCAGCATGCGGTAGATATCCTGCATGGCGGCGGAGCGGCCGACCAGCGGCATCGTCTCCGGCTGGTCTTCCGCGCGGGCATCGAGCTTCGGCCGCTTCGGCTCGGCCAGCGCCCGGTTGACGATGTTGAGCAGCTCCGTCAGGTCGAACGGCTTCGGCAGATATTCGTAGGCGCCGGTCTCGGAGGCGCGGATGGCGGTCATGAACGTGTTTTGCGCGCTCATGACGATGACCGGCAGCTCGGGCCGCGCCTTCTTGATGCGCGGCAGCATGTCGAAGGCGTTTTCGTCCGGCATCACCACATCGGTGATGACCAGATCGCCCTCGCCCGCCGCAACCCAGCGCCACAGCGTCGAGGCATTGGAGGTGACGCGCACCTCGTGGCCGACCCGCGACAGCGCCTGGTTGAGCACGGTGCGGATGGCCGCATCGTCGTCGGCGACGAGAATATTGCCGCGAGCGGTCATGTGCGGTCTCCTTCAGCTTCCTCGCCTGCGCCGGGCGCGGTCTCCTTCCAGGCCGGAAGCAGGATGCGGAATGTCGTCCCGCGCGGCGTCGAATCGCATTCGATGATGCCGCCATGCTCGCCGACGATCTTGGCTACCAGCGCCAGCCCAAGTCCTGAGCCATTGGGTTTGGTGGTGATGAACGGATCAAACAGGATCGGCAGGATGTCCTCGGAGACGCCAGGCCCGTTGTCATGCACGCAGAACTCCAGCGGCAACGAGACGCGGTCCTGCGTCCCGGGCACGGAAACGCGGATGCCAGGGCGGAAAGCCGTCGAGAGCATGATCTCGCCCTGCGGGTCGGCGCCGATCGCCTCGGCGGCGTTCTTCACCAGATTGAGGAAGACCTGGATCAGTTGGTCGCGGTTGGCGAAGACCGGAGGCAATGATGGATCATATTCCTCCAAGATCTTGATCCGCCTTGCAAAACCATTCTTGGCAATCGCCTTCACATGATCGAGCACGACGTGGATGTTGACCGGATAGCGCTCGATCGGCCGCTCGTCGGAAAACACCTCCATGCGGTCGACCAACGAGACGATGCGGTCAGTCTCGTCGGTGATCAGGCGGGTCAGCGCGCGGTCCTCGTCGGAAGCGGAAAGCTCGAGCAATTGAGCGGCGCCGCGGATGCCGGAGAGCGGGTTCTTGATCTCATGCGCCAGCATGGCGGCCAGGCCAGTGACGGAGCGCGCAGCACCCCGATGCGTCATCTGGCGGTCGATCTTGTCGGCCATCGACCGTTCCTGGAACATGACCACGATCGAGCCGGGAAACTCCGGCACCGGCGCGACATAGAGGTCGACCATCTTCTCGATGCCGAGGCGCGGCGACGAGACGTCGACGCGGTATTCGTTGACCGGCGCGCGGCGTTCGCGCACCTGGTCGACCAGCGTCAGCAACGGGCTGCCGAAGGGCACCAGCTTGGACAGCGTGTTGCGGGCGAGCATGGTCGCGCTGGAGCGGAAGAAGTCCTCGGCATCGGCATTGGCAAAAGTGATAAAGCCGTCGAGGTCGACCATGATGACCGGGCGGCGGATGGTGTTGAGCACGATATTGGCGGCATCCGCCATATCGGCCGGCTGGGGAACGTTGGCCTTCATGCCGCGCTCCGCAGGCTGATCGAGGACAAGCTGTCAGTGAACGCGCGGCGCAGCTCGGCGACGACTTCCCGCGGGTCGAAGGAAGTCAGAATGCGTTTGCGCTGCTCGGCTGAAACATCGGCCGTATGGCGGTCAAGATACCAGCCGAGATGCTTGCGCGCCTGGCGCAGGCCGCTTTCGATACCGTAGAGCGAGAGCATGTCCTCGTAGTGGGACACGACGTAGTCGGCGAGCGCCCGCGGCATGCGCGGAATTGCTTGCGCGCTTGCACCGGCGGCGGTTGTGGCAATGTCACCAGCGATCCATGGTGCGCCATAGTGCGCGCGGCCGATCATCACCGCGTCTGCTCCGGACTGTTCGAGGATTGTCGCCGCCTCTTCCGGCGAGCCGACATCGCCATTGGCCACCACGGGTATCGATACAACTTCCTTGACGCGCGCAATGGCACGCCAGTCGGCCTTGCCCTGGTAGAACTGGCAGCGCGTGCGGCCATGCACTGTTACCATCTTGACGCCAGCCTGTTCGGCGCGGCGGGCCAGCATCGGCGCGTTGAGCGCGCTTTCGTCCCAGCCGAGCCGCATCTTGACCGTCACCGGCACCGAGACTGCGCCGACCACCGCCTCGATCAGCGACAGCGCATGGTCGAGGTCGCGCATCAGCGCCGAACCGGCATAGCCGCCGGTCACCTTCTTCGCAGGGCAGCCCATGTTGATGTCGATGATATCGGCGCCCTCGCCCGCCGCTATGCGCGCGCCCTCGCCCATATCGATAACTTCGCGTCCGGCCAACTGAACCATATGCACCGGCAGGCCGGAATGGCGGATGCGCAGGTCGCAGCCGGCCCTGCCCTTGGCCAGTTCGCCGCTTGCCACCATTTCCGATACGACCAGCCCCGCGCCATGCGCGTGGGCGCGCTGCCGGAACGGCTCGTCGGTGATGCCCGACATCGGCGCCAGGAAAACGCGATTGCGGATTCTCACGCCGCCGACATCGAGTGGCGATGCCAAAGTGGTCAGTTCAACCATGCACAAAAACCAAGCATGTTCAATCGTTGCACATTCTCTAGCCAGAAGTGTGGCATTGTGCAACGCGCAATGACGTCACATTAAGGCGCATTTTGGAAAATGCTGGCCTTCGGCCATCACGCCGACTAGGACCGATCGGAATGAGCGAGGCAAGCGAAAAGCAAGCGGCGGGCCCAAGCGGTGGGATCGGGGTGGTGATCGTCGCCGCCGGACGCGGCGCGCGCGCCGGACAGGCCGACGGTCCGAAGCAATATCAGCGCATCGGCGGCCGTGCCGTCATCGCGCATACATTGGATATCTTCCTCTCGCATCCAATGATCGGCCCGGTGGTCGTGGCGATCCATGCCGACGATGCCGAACTCTTCCAACGCGCGGCCGAGGCGCATGGCGATCGTCTTGTCGCCGTGATCGGCGGCCCTTCGCGCCAGGCTTCCGTCCGGCTCGGCCTCATGGCGCTGAGGGACCAGGCACCCGCAAAAGTGCTGGTGCACGATGCCGTACGCCCGTTCGTCGACGCCGGGCTGATCGACCGCACCATCGAGGCGATCGGCGAGCGCCAGGGCGCGCTGCCGGCGCTGCCCGTCGCCGATACGCTGAAGCGGGAATCGGCTGCCGGCATGATCGATGAGACGGTGTCGAGAGCCGGCCTTCATGCGGCGCAGACGCCGCAGGGCTTTCCGTTCTGGCCGCTGCTCGCCGCGCACGAAAAGGCGCATCATTTGGGGAAAACGGAATTCACCGACGACGCGGCGATCGCCGAATGGGCGCAGATACCGGTCAAGATCGTTCCGGGATCGCCGGACAACGTCAAACTCACCTGGGCAAGGGATATTGCATTGGCCGACCAGCGGCTCTTGAGCGCGCAGCAGCGCTTCCCGGATATTCGCACCGGCAATGGCTACGACGTGCACGCCTTCGAGCCCGGCGACCATGTAACGCTCTGTGGCGTCGCCATTCCCTACGAGCGAAAACTGTCCGGCCATTCGGACGCCGATGTCGGGCTGCATGCGCTGACCGACGCGTTGCTTGCCACCTGCGGCGCCGGCGACATAGGCACGCATTTCCCGCCGTCCGACCCGCAATGGAAGGGAGCGGCCTCGAAGATCTTCGTCGAGCACGCGGCAAAGCTGGTGCGCGAGCGTGGCGGCCGCATCGCCAATGCCGACATCACGTTGATCTGCGAGGCGCCGCGCGTCGGGCCGCATCGCGCCGCGATGACGGAGGCGCTTTCGGCCATGCTCGGCATCGCGCGCGAGCGTATTTCGATCAAGGCGACAACCAACGAGAAGCTGGGCTTTGTCGGGCGTGGCGAAGGCATCGCCGCGATCGCCACCGCCAGCGTCGTCTACCCGGGAGAGGTGCCGGCATGAGCAACGCCGAACTCGCTATCGCTTTGCTCCAGGCCTGTCAGCAGCGCGGCATCATGCTGGCGACGGCCGAAAGCTGCACCGGCGGCCTGATCATCGCGGCGCTGACCGACATTGCCGGGTCCTCTGCCGTGGTCGACCGCGGCTTCATCACCTATTCCAACGAAGCCAAGATGGAGATGCTCGGCGTCTCCGCCGCCACGCTCGATGCGCATGGCGCGGTCTCGCGCGAGACGGTTCTGGAAATGGCGGCGGGCGCGCTGGCGCATTCGCAGGCAAGCCTGTCGCTCGCCGTCACCGGCATTGCCGGCCCCAGCGGCGGCTCGGCCGACAAGCCGGTCGGTCTTGTCTGGTTCGGGATAGCGCTTGCCGGACAGCCGGTTATCGCCGAGCGGCAGCTGTTCGGTCACAAGGGCCGCGAATTCATCCGGCACGAGACGGTGCGGCACGCGCTGCAACTCGGACTGCGCGCGCTCGGTGAGCGTTAGACTTGCTTCACCCCATAGATGACGTCTGCCCGTTTCTCGAAGGCTTCCGAGAACATGCGGAAGGCGCGATCGAACATCGTGCCCATCACCGCGCCCAGGATGCGGCTCTTGAATTCGTAATCGATGAAGAAATGCACCTCGCAGCCGCTGCCAGCGGGATCGAAGCGCCAGATATTGCTGAGATATTTGAACGGACCGTCGATGTATTTGACATCGATGGCATGCTCGGCCGGATTGAGCAGCACCTGCGTGGTAAAGGTCTCGCGGATCGCCTTGTAGCCGATGCTCATGTCGGCAACCAGGATGGTGCGGCCGTCGCGCTCCTTGCGAGAGCGCACGGTGAGCGACTCACAGAGCGGCAGGAATTGCGGATAGGCCTCGATGTCCGCAACCAGCGCGAACATCTCTTGCGGCGTGTGCGCGACGCGGCGTGTCGCCTCGAATTTCGGCATTGAAGGTCAGCTGGCCTTCGCGAGCTGCGCCTCGCGCGCCGCGCGCAACCTGGCGAAATCCTCGCCGGCGTGATGCGAGGAGCGGGTCAGCGGGCTCGAAGCCATCAGAAGGAAGCCCTTGGTCTTGCCTATCGTCTCATAGGACTTGAACTCGTCCGGCGGGATGAAGCGGATCACCGGATGGTGCTTCTTCGAGGGCTGCAGGTACTGGCCGATGGTCATGAAGTCGACATTGGCCGAACGCAGATCGTCCATCAATTGCAGCACCTCGTTCCGCTCCTCGCCGAGGCCGACCATGATGCCGGATTTGGTGAAGATCGACGGGTCGAGTTCCTTGACCCGCTGCAAAAGCCGGATCGAATGGAAATAACGCGCGCCGGGACGGACCGTCAGGTAGTTCGACGGCACGGTTTCGAGATTGTGGTTGAAGACGTCGGGCTTGGCCGCAACGACGATCTCCAGCGCGCCATCCTTGCGCAGGAAGTCGGGCGTCAGGATCTCGATCGTCGTCGAGGGTGTCGCCGCGCGGATGGCGCGGATGACGTCGGCGAAATGCTGCGCGCCGCCATCGGCCAAGTCGTCGCGGTCGACGGACGTGATGACGACGTGGCTCAGCCCCATCTGCTTGACGGCGTGCGCGACGCGCGCCGGCTCATCCGCATCGAGCGCGGTCGGGATACCGGTCGCGACATTGCAGAAGGCGCAGGCGCGCGTGCAAATCTCGCCCATGATCATGAAGGTGGCGTGCTTCTTGTCCCAGCACTCGCCGATATTCGGGCAGCCGGCCTCCTCGCACACCGTCACCAGCTTGTGCGACTTCACGATCTCGCGCGTTTCGGCATAGCCCTTGGAAACCGGCGCCTTGACGCGGATCCAGTCGGGCTTGCGCAACACCTCCTGGTCGGGCCGGTGCGCCTTCTCGGGATGCCGCGGGCGCGGCCGGTTGGCGATCGTGTCTACGACTGTGACCATCTCAAACCCTTCGCGGCCGCGATTTCGCCAGCCACCTGTCTTTCGTCATCTAGGACTTTTCGAGGCAAAGAAAAAGGCCGTGGCAGCGCATGCCGCCACAGCCTTTTCGCATAGCGGTTCAGCGGCGAACGAGCCGTCCGACGAAGATCAGCAGGCAGGCACCTATGAAGCCGGTGATCAGATAGGCCACCCAGCCGGCACCGAAGGCCCCGATATTGAGGGCCTGCAGGATCGCGTTCAGCACCACGGCGCCGACAATGCCCATGATGATGTTCATGACGATGCCAGTGTTGCTCTTCATGACCATCTCGGCGAACCAGCCCGCCAGACCGCCGACGATGATGGCTGTAATCCAGCCGACGCCATTCATATGCATATGCCAATTCCTCCTCGATCAGGTGAAGATGCATCCGGATACGAACTGCCTTGCCGTCAGCTTTCTCCGGCTGCCGCGAGTGAGTCTCGCCCGACCAATTTAGCATGGATTGACCGTCTATCACCGATTGGTGATCTGTCACCGGTTCTTGTCATGCGTTCAAAGCGCGGCCATAGGCGTCGAGCACGCTCTCCTTCATCATTTCCGACAACGTCGGATGCGGGAAGATCGTGTGCATCAGCTCTTCCTCGGTGGTCTCCAGGTTCATCGCCACGACAAAACCCTGGATGAGCTCGGTCACCTCGGCACCGACCATATGCGCGCCGAGAAGCTGGCCCGTCTTCTTGTCGAAGATGGTCTTGACGAAGCCCTGATCCTCGCCGAGCGCGATGGCCTTGCCGTTGGCGCTGAAGGGGAAGCGGCCGACGCGGATATCCTTGCCTTCAGCCTTGGCCTTGGCTTCCGTCAAGCCAACGGACGCAACCTGCGGGCTGCAATAGGTGCAGCCGGGGATCTTCAGCTTGTCGGTGGCATGCACGCCCGGAAAATTGGCTATTTTCTCGATGCAGACGACGCCTTCATGCTCGGCCTTGTGGGCAAGCATCGGCGGTCCGGCAACGTCGCCGATGGCGTAGACGCCGGGCACATTGGTCTTGCCGTAGCCATCGACGACGACGCAGCCGCGGTCCGTCTTCACGCCGAGCGCTTCCAGGCCAAGATTTTCGATGTTGCCCTGCACGCCGACGGCAGAGATCATCCGGTCGGCGGTGATCTTCTCGACCTTGCCGTCCTTCATCTCGACATGCGCGGTGACCGAATTGGCGCCCTTTTCGACCTTGGTCACCTTGGCCTCGAGGAGTATCTTCATCCCCTGCTTCTCGAACTGCTTCTGCGCGAATTTCGAGACCTCGGCGTCCTCGACCGGCATCACCGCGGGCAGCAGCTCGACCACCGTCACATCGGCGCCCATGGTGCGGTAGAAGGAAGCGAATTCGATGCCGATGGCGCCCGAACCCATCACCAGCAGCGATTTCGGCATTTCCTTCGGCACCATCGCCTCGAAATAGGTCCAGATCAGCTTGCCGTCCGGCTCGATGCCGGGCAGCGCGCGCGGCCTTGCGCCGGTCGCGAGAATAATGTGCTTGGCAGTGTAGGTGCCCTCGCCCTTGACGCCTTTCGGCACCGGCGGCTGCGGCTCCATCGCCTTCTTCGCGGTCTTCGAAACGACGACCTCGCCCGGTTTGTCACCGGCAGGAGCCTTCGAAAGCTTCGCCTCGCCCCAGATCACGTCGACCTTGTTCTTCTTCATCAGGAAGCCGACGCCGGTGTTCAGCCTGAGCGACACTTTTCGCGAACGGTCGACCACGGCTGATGTGTCAGGGCTGACCTTGCCGCCTTCGAGCTTCAGGCCGTAGTCCTTGAGGTGGTCGGAATAATGCATGATCTCGGCCGAGCGCAGCAGCGCCTTGGTCGGGATGCAGCCCCAGTTCAGGCAGATGCCGCCAAGATGCTCACGCTCGACGATCGCCGTCTTGAAGCCGAGCTGGGCGGAACGCACCGCCGTGACATAGCCGCCGGGACCTGAGCCGATGATGATGACGTCGTAGGATTCAGCCACGGGTTTTCTTTCTAAGGGTTAGAGTGAGAGCATGATGCGCACGAGCGGCGCCAAAGCCCGGCCGATCCGCCGCGTGTTTTCCGCATCGAGATGGACGCCGTCGAGCGGCGTGGTGGCAGCGACGGTGCCGGCATCGAAGAAGCCGCAGCCGGCCTCGTCGGCAAGTGCCGAATATTGCGGCGCCAGCCGCTTGGAGGCGTCGTCGCCGCCGGCGAACATTTCCTTGAATTCCGCATTGTCGGTGCGCGTTACCGCCGGCGGAGCGACGATCAGGATCTGCGGCGTATCCCAGTCGAACGGATAGTCGTGGCCGCGCACGATATCGATCAGGCGCTGCATGCCCTGCTTGGCGGCAACCGGATTGCCGTGGATCCACGGCTTCATGTCGTTGGAGCCGAGCATGATGATGACGAGATCAAGCGGCGCATGGCTGGTCAGGACCGTCGGGAGGACGCGGGCGCCATTGCGGTCGGCGCCGGCCAGATGGTCGTCGAAGGCCGTGGTGCGGCCGTTGAGGCCTTCGGCGATGACCTCGACGTCGTCGCCGAGCTCGACCTCGAGCACGCTCGGCCAGCGGTCTGCCAGCGCATGGCGGCCGAGGCTGGCGGCATCATAGCCCCAGGTCAGGGAGTCGCCGTAGCACAGAATTGTCTTCACGCCTTCGCCCCGCCTCTACCAAAACCTGTCCGGACATGCCCCACCCGCCAGTGCACGAAGAGCCACTGCACGATGATCGTGACGATGCCTGGCAATATCAGCCCGGCCACCATCGGCCCGTCGCGCTTCATTACATCCTTGCTGGCATCCGTATGGAGCACCAGGCCGACCAGCAGGATGAGCAACACGGCGAATACGATCAGCGACCACTTTCCCGCCTTGGCGACGGCCATGACCGGATCGACCATGAACTGCGCCATGAAGAAGACGACAGTGACGACAGCGGTCACCAACACCGAGACCATGAAAACGACGATGTATTCTTCCTCGGCACCGGTGGCGACGGCGAGTTCCTGAGCCACCAGCCCGCCGGCGAAGCCGGAAAGGACGAAGGCGAAAAGGCTGGTGAAGAATTTCCGCACCGCCTTTTCCCTTCTTACACCAGCATGCCCATCGGGTTTTCGATCATGCGCTTGAAGGCGCCGAGCAGTTCGGCTCCGAGCGCGCCGTCGACCGCGCGGTGGTCGGTCGAGAGCGTCACCGACATCACGGTGGCTATTCTGATCTCGCCCTTCTTCACCACCGCCCGCTCCTCGCCGGCGCCGACCGCCAAAATCGTCGCATGCGGCGGGTTGATGACGGCGGCAAAGTCCTTGACGCCGAACATGCCCAGATTGGACACAGCGGTGGTGCCGCCCTGATACTCTTCCGGCTTCAACTTGCGGCTCCTGGCGCGGCTCGCCAGGTCCTTCATCTCGTTGGAGATGACCGACAGCGTCTTTTCATCCGCATGCCGGATGATCGGCGTGATCAGGCCGCCGGGGATCGACACGGCGACGCCGACATCGGCGTGCTTGTGCTTGACCATGGCGCTGTCGGTCCACGACGCATTGGCGTCCGGCACCGCCATCAGCGCCATGGCCATCGCCTTGATGACCATGTCGTTGACGGAGAGCTTGTAGGCCGGGGCTTCGCCCTTGTCGGTCTTCCTCATCGGGGCTGCGGCATTCAACTGCGTGCGCAGCGCCAAGAGCGCATCGAGCTCGCAGTCGAGCGTCAGGTAGAAATGCGGAATGGTGGACTTGGCCTCGACCAGGCGGCGCGCAATCGTCTTGCGCATGTTGTCATGCGGCACGAGCTCGTAGGAGCCTTCGGCGAAAAGCTTCAGCACCTGGTCGTCCGACATCGGCTTGGGTGCTGGGGCCGGAGCGGACGGGGTGCCGGCAGGCGCCTTCGCAGCCGGTGCGGCCTTGGCGCCGCCGGAAGCGATCGCCGCCTCGACGTCGACCTTCACCACGCGGCCATGCGGGCCGGTGCCTGTCACAGCGGACACATCGACGCCGGCATCCTTGGCGATGCGGCGAGCCAGCGGCGATGCGAAGAGGCGATCACCGGCGGCGTGGCCGTTGGCGACGGGAGCCTGCTCGGCCTTCGCCGGCGGGGGCACCGCGGCCGCCGCTGCCGGCTTGGGTGCTTCCTTGGGCGTTTCGGCTTTCGGGGCGTCCGCCTTCGGCGCTTCGGCCTTTGGCGCGGCGTTGCCGCCGCTCTTGGCAGCGGCCGCGGCATCCTCGCCTTCACCAGCCAGGATGGCGATCAGCGCGTTGACCTTGACGCCTTCGGTGCCGGCCGGAACCACCAGCTTGGCGACTGTGCCTTCATCGACGGCTTCGACCTCCATCGTCGCCTTGTCGGTCTCGATCTCGGCGATCACGTCGCCGGGCGAAACCTTATCGCCTTCCTTGACCAGCCACTTGGAAAGATTGCCCTCTTCCATCGTGGGCGAAAGGGCCGGCATGGTGATGTTGATTGGCATTCGCGGACCTCACTGAATCCTAGTTCCGTTGATGGTCATAGGCAAACCGGCCAGATAGGCACCCACCTGGCTAAGCAGCATAAAAGCGATCACGCAAAAGAAGCCCCTTCGGCGATGGCGATTCATTTCATCCGTCCAAACAACCTTGGTGACAGGGAGAAATCCAAAAACCTTGGTTTGAACCTTATTCTCCTGGCGAAGCGACAAAGCGGCCACCATCGCTATAGAATAGCCCCCGACAGCGAACGAAATAATCGCTAGGAAAAGAAGAATATATCCCAGCGATGCTGCCATCGCTTATCCCCGATAGGTAACGGCTTTGACAGCCTCGACGACTTCGCCGACGTTGGGCAGCGCCAGCTTCTCGAGGTTCGCCGCATAAGGCATCGGCACGTCCTTGCCGGCAATGGTGATCACCGGCGCATCGAGGAAGTCGAAGGCACGCTGCGAGACCTGGCTGGCGATGTGGTCGCCGACCGAGTTCTGCGGATAACCTTCTTCCACCACCACGAGACGGTTGGTCTTCTTCACCGAAGCGATGATCGTGTCGAAGTCGAGCGGCCGAATGGTCCTGAGATCGATGATCTCGGCATCGATGCCCATGCCGCGCAACTCGGCCTCCGCCTTGACCGCATAGGTCATGCCGATGCCGAAGGAGACGAGCGTGACGTCCTTGCCTTGCTTGTGGACACGTGCCTTGCCGATCGGCAGCACGAAGTCGTCGAGTTTCGGCACATCGAAGGAATGGCCGTAGAGGATCTCGTTCTCGAGGAAGATGACAGGGTTCGGATCGCGGATCGCCGCCTTGAGCAGGCCCTTGGCGTCGGCGGCCGTGTAGGGCATCACCACCTTCAGGCCGGGGATATGGCTGTACCAGGCGGCATAGCACTGCGAATGCTGCGCGGCGACGCGGGCGGCCGCGCCGTTGGGACCACGGAAGACGATCGGCGCGCCCATCTGGCCGCCGGACATATAGAGCGTCTTGGCGGCCGAGTTGATGATCTGGTCGATCGCCTGCATGGCGAAGTTGAAGGTCATGAATTCGACGATCGGCTTCAACCCGGCCATCGCGGCGCCGACGCCGACGCCGGCAAAGCCATGCTCGGTGATGGGCGTGTCGACGACGCGTTGCGGCCCGAACTCCTGCAGCAGGCCTTGCGTGATCTTGTAGGCGCCTTGGTATTCGGCGACCTCCTCGCCCATGACGAAGACATCGCCGTCGCGGCGCATTTCCTCGGCCATCGCGTCGCGCAGCGCTTCGCGCACAGTGGTGGAAACCATCTCGGTGCCGGCGGGAATATCCGGATCGGCGGCGATCTCCGCCTTCGGCGCGGCGGCGACCGGCGTGGCAGCGTTGCTCTTGGCCGCGGCGGGGGCCGGCGCCGGTGCGGCTTTTTCGGCCTTGGCGGGCTCTTCTTCACCGATGCCTTCGCCGGCCTTGTCGACGTCCTCGCCGTCGACGGCAAGCACGGCGATGACCGCGTTGACCTTGACGCCTTCGCTACCGGCGGGAACCACGATCTTGGCGAGCGTGCCTTCGTCGACGGCTTCGACTTCCATCGTCGCCTTGTCGGTCTCGATCTCGGCGATGACGTCACCGGCGACGATCTTGTCGCCTTCGTTCTTCAGCCATTTGGAAAGATTGCCCTCTTCCATCGTCGGCGAGAGCGCGGGCATGAGAATTTCGATCGGCATGTCCTTGCCCTCTCCTTAGAGTACGATGTCGGCCCACAGCTCGGACGGATCCGGCTCGGCGTCGTTCTGGGCGAATTCGGCGGCGTCGGCGACGATGTCGCGGACTTCCTTGTCGATGGTCTTGAGCTCGTCCTCGGTTGCCCACTTCTTGTCGAGCAGCCGCACCCGGACCTGCTCGATCGGGTCATGCTCGGAGCGCATCTTCTGCACTTCCTCCTTGGAGCGGTATTTTGCCGGGTCGGACATCGAATGGCCGCGATAGCGGTAGGTCTGCATCTCGAGGATCAGCGGACCGTTGCCGGACCGGCACCATTCGGTGGCCAGATCGGCCGCCGACTTCACGGCGCGGACGTCCATGCCGTCGACCTGGATGCCCGGGATCTTGAAGGAAGCGCCGCGATGCGAGAAGTCGGTCTCGGCCGACGAGCGCGACACGGACGTGCCCATGGCGTAGCGGTTGTTCTCGATGATGTAGATCACCGGCAGCTTCCACAGCGAGGCCATGTTGAAGCTTTCATAGACCTGGCCCTGGTTGGCGGCGCCGTCGCCGAAATAGGTCAGCGAAACGTTCTTGTTTTCGCGGTAGCGGTTGGCGAAGGCGAGACCGGTGCCGAGCGACACCTGCGCGCCGACGATGCCATGGCCGCCATAGAAATGCTTCTCCTTGGAGAACATATGCATGGAGCCGCCCTTGCCCTTCGACAGGCCGCCGCGGCGCCCGGTGAGCTCGGCCATGACGCCGCGTGGCGACAGCTCCATCGCCAGCATGTGGCCATGGTCGCGATAGGCGGTGATCATCTGGTCGCCTTCGACCAGCGCCATCTTCATGCCGGTGACGACGGCCTCCTGGCCGATATAGAGGTGGCAGAAGCCACCGATGAAGCCCATGCCATAGAGCTGGCCGGCCTTCTCCTCGAAGCGGCGGATCAAGAGCATGTGCCGGTAGGCGGAAAGCTCTTCGTCCTTGGTGAAATCGGCCGGCTTGGGCGCTGACAGATTGGGCTGTTTGTCGGATCTGGATTTGGCGGGCGCTTTTTTGGCGGCGATGGCCATGCGTCACTCCCTGTTGGCGTCTCTTCGCGGACATTCAGGGAGATCGATCGTCTCCCCACCGATTTGCGAGAAGCTAACACGCAAGAATGCATTGCGCCATGCTGAAAAATGCATGGCTGGCATGCATCTAAGCGATTAGAATCATTGAAAATAAAGACGATTAACCGAAATTCGGTTATTTCGTCGAGGCGGGCAGCATGATGGTGATTTCGTCGGGATGGGACAGATTGAGCGCCTTTCGGGCCTGCTCGTCAAGCATATCCTTCTCCAGCGTGCCTTCATGCATCAACTGGACACGACGCTCGAAATCGATCCGGCGCGCCTTCACGGCATCGAGCTGGGCCTGCAATTCAACCGCCCGGGCCTGCAGCCGATATTTGGAATAGATGCCGAATTCGCCGTGATAGGCATGGAAGCCGAAATAGGCCAGGAAGAGCACGCAAAGCGAGGGGATGATCAGCCTGCCGGTGTTTCTCTGCTTGTGCTGACGTGTCCACATGACCCGAACCCTCGCGGCCGCGAACGCAAGCGGCCATGAGTCGTATTTCGCCCGATTGTGCTTAATGGACGGTTACGGGCGGCCTTATCGAGGATCGCCGGAACAAAAAAGGGCGGGAATGACCCGCCCTTTTCAGACTGTTCGAACGGGCTGGGTCAGCCCTTGACCACCGACTTGCCGGCGTAGCGCGCCTGCTTGCCGAGCTCTTCCTCGATGCGGATGAGCTGGTTGTATTTGGCGGTGCGGTCCGAGCGCGACAGGGAGCCGGTCTTGATCTGCCCGCAATTGGTGGCGACCGCGAGGTCGGCGATGGTCGAATCCTCGGTCTCGCCCGAGCGATGCGACATGACGGCGGTGTAGCCGGCCTTGTGCGCGGTCTCGACGGCATCGAGCGTCTCTGTCAGCGAGCCGATCTGGTTGACCTTGACCAGGATCGAATTGGCGACGCCCATGCGGATGCCGTCGCGCAGCCGCGCCGTGTTGGTGACGAAGAGATCGTCGCCGACGAGCTGGGTCTTCTTGCCGATCAGGTCGGTCAGGATCTTCCAGCCTTCCCAATCGTCCTCGGCAAGGCCGTCCTCGATGGTGATGATCGGATAGTCGGCCGCGAGCTTGGCAAGGTACTTGGCCTGCGCCTTCGGATCGCGGGTCTTCTTCTCGCCCTCATAGACGTAGTTGCCGTCCTTGAAGAACTCGGTCGCCGCGCAATCGAGACCGAGGGCCACGTCCTCACCAGGCTTGAAGCCGGCCTTCTCGATCGATTCCATGATGAAATCGAGCGCCGAAGGCGCGCTCTTCAGGTTGGGAGCGAAGCCGCCCTCGTCGCCGACATTGGTGTTGTGGCCGGCATCCTTGAGCTTCTTGCGCAGCGTGTGGAAAATCTCCGAGCCCCAGCGCACGCCGTCGCGCAGCGTCGGCGCGCCAATCGGCAGGATCATGAATTCCTGGAAATCGATCGGATTGTCGGCATGCGCGCCGCCATTGATGATGTTCATCATCGGCACCGGCAGGATGTGCGCCTTGGTGCCGCCGACATAACGGTAGAGCGGCAGGCCCGCGGCTTCCGCCGCGGCCTTGGCGACCGCCAGCGACACGCCGAGGATGGCATTGGCGCCGAGGCGGCTCTTGTTCGGCGTCCCGTCGAGCTCGATCATCGTCTGGTCGATATGGATCTGGTTCTCGGCTTCCATGCCGCCGATCGCCTCGAACAGCTCGCCGTTCACCGCTTCGACGGCGCGCTGAACGCCCTTGCCGAGATAGCGCGGCCCGCCGTCCCGCACCTCAACCGCCTCATGCGCGCCGGTCGATGCGCCCGACGGTACCGCGGCGCGGCCCATCGAGCCATCTTCCAGCACCACGTCGACCTCGACGGTCGGATTGCCACGGCTGTCCAGGATTTCACGCCCGACAATGTCGATGATGGCGGTCATTTGCGATGTCCCCGATTGATCGATTGAAGCGTCGCGCCCCTCTTAGCCAAAGCGGAGCAAAAGGCAATCGGCGGGGCCGCAATTATTGCCGCGGGCAAGAGTCACGAAGCGCAAATTTCTGTCATCATAAGTCATGCGCACTGCACGGCCTTCTCATCTATGGTCGCATTCGCGCGGGGCGAAACAGGAGGAGTTTCGCCATGTCCCAGTTGAGCGGTATCGTGAGTTTGTTCCTGATCGCGGCGGCGTTCCTGACGTCATGCGACGACCGGAAACCCCAGCAGAGTTCGGCAGAGCTATCGACTCTCAACGCAGCGGAGTAGGTAAACGTCAAAGGCCCCCGGCTTTATGTCGGGGGCCTTTCGATTTTCAGCTTGCCGATCGTGCGATCAATGCCAATAGGGCTTCACATGGTAATACTGGAATGAAGCATCGCGGGCGGCTTCGCCGTCGGCGCCGGTCAGCTCGTCGATCGAATATGCAGGCGCCGCCTGGAGCTGCTCCTTGGTGAACGGCACGACATAGCCGCCTCTGTCCTCGTCATAATCGAGCGTCGCCCACGGAACGGCGTGGTACTTCTCGCCCATGCCAAGGAAGCCGCCGAAACCGATGACGGCGAACATGATGCCGTTCGACATCTTGTCGAGCATGACGTCCTCGATGCTGCCGATGCTCTTGCCTTCGGTGTTGTAGACAGACGTGCCGATGACGCGTGAGGCGGCGATGGCTTCGGTATGCCCGGACGGGGTGGTCATGATGGTTCTCCTCTCGTTGAATGCATGCATTGACAATGAGAGGAGCGCACTAAGGTTCCCGACGACTTGCTCAGCTGTCGGTGAGGATGAAGGTGACTTTCATATTGACGCGGTAAGCGGCGATCTTGCCGTCTTCGACGACGATCTTCTGGTCCTGGATCCAGGCGCCCTCGACGTTCTTCAGGGTTTTTGCGGCGCGCGCGATGCCCTGCTCGATGGCATCCTGAAAGCTCTTCGTGGACGACGACGTGATTTCGGTGACGCGGGCAACGGACATGGCTTCCTCCTGCCAAGACGCTCAGTTACGAAACGAGCGTAGTCCCGGCCCGGTGCAACCACAAGCCGGCGCAGGATCGCGTCGGATCAGTGGCCCTTGGCGATCCGGTCGAAGGCCATCAGCTTCTCCAGCAGCGCCGGCATGTCCTTGAGAGGCAACATATTGGGGCCATCCGAAGACGTCGAATTGTCCGGGTCCTGATGGGTTTCGATGAAGACGCCGGCGACGCCGACGGCTACGGCCGCGCGCGCGAGCGTCGCGACAAAGCGCCGTTCGCCGCCGGAGGAGCCGCCTTGCCCGCCCGGCTGCTGCACCGAATGGGTGGCGTCGAAGATAACCGGGGCGCCGATCTCGGCCATGAGCGGCAGCGCGCGCATGTCCGAGACCAGCGTGTTGTAGCCGAACGAGACACCGCGCTCGGTGGTCAGCACGTTCGGATTGCCGGAACCGGTGATCTTGGCGACGACGTTCTTCATGTCCCAGGGCGCGAGAAACTGGCCCTTCTTCACATTGATGACCTTGCCGGTCCTGGCGGCGGCGACCAGCATGTCGGTCTGGCGCGACAGGAAAGCCGGGATCTGCAGGACATCGACATGCGGCGCGACGATCGCACACTGTTCCTCGGTGTGGACGTCGGTCAGCACCGGGAGCCCAAACTCCTTGCGCAGATCGTCGAAGATCGGCATCGCCGCATCGAGCCCGGCGCCGCGCGTCGCCGACAGCGAGGTGCGGTTGGCCTTGTCGTAGCTGGTCTTGTAGACGAGGCCGATACCCAGACGTTCCGTCAGCTCCTTCAGCGCGCCGGCCATGTCGAAAGCATGCTGGCGCGATTCAAGCTGGCACGGGCCGGCGATCAGCGACAGCGGTGCATTGTTGGCGAAGACGACCTTGCCGACGGTTACCGATGCATTGGGCGCCAGGGGCTTGCTCATGGGTTCTCCCGGAAGATGAAGGCGGCGCCCTGCCCGGGCGCCGGCGGAACGACGACATCATTGCCGCTCATGTTGTGATCGACGGCGCCGGCCGCAAGCACGTGCGCAACTGAAGCTTTGTCGCGGATCGAGAAAACAATCGCCTCAAACCGGAAATGCGACGACGGCTCGGCCGCCAGGCCGAAGCGCCGCGTGTAGGTTTCAGGCGTGACGACGCTTAGGATTGCGTTCGGCAGCCGCACCGCGTCGCCCGCCCCAAGGTCGTCGGCACTCGCGCCGACGGCGATAGAGATCAGCCCGATCTGCGCGGAAGGCGCGTCACTGACCGCAACCACTTCGACGATGCCGGTCACGCCATTGGCATGCGCCTGAAGCGCCGTGCGATCGATCTTCGGCGCGTTGACGCGCTCGCAGGCGAAGAGGAAGGCGTCCGGCGCCTCCTTGGCGGCCGCGAAGGCCAGCTTGAAAGACGCCGTATCGCTCTTTCCGTTCGCGTCGGTGAACACGCGTGAGAAACTAAGCATGTCGCCGGCCGACAGGCCGGCTTCGACAAAGCGCGCATGGTCGGCGTCGGCATTGCCGGCTCCAAGCACGACGGCCGAAAAACCCTCCTCGCCCAGCCGCTCGCGATAAAGGCGGTCGCGCGATATGAAGACATTGCCGGCCGCGATTGCTTGTCCTGCTGCCTGTTCATTTCCCACCGCCAGCGGCTCGAGATAGGTGCCGTCGGCGAAAAAGACGCAGGCGTTCTGCGTGCCGAAAGGGTGGATGCCCGTGGGCGCGACGACAAAGCCGAGCGAGGCCAGACGCGACCGCGCGGCATCGAGGCTTCCGGTAGGCAGCACGAGGTGGTCGAGCGGATGGGCGGAGCTTTTGATCATGCCGGCGCGGTGTGCCCCATTCCGGCCGGCTGTTCAAGAGCGGCGGACCGAAGGAACGTGCTCTGCCGCTTCAGGCCGCGGCCACGACATCCGCCGAATAGCGCAGTTCGCGCAGCGGCTTCACCTTGCTGGTCGTGTCCGCATAGATCGGATCCGCCTTGTAGGCGGCAAGGGCCGCCTCGTCCTCGAACTCGGCATAGACGACGACATCGATCGCGTTGGAAAACAGATCGACCTTGGTGTTGAGCGTCACCTCGAAATGCTTCGAGTGCGGAATCTTGCCGAGCGCCAGCAGGCCCGAGCGCACAGCCTCGACATCTTCCCTGCGCCGCACGCTGAAGAAAACGATGTGCCGGATCAAGCCAGCCTCCCTGGTCTTCGGTTCAGCGGTGTTTCTGTGGGAGCAACGCCCGGGCGTCAACCGGCAACGATGTCGCGCCGCGATGCGAAAGCGGCGAGACCTTACCCGGTGACGTAGCGCACGATGCGTGACACTTCCCGTACGGTCGCGTCGAGGTAGTGGCCGCGATTGTAGAGGCCGTCCCAGAACAGGAAGAAGGTGATGGCGGCGATGACGATCACATAACGCATGGCTAAAACTATCCCATGCGGACAGCCGGAACCAGAGCGGCCGGGGCAGCGATTTTGGCAGTTCACTGCTTTTTGCCTGAAGCGCTTTCCCGTCAGCGGCGGCGCGGGCGGCCGCCTAGGCAGCCGCGTCGACGCGGCACGACGTCAAAGCGTGATGCGATATCTGGCAAAGCCCGCCTCGCCATCGCCGGCAGGCTCTATCTTCAAGGATTTCACGTCGGCGATGAAATCCTTGGCGCCCGGTCCGGTCTCGAAGACGACGCTGGCGCCGGGCAGCGGCGCGAAGGACCAGTTGTCGTCCGCCGAAGGGTTGATCGTGCCCTCGCTGACGACGTAGCGCACGATCACGTCGCGGTTGGTGTCCGGCGCTTCGTAGATGATCTTCGAGGCGTCGATGTCGGGGAAATTGCCGCCGCCGCCAGCGCGGTAATTGTTGGTGGCAACGACGAATTTCGCTGCCGGATCAATCGGTTTCCCGTTGAATTTCAGGTCGGCGATGCGATTGGAACCGGCGTTCGCGACGCCGCCCTTGGCATCGTATTTCGGCGGCTGCGACAGGTCGATCCGGTAGGTGATGCCGTCGATGACGTCGAAATTATAGGATGGGAAGTCTGTGTTGATCAGCAGCTGATCCGCTTTGCCCGGCTCGATATGGTTGAAGATGCCGGCGGACATCTCCAGCCATTCCTTCACCTCGGTGCCGGTGATTTCGACGGCGCGCACCGTGTTCGGGTAAAGATAGAGGTCGGCGACATTCTTGATGGCGATATCGCCCGCGGGAACGTCGGTATAGTAGTCGGCGCCGTTGCGGCCGCCGGCCTTGAAGGGCGCCGCCGCCGACAGGAGCGGCACGTCCTTCCACTCAGTGCTCTTCAATATGTTCTTGAGATACCAGGTCTGCGCCTGGTTGACGATCTGGACGGACGGATCGTCGGCCACCAGAGCGAAGTAGGAGTAGAGCGGCGCCGATGTCTTGCCGACGGGGCGGCGGACATAGGCAAGGGTTGCCTCGTGGTCCTGCTCGAGCGCCGCGATGATGCGCTTGTCGTCGCCAACTGTTGCCTTGTTCTTGTTGTCGACGCGCTCATAGATCGGCCGCGCCTCGGAGGTGGCCGAGACGATCCGCCACTTCGAGCCGTCGCGCTCCAGAAGCAGGTCGATCAGACCCATATGCGAACCCCAGAAGCCGCCCATGACGGCCGGCTTGCCCTGCAGCGTGCCCTTCTCGGTGTCGACGCCTGCGAGCGCCTGGAAATCCTTCTTGCCGGGGAAGACCAGATGCTGGTGGCCGGTGAAGACCGCGTCGATGCCCTCGACGCCGGCGACGAAGAACGAGGCGTTCTCCATCTTGTCGCCTTGCTTGATATCGATGCCGGAATGCGAAAGCGCGATGACGATATCGGCGCCTTCCTCCCTGATCTGCGGCACCCAGGCCTTGGCCGCCTCGACGATATCGCGCGTCTGGACGTTGCCTTCGAGGTTCTTCAGGTCCCAGACCATGATCTGCGGCGGCACGAAGCCGATGACGCCGATCCTGATCGGTTGCTCGGCCCCTGACCCATCCTTGATCTTCCTGTCGAGGATGACATAGGGCTTGAGGTAGAGCTTGTCGTCGCGCGGGTTCGCGGCAAGCGTGGTGCCGCGGATCAGGTTCGCGCAGACGAAGGGAAAGTTGGCGCCGGCCAACACCTTGTCGAGAAAGGACAGCCCATAATTGAATTCATGGTTGCCGAGCGTCGAGCATTCATAGCCGAGCACGTTCATGCCCTTCATGACGGGGTGCAGGTCGCCGTCCTTCATGCCTTTCTCGTAGGCTATGTAGTCGCCCATCGGACTGCCCTGCAGCAAGTCGCCATTGTCGATCAGCATCGAATTCACGGCTTCCTTGCGCACCGCGTCGATCAGCGAGGCGGTGCGCGACAGGCCCATCGTGTCGTTCGCCTTGTCGGCGTAGTAATCGTAAGGCAGCAGGTTCACATGGATGTCGGCCGTCTCCATGATCCTGAGATGCGCCTGATTGGCCGCGGCGCGGGCGGAGAACGGATGCAGCATGATCAGCGCGCCGCCGGCAGCGGCGCCAGCCAGGAATTCGCGACGGGAGAATCCGCGACGGGAGATGGGCAGCCGTGACATTTTCTTCTCCTCTTCGACAACGCGACGACCCTGCCCCAGGCATGGAGCATGGCGCTGATGAGGCTTCGAGTCCACGCGCGCGAAAGGCCTTTCGATCACGAGAAGGTGACGTCTCGATGAAGCCGATGACGGCGAGGAAATCAGCTCTTGTCGTCGTCGCCCTGGGTGATCAGCCGCGCGCTGCGCTGGCCGGTAAGATATATCCATAGCCAGCTAAGCGAGACCGCCAGGCGGTTGCGGAAGTCGATCAGGAAATAGATGTGCGCTATGCCCCAGAGCCACCAGGCGGGCCAGCCGGTGAGCTTGATCCAACCGAAATCGATGGCAGCGGCGCGCTTGCCGATCGTCGCCAGGTCGCCGGCATGCTTGTAGCGGAAAGGACACGTCGCGGTGTCGCCGGCCAGCCGCGCCTTGATCGTCGCGGCGACGTGTTTGCCCTCCTGCTTGGCCGACGGCGCCACACCCGGTACCGGCTTTCCATCCGGCCGCAGCACATGCGCGGTGTCGCCGATGACGAAAATGTCTGGATTGCCGGGCACAGTGAGGTCGGGTTCGACCAGCACCCGGCCCGCCCGGTCGGCCGCCGCCCCCAGCCATTCGGCCGCGGGCGAAGCGGCAACGCCCGCCGCCCAGATGATCGTCCTTGCCGGCAGGTGCGCGTCGCCGAAGACGACGCCTTCGGCATCCAGTTTCGTGACAGGGCGCCCGAGCTCGACGGTGACGCCCAGCCGTTCCAGCGCCTTGCGGGCATAGTCGGAAAGCTGCGGCGCGAAATTGGCCAGGATCCGGTCGCCGGCCTCGATCAGCACGACGCGCGCCTGTCGGGTGTCGATGTTGCGGAACTCGCCGCGCAGTGTGTCATGCGCGAGCTCGACAATGGTGCCTGCGAGTTCGACACCGGTCGGCCCGCCGCCGACAATGACCAGCGTCAGCAGGGCCTGGCGCTTCGCTGGATCGGTTTCGCGCTCCGCCTGCTCGAAGGCCAGCAGGATGCGTCGCCGGATCGTCGTGGCGTCCTCGAGCGTCTTCAGACCCGGCGCGAACGGCTCCCACTCGTCATGGCCGAAATAGGCGTGGCGCGCGCCGGTGGCGAGCACCAGCGTGTCATAAAGAACCGAGCTGCCGTCTTCGAGCAGCACGCGTTTGCCGGCGCGGTCGACGCCGGTGACATTGCCGAGAAGCGTCGTCACGTCCTTGCGCCTGCGCAGCAGATGACGGATCGGCCAGGCAACCTCAGAGGTCGCAAGCGACGTCGTCGCCACCTGATAAAGCAGCGGCTGGAAAAGATGGTGGTTGCGTTTGTCGATCATGGTGATGCGCACCGGACCTCCCGCCAGCGCACGCGTGAGTTCGAGGCCGCCGAAGCCGGCACCGACGACAACGACGTTATGCTCGGTTTCGCTCATTTCATTCCGTCTCGCCAAGTGTAACCGTCACCCGTGATGTAAGTATTTTTGTGCGCTGCAACAATGTTGGATCGGGCAATAACCATGCCCGGGAGTCGTCGCGCGGCGTCGTGAATGCACATGCGACCGCACAGCCATGAGTATAGCGTGAAACAAATCGACAGGAGCCAAGCATGGCTGACACCCGTGACGACGAAGGGCCGGCGCAATACGCCTCGCCGCCCTGCTTCATGCATGAACTCGACCCGGAATACCGGGAGCCGTTCTCCGACTGGACGGATGTCAGACGCTGGCGCAAGGCCGAGCGCGAGCGGCTCATCGGCGCCCGCCTTGTCGTCTCAGCCGATGCGCGCGCGGCCATGTCTGCGCGCATCGCGGACGGCCTCGACGCGCTGATCGGAGACATAGCCGGCCGGATGGTCAGCCTCTACTGGCCGTTTCGCGGCGAGCCGGATCTGCGTGGCTGGATGGCCTCGATCAACGAGCGCGGTGGGCGCACCGCGCTGCCCGTCGTCATCGAGAAGGGACAGCCGCTGGTGTTTCGCGCCTACAAACAGGGCGACCGGCTGGAAAAGGGCGTGTGGAACATTCCGATCCCGGCCGAGGGCGACCCGGTGCTGCCCGACATCGTGATCTCGCCGATCGTCGGCATCGATCCAGGTAACTATCGGCTGGGTTATGGCGGCGGCTTTTACGATCGCACGCTTGCCGCAATGCCGTTCAGGCCGCTGGTGATCGGCGTCGGCTACGAATTGCAGCGCATCCCGACCATCTACCCGCAGCCGCACGATATCCCAATGACTACTGTGGTGACCGAAGCCGCAGCGGTTTAAGCCATCTCAGGCCGCAGCCCGACCGCCGTGCGATCGACGATCTCGCGCAGCGCGAAGGACGAGTTGATCTTGGTGACGTGCGGCATGGCTGACAGCCATTCCTTGTGGATGCGCTCATAGTCGACGAGATCCTTCGCCGCGATGCGCAGGATGTAGTCGTATTCGCCCGACATCAGATGGCAGGAGAGCACGTTCGGGCAGCGCTTGATCGCCGCCTCGAAATCCGACAGCGTCTTTTCGAATTGCCCCGACAGCGATATGTGCACAATCGCCGTCATCTGGTGGCCGAGCGCGGAATTGGACAGCCGCGCGTGGTACCCGCGGATGGTTCCGGACTTCTCCAGATTGTCGAGCCGGCGCGAACAGGCCGATTGGGAAAGGCCGACCTTCTCCGCGAGCGCCGCATTGGGGATCCGGCCATCCTTCTGCAAAGACTCCAGAATGGCGATATCAATCCTGTCGAGCCGCATTTTTCGTGGTTCCTGCGAATTTCAAGTCATTTTACGCAACGATTATCGAAGAGCGACCATTACCGCAAGTGCATTCGCAAACACATACGGAACGATTCGTGGTTGACTGCGGTTACTGCGTGTCCACCCTCCGCTTTTTCGACCCGGTGACATGCACGAGCGACAGTGAGAGCGCCCCCTGAAGGGCGCGGACAGGGAGAAGAAAAATGCGTGTCGGCTGCCCCAAGGAAATCAAGAACCATGAATATCGCGTCGGCCTGACGCCGGGCTCGGTCCGCGAATATGTCGCGCATGGCCATGAAGTGCTGGTCGAGACCGGTGCTGGCGCCGGCATCGGCGCCGACGACAACGCCTATCGCGCCGCCGGCGCCACTATCGCCAAGACGGCCGCCGACGTGTTCGCCAAGTCCGACATGATCGTCAAGGTCAAGGAACCGCAGCCAAACGAATGGGTCCAGCTGCGCGACGGCCAAATCCTCTACACCTATCTTCATCTGGCTCCGGATCCGGAGCAGACCAAGGGTCTTCTTGGCTCGGGCGTCACCGCGATCGCCTATGAGACCGTGACCGACGACCGCGGCGGCCTGCCGCTGCTCGCGCCGATGTCGGAAGTCGCCGGCCGCCTGTCGATCCAGGCCGGCGCGACTGCGCTGCAGAAGGCCAATGGCGGCCGCGGCGTGCTGCTCGGCGGTGTGCCCGGCGTGCTGCCCGGCAAGGTCACCGTGCTCGGCGGCGGCGTCGTCGGCCTGCATGCGGCCAAGATGGCTGTCGGCCTCGGCGCCGACGTCACCATCATCGACCGCTCGATCCCGCGTCTGCGCCAGCTCGACGACATCTTCGGCGGCCGCGTCCACACACGCTACTCGACCGTCGAAGCGCTGGAGGAAGAATGCTTCTCGGCCGACATCGTCATCGGCGCCGTGCTGATCCCGGGCGCCGCGGCGCCCAAGCTCGTCACCCGCGAAATGCTTTCCGGTATGAAGAAGGGCTCGGTGCTGGTCGACGTCGCGATCGACCAGGGCGGTTGCTTCGAGACCTCGCATGCCACGACGCACGCCGATCCGACCTATGAGGTCGACGGCGTGATCCACTATTGCGTGGCAAACATGCCTGGCGCCGTGCCGGTCACTTCGGCGCACGCGCTCAACAACGCGACGCTGCACTATGGCCTGCAGCTCGCCGACAAGGGCCTCAAGGCGCTGGTCGACGACCACCATTTGCGCAACGGCCTCAATGTTCATAAGGGCAAGATCACCAACCGCGCCGTCGCTGAGGCGCTCGGCTACGAAATGGTCGAACCGAAGGCGGTCCTTGCCGCCTGATCATTTGCAACGATTTCCTTCAGTCGCCCGCCGGGTCATTCCGGCGGGTTTTTTCTTGCGCGGAAACTGCGCTTCCGTCGAAAAATCCGGTCAACAAAAAAGCGGAGCAAAAAGCCCCGCTTCTTCGACTGTCGCGATCTGCCGCCGGTCCATCCGCGGTCGACACATCGCAACCGCTGCGTTTTAGCGCAGTAGTACGACGAGAATACGACGGTCTTGAAAATGCGCTTCTTTTCGTTCTTCCGCCATTATGCGGCCTTGTGTGAAATGCTTCACATTCGCTCGACGAGAAAGATGCCTAGAGACGGACCGTTACTGGCGGCCTGAGCTGCCGGGTCGGACAAGTCCGGCCCGGACAGCACTGGCCGACAGCTTCTGTCAGACCCTCCAACGGCCCGCCCGACCATCGGCGGGCTTCTTTTTTGGGTCATGCCCGCTCGATGCGGCATTGATAGCAATTGTTCCGGGCCGAGCGGACATGGATGTAGGCGATGTCGTCGCGCCCAAACAGCGTCCGCGCCCGGGCGGCAATCTCGCCGGTCGGCGTGACGGCGCCGCTGCCATAGACGATGCGATCGTCCTCGCCATAGCCCCTGACGATATAGTCGCTGCTTTCGAGCATCTCCGGCAGCGCATCGCCCTCGGCGGCGCGCTCGCATTCCTCGGCGTGGAGGAAGATCGGGCCGGTTTCGGCATAAGGCTGCAGTTGCGGGAACGGCCGGTAAGCCACGATCAGGTAGCCTTTGCCTGCGGCGACATTCTTCATGCAGTGCCTGCAGGGTACGCCGTCGCCGTCGGAGATGCGGTGCTCCGGGGTGCGGCCGTAGGCATCGGGCCCTCCCCGCTGCAAGGCGCGCACGGCTTCGGTCGGCAAGGCTTTGAACTGGATGCTCATGGCAGATCTCCGGTGTCGATCTCCGGAAATTATGCCTCCTCGACGATGGCTCCCACCCGATTCCTGACTGCCGGCGCGGGCATGTGAAAGAACCCGGCCGCTTTGAACAACCGGGCTCCCAATATCGACATTGTCTGCTTGAGCGTCACCGCACGAAATCGTCGAAGCGGCGCAGCGTCACGCGGCGGTTGCGCCAGTTCTCCTGCTGGGTCTGCACAAGCAGGAATTCCTCGCCATTGCCGACGGTGTCCAGCGCGAAGGCGGGCACGCCGAACTCACCCACCAGCGTCCGCTTCAGCGACGCGGCGCGGCGTTCGGAGAGGACTTGGTTCGATTCGAAAGAACCCACGGCGTCGGTATGGCCTTCGATCAGGATGCGGGCGCCACGGTCGCGCCGCAAGATGCGATGGAGCGCGTCGGCAATGATTTCGACCTTGCCGTATTGCGAAGGGGCGATGGCGGCCGAGCCGAATTCGAAATTGATCGACTGGATGTCGATCGAGCGCGCCATGCGCCGCAGATCGGGCCGGCGCTTGAACTCGCGAATGGTGACGCGCTCGTTCGGGCGTAGCTTCTTCCTGGGCGCGGCGTCGAGCTGGCGCTCGATCGTGGCAGCCGAAGGCGTGGTCGCCTGCGCGGATGCCAGGCTCGGCATGGCAATTGCCGCGATCATGGCTACGGCGAATGTACGTCGGGTCAGCATGTCTTTTCTCCTACAAGCCCGGCCTCGTAATGCGGCCGGGACAATGGCAAAGACAGTCTGAAGCGGCGATGAACGAGGCGTTCAGGCGGTGAGACGTTATAGCTTGCCGTTCGGAATTGCTTGAACGGCTTAGCCTCGCATGACGCTGGCCGAGCGCTCGGCGAAGCTCAACGGATGCACGACCTCCTTCTTCTGCGCCACCGGCGTGAAGCCGAGCTTCTGGTACAGTGGGAGAGCCGCCGGATGGTCGAGCGTGCAGGTCTGCACGGTGACGCGCCTTGGCCCATGCGCCCAGGCCGCCGAGATCGCGGCGCCAAGGAACCAGCGGCCGATGCCCTGGCCGTGCGCATGCTCCATCATGCCGAAATAGGCGAGATCCACCTCGTCCGGCAGATGCGGCTTGAGGTCGAAGAAGCCGGCGGGAGCGCCGTCGAGATAGAGCACCCTGATGTCGCGGTCCTCGCGGTGCAGGCCGGCGGCAAGCTCCTCGTCGCTCAGCCTCAGCACATTGACCCAGTGCCATTTTCGCCCAACGCGATCCATCAGATAGCGGTAGAAATGGAGCGGGATATCTTTCGTCTTCAGCAGCGCGATCTGGCGGTTGTAGGGGATTGGCGGCGAAACCGCCGGCGCCGCATGCATCTCCAGGAACGTGACCGTGACATCGATATCTTGCAGCGCGCCGTTTTCCATCATTCTTTCCCCGTCACCACCGGCGTGTCGCCGAGACCGCCCCATTCTGTCCAGGAACCATCGTAAAGCCGGTTGTCGGTATGGCCGAGCGTCTCCAGCGCCAGCGTGATCGCCGCCGCGGTGATGCCCGAGCCGCAGGACGTGACGACCGGCTTCGACAGGTCGATGCCGGCGCCCTCGATCACCTTGCGCAAGCGATCCTTGGGCAGCAGCTCGCCATTCTCGGCAAGCGCCGTGATCGGAACATTGCGCGCGCCAGGCATATGGCCCGAACGGACGCCTGGGCGCGGCTCCGGATCGGTGCCGGCAAAGCGGCCTGAAGAGCGCGCGTCGGCGATCTGGCTCTTCCGGCCGCCGACGATCCTGCGCATCTCGTCGAGCCCGACAACCCGGCCCGCGTCGAAATCGGCGTGGAAGACGCTTGGCGCGATCTTCGTCGGCTCAGCCGTCACGGGTCGCCCCTCGGCCTTCCAGCGGTCGATGCCGCCGTTCAGGATGTAGACCTGGAAGACGCCCATGACGCGGAACATCCACCAGGCGCGCGGCGCCGAGAACAGGCCTGGACCGTCATAGACGACGATCGTGTCGTCGGCTGAAACGCCCATGGCGCCGACATATTGGGCGAAGTGCTGCGGCGAGGCCAATGTGTGCGGCAGTTTCGAATCCGGATCGGAAACCGCATCCTGGTCGAGGAAGCGCGCGCCGGGAATGTGAGCGGCATCGTATTCGGCGCGAGCGTCGCGCTTTTGCGCCGGCAGGTACCAAGACGCGTCGATGATGGTGAGGCCGGGCTCGCCAAGCTGCTTTTCCAGCCAGTCGGCGTCGACGATGAAAGGGCTGTCCTGCGCCATTTTTGTTCTCCCTGCCCCGCCTCGCCTCAACGTCAATTCGCCGGTATCGATCCGAAGCGGATACGGAAGCGCCGGTTCTCGCGGCCTTTCTTCTCGATCTTGCCGATATGGATCTCGCCGACCTCGCCGGTCGACTTCACATGCGTGCCGCCGCAGGGCTGGCTGTCGATCGAACCGTTGTCGCCGATGCAGACCAGGCGGATATTGCCGGTGCCGACAGGTGGCCGCACATTCTTCGATTTCACCAGGCCGGGATTGGCGGCGAGCTCCTCGTCGGTGATCAGCCTTGTGAAGATCGGATGGTCGGCGCGCACGAGCTCCATCAGCCTCGCCGTCACATCCTCCTTGCTGAAGCCGGCGTCGGGAATGTCGAAGTCGACGCGGCTGTCGTCCTCGGCAACCGCCGCCCCGGTGATCGGAAACGGACAGACCACGGTCAGCAGGTGGCAGGCGGAATGCATGCGCATCAGAAGGTGCCGCCGCTC
The DNA here is from genome assembly GCF_006440675.2 of Mesorhizobium sp. B2-8-5. Lineage (NCBI taxonomy): Bacteria > Pseudomonadati > Pseudomonadota > Alphaproteobacteria > Hyphomicrobiales > Phyllobacteriaceae > Mesorhizobium > Mesorhizobium sp. B2-8-5. The sequence goes on from NZ_CP083951.1 coordinate 4,365,980, forward strand.
CCAGTCGATCAAGAGCTTCAGCCTTTCGCCGACAGCGGGCAGCGCGTGCTCCGGTGCCGGCACATGGATGATCTCGTCCTTGGTCTCGCCGGTGATGGTGGCGGCGATCGCGATGCGGCCGCCGTCGGCACGTTCGAGCATGCCGGTATCGCCCGGCTGTCCGCCCGACGTGGCGTAGAAGATTGTCCGGTCGAGCAGGATGCCGCCACGGTCGTTGACGGCGACAACCTCGGCCTCCGCCGACTTCTGATAGGCGTCGTCGCGAAACAGCGTCTCGGTCTTGCGCACCATCATGCCACCTTTTCGAACGGCACGGAAATGTCGGTCTTCTCTTCCATCCAGCCCGGCACCGGAAGATTCTTGCCGCGCAGGAACTCCGGATTGAAGAGCTTGGACTGGTAGCGCGTGCCGTAGTCGGCAAGGATTGTCACGATGGTGTGGCCGGGACCGAGCTCGCGCGCCAGCCGGATGGCGCCGGCGATGTTGATGCCGGTCGAGCCGCCGACGCAGAGCCCCTCTTCCTGGATCAGGTCGAAGATGATCGGCAACGCTTCCTCGTCCGGGATCTGGTAGGAGAAATCCGGCGTGAAATCTTCCAGATTGGCGGTGACGCGGCCCTGCCCGATACCTTCGGTGATCGAGCTGCCATCGGATTTCAGTTCGCCGCTGGTGTAGAAGCTGTAGAGCGCGGCGCCCAGCGGATCGGCGAGCGCGATCTTGACGTCCTTGCTCTTGCCCTTGAGCCCGAGCGCGACACCGGCGAGCGTGCCGCCGGAGCCGACGGCCGAGACGAAGCCATCGATCTTGCCGTTGGTCTGAGCCCAGATTTCCTGCGCGGTCGTGCGGATATGGCCGTCGCGGTTGGCGACATTGTCGAACTGGTTGGCCCAGATCGCACCGTTCGGCTCCGAGCGCGCCAGTTGCTCGGCAAGGCGGCCCGACAGCCTCACGTAATTGTTGGGGTTCTTGTAGGGGACCGCCGGCACTTCGATCAGTTCGGCGCCAAGCAGCTTGATCGTGTCCTTCTTCTCCTGGCTCTGCGTGTCGGGGATGACGATCACGGTGCGATAGCCGAGCGCCTTGGCGACCAGCGTCAAGCCGATGCCGGTGTTGCCGGCAGTGCCTTCGACGATAAGCCCGCCGGGCTTCAGGAGCCCACGCTGTTCGGCATCGCGGATGATGAACAGGCCGGCCCGATCCTTCACCGATTGCCCCGGATTCATGAACTCGGCCTTGCCGAGGATCTCGCAACCGGTCGCTTCCGAGGCTTTGTTGAGCCGGATCAGGGGCGTGTTGCCGATCGCTTCGATCACAGAACGGGGCATGCGGGATTCCTTCATGTGTGCGGCGAGACCCTAAAAACCGGAAGCCGCGGTTTCAAGGCAAGATTTTGCCTGGTCCAGTCGCATTCCGGATGGTGCAATGCTCGCGATCATTTCAACGTCATGCGCAAAACCGCTCTTTTCAACCGATTTCTCCGCCGCTAGAGCAAACCGGAACATTCGCAGGACATCCCATGGCACTCTACCGGGCCAATCCGAAAGACGGTGTCGCCTGGATCACGGGCGGCAGCAGCGGCCTTGGCCGGGCGTTGGCCAAGGATCTCGCCAATCAAGGCTATGCCGTCGCGGTGACGTCGCTGCCGGAAGATCCAGCCGACACGCTGATCGTCGAAACGGCGCAGATGTCCGGACATGTGAAGTCCTTTCCCTGTGACGTGACCGACGAGCAGGGCATGGCGCGCGCGGCCGCCGCGATCGAAGAACAGATGGGGCCGATCGTGCTTGCCGTCTTCAACGCCGGCAACTATATCGCCACACCCGGCGAGAACCTGGTGGTGCGCGATTTCCATCGCTCTTTCGCCGTGAACTATTTCGGCATCGTCAACGGCGTGGTGCCGGTCGTCGAGCATATGCGCGTACGCGGACGCGGCCATGTCGTCCTGGTCGGATCGGTCACCGCCTATTGCGGCTGGCCGACCACGGCGGCCTATGGCGGCACCAAGGCCGCGATCAACATCCTGGCGGAGTCGCTGAAATACGACTTCGACAAGATGAACATCCGCGTTCAGGTCATCAATCCGGGATTCGTCGACACGCCGCTGACCGAAAAGAACAAGCTGCCGATGCCGGGCCTCATGCCTGTGCATCGCGCGTCACGCCGCATGGCGCGCGGCATCAGGAAGGGCGGCTTCGAAGTCACCTTCCCGTACCACGTAAGCTTGCCCCTGAAACTGCTCAGCCTGCTGCCGCGGCCGATCTGCCGGTTCGTCATTGGTCTCACCACCCACTGGTGGGGGCGGCCATTGCATTTCGACCGCAGGCTGCCCGGCAAAAAAGATCCGCCCGGCGACAAGGCGACATAAGCCGGCGAAACGGCAATTGCCTGCCGGCGGGGACGGCCATAGGTTGAGAATCATTGCTTGGAGACTGTAATGGGGCGGCGGATCGTGCTTGCAGTGTTTGGCCTTGCAGTCGTCCTGGTCGCCGGTTTCGTCCTTGGCCCACGCGTGTCGGTCGATACGACGATCCGTTTCAATCCGTCGGCGATCGGCGACGATCCGCAGGCCTATCTGGCGCGTGAAGAGGCTGCCGTGCCCCACATCCGCGACGGGCTCGACAAGGAGATCATCTGGGCGAACCCGATGGTCCATGCCAAGACGCCCTTGGCCATCGTCTATATCCATGGCTTTTCCGCCTCGAAGGGCGAGGTCCGCCCCTTGCCGGACGACATTGCGGATGAACTGGACGCCAACCTCTTCTACACGCGCCTGACCGGTCACGGTCAGGACGGCGCGGCAATGGCGCAAGGCAGCGTCAATGCCTGGATCAACGACTATGAGGAGGCGTTGGCCATCGGCCGCGCCATCGGCGACAAGGTGATCGTCATCGGGACCTCGACCGGCGGCTCGCTCGCGGCGTGGGCCGCAACGCAGCCGGGCGCTTCGGACGATGTCGCCGCGATCGCGTTCATATCGCCCAACTTCGGCGTCAAGGCCTCCGGCGCCGAGTTGCTGACCATGCCCTGGGGCGGGCAACTCGCCGATCTCGTTGGCGGCAAGGAGCGCAGTTTCCCCCCGCGCAACGCGCTCCACGAAAAATTCTGGACCACCAGATATCCGATGAAGGCGGTGCTGCCGATGGCCGCGCTCACGGAACTCGCTTATGGCGCGCCGGTCGAGAAGGCGACGATCCCGGCCCTGTTCATCTTCTCGTATTCCGACAAGGTGGTGCGACCCGACCGGACGCGCGAGATTGCCGGACGCTGGGGAGCTCAGCACGAGCTGGTGCCGGTCGACGATACCGGCGATCCGGACAATCACGTCATCGCCGGCGATGTGCTGTCGCCGCAGACCACGGCCTTTCTCACCCAGCGCATCGTGGTGTGGGTGAAGGCGCTGATGCAGCAGCAGTCAGGCCAGTGAACTCGGGCCAGTGAAATGAAAAACGGCCGAAGCATCGCTCCGGCCGTTCCTGTTCGCGTGGTTCTGCTGGGCTTAAGCGGCCCGGTTCGCCGGACGCTTGCCGCCGAAGCGGCGCTTGTTGTTGCCCTTGAAGCGCTTGAAGCCGTCAGGCTTGCTCGAGCCATTCGGCTTGGCGGCAGCCGGGCGTTCGCCCTGCGGCTTCGGAGCGCGTTCGCCATGAGGTTTACCGCCGAAACGCTTGTTGTCGCCACCGTTGCCAGGGCGGCGGCCATCGCGACGGGCGCCGTGATGTTCGCGATCATTGGCCGGTTCGAAATGACGCTCGGTCTTTTCCCTGGGGTCGCGCTGCGGATCCGGGCTGCCGAGATGGTCGGCAACAACCGGCAGCTTCATGCGGATGATACGCTCGACCTGCCGCAGCTTGGCGTTCTCCGAAGGATCGCAAAGCGTGATCGCAATACCGTCCCTGCCGTTGCGGCCGGTGCGGCCGATGCGGTGGACGTAGCTCTCCGCCTCGTCCGGCAGGTCGAAATTCACGACATGGCTGATGCCGGGCACGTCGATGCCGCGTGCCGCGATGTCGGTGGCGACCAGGATGCGAACCGAGCCGTCGCGGAAATCGTTGAGCGCCTTCTGGCGTGCATTCTGCGATTTGTTGCCGTGGATGACGGCAGCCTCGAAACCGTCACGGGCCAGGTCCTTGGTGACGCGGTCGGCGCCATGCTTGGTGCGCGAGAACACGATCACCGAGCGCATTGCCTCGTCGGCGAGCATCTTGGACAGCACCTGGCGCTTCTGCTTGGTGCGGGCGAGCACCACACTCTGCACGATCTCGACTGCCGCGGTGCTTTGCGGCGAAACTTCGATGCGGACGGGGTTCTTCAGCAAGCCCTTGGCAAGCTCTGCGATCTCATCGGGCATGGTGGCCGAGAACAGTGCCGTCTGGCGGTCCGGCGCGGTCGCCTTGGCGATGCGCTTGACGTCGTTGATGAAGCCCATGTCGAGCATGCGGTCGCCCTCGTCGAGGACGAGCCATTTGGTGTCGGCGAGGATAAGGTCGCCCTCGCGCACCAGGTCGGTCAGGCGGCCGGGCGTGGCGATCAGAATGTCGACGCCGGGCGCAACCTTCTTCACCTGGCTGAAGCGCGAGACGCCGCCGAGCACCAGCGCGGTCGAGACATGCGCGCCCTTGGCGAGGATCTTGATGGTGTCCTCGATCTGCACGGCGAGCTCGCGCGTCGGCGCCAGGATGAGCGCACGCGTCGTCTTCGGCCGGCGCTTGGTGCCGAGCCCGATGATCTTGGACAGGATCGGCAACGCAAAGGCCGCGGTCTTGCCGGAGCCGGTCTGGGCGATGCCAAAAATGTCGCGGCCTTCCAACTGCGGCGGGATCGCCTGCATCTGGATCGGCTTGGGATCGGCGAAGCCGGCGGCATGAGTGGCCTTCAGCAACGCGCCCGAAATTCCAAGTGCGGCGAAACCATTCAGTTCCGCCATGTTTTCGTTGGTCAAAATATTCTTCTTTCACGCGGCCTTGTGGCCGCAAACATCAATGGCGGCAGGGCGCAACCTGCCGTCGGATAAATTATCATGGAACGACAAGGCGGCGGACGATCGTCCGCGCGGCTGCGCTGTCGTGCCCGCAAGCATCATGCCTCGGGGCTTTTTCGCCAGCTTGCCGATCGACCAGGGCCGATTTGCCGGAAAGAGGGAAAACAGACGCAACCAGTCTCATTCGTCGAGAAGGCCGGATTCGTTCCCGGCCCAAGCGCCTATGCCGCTGCATATGGCCGAGTCCGGCCCGAAATGCAAGGGGCTTCATGTTGCAGTGCAACAAAAATGAGGGCGCTTGCGCTCCCCTATCCTGGCGATTACCACAAATCACTTATCCGTTTTGGGGACCAGCGATGAAAGACGTGCTGAAGGAACTCGAGCGCCGCCGCGAGATTGCCCGCATGGGCGGCGGCAAGGACCGCATCGAGGCGCAGCACAAGAAGGGCAAGCTCACCGCTCGCGAGCGTATCGAGGTCTTCCTCGACGAGGGCTCGTTCGAAGAGTTCGACATGTATGTCGAGCACCGGTCGACCGATTTCGGCATGGAGAAGACCAAGATCGCCGGCGACGGCGTCGTCACCGGCTGGGGCACCGTCAACGGTCGCCCGATCTATATCTTCGCCAAGGATTTTACCGTGTTCGGCGGCTCGCTGTCGGAGGCGCATGCGGAGAAGGTCATCAAGGTCCAGGAGATGGCGCTGCGCAATCGCGCGCCGATCATCGGCCTCTATGACGCCGGCGGCGCGCGTATCCAGGAAGGCGTGGCGGCACTCGGCGGCTATGCGGAGATCTTCCAGCGCAATGTGCTTGCCTCCGGGGTCATTCCGCAGATCTCGCTGATCATGGGTCCCTGCGCCGGCGGCGACGTCTACTCGCCTGCCATGACCGATTTCATCTTCATGGTGCGCGACACCTCCTACATGTTCGTCACCGGGCCGGACGTGGTAAAGACAGTGACCAACGAGACGGTGACCGCCGAAAGCCTCGGCGGCGCATCCGTCCACACCACCAAGTCCTCGATCGCCGACGGCGCCTATGACAACGACGTCGAGGCGCTCTTACAGATGCGCCGGCTGGTCGATCTGCTGCCGGCCTCCAACACCGCCGAAATTCCCGAGGTCGAGTGCTACCAGTCGGTGACGGACCACGACCTGTCGCTCGACCGGCTGATCCCGGACAATGCCAACAAACCCTATGATATCAAGGAACTGATCCTGAAGGTTGCCGACGAAGGCGATTTCTTCGAGATCCAGCAGAGCTTTGCCAAAAACATCGTCACCGGCTTCGGCCGGGTCGACGGCCGCACGGTGGGCTTCGTCGCCAACCAGCCGATGGTGCTGGCAGGTGTGCTCGATTCCGACGCCAGCCGCAAGGCGGCGCGTTTCGTGCGCTTCTGCGATTGTTTTTCTATTCCGATCGTCACCTTCGTCGACGTGCCGGGCTTCCTGCCGGGCACCGCGCAGGAATATGGCGGGCTGATCAAGCATGGCGCGAAGCTGCTCTTCGCCTATGCCGAGGCGACCGTGCCGAAGATCACCGTGATCACCCGCAAGGCCTATGGCGGCGCCTATGACGTGATGGCGTCGAAGCATCTGCGCGGCGACATGAACTATGCCTGGCCGACGGCACAGATCGCCGTGATGGGCGCCAGGGGCGCGGTCGAGATCATCTATCGCAAGGACATCGGCGATCCAGAGAAAATCGCCGCGCATACAAAGACTTACGAGGATCGCTTCCTGTCGCCTTTCGTCGCCGCCGAACGCGGCTATGTCGACGAGGTGATCATGCCGCATTCGACCCGGCGCCGCGTCGCGCGGGCGCTGCGCATGTTGCGCAACAAGGACATGCAGAATCCCTGGAAGAAGCACGACAACATTCCGCTGTGAGAATGCCTCCTCCATCAGCCGAGAGGAAAACAACCGCTAGCATGAGCGCGGAGACGAAATGCGAATAACACTTGCGGCCCAGGGCCTTATTCCGTGCAAGGGCTATGGCGGCATCCAGCGGCAGGTCGAATGGCTGACCACGGAGTTGGTCAAGATGGGGCATCAGGTGACGCTGATCGCCGGCCCGGGGTCGTCGCATCCGATGTGCGAGGTCCGCCACGCGGTCACCAATGACGAGTGCCGCGCGGCCGTTCCCAAGGACGCTGACATCGTCCATCTCCATGCCTGGAAGGTCGAGGTGCCCTTTCCGACGCTCAATACCGAGCGCGGCCACCTGCCGGACTATCCGAGGCCGCAGCCGAACTGGAGCTTCATCAGCGCCCGCCATGCCGAGCTGCATGGCCGCAAGACCTTCGTCTACAACGGCTTTCCGGTCGATGCCTATCGCCTGGCGCCGTCGAAGAACGAACATCTGTTTTTCATGGCGGCCATCGCGCGGGCCGGAAAGGGTCTCAACCGCGCGGTGGACCTCGCGAAAAAATACGATTTCAAGCTCGATATCGCCGGCGGCTCGCGCTGGAAGCTGCTGGGCCGCAGCAAGACCCGCCGCGAGGGTGTCTTCTTCAAAAGCCTGTCGTCCCGCTTCCGCTATCACGGCATGGTCGATGGCGAACCGAAGGTGCGCCTGCTGGGCGAGACCAAGGCCTTTCTGAACCCGATTTCGTGGGAAGAGCCATTCGGCAATGCGCCGGTCGAATCGATGCTGTGCGGCACGCCGGTCCTCACGACGGCACGCGGCGCGCTGCCCGAAACCGTCGATGCCGACACCGGCCGTTTCTTCGACACGGATGAGGAGTTTGCGCGCGGCTTCGGCGAAATTGGCGGTTTGCCAGCGCAAAGATGCCGCGAATCCGCGGCAGACAGGTTTCCGATCGAGAAGGCCGCAAAAGCCTATGTCGAGCTCTACCACCGCATTCTTGATGGCGAAGCGCTTCCGTGACAAATCATGCAGGCATTTCCCGTCGGCGATGGCCGTTCCGGATCGAGAAGGTATCGCGCATTGCGCCCCATCCTGGTTTTCTGTCTGCCGGCGATCGGTGACTTCATCCGCTGCCACGCGGCTATCCAGATCATCGCCGAGAGATCCCCGGGGCAGCCGATCGATATCATCACCTCGAGGATCGCCGCGCCGCTGGCGCGGCTGATGCCGCATGTTCGCAAGGTCTGGATAGCGGAGAAGGACTGGAAGCCAGGGCTGAAAGAGCGGGCGCGCCTGTCGCGAAAACTGCGCGAAGAGGATTATCAGGCGGCCTATATGCTCACCAGCAGCACCAAAGCTTCGCTGGTGCCGTGGCTTGCCGGAATACCGGAGCGCGTTGGCTATCCGCGCGAGTTCCAGTTCGGCATCGTCAACCGCCTGCCCGCCGGCTGGCTGAAAGCGATGGTGGCCTTCGGCCCGCGCAAAACGCGGCTGGCGGAACAGGTCTGCGCAATCGCACGTCTCGGCAAAAGGCCAGCCGAAGACGGGCCGTTGCCGGCTCCGCAATTGGTGGTCTCCGCCGAGGAGCTTTCCGGTTGGCGTCGGCGCAATGGCGTCGACCCGGACAGGCCGGCGCTCGCGCTTTACACTTCGGATTTTGCCAACAAGCGCTCATGGCCGATCGAACGCTTCGTCTCGATCGCGCGCGACCATGCTGCCCGCGGTTGGTCGGTTTGGCTGATCGGCGGGCCGCGCGAGCGGCAGGCCGCGGCGGAAATAAAGGCGCGACTGCCTGAGGCGATCGATTTCACCTCCACACCCGATATTGCGGAAGCGATGTGCCAGATCGCGGCCTCGACCGTCTTTCTCGGCGTCGACGGCGGCATTTCCCATGCCGCCGGCGCGCTGGGCGGTCCGTGCGTGCTCATCTACGGTTCGAACCGAGCCTATGTGCACGGTCCGGTCAACGGGCAGGTGATCTTCCTCGAGCCGCCGATTTCGACGCCGGGTTGGGTGGAGAACACGCGCGCGGTGACCGAAGACAGGGTTCGCGAGGCGCTCGCGGCAGCGATCCGAAAAAACGCGCCGCAATTCGCCTGACTTATTCCTCGGCCGCCGCTCCGAAACCCGCACCCGTGCTCGCGTGAGCCGTGGTCGCCCATGGCGTCGCGTGGTTGTCGATGCGCATCTGGAAAATGAAATAGGTCGGCGAGCAGAAACCTATGCCTTTGACCTTGCCGGCGCCCGGCGTGTCCGCCGCCAGCGACTGGCACATATAGTCCTCGCGGCAGAAATGATCGGCCGAGCACGCCGGGCGGTTGCCGTGGTTGACGGCGCCACCGAGACATTGGTCGAAATTGTTGGTGGCCACGCAGATGTCGAACTTCTTGCCGCCGACCAGTCCGCAGATCTCGCTGGGCATCGGCTTGCCGGGTTTGAAGGCGGCGAAGGCGCGATCCTTGTCATCGCAGGCGCGATAGGCGAAGCCGCCTGGAACGCCGATCTTCGGCGGCCGGCAGGTATAGGCGGTGCGCGAGATCGCCGGCGCGAAGGCAGCGAACTGGCCGGTGATCTTGTAGCGGTCGTTGAAAGGCTGTGCGCTGTTGCTGGCGATAGTTCCGGTCAGGCATGGGTGGCCGGAAAATATTTTGTCGCTCTCCCTGGGCAGCAGGCATTGCGCCAATTTGGTTCTTACGCCCGAAGCGGTGGCGATCGGCATACAAACCGTGCCGGCGCCGCATTGCCAGGTGCCGCCGAAGCGACTTGCGTCTTCCGGCATCAGGCATGGCATCGCCGTTTCGGCCGGCGTGTAATCGACCTCTCCTGCATCTTTCCAGGCGGCTGGCGGGGCGAAGGAGAGCGGGCGGAAGCGGTTGGGCTCCTTGCCCTCGGCGGTCGCCTTGAGCCACGCCTCGCGGCGCGGGATCTCGGCATGCAGATGCGGCGAGATGCCGACCTCAAGGCGGTTCAACGGTGAGGTCGTGGCGTCGTCCAGACCGATGAAATGGAAGCCGGCGGTCGAGCCCGCCTGATGGCAGCCCTGGCAGGCGCCGTTGTCGAGTCGCTCGACCAGAGCTTCCGGCGTGCGTACCAGTTTCAGATTGGAATAGTCGAGCCCGGCAAAGTCCTTCGGGTCGAACAACGGCGTGAACGGATGATTGGCCTGCCTGGCGCTGCCGAAGGTCGACCAGGAGATGACTTTCCGGGCGAGAAATTCATCCGGGATTTCGTAGACGCCGAGATCGACGGCCGCGGCACTGGCGCGAACATAGTCGGCAAGCCGTGCCTTGAGCTCAGCATCCTCGGCAAGCCGGGCCGTGTCCGGCGTATTTTCCAGCGGCTTCTCGCCGACCGCCGAACCATCGATGCCGAAGATGCGCATCAGGTAAGCGGCCTGCCCGCCGAACTCGGTTTCCTGGCCGGAAGGAAAGCGCACAACCTGCGCGTTGAGCTCGAGCTGCTTGAAGGAAAGGTTAGTCTTCTCGAGCGGCCCGCCGGTCAGCCAGCCGGCATCGACCGTTTCGTCGAGCTGCGGCGTCCAGCGGCCGGCAGCGCCCACGCAGCCGCCATCGGCGTCTTGAGCGACGCGGTATATCGCGCTGAAGTTGAACGGCAGGCGCGAGGCCAGTTGCTTGCCGTTCTTCTTGAAGCTGTAGGCCAGGCGATAGATGAACCGCACCTCGCCGCAGCTCGTCTCGTTGCCAAGTGCTGCGAAGTCGCGCCGGTCGAGCCGGTTGACGACGCCGACAAGGCGGAAGCGCGCCGCGTTCGTCTTCAGCCAGCGCATGTCGATGATGCGGCCGACATTGCCGTCGGTCACTTCATAGAGAGTGCGGCCGCCAGCCTTCATTTCGCCGCGCAACGCGGCGACATCGCCGGCCACCGTGTCGACGATGGCGTGGTAGGCGGGTGCCTCATCGTAGAGGGATTTCAGGTCGTCGCTGCCGTCGACGCCGAACAGGCCGGCGAAACCGTATCCCCTGGCGTCGAGCGTGGCGAGGATGCGCGGGTCGTCGACGATGATGATCGGGCGGTCGGCGGCGCGCGCCGACTGCGTAGCGGATAGAGCCAGGAGAAGGACTACGATAGAGAGCACCAGCCGTTTCATCGGACCGCGCTCTCCGCCAGTTCGCGAAGAACCGGCACCATGGCCAGAGGCAGGTCTTCGGCTATCAAACCCGGCCCAAAACGGCTGCCGGCCTCGGCGTGGATCCAGACGCCGGCGCAAGCCGCTTCGAAGGCCGGCATGCCTTGCGCGAGAAGCCCGGCAATGATGCCCGCCAGCACGTCGCCCGAGCCGGCGGTGGCGAGCCAGGGCGCGCCATTGCTGTTGATCGCGGTGCGGCCATCCGGCGAGGCGATCACGCTGTCGGCGCCCTTGTAGACGATCACTGCGTTGGCGCGTCGCGCAGCTTCGCGCGCCTTGGCCAGTTTGGACAGAGCTTTGTCACCCGCAATGTCCGCAAACAGCCTGCCGAACTCGCCTTCATGTGGCGTCATGATCAGGGCCGGCGCGCCAGCCCTGCCGGCTGTCTCGAACAGCGTCGCGGCCGCGTTGCGAAAAGACGTGATGCCGTCGGCGTCGAGCACGAGGCCCTCGACGCCGCCGTCCTGGCGGTTCTTGGCGAGCACGGCAAGGGTGAAATCGCGCGCCTTGTCGCCGATGCCGAAACCGGGGCCGAGGACGAAGGCGGATGGTCTGCGATCGCCGATAAGGTCATGCACATCTTCGATCGCATCGACCTTGCGCAGCATGATCGAGGTCAGATGCGCCGCGTTGATCTGCATGGCGTTCGCCGGCGAGAGCACGGTGACAGCCCCTGCCCCGCTTCGGGCTGCCGCAAGCGCCGAAAGGCGCGCCGCGCCCGTCGCGGATGGGCCGCCCGAAAAGACGCTCGTGTGGCCGCGCTTGTATTTGTGCGCGTCGACGGCCGGCGCGGGAAAGGTCGCGATCCAGAGCGCGGGTCGATTCTCGAAGGCTCGCGGCGCGACAGCGTCGATAATCTCGTCACGAATGCCGATGTCGGCCAACACAATCTCGCCGCATCGCTCTCGGCCCGGCAGAAGCAGGTGCCCGGGCTTCTTTCGCGCGAACGTCACCGTGAGGAGCGCGCGAAATGCCGGGCCGAGGACTTCGCCGCTTTCGCCGGAGACGCCCGAAGGCAGGTCGATCGCGACAACCGGCAGGTTCATCGCCGTCACGATGTCGACCGCGCCTTTGGCGTCGCCGGATAGCGGCTTCGACAAGCCTGCGCCATAGATCGCATCGACAACCAGCGAGCCAGCCTCCGCGGAGAAGGCCGAAAGCAGGTGCCGTTCCAGAGTGCAGTCAGCCGCCGCAAGCGCGGCATCGCTGCCTGCCCGCGGTTCGCCGGATGTCCACAGAGCTACATCCACGCCCGCCTCGGCCAGCAGCCGCGCCACGACATAGCCGTCGCCGCCATTGTTGCCGGGGCCGCACAACACATGCACCCTCGTTGCGGCCGGATAACGCGCCAGCGCGACGGCAGCGACCGCCTCCCCGGCACGTTGCATCAAGCGATAGCCGTCGAGCGGACCGGCCGCGATTGCCAGTCTGTCGGCCTCGGCCATTTCGGCCGGCGATAGAAGTTCATTGTGCATGGGATTGCCGATCTCCATACGATCAAGCATTGTCCAGTTTTCGGTTCGAAGCAAACCAGCGCGATTGCGGCATTATCTTGCACATGCCGTCGCGTCCGAGAGGGGTTCTGCTTGCAAGTTGCGCTGTCTGCCCATTTTTTGTGCAGAGGTGAGGAGGAGCGATGTATAGGATTTGGGCGTCCATGACGCATCCGATGCAGCGGATGACGCGAATGTGCATCCGGACGCAGCATGGGCTCGAAAACGCCCCTCGCCGCCTGCGCTCCTCAGGATTGGCACGGTTCGTGCTTGATGGAGGCGCAAGCGGGCCACACAACCCGTCTTCTTGGCAGTGGAGGCCACTTTTTACATGAAAAAGATCGAAGCGATCATCAAGCCATTCAAGCTGGACGAAGTGAAGGAAGCGCTTCAGGAGGCCGGACTGCAAGGCATCACCGTCACCGAGGCCAAGGGTTTCGGCCGCCAGAAGGGACACACGGAGCTTTATCGAGGCGCCGAATATGTCGTCGACTTCCTGCCCAAGGTGAAGATCGAAGTGGTGCTCGGCGACGAGGCCGTCGAAGGCGCCATCGAGGCCATCCGCAAGGCGGCGCAGACCGGCCGGATCGGCGATGGAAAAATCTTCGTCTCCAACATAGAGGAAGTCGTGCGCATCCGTACCGGCGAGACCGGCATCGACGCCATCTGACCGACCTTCAATCATTCCGGACGTCATCACACAGGGAAGAAATGACATGACGACAGCCAAAGACATCATGAAGCAGATCAAGGACAACGACGTGAAATTCGTCGACCTGCGCTTCACCGATCCGCGGGGCAAGCTGCAACATGTGACGATGGATGTCGTCGAGGTCGAGGAAGACATGTTTGCCGACGGCGTCATGTTCGACGGCTCCTCGATCGCCGGCTGGAAGGCGATCAACGAGTCCGACATGGTGCTGATGCCGGACACGGATACGGTCCACATGGATCCGTTCTTCGCGCAGTCGACCATGGTCATCCTGTGCGACATCCTCGATCCGGTCTCGGGCGAAGCCTATAACCGCGATCCGCGCGGCACCGCCAAGAAGGCCGAAGCCTATATGAAGTCCGAAGGCATCGGCGACACGATCTATGTCGGCCCGGAGGCCGAGTTCTTCGTGTTCGACGACGTCAAGTACAAGGCCGACCCCTACAACACCGGCTTCCGGTTGGATTCGACCGAACTGCCGTCCAACGACGACACCGATTACGAGACCGGCAATCTCGGCCACCGTCCGCGCATCAAGGGCGGCTATTTCCCGGTGCCGCCGATCGATTCTTGCCAGGACATGCGCTCCGAGATGCTGACCGTGCTCGCCGAAATGGGCGTGCGGGTCGAAAAGCACCACCATGAGGTCGCCGCCGCACAGCACGAGCTCGGCATCAAGTTCGACACGCTGGTGCGCAACGCCGACAAGATGCTGATCTACAAGTATGTCGTGCACCAGGTCGCCAATGCCTACGGCAAGACGGCCACCTTCATGCCGAAGCCGGTGTTCGGCGACAACGGCTCGGGCATGCACGTCCACCAGTCGATCTGGAAGGGCGGCAAGCCGACCTTCGCCGGCAACGAATATGCCGGCCTGTCGGAGAGCTGCCTGTTCTACATCGGCGGTATCATCAAGCACGCCAAGGCGATCAACGCCTTCACCAACCCGCTCACCAACTCCTACAAGCGTCTGGTGCCCGGCTATGAGGCGCCGGTGCTGCTCGCCTATTCGGCGCGCAACCGCTCGGCCTCGTGCCGCATTCCGTTCGGCAACTCGCCGAAGTCGAAGCGCGTCGAGGTCCGCTTCCCCGATCCGGGCGCGAACCCCTATCTCGGCTTCGCCGCCATGCTGATGGCCGGTCTCGACGGCATCAAGAACAAGATCCATCCGGGGCAGCCGATGGACAAGGACCTCTATGATCTGCCGCCGAAGGAGTTGAAAAAGATCCCGACCGTCTGCGGCTCGCTGCGCGAAGCGCTGCAGAGCCTCGACAAGGATCGCGGCTTCCTGAAGGCCGGCGGTGTCTTCGACGACGACCAGATCGACTCTTACATCGAGCTCAAGATGGCCGAGGTCATGCGCTTCGAAATGACCCCGCACCCCGTCGAGTACGACATGTACTATTCGGTGTGAGCGATCGCCTAAGCCACAAGGAAAAACCCCGGCGCAAAAAACGCTGGGGTTTTTGTTTGGACAGACCGTCGGACGGACTGACGTCTAATGCAACGCGCTCCGCTCGGCCTGCAGTGCGTCCAGATACTGCCGGCGTTATTCGTCAGGCAGCTGTGACGCATCGCAAAGGGTCGGCATAGTCGATGCCAGCGGGCCTTCGACATCGATCCCGTAGCGGCCTGCGAGGACCGCCGCCACTTGATGCCCTACGGTTGCCCGGAAGGCTCCCAAAGCAATGAAAAGGCTGGGCGGGCATGGCTCCCGCGCCACTGATAATCGAAGTGGCAATAATCCTCGTGCCCCTCATCATGGAACCGTCGCCCGGCTTCACGGATCGCGCGAAGAGGCACGACGGCGAACGCATCGGCGGAAAGCGCTTGAATGGTCTTGGTGCCCTCCTCGCGTATCTGGTGGATCGGATGACCCACCTCTGCCTCGGTCTCCATATCGAAGGGATTGTAGAGGACGCGTCGATCTTCGAGAAACATGAGGAAGCGGCGTACGATCTCGCTTTCGCCTAGTCCGGGGTCGGACCATTGGATGCCACCCAACGGAGTGCTGAACCCTGTCACCTTGCGCGCCGTCGCGGCCGTCACCTTGCTTGATTTGCGGAAGAAGTTGCGCATGTCTACTAGGCGTCCGGTATAAAGAGTTTGGGAATACCGTGTTCACGATCCTTCACGAGGTCGAGCAGCGTCTTACCGTCGAAGACCCGGATAGGTATTCCCAATGAATGACCAAGCATAGATCCGTAGCCGAGACTGATAGGGCCTGACTCGTCTTCCCAACCCTTGCTGACGACGCCATGAACGTAAATTCGTTCGTCGTCGAAAATCGGACTCCCACTCATACCTGCCGGCAATTTCATTGAAGCCGAGAAGCAGGCTCCAGGAGTGGGGACCTGTCGTTTTTCCGCGTTGTCGGGGAACCTCTCTAAAACCGTCCCTTTCGAGACATGTAGTTCAAAGCGAAAATCCCCAGACGCTACGTTGGAATTTTCCATTGCAAGCCCGATATCTTGCATCCCTGAATAACCGACGGCGGTAGCCGACTTGCCTACGGCGATACCAACTCCCCGCAGTCCGGGCTGGATCATTGGAAGCGGCTGGTGGGGAATCCCCTCGGCAAGCTGCGTAACCTTACACAAGGCGGTGTCAGAGGTAAGTTTGATCTCAACACCGCGAATGGGGAGTGGGAATGTAGTTCGTTCTCCGAGGAAACCGGCCCATTCAATGTCGCGGAAGACATAACCTTTGAATCCGGCCAATGGACTCACCGGGAGCATAACGCCAAGCTTTAGCCGCCCGAAGTGCCATGTTTGTTCATCTACCTCTCGCGTGTTTCCATATTGGCGGTCGATCGGGTCGGTGATCACATGCGCTGCCGTGATCAGAAGGCCTGTGCAGCTAATAAAAAAGCCAGTGCCTAAACATCGTAGGTGGGTCTCACCAGGCACATGCGCGACGATCGGCACGATGCTCTGCGCGAGCACGGAATGGATTGTCCCAATGATGTTAGGGTGCGCGACGAACATGTCGTTCTCGATGGCGTAAAAGTCGGCGTCGGCCGCGTTTTTGGGTTTTAAAGGAACAGATGCCATCGCCTGAATTTCCCAGGCGCCATCCCCTCTCCTCCCGAAGAAAGGCTTGAAGATCTCCAAGTCGGATGAGTCTCGTCTGCTAATCATGTCGCGGGAGGGTGTCCCCCGTGCCGACAAAGATCAAGCAGGCGAAGGATAGCTGTGGAGGGATAGCTGTGGAGGGATGGTTTGTGGAGACCGGGAATCCATGCTGCGCGACGTCAGGTACGTCCACGCGGCTCCTGATCCGTGTTACCTAGCACCGTGGATAGGATGGAGGGCAGTTGTGGATGTTCCGGTACTAGACAAAGAACTAGAGCGCGAGAAATTCGCCATAGAGAGCATTGCACTCTTCAAGCTGTTCTCCCGCTTCGAATATGCCATGAAGAGGAGTGAATTTATCAAGAGCGGCTCTTACAACTCTGCTGACCCAGATTGGAAAGAATTCGCACTGGCTCTAGGTCCCGACTTTTTCAGCCATGTGCTGGGGAAACCAGCTATACGCATTCTCATTAGCAACCCCCCGAGTCAGCTAAAATTCAAACGGGCCGCCCCGCCTAACCCGCCCGAAGCTGAATGGGCTACCCGGACATACACGCAGGATGTTCAAGGGCTCATTGAGAGCGTTAAGCAGGTTCGGAACAACCTCTTCCACGGAGACAAGGGAAGCCCGGCCGACGTTGGTCGCGACAGCCAACTGATGGGAGCGGCATACGCGGCTTTGATGGAAGTGCTGGTTTGGATTGAAGAGGACGAATCCCGAAAACGCAAGTTCTCGTCATTCGTGGACAAGATCACCATGCCGCTGATGTTCTGAGGTCGAGCCGGCCCAAACTGCCGAGCCGAAAAGACAAATGAGGCGGAGACAAAGGGGGCGGAAGAACCCAGGGCTGAACAAAAAAGCCCGGCGTTTCCGCCGAGGCTTCGTTGTCGTCACGCCGCAGTGCTCACCCTGCAGCTCCGCGCCGCCAGAAATCAGGCGGCAGCCGAAACGGCCGCGGTCGAAACCTCGGAGATCGTCTTCAGCACCTGCGAGGCGATCTGGTAGGGGTCGCCCTGCGAGTTCGGGCGGCGGTCTTCCAGATAGCCCTTATAGTCGTTCTTGACGAAGGAGTGCGGCACGCGGATCGAAGCGCCGCGATCGGCGACGCCGTAGCTGAACTTGTTCCACGGCGCGGTTTCATGCTTGCCGGTCAGGCGCTTGTCGTTGTCCGGGCCGTAGACGGCGATGTGATCCATCAGGTTCTTGTCGAACTGGGCCATCAGCGCCTCGAAATAGGCCTTGCCGCCGACTTCGCGCATGTAGGAGGTGGAGAAGTTGCAGTGCATGCCCGAGCCGTTCCAGTCGGTGTCGCCGAGCGGCTTGCAGTGGAACTCGATGTCGACGCCATACGTCTCGGTCAGGCGCAGCAGGAGGTAGCGGGCCATCCACATCTGGTCGGCGGCCTTCTTGGAGCCCTTGCCGAAGATCTGGAATTCCCACTGGCCCTTCGCCACTTCGGCGTTGATGCCTTCATGGTTGATGCCGGCGGCGAGGCACAGGTCGAGATGCTCCTCGACGATCTTGCGCGCGACATCGCCGACATTCTTGTAGCCGACGCCGGTGTAATAAGGACCCTGCGGCGCCGGATAGCCGCTCTCCGGGAAGCCGAGCGGACGGCCGTCCTTGTAGAAGAAATACTCCTGCTCGAAGCCGAACCAGGCGCCCTCGTCGTCGAGGATGGTGGCGCGCTTGTTGGAGGCATGCGGCGTCACGCCATCGGGCATCATGACTTCGCACATGACCAGCACGCCATTGGTGCGGGCCGGATCCGGATAGACGGCGACGGGCTTCAGCACGCAGTCGGAGCTGTGGCCCTCGGCCTGGTTGGTGGACGAGCCATCGAAGCCCCACAGCGGCAGCTGCTCCAACGTCGGGAACTCGGCAAATTCCTTGATCTGGGTCTTGCCGCGCAGGCTGGGGGTCGGGACGTATCCGTCGAGCCAGATATACTCGAGCTTGTATTTGGTCATTCCAGTGCCTCTCGTTGCTTGGGCGCCGCAAGTGGGCGGCGTCAACGCATGGCCGGGCTTGCCGGCCTGCCGATGATTAAAAAGCAATTCGTATGCCACTCCGCCTTCGGCGGGTGCGGCAAAATGGGTCATGGCAAGGCGTTGATTTTGCTCAGCCGCCTCACTTGTGCGCTCGGATCACTCAATCGATATTTCTGCATAAATAATTGGCAAATAATGATCTTTTTGTAGGCATATTGCCTAAACGAATCGCAGAACCTATCTTGCTTGATAAGTTGAATCGGCAAGTCCCCGGACAAGCAAGGAGGTCGCCAATGCAAGTCGTGCAGCCGCGTCCGTCGGCAAAAATCCTGATGTTCCCGCTGGCAGGACGCAAGTCTGCCGCAAATTTAGGCGCCAAGGCCAAATTCGCGGCAGAGCTTGCGACGCTTCGCGGCGAGCATGCCGACTTTGACGGCTGGTACCATGAAGCAGCCGTCGAGGAAGAAAATCAGCGCAAGAGCTGATCGCCTCTTTGAGCTTCATGAACGGAAAAGCCCGGCGCGACCACTCGCGCCGGGCTTTCTTCTTTTGAGCGGACGATCGAGGTCAGTCCTTGGCGTGGAGGTCGGTGCCGAGCGTATCCCTGACGAAGATCATGCCGATGATGAGCGACATCGCCGCGATGATCACCGGGTACCAGAGGCCGTAGTAGATATCGCCCTTATAGGCGCTGAGCGCGAACACCGTCGCCGGCAGCAGGCCGCCGAACCAGCCATTGCCGATGTGATAGGGCAACGACATGCCGGTGTAGCGGATGCGGGTCGGGAACATCTCGACCAGGATCGCGGCGATCGGCCCATAGACCATGGTGACGAACAGCACCAGGATGAACAGGATACCGATCGTGAGCGGCCAGTTGATCGCTGCCGGATCGGCAGTCATGGCGAAGGCGCCACCGCCCGGGACGGTGTAGACGGTGACTTCCGGCGCACCGGCTGCCTCATCCTTGGTCAGGAGCTTGTCGGCGATCGCCTTGTCGGTCGGAACCGCCGCCTTCTCGCCGCCGCGGATGGCCGCCGCGTCGAGCTTCAGCTCGGGATTGGCCGCGATGAAGGCGTCGAGCTTCTGGTCGGGCACCTTGGCCGCGGCGCGCTTCAACGGATAGCCGCCGTCCTGAAGCGACATGTTCACCGCCTTGGCGAAGGCCGCGTCCTTGGCCTTGGCCTGATCGCCGGCGGCGACGGCGTCATAGGATTCCACCGTCTCGTTGCCGATCTTGACCGAGGCTGCGGTGCCTGGGGCTGCCGTGGTCACCACATCATAAGGCACCGAGTTCTTGGTCAGGAACGAAGTCGCGATATCGCAGGATGTCGTGAATTTTGCCGTGCCGACCGGGTTGAACTGGAACTTGCAGTCGCCGGGCGCTGCCGTCACCGTCGCCCGGGTGTTCTGCTGCGCGGTGGCCAGAGCCGGATTGGCGGCCCAGGTCAGCGCTTTGAACAGCGGGAAGGTGCAGACGATGCCGAGCGCAAGGCCTGCCATGATGATCGGCTTGCGGCCGATCTTGTCCGACAGCCAGCCGAACACGACGAAGAAGATCGAGCCGATGGCGAGCGCAATCGCGATCATGATGTTGACCGACTGCGCGTCGACCTTGAGCACGTTCGTGAGGAAGAACAACGCATAGAACTGACCATTGTACCAGATCACGGCCTGACCAGCGGTGAGGCCGAGCAGCGCCAGCAGCGCGATCTTGGCGTTCTTCCATTGACCGAAGGCTTCCGAGAGCGGCGCCTTGGAGCCCTTGCCCTCTTCCTTCATGCGCTGGAAGGTTGGCGACTCCGAGAGCGACAGCCGGATCCAGATCGAAACGGCAAGCAGCACGAAAGAAACGATGAAGGGAATGCGCCAGCCCCAGGAAGCGTAGGTTTCCTTGCTGAGCGAGCCCTGAACAATCAGGATGACGATCAACGACAGGAAAAGGCCGAGCGTCGCCGTCGTCTGGATCCACGACGTATAGAAACCGCGACGGTCGTCAGGCGCGTGCTCCGCGACATAGGTCGCAGCACCGCCATATTCGCCGCCGAGCGCCAGGCCTTGCAACATGCGCAGCCCGATCAGGATCACGGGAGCCAAGATGCCCAAGGTTGCGTAGCCGGGCAGCAAGCCGACCAGGAAGGTCGACAGGCCCATGATCGTCATGGTGACGAGGAAGGTGTATTTGCGGCCGACGAGATCGCCGATGCGGCCGAAAAGCAACGCGCCGAACGGTCGGACAAGGAAGCCGGCGGCAAAGGCAAGCAGCGCGAAGATGTTGCGCGTTGCCTCGGGAATCGCCGGGCTGAAGAAGGTCGAGCCGATGAAGGCGGCCAACGAGCCGTAGAGATAGAAATCGTACCATTCGAAAACGGTGCCGAGCGAGGAGGCGAAGATGACTTTCTTCTCCTCCCGCGTCATGCCGCGGCTGGTTCCGCCGGCGGTCGAAGCCATTGCCATTGATGTATCCTCCCGTGAGATCCCGTCTGTCCTCGATGGCTGCGCGCCACCGTCCGCGCTCCTCCGAACGCGGACTCAAAGACGCAGCCAACGAAGGAAAAAATGACAGAAAGGGCGGGCGAAAGGCACCGCGACGATGGGATTATGACTTTGGTATTAGGTGCGCTGCGAAAGCGGCGCCGCGCTTGAATTGCTCTAGGCCTGCAGCGCTTCGAGCAGGCTGACCGCCGCCATCATGTCGCGCTTGCGTGCCGAGCGGCGCGCAACGGCCTCCGCATCCTGGCCCCAATGCTCGATCTGCCAGTCCTCGTCGACATGGCCGGCAGCCCAAGCTTCCTCGCCGTCGAGGTGACCGAAATCGACGGCCAAAGCCAGCAGCGCCGAACCGGTCAGCGCGGTCATGACATGAATGGCGGCCAGCCGCATCGGCTCGACACGCTGGCCAAGATGCGCGCCGAGCACGGCGATCGCCTCGCGCGGCTGCTCGACATGGATGACGCCTTCGGCAAGGTTGAAGCGCGCGCCGAGGCTGCCGCGTGCCCAGTCCAGCACCGGATCCCAGAACTTGTTCTGGCGATCGACCAGTCCCTGCGGGCCATCGGCGCGGTAACACAAAAGATCGGACGAGGCGAAGCGCAGCACGTCCTCCAGCACCGCCTGCGGATCCGAGGCGACGCCGTCGATGGCGGTGTTCACCAGCCGCATGACAGGCATCGTCACGGGATCGATGACCTCGCCTTGTGCGCTGAATTCATCGGCAACGAGCGCCGCGGCGTTTTCGGTCGGCAGCACCATCACAGCCTTGCCCGGCGTGCGCACGGGCCGGCCGTCCAGATGAACGGCAAAGCCATTCTCGACGGGAGCCACCGAAACAGCCTTGTAGAAACGCTTCGGCAGCGGCGTCTTCATCTGGATCTGGGCGCGGCGCACGGGATCGGGGTCGGAAAGCAGCTTTCCGGCTTCGAGGTCTTCGAGGATGTCGCGCATGCCGAACTCCTTAAAGCAATTCCGGGAAAAGTGTGAAGCGGTTTTCCGTCCGGAATTGCGTCAAAACAAAGAGATGGAGCAGCTTGCCGTTCGGCGAGCTGATCTATGGTGCGGGCTGCCTGCGCGCTGGGCGATTGACGATGATCAGACCGGCGGCGATCAGGCCGAGCGCCAGGAAAATCCTGGTCGTCGGCAGCTCGCCCAACAACACCGCACCGCACAGGACGCCGAACACCGGCGACAGAAAGGCGAAGCTCGACAGACCGGCGGCCGGATAACGCGTGAGCAGCCAGAACCACAACACATAGGTGAAGGCGACGATATAGAAAGACTGGAAGAGCAGCGCCAGTGTCGGCAAGGCGGCAAGCGCACGGATCGGCGGGCCGGCGAAAGGCATCACAAGCAGGCCAACGACAGTTGCACCCGCCAGCTGGTAGAGCAGAAGCTTTTCGGCGTTGGTTTCCACCAGTTTCGACCGCTTTATGAAGATGCTGGTCGCCGCCCAGAGAATGCCCGAGCCGAGACTGAGCAGGTCACCCGTCAGCGTCGCGTCGCTGCCGGCAGTGATGCCGTCGGAGAAAACCGCCGCCAGGCCGCAGAAGGCGAGAACAAGCCCACCGAGCTTGCGCGGATTGATGCGCTCGCCAAGCAGGAAATGGCCGCCGATCAGGACCCAGAACGGCATGGTGTTGACCAGGAGCGTGTTGCGGGCAACGGTGGTGTATTCGAGCCCGATATAGAGGCACAGGAACTCGACGCCGAAGAGCACGCCGACGACGATGCCGGCGGGCAAAGTCCCATCCGCTTCGAACAGCTTGATGCCGCGCAGCCGGCACCAGCCAAGCACGCAGGCTCCCCCAATGAGCGATCGTGCGACCGAGACGAAGACAGGGTCGTAGCCTGCGTATGAGACCTTGGCGGCGACGTAGTTCAGGCCCCAGGAAAAGGTCAGTCCGACCATGATGACAGCCGCGGCCATGTCGACTGCATCGCGACGATCCAATGCGGGGGCGACAGCCAAGTCAGTCCTCCGCGCTCTGGTCGTCGAAGCCGATCAGGTTCCAGCTCTGGCGCATATGCGGCGGCATCGGCGCCGTGACGTCGATGACGCCCCGGTCCGGATGCGGGATGATAATGCGGCGCGCATGCAGGTGCAGGCGGTTTTGAATGCCGCCCGGGAAATCCCAGTTGGTATCTGCCTCGAAATATTTTGGGTCGCCGATGATCGGGCAACCTATATAGGCGGCGTGAACGCGAAGCTGGTGGGTGCGGCCGGTATAGGGCTCCATCTCCAGCCAGGTCATCGTCTGCGCCGCCTGCTCGATGACGCGGTAGTAGGAGACGGCGTGGTCGGCGCCCTTCTCTCCATGCGCGGCCACGCGCACGCGGTCGCCATCCTCCGTCGGCTCCTTGATCAGCCAGGTCGAGATCTTGTCCTCGCGCTTGGGCGGCACGCCCTTGACCAGCGCCCAGTAGGTTTTCTTGGTCTCTCGCGCCCGGAACGCTTCCGACAGCTTCATCGCCGCAAGACGGGTGCGGGCAACCACCAGCACGCCGGACGTGTCACGGTCGAGGCGGTGGACGAGGCGCGGCTTCTCGCCCTTCTGATTGCGCCAGGCCTCGAGCATGTCGTCGACATTGCGGGTGACGCCGGAGCCGCCCTGCACGGCGAGCCCCGCTGGCTTGTTGAAGACGAAAACCTTCGGGTCCTCATGCAAGAGCATCTTGGCGAGCACGTCGGCATCGGCCTGGTTGCGGATCGAGTGACCGGTGAGCGGCGCGTCGCCCTTCTTATCGACGTCGAGCGGCGGAACGCGGACAGACTGGCCGGGCTCGACACGCGTGTCGGCCTTTACCCGGCCGCCGTCGACGCGGATCTGGCCGGACCGAAGCAATTTCTGCAGATGGCCGAAGCCGAGGCCCGGATAATGGACCTTGAACCAGCGGTCGAGCCGCATGCCCGCCTCGCCGGCCTCAATCGTGATCTGTTCAACACCCGCCATGGATACGCTTTTCCGTTTGAAAGCGGCGCCATAGCACTAAGGCAGGCATTGTGCGAGCCAAAGACCCAACAAAGCGCGACGATTACCCCAATCGCAGCCATCCGAGGTTCGGCCGCACGCTGGCCGACCTTGGATTGAAGCGGGGCCGTAGTCAGTTGGCAGCCTTCGGCTTGGACGAGCCGATCATCTTCCAGTTCTTGTAGAAGACGGAATTGATGCGCTCCACGCTGACCGAGACGATCGAGAGAAGGCCAGCGATCAGCCTCGGGAACGGAGACGGACGGATGATGTCGACGAAGACGCAATAGCGGCGGCCGTCATATTCGTTGACCGAGCGGTGGAAGAGCGTGTCGTCGAAGATGAACAGCGGGTTGTCGTACCAGTAGTTCTTCTTGCTGCCGCACTGGACGAAGATCTCCGCCTTCACCGGGATCAGGTTGTAGAGGATGCGCAGGCTGAGCCGCAGCGGTCCGAAATGCCACGACGTGGATTCGCGCTTGCTGAAAACGGATACCGCGATCGTCTTGATGTATTTGTAATCCTTGTTGAATTCGGGAACGTTGTCGATCTTGTGCTTGCCGTACCACTGGTAGACATACATGCCACGCCGGCCGGTGCCGAAATTGGCGTCGATATCGGCGATGATCTCGTCCTTGCGGGCGTTGAAGACGCCCAGCACCTCGTTGATCTCGCGCTGATAGTCCTCGGGGAACTGCTCGGGCTTCCAGACGCCGGGGTTGCGGTAGCAGAGAAGGTCGACGATCAGGTTGAACGGCGACAGCAGCCAGGTGAAAAGGCCATTGCCGAGGAAATAGCGCTCGAACAGATTCCGGTTCTTCTGGTCGTTGCGCATGACGTCGATCAGGCCGAAAACGACCCAGATGGCGGTCAGGATCGGGATGAAGTAGACGGCGAGCGCGAGAACCACGACTGCAATCGCAGCCTTGCGGAGCGTCTTGACGGTTTTCTTTGTCATTGTCATTCGCGCGGGAGCGCGATCCTGTTCCGTTTGCCAAAATCACGGCGACCCCCGCCCGCCGTGCGTCTTGATAAGATTTTTTGTTTCCCGGCACAATGCCGCGCACGGTCCCGGTGGTCGGCCCCGGATGAATATTTGGAGTATGTTACTCCACTTCAACTCAATGCACGGCCGGCAAACCAAGCTCGTCCCATCTTTCCCTAGGGATCGGATCGCCGGCCAGGAATTCGAAGCCGACGACGCTTTCGCGACGAAGCGTGCCGACCGCCGGGCCGCGCAACTCAGCTGCTCCGTTCGCCGCGCAGCTTTGCCCAGTATTCCAACCGCTTGCGGATATCGCGCTCGAAACCGCGCTCCGGCGGATCGTAGAAAGTGCGCCGGCCCATTTTCTCCGGAAAATAGTCCTGGCCCGAAAACGCGTCCGGCTCGTCATGGTCGTAGCGATAGCCGGCGCCGTAATCCTCCTGCTTCATCAACTTGGTCGGCGCATTGAGGATGTGTTTGGGCGGCAGCAGCGAGCCGAACTCCTTGGCGGCCGCGGTCGCAGCCTTGAAGGCGGTGTAGACAGCGTTCGATTTCGGCGCTGTGGCCAGATAGACAGTGGCTTGGGCGAAGGCGAGTTCGCCCTCGGGCGAACCAAGATAGTCATAGGCGTCCTTGGCCGCATTGGCGACGACAAGCGCCTGTGGATCGGCGAGCCCGATATCCTCCACTGCCATGCGCACGAGCCGGCGGCCGAGATAGAGCGGATCCTCGCCGGCATCGAACATGCGGGCAAGATAGTAGAGCGCGGCATCCGGATCGGAGCCGCGCACCGATTTATGCAGCGCCGAGATCAGATTGTAATGGCCGTCCTGGCCTTTGTCGTAGATCGGGGCGCGGCGCTGGATGACGCGCTGCAGGCCCTCCGGGCCGAACACCTCGCCTTTCTTGGCGGCGCGCCAGACTTCCTCGGCCAGCGTCAGCGAGGCGCGGCCGTCGCCATCCGCCATGCGGATCAGCATCGCGCGCGCTTCTTCGTCGAGCGGCAGCGCCCTGCCCTCGGTTTCTTCCGCCCGGGCCAGAAGCTTGGCGATGCTTTCCTCGCCCAGCGAACGGAACACCAACACACGCGCTCGCGACAGAAGTGCTGCATTCAACTCAAAGGACGGGTTCTCTGTCGTGGCGCCGACCAGCACCACGGTGCCGTCTTCCATCACCGGCAAAAAACCGTCCTGCTGGGCGCGGTTGAAGCGATGGATCTCGTCGACAAAGAGCAGCGTCTGGCGGCCATTGGCGCGCCTCAGCTTCGCTGCCTCGAACACTTTCTTGAGGTCCGCGACACCGGAAAACACAGCCGAAATCTGCTCAAAGGCAAGATTGGTCTCGCCGGCGAGCAGCCGCGCCACCGTCGTCTTGCCGGTGCCGGGCGGCCCCCAGAAGATCATCGAGCCGAGCGAACCGGAATCGATCAACCTCGTCAGGGCGCCGTCGGGACCCGTCAGATGCTCCTGGCCCACGACCTCGCCGAGGTTTTTGGGGCGCAACCGGTCGGCAAGCGGTCGCCCGGGCGCCACTTTCTCCGGTTCATCGGAACTGAACAGATCGGCCATGCAAGTCTTTTGGTTGAAAAGCGATCTTCAAAGATGGGAAGACCGCCTCAATAGCGCAACACCTGGCGCAGTATCTGCCCGCCGCGCTCGACGGTAAAGCGCCACCAGCGCGTGTCCTGCTGAGCAACCTGCGCCAGCGTCGCCGCAGTGTCGATGGTGGTGCCGTTGACCTCGCGCACGATATCGCCGGGCTGGAAGCCGAAATCGGCGGCCGGCGAATCGCGGCTGATATCGATGACGGTGACGCCCTTGATATCCGTGCGAAGGCCAAGGCGCTGGGCAAGCCGGGGCGACAGCTCCGTGACCTTGGCGCCGGAAAAGGGACTGCGACCGCGCAAGGTGACTTCGCTGGGCTTGGCGCCTTCCGGCGCGCGCTCCAGCGGAATCTCCAACGTCGCCTGCTGCCCTTTGCTCAGCACGGCAAACGTCGCCTTGGTGCCGATCGACAGCGTCGCCATGCGGTAGTCGAGTGCCTCGATGCTTTCGACCGGCGTGTTGTTGAGCGACAGGATGACGTCGCCAGGCTTCAAGCCGGCCTTGCCCGCGGGCCCGGTCGCGTCCACGGACGACACCAGGGCGCCGGTCGGCTTCTCCATGCCGAGAGATTCGGCGATCTGCGGCGTCACCATTTCGAACTCGGCGCCGATATAGGGGCGCTCGAAGAAGTCGAGCCCGGCCTTGGCGGCGTCGGCAAAGGCGCGCACCATGTTCGAGGGAATGGCGAAGCCGATGCCGATCGAGCCGCCGCTGCGGCTGTAGATCGCGGTGTTGATGCCGACCAGCTGGCCGCCCATGTTGATCAGCGCGCCGCCCGAATTGCCGGGATTGATGGCCGCATCGGTCTGGATGAAATAGCCCGAATCGGAGACGCCGATATGGCTGCGGGCAAGCGCCGAGACGATGCCACTGGTGGTGGTCTGGCCGACGCCGAACGGGTTGCCGATGGCGAGCACCAGGTCGCCGACCTCGAGCGCGTCGGAATCGCCGATGGCGATCACCGGGAACGGCTTGTCGGCCGAGATCTTGAGCACGGCGAGATCGAGCGTCTCGTCCTTGAGCATGACCTTGGAGGTGAACTCGCGTCCGTCGGCGGTCGCGACCTTCACCTCGTCGGCGTCCTTGATGACGTGGAAGTTGGTGACGATGACGCCGCTCGGATCGACCAGCACGCCCGAGCCCAGCGAGGACTGCGCGCGGGGCTGGGCGCGGCCGAAGAATTCCTCGAAGAAGGGATCGCCCTCGAAAGGCGACGTCACCTTTGCGGTCTGCGAGGCATAGACATTCACCACGGCCGGGGCCGTCTGCTTGACCAGCGGCGCGAAGGAGAGCTGCACCTCCTCGCGGCCGAACGGCACGCGCTTGTCGGGGCCGGACGTGCCGTTCTCGCCTTCGACGCCATGCAGGAGATCGGTCAGCACATCGGAGAGGCCCGGATCGGCCGGCTTGGCGGCATCCTCGGCAAAAGCCTGTCTTGCGGCCGGTGCCGCGGCGAAGACCGCCAGCGCGGCAACAAGAAACAGTCGTTTGAGGTGCATTCTCGAATCCCTCCAGATCGGGCGCCATTGTCCTGACGATTGTGCAGAATGAAAGGCTAATGCACACAAATGCGACACTTGTCGCGCAAAAGCGTTCGCGCAAGGGCGAAAAATCTGCACGCCTGCCGCCCCTCCGGCAAATGCAAAAAGGGGCCCGCAGGCCCCTTGAAGTCATTGACGAAAACGCTTGACCTCAGGCGGCTGCGGCTTCCTCGTTGGCGCCCTCGGCCTCGAGGCGGGCGCGGTCGGCGGCGCCCTTGGCCGAGGTGTCGCGGTCGACGAATTCGATGACCGCCATCGCGGCGTTGTCGCCCTTGCGGAAGCCCGCCTTCATGATGCGCAGATAGCCGCCGTTGCGGGTGGCGTAGCGCGGGGCGAGGGTTTCGAACAGGCGCTTGACGACGCCTTCATTGCCGATCTGGGCGATGACCTGACGACGGGCGTGCAGGTCGCCGCGCTTGCCGAGCGTGACGAGCTTCTCGACGATCGGACGCAGGTCCTTCGCCTTCGGCAGGGTGGTGAGGATCTGCTCGTGCTCGATCAGAGACACGGCGAGGTTGGCGAACATTGACTTGCGGTGGCTTACGCTGCGGGCGAAGCGACGGCCTTTGAAACCGTGGCGCATGGCTCTTTTCCTTCTTCAGTTGCTCAAGAGGCCACGGCCTCTGATGGTTTTCCGCATGACCGTCGGATCGAGCGGCTCTCGCCGCCGATCCTTGGAATTCATGCTCAATATTGGTCTTCGTAACGCTTGGCGAGGTCTTCGATGTTTTCCGGCGGCCAGTCCGGCACTTCCATGCCGAGATGGAGGCCCATGGCCGCCAGCACTTCCTTGATCTCGTTCAGCGACTTGCGGCCGAAGTTCGGGGTGCGCAGCATCTCGGCTTCGGTCTTCTGGATCAGGTCGCCGATATAGACGATGTTGTCGTTCTTCAGGCAGTTGGCCGAACGCACCGAAAGCTCGAGCTCGTCGACCTTCTTGAGCAGCGCCGGGTTGAAGGCGAGCTCGGTGACGGCTTCGGCGGCGACTTCCTTCTGCGGCTCGTCGAAGTTGACGAAGAGCGCAAGCTGGTCCTGCAGGATGCGGGCGGCGAAAGCCACCGCGTCCTCGCCCGAGATCGAGCCGTTGGTCTCGATGGTCATGGTCAGCTTGTCGTAGTCGAGCACCTGGCCCTCGCGGGTGTTCTCGACCTTGTAGGAGACCTTCTTGACCGGCGAGTAGAGGCTGTCGACCGGGATCAGGCCGATCGGCGCGTCCTCGGCGCGGTTGCGCTCTGCCGGCACATAGCCCTTGCCCGTGTCGACGGTGAACTCCATGCGGATCTCGGCGCCCTCGTCCAGCGTGCAGATCACGTGGTCGGGGTTGAGGATCTCGACGTCGCCCACGGTCTGGATGTCGCCGGCGAGCACGGCGCCCGGGCCCTGCTTGCGAACGACCATGCGCTTGGGACCATCGCCTTCCATGCGGATGGCGATTTCCTTGATGTTGAGCACGATGTCGGTCACGTCCTCGCGCACGCCGGCGATGGACGAGAATTCATGCAGCACGCCGTCGATCTGCACGGCGGTGACGGCCGCGCCGCGCAGCGAAGACAAAAGCACGCGCCGCAGCGCGTTGCCCAGCGTCAAGCCAAAGCCGCGCTCGAGCGGCTCGGCCACCAGCGTGGTCAGCGTCTTCTTCTTCGACGAGAACTCGATCTTGTTCGGCTTGATCAGTTCCTGCCAGTTTTTCTGGATCATAAATGTCTTCCTTCCTTTGCCCCGCCACCATCCAATCGTGGCGGGCGACACGGAAAACCGCGGAGGAACGCCATGGCGTTCGCGCGGCGCTTAAAAATCAGACGCGGCGCTTCTTGCGCGGACGGCAGCCATTGTGCGGGATCGGCGTCACGTCACGGATCGAGGTGATGGTGAAGCCCGCCGCCTGCAGCGCGCGGAGCGCCGATTCACGGCCGGAGCCGGGTCCGCAGACCTCGACCTCGAGCATGCGCATACCGTGTTCCTGGGCCTTCTTGGCGACGTCCTCGGCAGCCATCTGGGCGGCGAACGGGGTCGACTTGCGCGAACCCTTGAAACCTTGCGCGCCAGCCGACGACCAGGCAATCGAATTGCCCTGCGCGTCGGTGATGGTGATCATGGTGTTGTTGAAGGTCGAATTGACGTGGGCAACGCCCGACGAAATGTTCTTGCGTTCGCGACGGCGAACACGAGCGGCTTCCTTGGCCATGGTAGTCCTTTCAGTTGATCTCTACACCGCCGTAATGCCAGCGGCTCCACCTTGGGAAGGCAGTAGGGGAGTAAGGCAGTGCCTTACTGCCCTACTCCCTTACTCCCCTAAATTACTTCTTCTTGCCGGCGATCGCCTTGGCCGGACCCTTGCGGGTGCGCGCATTGGTATGCGTGCGCTGGCCGCGGACCGGCAGCGAGCGGCGGTGACGCAGGCCGCGGTAGCAGCCGAGGTCCATGAGCCGCTTGATGTTCATCGAGACTTCGCGGCGCAGGTCGCCTTCGACCTGGTAATCGCGGTCGATCGCCTCGCGGATCTGCAACACTTCCGCGTCGGTCAGCTGGTTGACACGGCGGTCCGCCGGGATGCCGACCTTGTCGACGATCTCCTGGGCAAACTTCTTGCCGATGCCGTGAATGTACTGAAGCGCGATGACGACGCGCTTGTTAGTCGGAATGTTGACGCCGGCTATACGAGCCATTTTCTTCTCTTTCTCCATGTGGGCCGGGCATGCCCGGCGCTGTCGAAGTTGCCCCGCGTCCGGTGGAGGCCGGCCCTTGCGGGAGTTTCCTGGTTCAAAGCGACCGCCTTGCCCGCAAGGGCAAGCAAAGTCCATGCCTGATAGGAAGACGGGCCGCCATACCCCAACGGCCCACTTCAGTCAAGCGCAATCTTCAATTGTCGGCCCGGCCTACTTCGCCGCAGCCGCGAGGACCTTGCCGATCTCGGCGGTCACGGCATCGATACTGGCCATGCCGTCGACGGTCTTGAGCTTGCCTTTGGCGTAGTAGTAGCCGATCAGCGGCGCCGTCTTCTTGTAGTATTCGCGCAGGCGTTCCTCGAACACCGCCGGGTTGTCGTCCTTGCGCACCGGCTGGCCGGCGGCCTTGGCATCTTCGGCGCGTTTGACGATTCGCCCAACCAGCGCCTTGTCATCGACGACGAGCTCGATGACGGTGTCGAGCGCCATGCCGCGCTCGGCGAGCATCGCCTCGACCGCGTCGGCCTGGACCAGCGTGCGCGGGTAACCGTCGAGGATGAAACCCTTGGCGCAATCCGGCTGATCGATGCGTTCGGCGACGATGGCGTTGACGATCGCATCCGAGACCAGCTCACCAGCATCCATCACCGCCTTGGCACGCTTGCCGACCTCGGTTCCGGCCTGGACGGCGGCACGCAGCATGTCACCCGTCGAGAGCTGAGGGATGCCGTGTTTTTCTACCAGTCTTTGTGCTTGCGTCCCCTTGCCCGCTCCTGGCGGCCCAAGCAATATCAGCCTCATCTGCTCCTCTTCCCCCCGCGCAACTTCGACTTCTTGATCAGGCCCTCATACTGGTGCGCGATCAGGTGACCCTGAATCTGCGCCACCGTGTCGAGCGTGACACTGACCACGATCAGAAGCGATGTGCCACCGAGGTAGAAAGGTACGCCAGTCGCCGAAATCAGGAACTCCGGCAGCAGACAGACCAGCACCAGGTAAATGGCGCCGATGACGGTTATGCGCGTCAGAACATAGTCGATATAGTCGGCGGTGCGCTCGCCCGGACGATAGCCCGGGATGAAGCCGGAGTGCTTCTTGAGCTGGTCGGCCGTGTCCTTCGGGTTGAAGACGATCGCCGTGTAGAAGAAGGCGAAGAAGACGATCATGCCCGCATAGAAGACCATGTAGAGCGGCTGGCCGTGGCCGAGCGAAGCGAGGATCGTGCTGGCCCAGGCCGGAAGGTTCGTCGTCTGCGAGAAGCCCGCGACCGTCGCCGGCAGAAGCAGCAGCGAGGACGCGAAGATCGGCGGGATGACGCCAGAGGTGTTGAGCTTCAGCGGCAGATGCGAGGTATCGCCCTGGAACATGCGGTTGCCGACCTGGCGCTTCGGATACTGGATGAGCAGACGGCGCTGTGCGCGCTCGAAGAAAACGATGAGCGCGATGACGATGATGGCCAGCACGATGATCGCGAGGATGAGGCCCGTCGACAGCGCGCCGGTGCGGCCGAGTTCCAGCGTGCCGGAGATCGCGCGGGGCAGGCCGGCGACGATGCCGGAGAAGATGATCAGCGAAATGCCGTTGCCGATGCCGCGCGCGGTGATCTGCTCGCCGAGCCACATCAGGAACATGGTGCCGCCGACCAGCGTGACGACGGTCGAGATGCGGAAGAACATGCCGGGATCGTTGACGATGCCGTTGCCGCCCTCGAGGCCGATCGAAATGCCGTAGGCCTGGATCAGCGCCAGGAGCACGGTGCCGTAGCGCGTGTACTGGTTGATGATCTTGCGGCCCTGCTCGCCTTCCTTCTTCAGCGTTTCCAGCGAAGGGATGACCGAGGTCATCAGCTGCATGATGATGGAGGCGGAGATATAGGGCATGATGCCCAGCGCGAAGATCGCCATGCGCTGCACGGCGCCGCCGGCGAACATGTTGAACATGCCGAGCACACCCTTGCTCTGCGAGGAGAAGGCTTGGGCGAAAGCGTCGGGATTGATGCCGGGAAGCGGGATATAGGTGCCGAGGCGGTAGACGAGCAGCGCGCCGATGGTGAACCAGATGCGCTTCTTGAGGTCCTCGGCCTTGGCGAAGGCCGCGAAATTCAGATTGGAGGCTAGTTGTTCAGCAGCCGAGGCCATGCCTGATTCTCCGCTAGACCATGATGCCGAAAAGTGTGGAGCGGTTTTCGGACGATATCATGCTCTACTTCTTTTGATTTCCATGTCACGCTCGATGCCCGCAGCTCAGGCGGCGCGTGTCACCGAAGCTCACGAGATAAGCTCCGGACCGTAAACATGCAAGCGGCCGCGTTGACGCGGCCGCCCAATTCATCCGGTCAAAGCGCGGTTCGACGGAAAATGCGAAATCATCCCGGTCGGGCGCGCTTCAAATCGCCGTTACTCGGCGGCGGCCGCTTCCGGCAGCTTCACCGAACCGCCGGCCTTCTCGATCTTCTCGATCGCGGCCTTGGAGGCGCCGGCGACGTCGAAGGAGAGCTTGGCCTTGAGTTCGCCGTCGGACAGCACGCGCACGCCGTCCTTGGCGCGGCGGATGACGCCGGCGGCAACCAGGGCCTCGGCCGTCACGGTCGCCTTGGCGTCGAGCTTCTTGGCATCGATCGCGGCCTGGATACGAGCCAGCGACACAACGGTGAAGCTCTTGGCGAAGATGTTGTTGAAGCCACGCTTCGGCAGGCGCCGGTAGAGCGGCATCTGGCCGCCCTCGAAGCCGTTGATGGCAACGCCCGAGCGGGCCTTCTGGCCCTTGACGCCGCGACCGGCCGTCTTGCCCGAGCCGGAGCCGATGCCGCGACCGAGGCGCTTCTTGGAGTGCGTGGCGCCGTCCTTGTCACGCAGATCGTTGAGTTTCATGTTTCTTCTCCTGCGCTTCCGTTCAGGCCTCGTCCACGACGCGGACGAGGTGCTGGACGGCGGCGATCATGCCGCGCACCGAAGGGGTATCTTCCAGCGTGCGCCGCTTGTGCATCTTGTTCAGGCCGAGGCCGACCAGCGTCGCGCGCTGCTCCTTCGGCCGGCGGATCGGCGAGCCGATCTGCTCGACGGTGATGGTCTTGGTAGCTTTCTTGGCCATGGTCGAAATCCCTGGTCAGCGTCGACTATTCTTCAGCCGCAACGGCGGTGCCGCGGCGGGCCTGAAGGGTCGAGTACTTGATGCCGCGCGCGGCAGCCACATCCTTCGGATGCATCTGGCTCTTCAGCGCGTCGAAGGTGGCGCGAACCATGTTGTAGGGGTTCGACGACCCCATCGACTTGGCGACCACGTCATGCATGCCGAGCGTCTCGAAGACGGCGCGCATCGGGCCGCCGGCGATGATGCCGGTACCCTGCTTGGCGGCGCGCAGCAGAACGCGCCCAGCGCCCCAACGGCCCTCGACGTCGTGATGCAGCGTGCGGCCCGAACGCAGCGGCACGAAGATCATGTCGCGCTTGGCCGACTCGGTCGCCTTGCGGATCGCTTCCGGCACTTCGCGCGCCTTGCCGTGGCCGAAGCCGACGCGGCCCTTCTGGTCGCCGACGACGACGAGAGCGGCAAAGCCGAAACGACGGCCGCCCTTCACCACCTTGGCGACGCGGTTGATGTGGACGAGCTTGTCCACCATGCCGTCGTCACGCTCTTCGCGCTCGCGGCCGCGGCCGCCTTCTCTACGTTCCTGTGCCATATCCTAGTCCTTGTTCTTTTCCGGAAGCACGGGTTGCTGTTTGCCGACGCCGCTTCGGGTCGTCAGCGGCGAATTTTTCCTTTGCATGATCTTATCCGAAAAGTCTGCAACTTTTCGCTGCGCGGACCTCCCGGTTCGGGATCATGCATTAGAAGCTGAGACCGCCTTCGCGGGCAGCCTCGGCCAGCGCCTTGACGCGGCCATGATAGATGTACGGGCCGCGGTCGAAGACGACTTCCTTGACGCCTGCCTTCGTGGCACGCTCGGCGATCAGCTTGCCGACCGCGGCGGCGGCAGAGGTGTCGGCGCCGGTCTTGAGCGAACCCTTGAGGTCCTTCTCCAGCGTCGACGCGGCGGCCAGCGTGTGGCCGTTGGCATCGTCGATGACCTGGACGTAAATGTTCTTCGAGGTGCGGTGCACCGAAAGCCGCGGACGCTCGCCGGCGACCTTCTTCAGCTGGCGGCGCACGCGCTGCGCGCGGCGTTGGATGGTTTCTTTGGGACTTGCCATAATGTCAGTTCCTTGCCTTCAGAAAACGGGGGCAACCCTGTGCGGTAAGCCAAGCCTCCCGCGGCCGCTCCCCGCGGCGTTACACTTCTGCGGCTTGGCCCTTTGCGAAAAGTCTGCAGCTTTTCGGGGCCAGGCCTATTACTTCTTCTTGCCTTCCTTGCGCACGATGCGCTCGTTGGCATAGCGCACGCCTTTGCCCTTGTAGGGCTCGGGGCCGCGATATTCGCGGATCTCGGCGGCGACCTGGCCAACCTGCTGCTTATCGATGCCCGAGACGGTGATTTCGGTCGGCTTCGGCACCGTAATGGTGATGCCCTGCGGCGTCTGATAAACCACGTCGTGGCTGAAGCCGAGCGCCAGCTGCAGGTTCTTGCCCTGCAACGCCGCGCGATAGCCGACGCCGGTGATCTCGAGCTTCTTCTCGAAGCCGTCCCTCACGCCCTGCAAGATGTTGACGATCTGCGTGCGCGACATGCCCCACTTGGAGCGGGCGTTCTTGGTCTGGTCGCGCGGCTCGACGGAGATCTCGTTGTTCTCCATCTTCACCAGCACTTCGTCGTTCACCACGAACTTCAGCTCGCCCTTGGGGCCCTTCGCCGTCACGGTCTGGCCGTTGACGGACGCGGTCACGCCCTGCGGCAGCAAAACGGGTTTCTTTCCGATACGAGACATTTTGTTGTCCTCGTCACTTCTTTCGTTTCAGGTCCAGTTCCCGGGCGCGATCCCGAGAACCGAAGCCCATTCATCAATCTCGCGCCGGATCAGAAGATCTGGCAGAGGATCTCGCCGCCGACATTCTGCTCGCGCGCTTCATGGTCGGCCATGACGCCCTTCGGCGTCGAAAGGATGGCGATGCCGAGGCCGTTGGCGACCTGCGGGATCGACTTGGCCGAGACATAGACGCGGCGGCCGGGCTTCGAGACGCGCTCGATTTCGCGCACGACCGGAGCGCCGTCGAAATACTTCAGCTCGATCTCGATTTCGGACTTGCCGTTTTCGAAATCGGTCTGGCTGTAGTCGCGGATATAGCCTTCCGACTTCAGCACTTCGAGGACGCGGGCGCGCAGACGCGAGGCCGGGGTCGAAACGCTCGACTTCTTGCGGCCATAGGCGTTGCGGATGCGGGTCAGCATATCGCCGAGAGGATCGCTCAATGACATCTCAGTGTCTCCTTACCAGCTCGACTTGACCAGGCCCGGGATCTGGCCGGTATTGCCCAGATCGCGAAGCGCGATACGCGAAAGCTTCAGCTTGCGATAATAGGCGCGCGGACGGCCCGTCACTTCGCAGCGGTTGCGGATGCGGATCTTGGCCGAGTTGCGCGGCAGCGCCGAAAGCTTCAACTGGGCGCGAAAACGCTCTTCCATCGGCTTGGACTGATCCATGATGATGGCCTTGAGCGCCGTGCGCTTGGCGGCATACTGGTCGGCGAGCTTGCGGCGCCGGTTGTTCTTCTCGACTGAGCTGGTCTTTGCCATTTCAGATGTTTCCTTTTTCGCTGCCGTTACTGGCGGAAGGGGAAGTTGAAGGCCTTGAGCAGTGCTCTTGCCTCGTCGTCCGTCTTCGCCGTCGTACAAACGATGACGTCCATGCCCCAGACCTGATCAACCTTGTCGTAGTTGATCTCCGGGAACACGATGTGCTCCTTGATGCCCATGGCATAGTTGCCACGGCCGTCAAAGCTCTTCGGGTTCAGTCCGCGGAAGTCGCGAACGCGCGGCAGCGCGATGTTCACGAGGCGGTCCAGGAACTCGTACATGCGTTCCTTGCGCAGCGTGACCTTGGCGCCGATCGGCATGTTCTCGCGCACCTTGAAGCCGGCAATCGAGTTGCGGGCGCGGGTGACGACGGCCTTCTGGCCGGCGATCAGCGCGAGATCCTCGGCCGCGACCGAGGGCTTCTTGGAGTCTGCGGTTGCTTCGCCGACACCCATGTTCAGCACGATCTTGTCGATGCGCGGAACCTGCATGTCGTTGTCGTAGCCGAACTGCTCCTGCATCGCCTTGCGGATGGTCTCGTTGTAGACCTTCTTGAGGCGCGGCTCGTTCTTGGCAGTTGCCTGCTTGGTTTCAGCCTTAGCCATTGATGACTTCTCCCGAACGCTTGGCGACGCGCACCTTCTTGCCATCCTTCTGGATGGTGAAGCCGACGCGGGTCGGCTTGCCGTCCTTGGGGTCGGCCAGCGCGATATTCGACAGGTGGATCGGCGCTTCCTTTGTGATGATCCCGGCCTCTTGGGACTGGGTCTGCTTCTGGTGACGGCGAATGAGGTTCACGCCGCGGACGACCGCGGTGTCTTCCTTCGGCTGCACCGACAGGACTTCGCCCGAACGGCCCTTGTCCTTGCCGGCAAGCACGACGACCTTGTCGCCTTTTTTGATCTTTTGCATTGGTCCGGCTCCTTACAGCACTTCAGGCGCGAGCGAGATGATCTTCATGTGGTTCTTGGCGCGCAATTCGCGCGGAACCGGTCCGAAGATACGGGTGCCGATCGGCTCTTTCTTATTGTCGACGAGAACGGCCGCGTTCTTGTCGAAACGGATCACGCTGCCGTCCGGGCGGCGGATGTCCTTGGCCGTGCGAACCACGACCGCCTTCATCACATCGCCCTTCTTAACGCGGCCGCGCGGAATGGCTTCCTTGATCGACACCACGATGATGTCGCCGACGGAGGCATATTTCCGCTTCGAGCCGCCCAGCACCTTGATGCACATGACACGACGGGCGCCGGAATTGTCCGCGACGTCGAGGTTTGTTTGCATCTGAATCATGACTGGCCGCCTTCTTCTTTTCTAACGGGACGGGTTCTTTCACCCCTCCCCGGTCTGTCCAAAATTCGGTTTGTTCGCCCGGATCAAGCCTGATCCGAAGAGACAACAACCCAGCGCTTGTCCTTGGAAATCGGCTTCGATTCCTGGATGAACACCTGGTCGCCGACCTTGTGGGCGTTGTTCTCGTCGTGCGCCTTGTACTTCTTGGTCATGCGCACGGTCTTCTTCATCACCGGATGGGTGAAGCGACGCTCGACCTTGACCACGACCGTCTTCTCGTTCTTGTCGCTGACGACGGTGCCCTGCAGGATGCGCTTTGGCATGGTTCTCGTCCTTAAGCCTTCTTGGCCGCGGATTTTTCCGCGGCGATGGTCTTGATGCGCGCGATGTCCTTGCGGACCTGCTTCACGCGCGCGGTCTTCTCGAGCTGGCCGGTGGCCTTCTGGAAGCGCAGGTTGAACTGCTCCTTCTTGAGGGCCGCCAGGTCGTCGGTCAGCTGATCCTGGGTCTTGGTCCGGATGTCTTCGGCTTTCATGATCGCCTGTCCTTATTCTGCGATGCGCTGCACGAAGCGCGTCTTGACCGAGAGCTTGGCGGCGCCAAGACGCAGCGCTTCACGAGCCGTCTCCTCGCTGACGCCGTCGATCTCGAACATGATACGGCCGGGCTTGACGCGCGCCGCCCAGTAGTCGACTGCGCCCTTGCCCTTACCCATGCGGACTTCGGTCGGCTTCGAGGTGACCGGCAGGTCCGGGAACACCCGGATCCAGACGCGGCCGGCGCGCTTCATCTCGCGGGTGATCGCGCGGCGGGCCGCCTCGATCTCGCGCGCGGTGACGCGGTTCGGCTCAAGCGCCTTCAGCCCGAAACCGCCGAAATCCAGATTGGTGCCGCCCTTGGCGGTACCGTGGATACGGCCCTTGAACTGCTTGCGGAACTTTGTGCGCTTTGGCTGCAGCATCGTTCTAACTCCAAATTCTCAAATGTCTCAGGCGTTCTCGCGACGGCGGCCGCGTTCACGCTCACCGCCAGCACCGCCGCCATGCGCGGCATCACCTTCGGTTGCACGGCGCTCGGAGGCCATCGGGTCATGCTCGAGGATCTCGCCCTTGAACACCCACACCTTGACGCCGCAGATACCGTAGGCCGTGTTCGCCTCGGCCGTGCCGTAGTCGACATCGGCGCGCAGCGTATGCAGCGGCACGCGGCCTTCGCGATACCACTCCATGCGCGCGATTTCGGCGCCGCCGAGACGGCCGGAGCAGTTGATGCGGATGCCTTCGGCGCCGAGACGCATGGCCGACTGAACGGCACGCTTCATAGCGCGGCGGAACGCGATGCGGCGCTCGAGCTGCTGGGCGATCGACTGGGCGACCAGCGTGGCGTCGATTTCCGGCTTGCGCACTTCGACGATGTTGAGGTGCGTTTCGGACTTCGTCATCTCGGTCAGCTTCTTGCGAAGCTTCTCGATGTCGGCACCCTTCTTGCCGATGATGAGGCCCGGACGCGCGGCGTGGATGGTGACGCGGCACTTCTTGTGCGGACGCTCGATCACGACCTTCGAGATCGCGGCCTGCTTGAGTTCCTTCTCGAGATACTTGCGGATCTTGAGGTCCTCGTGCAGCAGCTGGCCGTATTCGCCGGTGTTCGCGAACCAGCGCGAATCCCAGGTACGGTTGATGCCGAGACGCAGCCCGATCGGATTGACTTTCTGGCCCATTATGCGGCCTCCCCTTTTTCCTCGACTTCACGAACGACGATCGTGAGGTGCGAGAACGGCTTTTCGATACGGCTGGCGCGACCGCGGCCACGGGCGTGGAAACGCTTCATGACGATCGACTTGCCGACATAGGCTTCCGCCACGATCAGAGCGTCAACGTCGAGGTCGTGATTGTTTTCCGCGTTGGCGATCGCCGATTCCAGCGTCTTCTTGACCGTGCCGGAAATCCGCTTGGCCGAGAATTCAAGATCGGAAAGCGCTGTCGCGACCTTCTTGCCGCGGATCAGCGCGGCAACCAAGTTGAGCTTCTGCGGGCTGATGCGGATCGTGCGCAGAACGGCACGCGCCTCGTTATCAGCAAGCCTGCGCGGAGCTTTGGCCTTGCCCATGATTATTTCCTCTTCGCCTTTTTATCCGCGCCGTGACCGTAATAGGTCCGGGTCGGAGCGAATTCACCGAACTTGTGGCCGACCATGTCTTCGTTCACCGAGACGGGAACGTGCTTCTGGCCGTTGTAGACACCGAAGGTGAGGCCGACGAACTGCGGCAGGATGGTGGAGCGACGGCTCCACATCTTGATCACCTCATTGCGACCACCTTCACGAACCTTGTCCACCTTCTTGAGAAGGTAGCCGTCGATAAAGGGGCCTTTCCAAATCGAACGAGTCACTTGGCGTTACCTCTTCTTAGCTCTTGCGCTGATGACGCGAGCGCAGGATGAACTTGTCGGTCGCCTTGTTGGACCGCGTCTTCTTGCCCTTGGTCGGCTTGCCCCAAGGGGAAACCGGATGGCGACCACCGGAGGTGCGGCCTTCGCCGCCGCCATGCGGATGGTCAACCGGGTTCATGGTCACGCCGCGATTGTGCGGGCGCTTGCCGCGCCACACGGTGCGACCG
Organism: Mesorhizobium sp. B2-8-5; assembly: GCF_006440675.2. Classification (NCBI taxonomy): domain Bacteria; kingdom Pseudomonadati; phylum Pseudomonadota; class Alphaproteobacteria; order Hyphomicrobiales; family Phyllobacteriaceae; genus Mesorhizobium; species Mesorhizobium sp. B2-8-5. The sequence goes on from NZ_CP083951.1 coordinate 4,406,081, forward strand.
GCCTTGCCGTCGTTGATGTTGCCGTGGTCGGGGTTCGACACGGCACCGACGGTGGCCATGCAGGAGCCGTGCACGACACGCTGCTCGCCCGAGTTGAGGCGCAGGATCGCCATGCCCTGGTCGCGGCCGACGAGCTGGGCGTAACCGCCAGCCGAACGAGCGACCTGGCCGCCCTTGCCCGGCTTCAGCTCGATGTTGTGGACGATCGTGCCGACCGGCATCGACGCCAGCGGCATCGCGTTGCCCGGCTTCACGTCGACCGCTTCGCCGGCCACGATCTTGTCGCCGGCAGCAAGACGCTGCGGGGCCAGGATGTAGGACAGCTCGCCGTCATCATACTTGATCAGCGCGATGAAGGCGGTGCGGTTCGGATCGTATTCGATACGCTCGACCGTGCCGACGACGTCGTACTTCTTACGCTTGAAGTCGATGATGCGGTACGAACGCTTGTGACCGCCGCCGATGAAGCGGGCCGTGATGCGGCCGTAATTGTTGCGGCCGCCCGACTTGGTCAGGCCTTCGGTCAGGCCCTTGACGGGCTTGCCCTTGTAGAGGCCCGAGCGGTCGACGATGACCAACTGGCGGGTGCTCGGCGTTACCGGGTTGAATTTCTTAAGTGCCATTGTCCTGTCCTCGCGGCCTTGCTCAGAGACCCGTCGCGACGTCGATCGACTGGCCGTCGGCCAGCGTCACAACCGCCTTCTTGACGTCGCCCTGGCGGCCAACAGTGCCGCGGAAGCGCTTGATCTTGCCCTTGCGGACGAGCGTGTTCACAGCCGTCACCTTGACGCCGAAGAGAGCTTCCACGGCAGCCTTGATTTCCGGCTTCGACGCCTTCTTGGCGACGTTGAAGACGACCTGGTTCTGCTCGGAAGCCATGGTCGACTTTTCGGTGATCGCCGGCGAGACGATCACGTCGTAGTGACGGAGGTCGGTCATTTAAAGCGCTCCTCGAGAGCCTCGACGGCGGCCTTCGAAAGGACCAGCGTGCCGCGGCGCAGAATGTCGTAGACGTTGATGCCCTGGATGGGCAGCACGTCGATGTTGGGAATGTTGGTCGCGGCCAGCTTGAAGTTCTGGTCAAGCTCGGCGCCGCCGATAACCAGGGCGTTGGTCAGCCCCAGCGTCTCGAGGTTCGCCACCAGCGCCTTGGTCTTGGCTTCGGTGAGCTTCAGCTCGTCGACGATGATCAGCGAAGCGCTCTTGGCCTTGGCCGAGAGAGCGTGCTTGAGGCCAAGCGCACGGACCTTCTTCGGCAGCTCGTGCTCGTGGCTGCGAACGACCGGGCCGTGTGCCTTGCCGCCGCCGCGGAACTGCGGAGCGCGAGCCGAGTGGTGACGGGCGCGGCCCGTACCCTTCTGCTTGTACATCTTGGCGCCGGTGCGCGCGATTTCGGCGCGGCCCTTGGCCTTGTGCGTGCCCTGCTGCTTCTTGGCAAGCTGCCAGCGCACGACGCGCTGCAGGATGTCCTCGCGCGGATCAAGGCCGAAAATCTCCTCGGAGAGTTTCACCTTGCCGGCGTCCTTGCCGCCCAGCGTTGTGATCTTGAGATCCATTATTCGGCTCCCTCAGTGGCCGGGGCTTCGTTCTTGGCGGCAGCAGCGGCACGGATCGCGGCGGGCTTCGGCGCATTGGCCGGCAGCGCAACCTTGGCGGCGTCGCGAACCAGGATCCAGGCGCCCTTGACGCCGGGAACCGCGCCGCGGATCAGGATCAGGCCGCGATCGGCGTCGGTCGAGACGACCTCGACATTCTGCGTGGTGACGCGGGTGTCGCCCATGTGGCCGGCCATCTTCTTGCCCTTGAACACCTTGCCGGGGTCCTGGCGCTGACCGGTCGAACCGTGCGTGCGGTGCGAGACCGAGTTACCGTGCGTGGCGCGGCCGCCACCCATGTGGTGACGCTTGATCACGCCCTGGAAGCCCTTGCCGGTCGAAGTGCCGGTGACGTCGACCTTCTGGCCGGCGACAAAGTGCTCGACGGTCAGCTCGGCGCCGACGTCGATCATGTTGTCGGCGGAGACGCGGAACTCGGCGACCTTCGCCTTCGGCTCGACGGAAGCGGCGGCGAAATGGCCGCGCATCGCCTTCGACGTGTTCTTCACCTTGGCAAGGCCAACGCCGAGCTGGACGGCGGTGTAGCCGTTCTTCTCCTGCGTGCGCTGGGCCACGACCTGGCAGTTCTCCATCTGGAGAACGGTGACGGGAACGTGTTCCCCGGCATCGTTGTAGATGCGGGTCATTCCCACCTTCTTTGCAATCACACCTGAACGCATCGGTTCAATTCCTTTAGAGTTCCCTGTCGGGGCTATCGCCCCTCCACGCCTCTTGTTCCTTTAGAGTTCCGGGCCAGGGGCACCGCCCCTTACCGCGCTCTCATTCCCTTAGAGCTTGATCTCGACGTCGACACCGGCCGCCAGATCGAGCTTCATCAAAGCATCGACCGTCTGCGGGGTCGGATCGACGATGTCGAGCAGCCGCTTGTGCGTGCGCATCTCGAACTGCTCACGGCTCTTCTTGTCGACGTGGGGCGACCGGTTGACCGTGAATTTCTCGATCCGCGTCGGCAGCGGAATGGGGCCGCGGACGTTGGCGCCGGTGCGCTTGGCGGTCGACACGATTTCGCGCGTCGAGGCGTCGAGCACCCGGTGGTCAAACGCCTTAAGGCGGATGCGGATATTCTGTCCGTTCATGCGTCAATTCCTTGTTCTGGCGCGGCGCGGGCAGCTCCCGCGCCCGCGACAGATCGGTTTCAGTCCAAATTACTCTTTGATGGTGACGACGATGCCGGCACCGACGGTGCGGCCGCCTTCACGGATGGCGAAGCGCAGCTTCTCTTCCATGGCGATCGGCACGATCAGCTCGACGTCGACGGTGATGTTGTCGCCGGGCATCACCATCTCGGTGCCGGCCGGCAGCGTCACGATGCCCGTCACGTCCGTCGTGCGGAAGTAGAACTGCGGACGGTAGTTGGTGAAGAACGGCGTGTGACGGCCGCCCTCGTCCTTGGTCAGGATGTAGGCTTCGGCAACGAACTTCTTGTGCGGCTTCACCGTGCCGGGCTTGGCCAGAACCTGGCCGCGCTCCACACCTTCACGGTCGACGCCGCGCAAGAGCGCGCCGATGTTGTCGCCGGCCTGGCCCTGATCGAGCAGCTTGCGGAACATCTCCACGCCCGTGCAGGTCGTCTTGGTGGTCGGACGGATGCCGACGATCTCCAGTTCCTCGCCGACCTTGACGATGCCGCGCTCGACGCGGCCGGTCACCACCGTGCCGCGGCCCGAGATCGAGAACACGTCCTCGATCGGCATCAGGAACGGCTTGTCAAGTGGACGAACCGGTGTCGGGATGTAGGCGTCGACCTGGGCCATCAGCTCGCGGATGGCGTCCTCGCCGATGGTCTTGTTGGAGTCTTCCAACGCAGCCAGCGCCGAGCCCTTGACGATCGGAATGTCGTCGCCGGGGAACTCGTTCTTCGACAGAAGCTCGCGAACCTCGAGCTCGACCAGTTCCAGAAGCTCGGCGTCGTCGACCTGGTCGACCTTGTTCAGGAACACAACGATCGAGGGAACGCCGACCTGGCGGGCAAGCAGGATGTGCTCGCGGGTCTGCGGCATCGGGCCGTCGGCGGCCGAAACAACCAGGATCGCGCCGTCCATCTGCGCGGCACCGGTGATCATGTTCTTCACATAGTCGGCATGGCCGGGGCAGTCGACGTGGGCATAGTGACGGTTGGCCGTCTCATACTCGACATGCGCCGTCGAAATCGTGATGCCGCGCGCCTTCTCTTCCGGCGCCGCGTCGATCTGGTCATAGCGCTTGTATTCGCCAAAATACTTCGTGATCGCCGCCGTCAGCGACGTCTTGCCATGATCGACGTGGCCGATCGTGCCAATGTTCACATGCGGCTTGGTGCGCTCGAATTTACCTTTTGCCATGTGATCTCTCCATTCCTGCCTGCCCGTGCGGGCCTTGAATTAAGGTCTCGTGCAACCCGCTCGAGTTACGCGTATTTCTTCTGAACTTCCTGGGCGACCGCGGTCGGAACCGGCTCGTAGTGGTCGAACTGCATCGTGTACTGGGCGCGGCCCTGCGACATCGAACGCAGATTGTCGACGTACTTGAACATGTTCGCGAGCGGCACCATCGCGTTGATGACGACGGCAACGCCGCGCGCTTCCTGACCCTGGATCTGACCACGACGGCCGTTGAGATCGCCGATGACGCCGCCGACGTAATCTTCCGGCGTCACGACCTCGACCTTCATGATCGGCTCGAGCAACTGCACGCCGAGGCGCGGAGCGGCTTCCTTGAAGCAGGCGCGGGAGGCGATTTCGAACGCCAGCACCGAGGAGTCGACGTCGTGGAAGGCGCCGTCGATCAGCGTGGCCTTGACACCGATCATCGGGAAGCCGGCGAACGGGCCGGAACCCATGACGCTGTTGATGCCCTTCTCGACGCCCGGGATGTATTCCTTCGGAACCGCACCGCCGACGATCTTGGACTCGAACACGAACTCTTCGCTCTCGGTGTTCGGCTCGAATATGATCTTGACGCGGGCGAACTGGCCGGTACCGCCGGTCTGCTTCTTGTGCGTGTAGTCCTGCTCGTGGGTGCGGGTGATCGTCTCGCGATAAGCCACCTGCGGCGCGCCGACATTGGCTTCGACCTTGAACTCGCGGCGCATGCGGTCGACGATGATGTCAAGATGCAGCTCGCCCATGCCGGCGATGATGGTCTGGCCGCTTTCCTCGTCGGTCTTGACGCGGAAGGACGGATCCTCGGCCGCCAGACGATGCAGCGCGAGGCCCATCTTTTCCTGGTCGTTCTTGGTCTTCGGCTCGATAGCGATCTGGATGACCGGATCGGGGAATTCCATGCGCTCGAGGATGACCGGGTGCAGCGGATCGCAGAGCGTGTCGCCGGTGGTCGTGTCCTTGAGGCCAGCCAGGGCGACGATGTCGCCTGCGTAAGCTTCTTCGACGTCGGCGCGCGAATTCGCATGCATCTGCAGCATGCGGCCGATGCGCTCCTTCTTGCCCTTCACGGTGTTGTCGACCGAGGTGCCCTTGGCGAGCTTGCCCGAATAGATGCGGGCAAAGGTCAGCGAACCGACAAACGGGTCGTTCATGATCTTGAACGCCAGCATCGACAGCGGCTCGTTGTCATCGGCATGACGCTCGATCTCGGCGTCGGTCTTGGCGTCGACACCCTTGATGGCCGGCACGTCGATCGGCGACGGCAGGTATTCGACAACGGCGTCGAGCAGCGGCTGCACGCCCTTGTTCTTGAAGGCCGAGCCACAGAACATCGGGTAGAACTTGACCGCGATGGTGCCCTTGCGGATCAGCGCGCGGATCTCGTCGTTCGACGGCATCTTGCCTTCGAGGTAATTCTCGAGCGCGGTCTCGTCCATCTCGACGGCGGCTTCGATCATCTTTTCGCGGTACTGCTCGGCCTTTTCCTTCAGGTCGGCCGGGATCTCGACAACGTCCCAGGCAGCGCCCAGGGTCTCGTCGCGCCAGACGAGCGCGTTCATCTCGACGAGGTCGACGACGCCCTTGAACTCGGTCTCGGCGCCGATCGGCAGCTGCATGACGACGGCCTGCGCACCGAGGCGCGAGGCGATCATTTCCTCGGAGCGGTAGAAGTCGGCGCCGATCTTGTCCATCTTGTTGCAGAAGATCATGCGCGGCACATGGTACTTGTCAGCCTGGCGCCACACGGTCTCGGTCTGCGGCTCCACGCCGGCGTTGGCGTCGAGCAGCGCGATGGCGCCGTCGAGCACGCGCAGCGAACGCTCGACCTCGATGGTAAAGTCGACGTGTCCGGGGGTGTCGATGATGTTGAAGCGGCGCATCTTGCCATCGCGACCCTTCCAGAAGGTCGTGGTCGCGGCCGACGTGATGGTGATGCCGCGTTCCTGCTCCTGCTCCATCCAGTCCATGGTGGCAGCGCCGTCATGGACTTCGCCGATCTTGTGCGACTTGCCCGTGTAGTAGAGGACGCGCTCGGTCGTCGTCGTCTTGCCGGCGTCGATATGCGCCATGATACCGAAATTGCGGTAGTCTTCGATTTTGTATTCGCGGGCCATGGGAGGTGCCTCTCAGTCTCTTTCGCGTTACCAGCGGTAATGCGCGAAGGCGCGGTTGGCTTCCGCCATCTTGTGGGTGTCTTCACGCTTCTTGACGGCCGTGCCGCGGTTGTTGGCCGCGTCCATCAGCTCGCCCGAGAGGCGGTCGACCATGGTGGTCTCGTTGCGGTTGCGGGCCGCGGCGATCAGCCAGCGGATGGCCAGCGCCTGACGACGCTCGGGGCGCACGTCGACCGGAACCTGGTAAGTGGCGCCGCCGACGCGACGCGAGCGCACTTCCACATGCGGCGCGACATTGTCGAGCGCCTGATGGAAGACGGTGACCGGCTCCTGCTTGGTCTTGGCCTGGACCTGGTCCAGCGCGCCATAGACGATGGTCTCGGCAACCGACTTCTTGCCGTCATACATGACGGCGTTCATGAACTTGGTGACAATCAGATCGCCGAACTTGGGGTCCGGATTGATCTCACGCTTTTCTGCACTGTGACGACGGGACATGGGAAACCCTTACTTCGGACGCTTGGCGCCGTATTTCGAACGACGCTGCTTGCGGTTCTTCACACCCTGCGTGTCGAGCACGCCGCGGATGATGTGGTAGCGGACGCCCGGCAGATCCTTGACGCGACCGCCGCGGATCATGACCACCGAGTGCTCCTGAAGGTTGTGGCCTTCGCCGGGGATGTAGCCGATCACTTCAAAGCCGTTGGTCAGGCGAATCTTGGCCACCTTGCGCAGCGCCGAGTTCGGCTTCTTCGGCGTCGTGGTGTAGACGCGCGTGCAGACGCCCCGCTTCTGCGGGTTCTGCTGCATGGCCGGGACCTTGTTACGCTTCACCGGCGCCAGGCGCGGCTTGCGGATCAGCTGGTTGACGGTAGGCATTAAACCCTCTTGTCTCTCAATTCCGTGTCTGCCCTGTCAGGGCCGCTCAAAGCGTCATTCCCATACGCAAATTCGGGCAACACACCGCGCTTCGCGGTCCTGCCCGAACAAATTGCAGAGGAAGCGGAAGCCGCTTCATGCGCGCCGGAAATGTCTTTTCGCTCGTAAAACGAACCCTGTTTGAGGCAAACTCCGAAGCGTGTCGCTTCGGAAAGGAGAGCCTCACATCGGTTCTGACGTCGCGGCTTCTACTCGCAACCCCAGGGTCCGTCAACCCCGGCGCGGCAAATATTGCGTCCAACCGAAAGCTGGGCAGCCATGCGAAAAACGCATGTAATTTTCTTGCGTCTTTTTTCAAGAGCGAGGAAGAAAGTGACCGGCTTTGCGCTGTCCTGTGCCCTTGCTTCGTGCCAAAAGGCGGCTTGCACCGGACAATCTCCGGGGAAACGAGGAATCAGCCGTGAACGACAATGAAGAACGGCCGGTCACGATCATCACCGGGCGGGTCTGGAAGAAGAAAGGCGGCAAGCCGGAGGGCGTGCATGTGATGCTGGTGGCGCCCGACGATGATTCTGCCGTGCGCCGCGCGCTCGAATCGCTCGCCGCGGAAGGTTACGCCGAGGCCGAACTCGACCAGATCGGTGACATGGAGGGCGAGCCCGACGAGGAGCCGCATCTGTCGGCCTATCAGGGCGCACTGGAGGGCGAAGTTTCGATCGTCACCTTTGAAGAGCCGATCTGAAAAGCGCGGCCAGCCGTCATATTTCCCAGACCCGCCGGACAAATCTGTCCTGCCTAGACACACTTTCATTCCTTGGAGTTTCCATGACCAGCAGTCCCATCAAGCTCGGCATCGTCGGCGTGGGCAAGATCGTGCGCGACCAGCATTTGCCGGCGGTCGCCAAGGATGGCGACTTTCAGCTCGCCGCAGCGGCCAGCCGCCACGGCAAAGTCGACGGGATCCCGAACTATCCAACGATCGAAGCCATGCTTGCGGCCGAACCCGGCCTCGAGGCGGTCTCGCTCTGCATGCCGCCGCAGTTCCGTTACGACGCCGCGCGCACCGCGCTGGAGGCGAAAAAGCATGTGTTCCTCGAAAAGCCGCCGGGCGCCACGGTCAGCGAAGTCGAACACCTCAAGGCGCTTGCCGAAGAGAACGGCGTCTCGCTCTTCGCCAGTTGGCATTCGCGCTATGCGCCGGCGGTGGAGGCCGCGCGCGCATTCCTTGCCTCGGCCAGACTGACTTCGGCCGCCATCAATTGGAAGGAAGACGTGCGCCGCTGGCACCCGAACCAGGAATGGATCTGGGAACCCGGCGGCTTCGGCGTGTTCGATCCGGGCATCAACGCGCTGTCGATCGCCACCCACATCCTGCCTGCTATGTTCATCACCTCGGCCGTGCTCGATTTTCCGGAGAACCGCGCGGCACCGGTCGCGGCCCATGTCGCCTTCCGCACGTCCAACGGCCTGCCGGTGACGATGGAGCTCGACTGGCTTCAGACCGGCCCGCAGAGCTGGGACATCGTCGCCGAGACCGACAAGGGCAAGATGGTGCTGTCGGGCGGCGGCGCTAAGCTCGCTGTCGACGGCAAGGTCGTCCACGACGAGCCCGAGGCCGAATATCCGATGCTTTACAAGCGCTTCGCCGAGATCGTTCGCGCCGGCACTTCGGATGCCGACCTCGCGCCGCTGCAGCACGTCGCCGACGCCTTCATGCTCGGCAAGCGCAACGTGGTCGAGGCGTTCTTCGACTGAGGCGGCGGCAACGCGCCGAGGCCAACGGCATCCTCACTCGACGATCGCAATGGCGAAGCCGTCATAGCCCTTGGCGCCTACGGTCTGGATGGCGGTGCCGTCCAGCCGCTTCTCGCCGCCGATGAACGAAAACGCGGCGCGAGCGCCTTCGACATTGGCGTCGCCGCTGTTCTTTTTCACGACCGCGCCGTCGCGGATGACGTTGTCGCAGACGATGACGGTGCCTGGGCGCGACAGCTTCATGGCCCGGATCAGATAGTTCGGGTTGTTCGGCTTGTCGGCATCGATGAAGATGAGGTCGAACGGTCCGGCATCTTCGTCCGCCAGCTTGCCAAGCGACTGCAGCGCAGGGCCCACGCGCAGGTCGACCCTGTCGGAAACCCCTGCCCGCTCGAAATTCGAGCGCGCGACCTTGGCGTGGTGCGGATCGAGCTCCAGCGTCACGACCTTGCCGTCCGCCGGCAATCCCCTCGCCATCCAGATGGTCGAGTAGCCGCCGAGCGTGCCGATCTCCAGCACCTTCTTCGCACCGCGGATGCGCACCAGCAGCGACAGCAGCTTGCCCTGCGCGGCCGACACGTCGATCGCCGGCAGGCCCTGATCGCGGTTGGCCTCAAGCACCGCATCCAGAACGGGATCCGCTTCGAAAAGAGAGGAAACGATGTAGTCGTCGACAGCCGTCCAAGTCTTGCTGCTCATAGTTCTTCCTCGTTCGTGAAGCCAGATCAGTATGACGGCTAATAGAACCGTCATACTGATCTGGTCTCTTTACTCTCATGATCTCTTCCGAAAACCGGTGTCCACTTTTCGGGATCACGCTTTTGAAATGCAAGAAGGGGCCACGTGGGCCCCTTCTCATCGTTTCTCATGTCAAGCCGCTCACTGCGCGGCGTTGACCATGTCGGTCAGCATCGGGTCGGCGACCTCGACACCGGAGGCCTTGCGGCGCTCGTCGATGATGAGCTCGTCGCGCGAGGTTGCGATGCGCCGGATTTGGCTCATCGTACCGCCCGTGCCGGCCGGGATCAGACGGCCGACGATGACGTTTTCCTTCAGGCCCTGCAGCATGTCGGTCTTGCCGGCAACCGCGGCCTCGGTGAGCACCCTGGTCGTCTCCTGGAAGGAAGCGGCCGAGATGAAGGACGGCGTCTGCAGCGAGGCTTTGGTGATGCCGAGCAGCACCGGCTGACCTTCGGCCGGCTTCTTGCCGTCCTCGATCAGGCGCTCGTTGACCTCTTCCAGTTCGATGACGTCGACGTGGTCGCCCGGAATGTAGGTCGAGTCGCCCTGTGTGGTGATCTCGACCTTCTGCAGCATCTGGCGAACGATCACCTCGATGTGCTTGTCGTTGATCGACACGCCCTGCAGACGGTAGACCTCCTGGATCTCGTTGACGAGGTAGGAGGCAAGCGCCTCCACGCCCTTGATCGCCAGGATGTCGTGCGGCGCCGGGTTGCCGTCGAGGATGTAGTCGCCCTTCTCGATGACGTCGCCGTCCTGGAGATGGAACGGCTTGCCCTTCGGGATCAGGTACTCCACCGGCTCGAGCGTCGAGTCATGCGGCTCGATGATGATGCGGCGCTTGTTCTTGTAGTCGCGGCCGAAGCGGATCGTGCCATCGATCTCGGCGATGATGGCGTGATCCTTCGGACGGCGAGCCTCGAACAATTCCGCAACACGCGGCAGACCGCCGGTGATGTCCTTGGTCTTGGCGCTTTCCATCGGGATACGCGCAAGCACGTCGCCCGGACGGACATGCGCGCCCGGCTCGACCGAGAGGATGGCCTCGACCGAGAGCAGGAAGCGTGCATCGCCGCCCTTCGACAGCTTGCCGACCTTGCCCTTGGCGTCCTGGATGACGATCGCGGGCTTCAGGTCGCTGCCGCGCGGCGTCGAACGCCAGTCGATGACCTCACGCTTGGTGATGCCAGTCGACTCGTCGGCCGTTTCCTGCACGGAGATGCCGTCGACCAGATCCTCGAACGCCACCCTGCCCTCGATTTCGGTGAGGATCGGGCGGGTATAGGGATCCCACTCGGCGATACGCTGGCCGCGCTTCACCTTGTCGCCATCGTCCACGAAGATACGCGAACCATAGGCGACGCGGTGCGTGGCGCGCTCCTTGCCGGTCTCATCGAGGATGAGCACCGCCATGTTGCGGCCCATGACCATCTGCTGGCCTTCCGAGTTGCGCACCACGTTGCGGTTGCGGATCTGCACCTTGCCCTCATAGGAGGCTTCAAGGAACGAGCTATCCACCACCTGCGCCGTGCCGCCCATGTGGAAGGTACGCATGGTGAGCTGGGTGCCCGGCTCGCCGATCGACTGCGCCGCGATGACGCCGACGGCCTCGCCCTGGTTGACGGGGGTACCGCGGGCCAGGTCGCGGCCGTAGCAGACAGCGCACACGCCGGTCCTGACCTCGCAGGTCAGCGCCGAGCGGATGCGGATCGACTGCACGCCGGCCTTTTCGATCTGCTCCACATCGCGCTCATCCATCAGCGTTCCGGCCTTGACCAGCAATTCGCCGGAGACCGGATGGTTGATGTCGTCGAGCGCGGTGCGGCCCAGCACGCGCTGGCCGACCGAAGCGACGACCTGACCGGCATCGACGATCGGCTGCATGGTGAGGCCCTTGTCGGTGCCGCAATCCACGGAGTTGACGATGCAGTCCTGCGCCACGTCGACGAGACGGCGGGTGAGGTAACCCGAATTCGCCGTCTTCAAGGCGGTGTCGGCCAGACCCTTGCGGGCGCCGTGGGTCGAGTTGAAATACTCGAGCACGGTAAGGCCTTCCTTGAAGTTCGAGATGATCGGCGTCTCGATGATTTCACCCGAGGGCTTGGCCATCAGGCCACGCATGCCGGCGAGCTGACGCATCTGGGTGGGCGAACCGCGCGCACCCGAATGCGACATCATGTAGATCGAGTTCATCGGCTTCTGGCGGCCATTGTCCTCGAACTCCACCGCCTTGATGCGGGCCATCATCTCGTCGGCGACCTTTTCCGAGCACTTGGCCCAGGCGTCGACGACCTTGTTGTACTTCTCGCCCTGGGTGATCAGGCCGTCATTGTACTGCTGCTCGTATTCCTTGGCCAAAGCCTCGGTCTCGGAAACCAGCTTGATCTTGGAATCCGGGATCAGCATGTCGTCCTTGCCGAACGAGATGCCGGCGCGGCAGGCATGCGCGAAGCCGAGCGCCATGATGCGATCGCAGAAAATGACCGTCTCCTTCTGACCGCAGTGGCGGTAGACGGTGTCGATCATCTTGGAGATGTTCTTCTTGGTCATCTCCTGGTTGGCGGTCTCATACGGCACGTTGACGTTCTTCGGCAGCAGTTCGCCGATGATCATGCGGCCAGGGGTGGTGTCGTAGATCTTCGACACCGTCTTGCCTTCGGCGTCGACGGTGCGGAAGCGGCCCTTGATCTTGGCGTGCAGCGTCACGGCCTTGGTCTCCAGCGCATGCTGGAGCTCGCCCATGTCGGCAAACACCATGCCTTCGCCCGGCTCGTTCTGGTTGACGATCGAGAGATAGTAGAGACCGAGAACCATGTCCTGCGACGGCACGATGATCGGCGCGCCGGAGGCCGGGTGCAGGATGTTGTTGGTCGACATCATCAGCACGCGGGCTTCCAACTGCGCTTCCAAGGACAGCGGCACGTGGACCGCCATCTGGTCGCCGTCGAAGTCGGCGTTGAAGGCGGTGCAGACCAGCGGATGCAGCTGGATCGCCTTGCCTTCAATCAGGATCGGCTCGAACGCCTGGATGCCGAGGCGGTGCAGCGTCGGCGCGCGGTTCAGGAGCACCGGATGCTCGCGGATGACCTCGTCGAGGATATCCCAGACCTCCGGACGTTCCTTCTCGACCAGCTTCTTCGCCTGCTTGACGGTCGAGGAGAAACCCTTGGCGTCGAGGCGGGCGTAGATGAAGGGCTTGAAGAGCTCGAGTGCCATCTTCTTCGGCAGGCCGCACTGATGCAGCTTCAGCTCCGGACCGGTCACGATGACCGAGCGGCCGGAATAGTCGACGCGCTTGCCGAGCAGGTTCTGACGGAACCGGCCCTGCTTGCCCTTGAGCATATCGGACAGCGACTTCAGCGGACGCTTGTTGGCGCCGGTGATGACGCGGCCGCGACGGCCGTTGTCGAACAACGCGTCGACGGCTTCCTGCAGCATGCGCTTTTCGTTGCGCACGATGATGCCGGGCGCGCGCAACTCGATCAGCCGCTTCAGGCGGTTGTTGCGGTTGATGACGCGGCGATAGAGATCGTTGAGGTCGGACGTGGCGAAGCGACCGCCATCCAGCGGGACGAGCGGACGCAGGTCCGGCGGGATCACCGGAACCACCTTCATGATCATCCATTCCGGACGGTTGCCGGATTCCATGAAGTTTTCCACGACCTTGAGCCGCTTCAGATACTTCTTCTGCTTGAGCTCGGAGGTGGTCGAAGCCAGCTCCGAACGCAGGTCGCCGGCGATCTTCTCCAGGTCCATGCCGGCAAGCAGGTCATGGATGGCCTCGGCGCCGATCATGGCGGTGAAAGAGTCCTCGCCATACTCGTCGACGGCAAGCATGTACTCTTCCTCACTGAGGAGCTGGTTCTCCTTCAGCGCGGTGAGGCCGGGCTCGGTGACGATGTAGTTCTCGAAATAGAGCACACGCTCGATATCCTTGAGCGTCATGTCGAGCAGCGTGCCGATGCGCGAAGGCAGCGACTTCAGGAACCAGATATGGGCGACGGGCGCGGCGAGCTCGATATGGCCCATGCGCTCGCGGCGGACGCGCGACAGCGTGACTTCGACGCCGCACTTTTCGCAGATGACGCCCTTGTACTTCATGCGCTTGTACTTGCCGCACAGGCACTCATAGTCCTTGATCGGGCCAAAAATGCGCGCGCAGAACAGGCCGTCACGCTCCGGCTTGAAGGTGCGGTAGTTGATGGTCTCCGGCTTCTTGATCTCGCCGAACGACCAGGACAGAATCTTCTCTGGGCTGGCAAGCGAGATCCGGATGGAATCGAACACCTGCGCAGGCGCCTGCGGGTTGAAGAGATTCATGACCTCTTGGTTCATGCCGTTCTCCTTTTCGGGGTCCTCGATAACCCCTTGCATCGATCGCGGACGAAATGTCCGCAGACTGGCCGGTTGCCCGACCGAAAAATTTGAAGGGCGCGCCGCATCCTAGAGCGGCGCGCCGTAGGCTTTACTCGGCTGCGTCGGGCAGACGCGTCGGGGTCTCTTCGACCTGGGTGTTCTCCAGCTCGACATTGAGGCCCAGCGAGCGCATTTCCTTGACGAGAACGTTGAAGCTCTCCGGAATGCCCGCCTCGAACGTGTCGTCGCCGCGCACGATCGCCTCGTAGACCTTGGTGCGGCCGGCGACGTCGTCCGACTTCACCGTCAGCATTTCCTGCAGCGTGTAGGCGGCACCGTAGGCTTCGAGCGCCCAGACCTCCATTTCGCCGAAGCGCTGGCCGCCGAACTGCGCCTTGCCGCCCAGCGGCTGCTGGGTGACGAGCGAGTACGGACCGATCGAACGCGCGTGGATCTTGTCGTCCACCAGGTGATGCAGCTTGAGCATATAGATATAGCCCATCGTCACCTTGCGATCGAACGGCTCGCCGGTGCGGCCGTCATAGAGCTGCGACTGACCGCTGGTGTGCAGGCCTGCCTGCTCCAGCATGGTGTTGATGTCGGCCTCATGCGCGCCGTCGAACACCGGTGTCGCGATGGAGACGCCGCGGCGCATCTGCTCGCTCAGGCGAACGATGCTCTCGTCGTCATACTCGCGGATCGGCTCGTTGCGGTCGTTGGCCGGCATGAAGCTTTCCAGCGTCTTGCGCAGCGGCTTGATATCGCCGCCGCCCTTATACGCGTCGATCAGCTCGCCGATCTTCCTGCCCATGCCTGCGCAAGCCCAGCCCAGATGCGTTTCCAGGATCTGGCCGACATTCATGCGGCTCGGCACACCCAGCGGGTTGAGCACGATATCGGCATGCGTGCCGTCCTCGAGGAAAGGCATGTCCTCGACCGGGACGATGCGCGACACGACACCCTTGTTGCCGTGACGGCCGGCCATCTTGTCGCCCGGCTGCATCTTGCGCTTCACCGCCACGAAGACCTTGACCATCTTCATGACGCCCGGAGGCATTTCGTCGCCGCGCTGCACCTTCTCGACCTTGTCCATGAAACGCTGCTCGAGCGCCTTCTTGGACTCGTCATATTGGCCGCGCAGAGCCTCGAGTTCGCCTTGGAGCTTCTCGTTCTCCACTGCGAACTGCCACCACTGCGAACGCGGATACTCGTCGAGCGTGTCCTTCGACAGCTTCGAGCCCTTCTTGAAGCCCTTCGGTCCGGCGATCGCTTCCTTCCCGACCAGCACGTCGGAAAGACGCGCATAGACGTTGCGGTCGAGGATCGCCTGTTCGTCGTCGCGGTCCTTGGCCAGACGCTCGATCTCCTCGCGCTCGATCGCCATCGCGCGCTCGTCCTTCTCCACGCCGTGGCGGTTGAAGACGCGCACTTCGACGACCGTGCCGAAGGTGCCCGGAGGCATGCGCATGGAGGTGTCGCGGACGTCCGAGGCCTTTTCGCCGAAGATGGCCCGGAGCAACTTTTCTTCCGGCGTCATCGGGCTTTCGCCCTTCGGCGTGATCTTGCCGACCAGGATGTCGCCCGGCTGCACCTCGGCACCGATATAGACGATGCCGGCCTCGTCGAGGTTCTTCAGCGCCTCTTCCGAAACGTTCGGAATGTCGCGCGTGATTTCCTCCGGCCCGAGCTTGGTGTCGCGCGCCATGACCTCGAACTCCTCGATGTGGATCGAGGTGAAGACGTCATCGGCCACGATGCGCTCGGAGAGCAGGATCGAGTCCTCGTAGTTGTAGCCGTTCCACGGCATGAACGCGACCAGCACGTTGCGGCCGAGCGCCAGATCGCCGAGCTCGGTCGAGGGACCGTCGGCAATGATGTCGCCCTTGTTGACGCGGTCGCCCATGCGCACCAGCGGACGCTGGTTGATGCAGGTGTTCTGGTTCGAACGCTGGAACTTCATCAGCCGGTAGATATCGACGCCGGACTTGCCGGGATCGAGGTCTTCCGTGGCGCGGATGACGATACGGGTCGCGTCGACCTGGTCGACCACGCCGCCGCGGCGGGCGCCGATGGCCGCGCCCGAATCCCGGGCGACGACCGGCTCCATGCCAGTGCCGACGAACGGCGCCTCGGCGCGCACCAGCGGCACGGCCTGACGCTGCATGTTCGAGCCCATCAGCGCGCGGTTGGCGTCGTCGTTCTCGAGGAACGGGATGAGCGCTGCTGCGACAGACACCATCTGCTTCGGCGAGACGTCCATCAGGTCGACGTTCTCGCGCGGCGCCATCATCACTTCGCCGGCGTTACGGCAAATGACGAACTCGTCGACGAAGCTGCCGTTCTTGTCGAGCTCGGCGTTGGCCTGCGCGACATAGTGCTTGGCCTCTTCCATCGCCGACAGGTAGACGACCTCGTTGGTAAGCTTGCCGCCCACGATCTTGCGGTACGGGCTTTCGATGAAGCCGTACTTGTTGACGCGCGCGAAGGTAGCCAGCGAGTTGATCAGACCGATATTCGGGCCTTCCGGCGTTTCGATCGGGCAGATGCGGCCGTAATGCGTCGGGTGCACGTCGCGCACCTCGAAGCCGGCGCGCTCGCGGGTCAGACCGCCCGGTCCAAGCGCCGACAGGCGGCGCTTGTGGGTGATCTCCGACAGCGGGTTGGTCTGGTCCATGAACTGCGACAGCTGCGAGGAACCGAAGAACTCGCGCACGGCGGCAGCCGCCGGCTTGGCGTTGATCAGGTCCTGCGGCATGACCGTGTCGATCTCGATCGAGGACATGCGCTCCTTGATCGCGCGCTCCATGCGCAGCAGGCCGACACGGTACTGGTTCTCCATCAACTCGCCGACCGAACGCACGCGGCGGTTGCCGAGATTGTCGATGTCGTCGATCTCGCCCTTGCCGTCGCGGAGTTCGACCAGCGTCTTGACCACGGCCAGGATATCGTCCTTGCGCAGCACGCGCACGGTGTCCTCGGCCTTGAGCTCGAGGCGCATGTTCATCTTGACGCGGCCGACGGCCGACAGGTCGTAGCGCTCGCTGTCGAAGAACAGCGAGTTGAACATGGCTTCGGCGGTCTCGAGCGTCGGCGGCTCGCCCGGGCGCATGACGCGGTAGATGTCGAACAGCGCGTCCTGGCGGCTCTCGTTCTTGTCGACGTTGAGCGTGTTGCGGATGTAGGCGCCGACGTTGACGTGGTCGATGTCCAGGATCTGGATCTCGTCCTCGCCGGTGCCGAGCAGCACCTTCAGCGTCTTGTCGTCGATCTCGTCGCCGGCTTCGAGGAAGATCTCGCCGGTGGCGTAGTTGACGATGTCCTCGGCAAGGTAGTTGCCGAGCAGGTCCTCGTCGGTCGCCTTGATGGCTTTGAGACCCTTCTCGCCGAGCTGGCGAGCCTGGCGGGCGGTGATCTTCTTGCCTTGTTCGACCACGATCTCGCCGGTGTCGGCGTCGACCAGGTCGCCGACGGCCTTGAGGCCGCGGAAACGCTCGACGTTGAACGGAATGCGCCAGTGGTCGCCGGCGCGCTTGTAGGTGATCTTGTTGTAGAAGGTCGACAGGATCTCCTCGCCGTCCATGCCGAGCGCCATCAAGAGCGACGTCACCGGAATCTTGCGGCGGCGGTCGATGCGGGCGTGCACGACGTCCTTGCTATCGAACTCGATGTCGAGCCACGAACCGCGATAGGGAATGACGCGCGCGGCAAACAGAAGCTTGCCCGACGAGTGCGACTTGCCCTTGTCATGGTCGAAGAAGACGCCCGGCGAACGGTGCATCTGCGAGACGATGACGCGCTCGGTGCCGTTGACGATGAAGGTGCCGTTCGACGTCATGAGCGGCATGTCGCCCATGTAGACGTCCTGCTCCTTGATGTCCTTGATCGACTTGGCGCCGGTATCCTCGTCGATATCGAACACGATGAGGCGCAGCGTCACCTTCAGCGGGGCAGCATAGGTCAGGTCGCGCTGACGGCACTCGTCAACGTCGAATTTCGGTGCCTCGAACTCGTACTTCACGAACTCCAGCATCGAGGAGCCGGAAAAGTCGGAGATCGGGAAGACCGACTTGAAAACGGCCTGCAGCCCTTCGTCCGGACGGCCGCCCTTGGGCTCGTCCACCATCAGGAACTGGTCATAGGATGCCTTCTGAACCTCGATGAGATTCGGCATCTCCGCAACTTCCGGGATCTTTCCGAAGAACTTGCGTACGCGTCTGCGGCCATTGAAAGTCTGGGTCTGGGCCATCGTCGCTCCTTAGCTATAAACTCGGGACGAACCTCGCCGCGGCTCGCCTTGCACCAACGGGCGGCCTTGGCGGCTGCCCCTATCTGTTTTCCGGCCGCCCTGCCAATGGTTTGGCGGCTACCGGCTAAAACGGGAGAAAACCCGTTTCCGGAAGGCCGCTTTTCGGCCCTCAGGAAAGAGGTTTTCAAACGCCTCGCGCAACAGAACCCTCCCTTCGTCAAGGGAGGGGGCGGACGGCGCGAGACCGTCCGCCCTCGCCTAACAGGCTTACTTCAGCTCGACCTTGGCGCCAGCTGCTTCCAGCTGAGCCTTGAACTTGTCGGCGTCGGCCTTGGAAACGCCTTCCTTGACCGGCTTCGGAGCCGCTTCGACCAGGTCCTTGGCTTCCTTGAGGCCAAGGCCCGTGATGGCGCGGACTTCCTTGATGACGTTGATCTTCTGGGCGCCGGCATCGGCGAGAACGACGTCGAATTCCGTCTTCTCTTCAGCCGGAGCAGCGGCAGCGGCACCAGCGCCGCCAGCAGCGGCAACCGCCACCGGAGCGGCAGCCGAAACGCCCCACTTCTCTTCCAGGAGCTTCGACAGCTCGGCCGCCTCGAGGACGGTCAGCTTCGAAAGGTCGTCTACGATCTTTGCGAGATCAGCCATTTTTGTATTCCTTCACTAGGTTCGAACGTGTGTTGTTGACAGCGAGGAACGGCCTCATGCCGCCTCGTCCTTCCGGGCGTAAGCGCCGATGACACGCGCGACCGAAGCCGCGGGCGCATTGACGATCTGGGCGATCCGGGTAGCCGGCGTGGCGATCATGCCAACCAGCCTGGCGCGCAGCTCGTCGAGCGACGGTAGTGTGGCGAGTGCCTTCACACCGTCGGCGTCAAGCGAGGTCGTACC